>NZ_CP118260.1:0-600000 GCF_013337045.2 Agrobacterium vitis
ATGATCATGGCGGTTGCGTCCAGCACGGCGACTGAACAACAGGAGACGAATTTGCGCCCCGCCGATGAGACCATTGCCGAAGACGCGCGCGCCCTTTCAGCCCAGCTGAAGGCCATGCGGGAGCGTCTGTTTGCCCCAGCGTCGCGCAAAACTCTGCGGACTTTCACGTCCGGTGAGGCGGCGCGTCTCGTCGGAGTCTCGGATGGCTATTTGCGGCAATTGTCGCTTGCCGGTGAAGGGCCTGCGCCCGTCGTTGGGGCAGGGGGGCGTCGCTACTATTCGCTCTCTGATATTGACGCGCTGCGCCATTATCTGGCCGAGCAGGCGATGATAAAAGGCAATGTTTCCAAGGCCCGTTCCTATGTGAAATGGCGTGACGCCGAACGTGGCGAGCATTTGCAGATCATTTCCGTGACAAATTTCAAGGGCGGCTCCGGTAAAACCACCTCGGCCGTTCATCTTGCGCAATATCTGGCCATGACTGGGCACCGGGTACTGGCTGTTGATCTCGATCCGCAGGCGTCGCTGTCTGCATTGTTCGGTTATCAGCCGGAACTCGATCTGGTCGGCAATGATACGATTTATGGCGCCATCCGCTATGACGATGAAGTCAGGCCGTTGCGGGAGATTATCCGCAAGACCTATTTTCACAATCTCGACCTGCTGCCCGGAAACCTGGAATTGCAGGAATTTGAGCATGTGACGCCGCGTGCCTTGGCGGAACGAAAGACGGGCGATGCCAAGAGCCTGTTTTTCGCCCGAGTGCAGAATGCCTTGCACAGCGTGGCGGATGATTATGATGTCGTGGTCATCGACTGCCCGCCGCAGCTTGGATATTTGACATTGTCGGCGCTTTGCGCATCGACATCGGTGATTGTCACCGTGCATCCGCAGATGCTGGATGTGGCGTCCATGAGCCAGTTCCTGTTCATGACATCGGATCTTCTCGGTGTCGTGCGCGAAGCAGGCGGCACACTGAATTTCGACTTTCTACGCTATCTCGTCACCCGGTTTGAGCCGAATGATGGTCCTCAGGCGCAAATTGTCGGTTTTCTGCGGTCGCTGTTCGGGGAACGGGTATTGACCTCGCCGATGGTTAAATCCACGGCAATTTCCGATGCCGGATTGACCAAACAGACGCTTTACGAGGTTGGCCGCGAAAATTTCAGCCGTGGCACGTACGACCGGGCGATTGAAGCGCTGGAATCGGTAAATGCCGAAATCGAACAGTTGATCCACACGGCGTGGGGACGCAAAGAATGATTGGAAAAAACCGAAAAAGCGAGTTGCGCGCGCTGTTTTCCGATCCAGGATCGGGGGCACGTCCAGATACTGCGGAACCCTCTGTTTCGCAACCAACGGTGACCGGCGAACCGCGTAGCGCAGACACTGTTGAAGAACAGAGCCCCGCAGCGCCTGTGGCGCGTGCAGCCTCCGGCGCGATAAAGGCAATGGGATTGACCTTGTCCTCTATCACCAGAGAGGCGGAAGAAGCGCGTGCTTTGCGTCAGGCGATTGATGAGGGCGAAAGGGTCATTTCCCTTGCTACGGATAAGATCGACGCGTCCTTCGTTTCAGATCGCTTGAGTGATGAGGAACGAGATGATCCCGATTTCGTCGCGCTGGTTGCCAGCATGCGCGAGAGTGGCCAGCAGGTTCCGATCCTCGTGCGTCGGCATCCTGTTGATGCCGACCGCTATCAGGTTGCCTATGGTCACCGGCGTTTAAGTGCGGCCAAGCGTCTCGGCATTGCCGTCAAGGCGCTTATCCGGCCCTTGAGCGACGACGAGCTTGTGCTGGCTCAAGGCAAGGAAAATGCCGAGCGACGCAATCTCACCTTCATCGAGCGTGCCTTGTTTGCCAAGGCATTGGCCGATCGTGGGTTTGATCGAAAAGTCATCGGCGAGGCGCTTTCGGTGCAAAAAAGCGAGTTGTCGCGGCTTATCCAGGTGGCAGAGAGTGTCCCTGAGCGCTTTGCTCGCGCCGTTGGCCCAGCTCCGAAGGCAGGACGCGAGAGGTGGATGGCACTTGGCCAATTGCTCTCGAGCGAGCAGGGGCAGGTGAAAGCGGCTGGTTTGGTGTCTACAGACGGATTTCGGATCGCAGCCACCGATGAACGGTTTCAAAAATTATTCGATACTCTGTCCGGCAAGACGCCTGTGGAGCGTCCGGAACCAGAGGACATCAGGGGTCCAGATGGCCGTGTCTTCGCCCGTATCGGACGGCAGGGGCGGCGGCTGAAGATTGAATTTCTGGCGGAAGCCAATCCGGGGTTTGTCGATCAGTTCGAAGCGCGTCTGGCGGCTGCTTACGCTGCCTATTTAGACGGCGAACACGACTGAAATCGGTTTGCATCCGGCTTTTGCTGGGTGCTGTAGACCTGCATTTTGCAGGATTATTGCATGCCACTTAAATCCCAAGGGATTTTAAGAGGACACTACGCAGAGGTTACAACGGGTTATGGCGCGTTGTGTTTTATCGAACGCAAGCGCCGTAAAGTGCAACGAGAAGGAAGCAATACGAGACAAGAAAAAAGGCCCCAAAACGTCACCATTTCGGAAGCCCTCTTCTATGTAGCAATTCAAGAGAATCACTTCTGGCCATAAAAGTCAAGACATGACCGCATATTCGTGGGTCATGATGTATCTTTTTGCGTCTTGATTTTGCGGCGTTGGCAGCAGCGCCAGGCCATAATGGTGCTTAGACAAAATGATGGAATGGTATCGACCACAATGCGGGCGATGCTTGCGGTACCGTGCGTTTTATCAAATGCACATAAGGTGCTGCAAGCTGTAGATCTGCCGTATAATTTACTCCTTAAGTCGGGTCCGATTTAGGGAGTTATGCAATAGATCGACCGTAGCGTAATATGCTGAATTCCAAGGATTTCAGGTAGGAGCCGTGTGGATTCTATAAGGGATAAGATTGGCCTTACATGGCGCTTTATCGCGCAAGAAAGGGTCAATTTTGCTTATACACCCCGTTCGTGGTCGATATTGTGGTGAGTTCACTTGTCTTGGATCCTTGAGATACCAAGCAATGAATTCGTGCGCCCACGGTATCCCTGCGTTTTATCAGTCGGATGCCGTTTCAGGTCAGCCTGCTGCGAAATAGTCTCCCTGCTTGCGTTTAAAGTCAGGAGTTGCGCAGTCGATTGATGGATTGCCGGAAAAGTAAGCGGTCTTAAAGCCATCCTATTCCGGTGATCGTTAACCTGTGCTGTCGGGTTGATTGAGTTTCAGTGTTTGTTATTTGGGCCTGCTTGTCTCCTTGTAGAGGGGACGCGACATTATGGAACGAGCTGCAACAACGCCCTTTGGCGGCGGACGGATGTCCGGTCGCGTCCTGGCGCGACAAGCACGCATTGGCGAACGTCAAGCTGAACTACGGCAAACCGAAGGCGCAAATTCTTCTGGTCGCGCTGACAAATGGCAATTGCTTCGCGCCTTAACAGAAGCGCGTGCTGTCTATGGTCTGGGTGACCGGACTATTTGCCTGCTTGAAGCGCTTGTCAGCTTCACCACCGAGCGCGAGCTGGATGGCCGTGAACCGGTTATCGTCTTTCCATCCAACCGGGAATTGGCTTTTCGAGCAAGAGGAATGGCGCCAGCGACCATACGCAGGCACCTGGCGTGCCTTGTCGATGCAGGCATGATCTTTCGGCGTGATAGCGCCAATGGCAAGCGCTATTGCCGCAGAGACGAAACCGGCGAAGTTGAGGATGCATTTGGCTTCGATCTAGCGCCGTTTGTGCTGAAAGCAGAAGAAATCTACAGCGCAGCCGAAAGCGCCCGTGCTGAAGCCAAGCGGTTCCGTGCGTTGCGTGGGGAAGTCACCGTTCTATCTCGCGACATTTCCAAAATAATTACGCTGGCGCTTGAAGAGGGGCGAGCAGGGGACTGGGAAAGCTATTTGCTTTGCTATCAGTCTTTTTGCAAAACACGCTTAAGAATGAAATTCTGCACTGATATGCAAACGCTGGCAGAAGACCTGCGCGCGCTGTTGTCAAAGGTGGAAAATGATTATCTTTCAAGTCTTTCAGATGAGGAAATGAGCGGCAATGAACGTCAAAATGAGCGGCATCAACAGAATTCAAAATCAGACCTACAACTTGATAAAAACGGCAACGAACATATAACAGCGGAGCGGGCATCACCTCCCCTCGACCAACGGCGATTGGCTGTAAGCCTGAAAAGGTTGAAAACGCTTTGCCCACAAATCAACGATTACGCCAAAGATGGGATTTCCGAATGGAACGACTTGATCAGGGCGGCTGACACTGTGCGGACGATGCTGGGCATTTCCCCAGATGCATGGTTGAAGGCGAAACAAGCAATGGGTGAACAGGCTGCCGCAATTACCGTCGCGGTCATGCTTGAGCGAGCCGAAACAATTCGTTCCGCAGGCGGCTATCTCCGGACGTTGAGTGACAAGGCTGAGCAAGGGCAGTTCAGCGTTTATCCCATGCTTCAAGCGCTGGAGAAAAACCTGCCGCGGAGCAAGTCTTAAAGCTGGGTGGAGCTGAGGAAATTTGACTTGGCTGATGCGACAGGAACTTTGTTTACGTCGCAGCCTTTTCAAGTCTCGGTTTCCTCGACTTGCCCCACGGGCCCTGGAATTTTTCCTCATCGAGGCGGAACAAATATCACTGCAATGCGTTTGTCTATGACGCGAAACCTTATGGTCCTGAAGCGTAAGTAAACAACTCCGACCGTGAAAATGGTCGTACCTATGCAGCAGGCAATTGAAGCGTAATTCGGGTACGCGGTCATCCGGCTGGGATATAGAAATATGCAGGGTTTCGAGAAGGCCATCAGCCATCACCGCATTGGATCCGATCAGGTGATCAGAGTGGGCTATAATGCCTGGAAGACGGGTGTTGCATCTAAGGCGGGATTTCTGATCGATGGTGCGCAATATTTTCGCGCCCTTGCGGATGCCCTGTCACGCGCTCAGGAACAGATATTTATCATCGGTTGGGATTTTAACCCTGACATCCAGCTTATACCCGAAGATCCAGCTTCTCCCACATTAGGTGAGTTCCTCCTTTCGCTTGTCGAAGGCAATAGCCGTCTTTCGATTCACATTCTCGTCTGGGCGATGGGTCCGATTTATTCTGGAAAATCCCTGCGCATGCTCGGGAAAACCGAACTGAAGTCGCATCCGAGGATCGACTTGCGGCTCGATACGAGGCATGCCGTTCGAGGTTCTCATCATCAGAAAATGGTAGTTATCGACGATGCACTGGCATTTATTGGCGGCATCGATCTTACGGCCAAGCGGTGGGATACGCCCGAGCACCGGGCCGATCAACCGTTACGCTGCACGCCGAAAGGCGAACGCTATGAGCCGGTTCACGATGTGCAAATGGCTATTGATGGTGAAGCGGCCGAAGTAGCAGCTGAAATCGCCAGGCGCCGGTGGTGGCAGGCGACAGGTGAAGATCTGGTTCGTGCACGCTGCTATTATCATTCTTTTCCATCAGCTGCACTTTATGTCTTGAGCAATTGTGACATCGCTTTTGCGCGGACCGAACCGGCAATTCGTAGAAGCACATCCGTTCGGGAGACACTTCAACTGACCCTTGACTGCCTTTCACGGGCAGAGAGGCTCATCTATATAGAAAGCCAATATTTTGCATCGAAAGATGTCGCCGATCTTTTGGCGGCTCGATTGAGTGAGCCGGATGGTCCTGAGGTTGTGTTGATTTCGACGCTAAATTCGCATGGATTTCTTGAAAGAAAAGTACTGGGTGAAAATCGTGATAGAATGATCCGTAAGCTTAGACAGGCTGATCGATTTGGTCGGTTTCGTGCTTTCTATCCAGTTGTCCCAGATGAGAGCAGCGATGATAAGTGCGAGGAGGTTCTGGTCCATGCCAAGTTGATTATTATCGATGATGTTTTCATTCGCGTCGGGTCATCGAACTTGAACCAGAGATCGGTGGGCCTTGATACGGAACTTGACGTCGCCATCGAAATGCATAGCGACAAAGAACGTCAGATCTTGGCCGATATGCGAAATGGTCTGCTTGGTGAGCATCTTGGTCTGCCGGGCACAGATTTGGCAAAAGCCCATCACGAATCTGGATCATTGGTGCGCGCGTTGGACCGAGTGAACGTTGGACTGCGTGGGCTGCGATCTTTTCCTGTCGGTGACGAGAACGGCAAAACGAGTTTGCATTTTGCTACGGGCCTTGTTGACCCAAAAGCACCTTGGTGGCCGTTGCAGTTGGTTTCTATTCCATTTTCCCTGCTAAAGAAAATCCGACGCATGGCGATGTCGAAGGCAGGACTGAGCCAGGCCGATGGACAACAGCAGCGTATGTCTGCCAACAACAGTTAAATTATAGTCTTGTGCACACGGAAAGCCCTTGTGATTGGTAAATCACAAGGGCTTTTTCTATGGTGAATCCTATTATTTTTGCGAATGTAGCCTATGACAGCGTCAAAGAGTTGCTGCTTTCACCGTTTCATTTGATGCGGAATTATCCCGGCTTTCCAGGCGCGAATAATACCATTCACTGATGGCAAAGACCGGGATGCCGATTGCCAGGGGTATGAAAAAATACACGACGCGAAACGCGATGAGCGCGCCTATCGAGGCGTCTTTGCCCATGATGAACGAGATGGTCGCTTCCATTACGCCGAGCCCGCCGGGAACATGGGCAACCAGCGCCGAGAGGTTGGCCATGACATAGGCGGTTGTCGTTTCGAAAAAACCAGCGGAAGATCTGGCGAGCCAAAAGAGACAAGCGGCGACTGCAGTAAAATTGGCAATGCCAACTGCGACCTGTGCAAGGGCTATGTGCAATGTTGGCAGTGAGAAACGCCATTTGTATATGCGTATTTCACCGCGCAGCCAGGTTGAGGCCAGGAGATAGATACCAATTGCAGCCAGGCATGCAAATCCAATCAGTCGAGCGGCGAAGTTCCCCATGCCGCCGAGCTTGGCCGCACTCTGCGGAAACAGGGCAAGGCAAATGCCGGCCAATCCTATTAAGCCGATTCCGACGGTTGCGCCGCAAAAGAGAATTACTTTGGCGACTTCCTCGTTTTTCAAGCCCCAGCGCCGGTAATACCGATAGCGAACTGCACCGCTGGACAGCGCCGCCAAGCCGACATTATGTCCGATAGAGAGGCTGACAAAAGACGCGACTGCGGCTTTGCGCCAGGACAAACGAGAACCGGCATAGCGGATGCCAAGATAGTCGAAGCCGGTCAAACAGAGGTAGGACACGGCACAGAAAAATAACGACAGAGCAAAACCTGTCCAAGGGATGGCAGACAATGATGTTTCGATATCGTTGAGAGAAAATTTGCTCAGCGCCCGGTAGCTCAGCCAAAGGGCTATTGCTGTTGCGGCAAGAAAAATGCCATTTAGTAAAATCTTCTTCTGCATCAAACCGTTTCCGAGGTTGCTCTTGGTACAGGGAACGATTTCCCGCCTAAGGTGTTCCCTCGCAATGAGCTCCATATTTCGTCTCCTTACCTACAATATTCATAGCTGTATCGGCACAGACAGAAGACTTGATCCAGCCAGAATTGCCGACGTGATCGCAGCCACCAATGCAGATATTGTTTGCCTTCAGGAAGTGGATGTCGGCCGAAACCGAACGTCAGGAATTGACCAAGCGGAAGTGATCGCTGGCTATCTCACCATGCAATCACATTTTCATTCCGCCTTGAATGTCGCTGAGGAACGATATGGCGATGCACTTTTGACCCGGTTTCCGACCCGGATCATCCAGCAGGGCATGTTGCCATCACGCGGTGAGCAAAGGGGTGCGCTGTTGGTAGAGGTATTGATTGGAGATATTTCGGTTAACGTCTGCGTGACACATTTCGGCCTAAGGGCGGGTGAGCGAGCAGAGCAGGCTAGGGCGATTTTGGGAGGTGAATGGCTTGGACCATTGCTGGAGGCAGATGCTCCCATTGCGGTCGCAGCCGACTTGAACGCTGTGCCGAATTCCAAAGCTTTCAAACTCTTGACGGCAAGATTGGCCGATGCCACGAAAGCTAACCTCAAGTCCGATAATCTCAGTCGGCCGAAGCCGACATTTCCATCTCGGTTTCCATTCCTGCGGCTGGACCACATTCTGACATCAGGTGGATTGAATATCCTTGACGCACGGGTCATCGACACACCTTTGGCACGTCAAGCGTCTGATCATCTGCCGCTCCTTGTTACGATGCAAATTTGACTGCGCGTCGATTAATACTCCATTAGTTCCATAATGTTGATTATCAATTTTAATAATTTGACCAGGTGGGTTCATCCTTGAAATGCGAAGGGATATCCACCCCTCGCATTTCGATTTTCCCAGGCATGAGCTGAGCTCGCTCAAGACCACAAACGGGCGTGCCTGTTGACATCCTTGTATAGCAGATAGCGGAACCTGCCGGGACCGCCAGCGTAGCAGGCTTGTGGGCAGAAGGCGCGCAACCACATGAAGTCACCGGCCTCGACCTCAACCCAGTCGTCGTTCAGTCGATAGACGGCTTTGCCTTCCAGGACATAGAGGCCGTGTTCCATCACATGGGTTTCCATGAACGGAATGATGCCGCCAGGTTGGAAGCTGACGATATTCAGGTGGAAGTCATAGCGGATATCATTTGGATCGATGAACCGGGTCGTCCCCCAGGCGCCGCCGGTGTTCGGCATCATGGCAATCTCATGCTCGTCTTCATGGGTGAAGATTGCTGGTGGTGGCTCCAATCCGTCTACCGGTTGGAATGTCTTGCGAACCCAATGGAATTTTGTCGGAGCATCGCTGGTGTTGAGAACTGTCCACGTCGATCCGGCCGGCAGAAAAGCGAAAGACCCGGCACGAAGATTATGCGCAGCTGAGCCAAGTGTAAGCGTGAACGCACCTTCGACAACAAAAATGGCTGTTTGCGCATTGGCATCCGGTTCCGGTCGCGTGCTGCCCCCTCCCGGTTGGATTTCCATCACGTATTGCGAAAAGGTTTCGGAAAATCCAGTCATGGGTCTGGCGATAATCCAGGCGCGGGTCTTTTCCCAATGCGGAAGAAGACTGGTGACGATGTCGCTCATCACGCCCTTTGGAATGACGGCATAGGCGGTTTTGAAAACGGCCTTGCCAGAAAGCAACTGGGTTTGAGGCGGCAGGCCCCCGTAATTTGTGAAATAGCTGTTCTCGGTCATGCGATGCGGCCTCGGCTTTGCTCCGGATGGTTTCCTTTGTCTTGTATCGCATAAACGCAACAACAGGAATCGCGACGCGCTGCCTTTTTCTTCTGAAAACAGGCTTTGCACGATATAGGTCTTGGATAACTGTCCATTTTCAGACTGAAAATTCCATGAAATCGCCGAATCTGCGCCTTGAAACAGTCGGCTTACGGCGCCATCTTCAGTCCAACCCGTGGTCCGGGCCCCTCTGGCAGCAGCCGCCGGCGCTTCTGCGATGTCGGACCGTTTTCGACACATGCGCCGGCATAGGATTGTAGCCATGGTCTTGGTTTTGCCAGCTGGTTCACGCGCTTATTTTCATTTCAATTGCTTGTCATCGATGGCGATAAACATGTCATACCGCGCCGGGCGTGACTGCCGTTACCGCACCCCCGCCCCTAAGCTTTTGAATATCGTGCGCTAGGAGCAGGGTTGTGTTTACGGAAATCTTTGCGACTCTGATCAGCTTTTTTCTTATCGACCCGATAGAGGCGGATCTTCGCAGTCGCCTGGCGTCGATGAATGCATCGGCAACTACAATAGAACAGGCGCAAACATGCGTGCGAGATTCAGCTCCCAAATTATTACAACAGGCGCTCGATAGCCCAAGCTGGGCTGTGCGTTCTGGCTTACAGATTTCTTTAGGCTGGACTACGCCGGTTGCGGTTGTTTCGGAAATTTCACCGGAGTGTCGGACCGCCCTTTCATTGCTTGGATCTGAGACCGGCGGCGATGTATAGACGATTTGAACAAGGACAAGTTATGACAAAACTTCACGACAGAGGACATGCGATGGTTCAGAGCGTTTCAGGGCCGGATTGGTGCCCAAAGGACGATACCACCTTCACAATCCGTGCCCGTCGGAATGTTCTGGCTGGGTTCTGGGCCGGAGAGCGCCTGGGATTGCGCGGCCAGGATTTGGTGCTTTACGCCCAGGCGCTGCATGTAGAGGATCATCGATTGCCCGGTGATCTCGATCTTGTTGAAAAACTTCATGCAGATTTCGCATCGGCTCAGCTGGCTATCAGCACAGCCGATATTCACGTTGTGTTGCGCTCCTCGCATCAGCAAGCGCTGCGGGATAGCGGTTGTACGGATTAATATGATGATGATGTCTCGACAGCAGGGTCCTGCCGCAAGTGACGACATTGTGCGGGGCTCCGGGTTTCTGCTGGAAGTGCTGGAAACTGCTCGTTTGCGTGGTGGTATTTCCATCGGTGAACTGATCGGTCGGCGGGGTCGAATTGGGATAGCCTTCACCTTGCTGGTGCTTTGCCTGCCGACCCTTGTCCCCCTGCCCGGTCCTTTCGGAATGGTTTTCGGCACCTGCCTGGCATTCGTTGCCGTGCAAATGCTGTATGGCGCAGACCGGATCTGGCTTCCGGACTTCATTGCGCGGCAAACCGTGTCGCTCAAGGTCGTGGAAACAATGGTGCGGCTCGGACGGCCCTGGGTGCTGAAACTCGAGAGCTGGCTGATCGCCGGGCGTCTTCCGTTTCTCACCGGCAAGACGGCACGAATGATCCTGGCGCTGCCGATTCTCGTGCTGGCGGTTCTGATCTCCCTGCCAATTCCTTTTGGCAATACCGCTCCAGCGCTTGCAATTGTTCTTATCGCTATCGCTCTTGCAGAACGAGACGGCCTTGTGGTGATTTTTTCACTCTTCGTTGCCGCTGGTGCCGGTGTCGTGACCTATTATCTTGTCACCGCCGCTGGAAACCTGCTGACCTGGGCGTTTTAGCGGGTCTACCGATGGTGAAGGAGATTACCGCTATTTCGCCATCGGTACGAATAGTCCGAGCTTGATATCCCGCAGCACGACATTGGTATGCATTCGGCGTATTTGCGGGTTTTCGGCCATGATAAGGGCAGCGATATCGTCGTAATGCTCAACGTCACGGGCGGTGATGATTGCAATCAAATCGACCTGACCCGTGACATAGTAAACCTGCTGAATGTGATCCTGCCGTTCCGACCAGGTGCGAAAGCGGGCGAGCGCATCGTAATTGTCGCGCTCGATCTCCATGCCGACGATAAATACCATAGGATGGCCGGTCATTTTGCGGTCAACCACCGCCACTTCGCTTTTGACGATCCCTTCTTCCCGCAGCCGTTTCAGACGTCTTTGGACCGCCGATAGAGAAAGCCCGATCTGTTCGGCAATAATCTCTGCCTTCAGCTGACAATTTCGCTGAATGATATCGATGATCTGGCGATCGAACCGATCCAAATGGTCCATATGGCTGATCCTCCAAGGGTGCGTTTCACGCTCTTTTTCCAGGGATTAACCGCTTTATGCAAGGATTTTCTGCGGTAATTATGCAGTCTGGTTCGAAATTGCGCGCATAAACTGCGCGGATAAGCCATTATTGTGCCAAGCAATTTGAAGACTGGAACCTGTATGACAGATGGCGGCGGTTTCGCCCTTGAGGTGGAAGACATCCACAAGAGCTTCGGCGCGCATGCGGTTCTGAAGGGCCTATCGTTGCGTGCCGCAAAAGGCGACGTTATTTCGATCATTGGGTCCTCCGGGTCTGGAAAAAGCACGTTCCTGCGCTGCATCAACTTCCTGGAAATGCCGGATCGAGGGCGTATCGTTGTCAATGGCGAAGAGATTGCCATCAAGATTGGGCGGCGTGGTGAGCCACGGCCCGCCAGTTGGCGTCAGGTCGAGCGGTTGCGGACCGGACTTGGGATGGTGTTTCAAAATTTCAATCTCTGGGCGCATCGCACAGTTTTGGAGAATGTTATCGAAGCGCCGGTGCATGTGATGGGCGTCAAGCGCGCGGAAGCCATCGAACGTGCCGAAGCGTTGCTGCATAAGGTTGGTCTTTACGATAAGCGCGATGCCTATCCGGCTTTCCTCTCGGGCGGGCAGCAACAACGTGCGGCTATAGCGCGGGCGCTCTGCGTTGAACCTGCCGTCATGTTATTCGATGAGCCAACATCGGCGCTCGATCCGGAATTGGTCGGTGAGGTCCTGAAGGTCATTCGGGATCTGGCCGAGGAAGGCCGCACCATGCTGATCGTCACCCATGAGATGCGCTTTGCCCGCGATGTTTCCAGCCATGTCCTGTTTTTGCATCAGGGCCGGATTGAGGAGCAGGGACCGCCTGAACAGGTCTTCGGCAATCCGTTCAGCGACCGGTGTCGAGAATTTACCGGCGGGATCGGCGCCTGACTGCATCTTTGAAAATTTTGAATTCAACCTGGAGAAAGTTTTCTATGAAATTCTTCCCGCTGCTGTTGGCCAGCGCTGCCTTTGCCTTTTCCGCTTTTTCGGCGCAGGCCGATGTGCGTTTTGGTGTTATGAATGAATCCTATCCGCCCTTCTTCGCCAAGGATGCGAGCGGCAAATGGCAGGGTTGGGAAATTGACCTGATGGACGCTGTTTGCGCTGAGATGAAGGAGAAGTGCTCTATCGTCGAACTGTCCTGGGATGGGTTGATCCCGGCTTTGGGCGCCAAGAAGTTCGACGTGATCTGGTCTTCCATGTCGATTACCGATGAGCGTAAAAAGGTGATCGATTTCACAGATAAATATTACAATACCCCCAGCCGGCTGATCGGTATGAAGGACATGAAGCCTGGCGCCAGCGCTGATGACGTCAAGGGCAAGACCATCGGTATTCAGGTATCCACCATTCAGTCTGAATATTACAAAAAGTATTTTTCCAAGGTTGCCTCGGAAAAGACCTACCAAACGCTGGATGAAGCCTTTCAGGACCTGTCCGCTGGACGGATCGATTACGTCTTCGGCGATTCCATCGTGCTCGACACTTTTGTCAAGAGTGATGCCGGCAAGGATTGCTGCGCCAATATGGGCGATGTCGCCGATGATGCCGCGGTGCTTGGTTCAGGCGTGGGTGGCGGTTTGCGCAAGGACGATACCGCTTTGAAGGCAAAGCTGAATTCGGCGCTGGCCGCTGTCCGGGCCAGCGGCAAATATGATGAGATCACCAAGAAATATTTCGATTTCAACATCTATGGTAAGTAAACGGAAACTTACGTAAATGGCAGTTTCCCCGAGCATATTCGATCTGCTTTCTCCCTATCCCCCCGGATGGGGCGGAACGCTGCTATGGGGTGCCGGGGCAACGCTTATCATTTCGGCGGGGGCTTTTCTGATAGGGCTGGTGATTGGGATTGGCGGGGCTTTGGGCAAGCTGTCTGGCAACCGCCTGCTGCTCGGATTGCTCGATGTCTACACGACAGCGGTGCGCGCCGTGCCGGAACTGATCCTGATCGTCGGTCTTTATTATGCAGGCACCGATGGACTTAACCGACTATTGCAGGCATTTGGCATGCCAATGGTTGAAGTCAATGGATTGATTGCGGCGATTGCGGTTCTGGGTGTGGTCCAAGGTGCTTACATGACTGAAGTGCTCAGGGGGGCTATCCTGGCGATCCCGGTTGGTCAAAGTGAGGCGGCAAAAGCCTTCGGCATGTCGCCGCTTCTGCGGTTTCGTAGGGTTACTTTGCCGGCGCTGCTGCCCAACGCCCTGCCTGGCCTTGCCAATTTGTGGATGGCTGTCACCAAGGATAGCGCGCTTGTTGCCGTTGTCGGCTATCAGGAACTGGCGCTTGCGACCCGGCTGGCGGGGGCGAGTACCAAGCATTATTTCCTGTTTTTCCTGGCTGCCGCCCTGCTCTATCTCGCCATCACTCTCGTTTCCAACCTGTTCTTCAAGCTGATCGAGCGCCGGGTACGGCGTGGTCAGCCGCTGCTGTCCTAGGAGATGTGATGGATTTCTCCTGGATAGGCAATTACTGGCCGTTGCTGCTCACCGGAGCATGGCAAACGCTTGCATTGCTGGTGATTTCGGTCGTTCCCGGATTCGTAATGGCCATTGGCCTCGCCTTTGCGCAGGTCAGCGGCGGACCGGTCGCGCGTGTCCTTGCGCGCGGCTATTCGACGTTTTTTCGTGGTACGCCGCTATTGATTCAGCTCTGGTTGCTTTATTACGGCGTCGGATCATTGCTGCCGATGATCCCGGGCATTCGTCAAAGTCTGATCTGGCCGCTGCTACGGGAAGGATTTTTCTTTGCGGCGGTCAGTTTCACGCTCAATTACGCGGCTTATGAGGCCGAAGTTTTGCGCGGCGCATTGCTGGCCGTGCCTAAGGGCGAACTTGAGGCGGGCCGTGCTTTCGGCATGGGACGCTTCACGCTCATTCGGCGTGTCTGGTTGCCGCGTGCTATCCGCATCGCCCTCCCCACCATTGCCGGGGAAGTGGTCATGCAGTTGAAGGCGACCCCCCTCGCCTTTACCGTGACGGTTATGGATCTCTATGCGGTTGCCTACAAGGTGCGCCAGGATACGCTGCTCGTCTATGAGCCGCTGATCGTCGTTACCCTCTTCTATCTCGCTCTTACCGCGATCATTGCCCGTTGCTTCCGGGTGGTCGAGGCGCAGGTTCCAATCCGGCGATAACCAACAGGACTATATGTATGACAAAGGTTCGTATTCTCGACGGCGGCATGAGCCGTGAACTTCTTCGGCTCGGTGCGGAGTTGAAGCAGCCGGAATGGTCGGCGCTGGCCCTGATTGATGCGCCTGACATCGTTCGCCAGGTGCATGCGGAATTCATTGCGGCGGGTGCGGATGTGGTGACCACCAACAGTTACGCACTGGTGCCGTTTCACATTGGCGAAGAACGGTTTCGGAGTGAAGGCCCGTCGCTGATTGCCTTGTCGGGTGAGTTGGCACGGCAGGCGGCGGATGCCTCGGGTCGAAAGGTGCTCGTGGCCGGGTCTTTGCCACCGATCTTCGGTTCCTATGAGCCGCAGAATTTCGATCCTTCGAGAGTTGATGCCTATCTCAATGTCCTCGTCGCCAACCTTGCGCCCTTCGTCGATGTGTGGCTTGGAGAAACCCTCAGCCTGATCGCCGAAGGCGAAGCCGTTCAAAAAGCGGTTGCAGCAACAGGCAAGCCCTTCTGGATTTCGTTTACACTGGCCGATGAAGCGGGACAGGACGCTGGAGGTCAACCGAAGCTTCGCTCCGGCGAACTGGTTGAGGATGCGGCTCTTTGGGCGGCTGGCTCTGGCGCATCGGCGCTGCTGTTCAATTGCAGCAAGCCGGAAGTGATGAAGGCGGCCGTGGATGTGGCGGCAGCAACATTCCGGGAAAAAGGTGTTTCTCTGGACATCGGTGTCTATGCCAATGCCTTTGAAGGTGAGCAGGGGGAGGCCGCAGCGAATGAAGGCCTGCATGAGACCCGCGCCGACCTGACCGACGATGCCTATTGCCGCTTTGCCTGCGATTGGGCCGATGCGGGTGCGACGATGATTGGCGGGTGCTGCGGCATTGGCGCGGCGCATATACACCAATTGTCCAAGGCTCTGTCTGCGTAGACTAACCGTCTACACCCCGGGTCGGGCCTTGCGCATGATCCAGAGAAAGGCAAGGCATCCGGCGAGACCTGTGACGATGCCAATCGGCATGTCCTCCGGTGCAACGGCCAGTCTTGCCACGAGATCGGCGAGGATCAGCACCAATGCGCCCGTCAGCGCCGAGAGCGGCAGGACGCGGACATTGTCTGATCCTGCCAGTGCTCGCACCATATGGGGAACCATCAGGCCGACAAAGCCGATGGCACCTGAAAAAGCGACCATTGTCCCTGTTATCAGGGCCGAGATCACAAACAGCGTCAGGCGAAACCGAGCGACGGGTACGCCCAGGGTCGCCGCCGTCTCATCGCCCATGGCCAAGGCATTCAGCAAGCGCGCATTGGGCAGGAGATAGCAAAGTCCACCGGCGAGCACGGCGGCGGGGTAAATCAGATGCTGCCATTGGGCAAGGCCGAGCCCACCCAGCATCCAGAAGGTCACGGTTTGGGTGGCGCGGGGATCTCCGAGAAAGACCAGGAGATTGCCGAGCCCGGTAAAGAAAAACCCGACAATCACGCCCGACAGCACCAGCCGGTCGGCCTGAAGGCTGCGGGTCAATCCGGCTACCAGTCCCACCGTGGCGGTGGCGAGCAGCGCCCCGCCAAATGCGAAAAGCGGTACGGTCAGCAGTCCGAAGACCATGCCGGTATGCAGCAAAGCGAGGATTGCACCGAAGGCAGCGCCGGAGGAGACGCCGAGCAGATGCGGATCGGCGAGTGGATTGCGGGTCGCTGGTTGTAGCACCGCCCCGGTTAGCGCCAGCCCAGCCCCGACAAGTCCACCGAGTAGCACGCGTGGAAATCGAACATCCCAGACGATGCTCACTCGCCCCGCTGGCCAATCCACCGTAAAACTGCCCGGGACCAGATGATTGGCAAGGATCTTCCAGACGGTGGCAACAGGAATGGGAGCAGCGCCCAGTGAAATACCGGCACTGACGACGATAAGGATCGTCAGTACCAGCAGGATCGGCACACATATACGTCTAATGAAAGTCAAGACTTACAGACTTTGCGGATGAAAGGCTTGGGCCAGCCGGGCGATGGCATCGATATTGCGCGGTCCCGGCGTTGCCTCGACATAGTCAAGCACAACGAAACGATCATTTTTCACGGCGTCGATATTCTGGAAGGCAGGGTTATGCTTCATATAATCGATCTTCTGCTGCGCGGTCACCTCGCCATAGTTGACGATGATAATCACCTGCGGATTCCGCTCGATCACCGGTTCCCATGACACTTCCGTCCAGCTTTTCTGCACGTCATCCATGATATTGACGCCGCCAGCAGCTTCGATCATCGCGGTCGGAATGCCGAAGCGGCCTGATGTGAACGGCTTCTGTTCACCGGAATCATAGACAAAAACGGTTGCTGGCTTGTCGGCTTGACTGATTTTGGCCTGGATTTTCGCCAATTGCTGGCGATAGCCTGCAACCAATGCGTCTGCCCTGTCTTCGACCCGGAATATCCGGCCCAAATTGATGAGGTCAATGAACATATCGTCCATGGTTGGCTTGGCCTTGGCCATGATGTGAATGCAGCTTTCGGTCAGTTCATAGACCTTGATGCCCAATGGGCTGAGGGTGTCTGGCGTCACCTCGCCGCCGACCTTCATGCCATAATTCCAGCCGGCGAAATAGAAATCCGCATTGGCATTGAGCAGGACTTCCTTGCTCGGATATTTCGGCGATAGTTCCGGCAATTGGCTGACGCCGTCGCGCAATTTTTCGTCCAGCGTCTTCCAGCCGGAGACCCCAGTATAGCCGACCATATGGTCCTGTAATTTCAGCGCCAGCATCATTTCGGTCAGGTTGACGTCATTGGAAACGGCGCGTTGCGGGGCTGTATCAAAGGTAACCTCACGGTTACAGCTCTTGACGGTCACGGGTTCCGCTGCGGCTGCGGTGAGGTTGACTGCTGCAAGAAAGGTTGAGAGCGCGAAAGTGAGAAGAGCGTTTTTCATAAATGGTCCAATGGGTTGCAGATCAGGCACTGAGCGCGAAGGAAAAATTGCGGGTGGCGCCGCCATCCAGGCTGTGGACATGAGTTTGAACGGTGAAGGCTGCGGACAGATGGTCTGCGGTCAGCACATCGCGCGGACAGCCCTCGGCAATCATCTGTCCGTCCTTCAGGATGATTGCTCTTGTGGCAAAGCCTGCGGCAAGATTGATGTCATGCAGTGTGGTGACGATGGTAATGCCGAGACCACGCAGCAGATCGAGAATTTCCAATTGGTTGCGAATATCGAGATGGTTGGATGGCTCATCCAGAATGAGCAATTGCGGGTCTTGCGCCAGCGCCCTTGCGACGAGAACGCGTTGCTTTTCGCCGCCTGACAAAGTTGCAAAACCACGTCGCGCCAGATCGGTGACATGGAGGTGATCCATGGCATGCAGCGCTCTGGCTTTGTCGTCTCCGGTACCCTGCGACCTTTTCCATGCGCTTTTCTGCCAGGGAATTCGGCCCATCATGACGATATCTTCGACGGTGAAAGGAAAATCTGCTGGCATTTCCTGGACCACGACGGCGATCCGGCGAGCGACCGTCCGCGGATCGATTGTCCATAGATCCTGCCCGTCGAGCAGCACCCTGCCCTCACTGGGGCGCACGGCACGATAAAGGCAGCGCAGCAGGGATGTCTTGCCAGCGCCATTCGGGCCGATAATGGCCAGACGCTCACCAGCGGCAAGCGTAAAATCTACGTTTTTTATCAGGGATCGCGCGCCAGTTGGCCCATAGCTGAGCCCCCTCACCTCAAGTGAGGCACCATGACCGTCACAGCTCATGCAGGAGCCTGCATCGCTAAACCGGACATCAGACGTGACCCGCTTCGGGCCGGATCGTCTGAAAAAGGAACGAATGGCCACGCCTCTCGGCGGACCTGAAGTTTTATCGCTGCCATCGGAACACCCCGTCCGTTGCGGTTGAACATCTAAATGGCAGGTCTCCTGGCTTGCGGGTCGCTGTTGGCCTGCGCCTTCCCGGCTTATCGCCAGTGGCATCGTGCAGGCCCACTCGCCGCTCACAGTTGCGGGGGCAGCCACGGTTTCGGTCCCTTTTGGGTAAGCCTCACCGTATTCCCTTTTCAGCCGCAGCCTTCTTTGCAAGGCCACAGCACCATTTGGATCTATCACTGACATGGGTTGCGGTTCCGCACAAGTCCGTTTTCAAACTATATCGATATGATGTGTCGTTATAACGTTACCCAAACTGGGTCAAGCAATAGACTAGGAATTTGTCCGGGTGGCTGGGGGGGCTACGCCGAACAAATCCGAGAAAGCTTTAAGGAGGTAGGCTGATGAAAGAGATCTGGATACGGCCTCTTACTTACGGCCACCCATTTCAACGATTGGCGGTTCGGCGTCGGCGGGCAAGGGGCTTTGATAGGGCTGGCCCTTGCGACGGGCGACGAGATCGGCAAGTGCGGCTTCGCGTAACTGTTCGCTTTCGAAGGCGGCGCGGCCTGTGGCGGCCATGACCTTTGCCGCGGCCACCATGCCCTTGTGCGCCAGCGGACTTTTCCCCTGCGTCACCAATTGCCAGGTATGGAACGGTGTGCCGATGGCGCAGGTTGGCCCATCGGCCTGGACGGTTGGCACCACCCAGCTGACATCGCCGACATCGGTTGATCCGGTCAATAGCGGCGTGCGGTCATGGGCGGGCAGGATGAAATCGGCAAGCGGGATATCGCGCTCCGGCAGGCCCTCGAAGCGCCAGGGCGCCGACTTTTCTTCCGGCGTCAAGACGGCGCGGATTGTTTCTGCAAAAGCCCGGTCCGCCGCATCGAAAGGTGGTGGGCCGAGTTCTTCCCATGCCTCCTGCATGGCCGCCATCAGCGGACCATTGGTCAGCACGTTGGAAACGGCGCTGATCACCTGTGTTTCCAGCCGGGTTTCGGTCATCAATGCCGCGCCCTCGCCAATTTTCTTGACCCGTTCCACAAGGGTCTTCATGCCTTGCAGTTCCGGGGCGCGGATCAGATAGCGAACCTTGGCATGGGCCTGGACGACATTGGGTGAAATGCCGCCTGCATCCAGAATAGCGGCGTGTACGCGACAATCGGACGGCATATGTTCGCGCATATAATTGACGCCGACGCTCATCAGTTCCACCGCATCGAGAGCGCTACGCCCCAGATCGGGGTTTGATCCGGCATGAGCCGCCCTCCCCCGGAAAGTGAAATCAACACGGGAATTGGCAAGCGAGGTGGTGCGCTGCACGCCAGCGAAGGAGTTTGGATGCCAACTGATGGCGATATCGACACCTTCGAACGCCCCTGTCCTGACCATAAAGGCCTTGGCGGCTCCACCCTCTTCGGCCGGGCAACCATAATAGCGCACCCGTCCGGGCAAGCCCTTTTCCTTCAGCCAGTCTTTCAGGGCAGCAGCGGCCAAGAGAGCTGCGGAGCCGAGCAGGTTGTGGCCGCAGCCATGGCCGTTACCACCTGCGGCAATTGGCTTATGTTCAGCGACGCCTGCTTCTTGGCTCAGGCCGGACAGGGCATCATATTCGCCGAGAAACGCAATGATGGGACCGCCCTCCCCTGCTTCGCCCATCACGGCGGTGGGTATGCCGGCTAATTGTTCGCTGACACGAAATCCTTCGGCCTTCAGCATGGCGACATGCTCTGCGACGGACGATTCTTCCATATAGCAGGTTTCCGGCATGCCCCAGATCCGGTCGCTCAAGGCGATAAAGACAGGCGTCTTGGTATCGATGATCGACCAAAGTGCGGCGGATGAATTGGGGGAAACGGTCATGGGGGCACCTTTGACAATAAACACCCGCCAACCATAAAAGCTTGGCGCTCAGCGGCAAGCTTTTATCCGCTGTTTTACCAGGCAAGTCGATTTTGTGATGGAAAGTTAGCCATCCGGAAGGCCTGCTCTTCTGATTCAGGAGAGCGGTTCTGTGCGTGTGTCTGCCGCGCGGGCCTTGGCTGCCTGAAGAATATCGCGGGTTTCGCGCGCCTTGGCAGCAGCTTCGGAAAGCGCGCGGTTTGGAACCGCGCCGGGATCTTCCTGGCCGTCGCTGAGGTGGCTTTCCTGTTCGAGACTACGGATCAGATCCTTGAATGCCTCAGGTCCTTGCAGGCTTGCCGTCAGAAGTGAAATCAGCAATTCGCGGTGGGCGTTGATACGCCCCCGCATGGTTTCCGGCGTTGCGTCCGTCATGAATGCAGGCTCCGAGCCGGCTTGGTCCGCGCCGGGATACGGCGATGAGTGACGGCATTATAAAGGGCGGCATATTGTTCGGCGCTGCGCTCCCAGCTGTAATGTGCCCGCATGGCCTGAAGCTGCAACCGCCGCCAATGGCGGGGTACGGCATAGGCGTCCAACGCCCGACGAAGCGCGTGGCGCAGACCGTCGGTGGTGATCTGGTCGAACTGGAAACCGGTTGCCGCCTTCGCAGACATTGCTGCGTCATTGGCATCGATAATGGTTTCCGCCAGCCCTCCAGTACGTGACACCACCGGCACACAGCCATAGCGCAGAGCATAAAGCTGGGTCAGGCCGCAGGGTTCGAAACGCGATGGTTGAATGATGGAATCGGCACCACCGTGAATGCGATGCGCGGTTTCCTCATCATAGCCGATCTTGACTGCCATGCGGCCAGGAAAGCGCTGTGCCGTCTCGATCAGCGCCTGTTCCAGCGCACGATCCCCCTGCCCGAGCACGATCAGCTTACCGCCACCATCAATGATCTCGCTGGCGGCTTCTGCCAGCATATCCATGCCTTTTTGCCATGTGATACGGGTAATGGCGGCAAAGAGCGGACCATCATCGTTGTCGAGGCCAAACTGGTTTTGCAAGTCCACCTTGTTCAATCGCTTGAGGCCGATCGTTTTCTGGTCAAAGCGGGAGAACAGATGCGGATCGGTGGCCGGGTTCCAGATTTCCGGATCGATCCCATTGACGATACCGCGCAGCTTGTCCTTGCGCTGCTTGAGAACGCCTTCAAGGCCCATGCCAAAGCGCGGCGAAAGGATTTCCCGGGCATAAGTCGGGCTGACGGCGGTGATCATGCTTGACGTCATCAGACCACCCTTCAGATAGCTGATATCGCCATAATACTCCATGCAGTCCGTTGACATCACGCTTGGCGGCAGTCCAATCAAGGGCAGCAGGGCGGCGTTGAACTGGCCCTGGAATGCCAGATTGTGAATGGTCAAAACCACAGGCGTCGTGCAATCCATGTGCCGCAGGTAGACGGAGGTGAGAGCGGTTTGCCAGTCATGGGTGTGAACGACATCGGGAACCCAGCCTGGCAGGCTACCGGCGGCAATTTCGGCTGCTGCCAGAGACAGGACCGCAAATCGCTTCCAATTGTCATGATGGTCAAGGCCGTTCTCGTCCACATAAGGGCCACCCGGCCGGTCGAACAATTGCGGCGCATCGAGTATGAAAAGGTCGAGGCCGTGGATGCTGGCGGCGTAAAGCGCGGCGGATTCGCCAAGGAGATCTTCGAACACCAAAAGCGGCGGCTGGTCCCGGATCAATCTGCGGACATTGCTATAGCCTGGAATCAACGTCCGGGTGGCGACACCGAAATTGGCGAGCGCCTTTGGCAGAGCGCCCGTGACATCGCCGAGACCGCCAGTTTTAACGAGTGGAAAAATTTCCGATGTGACGGAAAGCGAGCGCAGACTCTGATCGATGACATTGCCTTTCTGCATGCGTTGCGGAAGGCAGCGGATTCCAGCCGCAGCGATCGCCGTGTCCTGTCGGTCTGAAAAAACAGGTGCCATCAGATTATCTTTCGCTTGCGTTTCGTCGCTGCGGCAGGTTTTGGATCTTGCGGCACATCGGCCATCTCAGCTTCTGGGCTCTGTCTGGTCTTGGCGGCCAGCGTTTTGGTCGTTGGAGCCTTGGCAGTCTGCGTTTTGGCGGCTTGGCTCGCGCGCTTGAGCGCGCCTGCCTTGGCCTTTTGCGCGGATTGCGAAAGGTCGTGAAATTCGCGATGGGCCTGTTGCCAATGGACGTCGTCTTTCCCGTGCGGCTTGCCCTCTTCTTCCCAAAGGCTATAGGCTCGCTTTTCGATCCACTCTTTGTCGGATGGCTTCATCGTCTATCTCCCATTGACCACCCCTCTAACGTGAAATCTGCCGTTTCTGTTCCCCAAATAGCGGTCGTTTAGTGAAATTTTCATCGCTGACTTGCGGATAGGCAGAACGCAATAATCGCACCGTCGCTCAACACCCTTGGCAGATAAGGATCTATCGCTTTTTCAGGAACAATAACCCTTGCCCATCTGTTTTCGACCCGAGCGTCAAACGCGAAGAGAAGACAGTGGGTCAAAGGAGAAGACAATGGAATTGATTGGCACCTTGGTACATCCTGAAAAGGGCGGACGGTCCGGATATAATGTCGAATTCGTTTCCGACAGTGGTGATGTGGTGTCCGTACAGCTGAAACAAAGCGAGGACCGGCCTCTGACGCGCGAAAATGCGCCGGAAGCAGCCAGGTCGTTGCTGGAGGAAATCAGCACGAAAGAAGTTGTTGAGGGAGGTACACGCCACGCCGACCAAGCCCGCCGGGATGAGGGTGACCGCGATCTCAACGATGCGCTGGAAGATACTTTTCCGGCCAGCGACCCTGTTTCAATGGCAACGACCAGCACGATCGGTGGTACGGGAAATAACGACAACTGATTATCGCATGATGGTGCTCGGCCAAAAGTTGACAGGTTGACATCTGTCAACGCCGACCGGGTCTTGTGCGGGCAAAAGTATGCGTGTCACTCGCGGGTTAACAAAAAGAAGAATGGCCTGTCGAAATCACGATGCTCCATCAATCCGAGACAGCGGCGGTCATCAATACGGCGGAAATGGTCAATGATTGGCTTTTCGTCATAGATCATCGCTGCGCTGACAGTGCCGCCCAGTGCGACGGGCCTTAGTCTTGCTTTTGGCCGGCCAGAGGCAAAAAACCGTCCCAGATTACGAACTACTGTTCTTCCCACCGCGTTATTGAACAACCTGGGTGACGCAAGCAAAAGCCGCAGCGGAATGAAGAATGGGTTTAACGGATAAAAACCGAAGCGGTCGCGCATGATAAGCGGATGACCTTCGTCAGCAGAGACGAAATTCTTGCCGTGCCAACCGAAAGGCGGCATCAGGCCATCTATGGGATGATTTGTCGCTAACTCCTGGCCGACCCACATGCCGATCATGTCATCGACTTCGAGGGCTGGCAGGTGGAGGAACCTGGCGATTGCTTCTTCGCCCGTTGTGCCATGCTGTTGCCATTGGATCAGCCAGTCCGTATCTGCAAAAACCTGTGTTGTCACGGTAATGTGTTCCCGCTTTCTAGAGTTTCCGGTCCGGCGCATTGCATGACGTTTTCCCTTGCCTAATGAGGCTCCTCTTCGGCTGATGGTCCTGGACGGGTTGCTCGTCGTGCCTGGCTTGCTGTCTCTTTGGCAGATCGCTTTTGAGGCGTTGTCGATGGGTCCAAGAACCCTGCTGCTTTGCTTTCATTGCTGCATTCCTGCGCTTTCTATGCGGCAATTATGCGTTGCTGCTATCAACATCACTTCACGGCATTTGTTCCTTTTGGGACCGTCACGCTGCGTTGAACTTGGGTGAGGTATTGTGTTTGCGACTATTTCAAGCGTTTGATCCCTTTGATCCGTCTTCAGAAAACGAGCCGGATGTAAGGCCGGATTTGTTTGAAACGCTGAAAAGTGATGGCAGATGTGCATCAGTGGGGTTTGCATCGTCGATATGAATGGCCTACTCCCTAACGCTTGAAATAGTTAACATATGACAATTGCCAAGAGGCGCCATAGCCTTCGCGTTGTCAGTGAAGAATGGATGAGCGGCGATCATGACGCGGTTTTTACCCGATAAATTCACCCTGATGCTTGTGTGTACAGTGGCTCTGGCTTCAGTCTTGCCGATCAGCGGCCAGCCGGCGGTTTATTTCGGCTGGGCAACGAAAGTTGCGATTGCAGCGCTGTTTTTTCTGCATGGCGCCCGCCTGTCGCGGGATGTCGTGATTGCCGGCATGTTGCATTGGCGCCTGCATCTGTCGATCCTGGCCGTGACCTTCGTGATCTTTCCTTTGCTCGGCCTCGGACTGGGGTTTTTCGTGCAGGGTTTCCTGCCGTCCTCGCTTTATCTTGGCATTCTTTATATCTGTGTCCTGCCATCGACCGTCCAATCGTCTATCGCCTTTACCTCCATGGCAGGGGGCAATGTGCCGGCGGCGATCTGTTCAGCCTCGGCATCGAATATTTTCGGCATGATCCTCACCCCCCTGCTCTGCGGGTTGCTGCTATCGGCCGGTGGCCATGGCGGGATTTCGCTCGATGCTGTCTTGCAAATCTTCGTGCAATTGCTGCTTCCGTTCATTGTGGGGCAGCTGTTGCAACCCTTTATCGGCAATTGGGTCAGGGCGCGCAAATCCTTGCTGTCGCCAATTGATCGCGGCTCAATCCTGATGGTGGTTTATGCCGCCTTCAGCGAGGCAGTCATCGAGGGGATCTGGAAGCATTTCTCACTCGCGGATATTGGCGCGGTCGTGGTGGTCGATATCGTCTTGCTGGCATTGGCCCTGAGCATCACCACCTTCGGCAGCCGGTTGCTCGGTTTTTCCAAGGAGGATGAAATCGCCATCACCTTCTGTGGCTCGAAGAAAAGCCTGGCCTCCGGCGTGCCGATGGCCAGCGCGATTTTTGCCGGACAAAGCATCGGTGCCATCGTCATGCCGTTGATGCTGTTTCATCAGATCCAGCTGATGGCTTGCGCGGTGATCGCCCAGAAATATGCGGAAAAGCGCAAGCTGAAGGAAGCCGAAGTGGTAGTTGCGTCGGCCTGATGCCATTTTATACCAAGTCTCTGACATGCTGACGCATCCTCGCCTTCAGAGCCTCCTCAGGAAAAGGCAATCTGAGCTTTCATAGCCTTGCTTCTGTCGGACGCGATGGTGAAGGCGGAAAGCGCATCCTCCAAGGGAACCGTATGGGTAATCAGCGGCTTGACGTCGATCAGTCCCTTGCGCATCAGTTCCACTCCGACGGCAAATTCACTGTGGAAACGGAATGAGCCGCGCAGGTCAAGCTCCTTGGCGGTAATGGCCATCATCGGCAGGGTCATGTCGCCACCAAGTCCGAGTTGCATGATGACACCGCGTGGACGCATGGCGGAAATTCCGCCAGCCAGCGCCGAGGCAACGCCGGTGCATTCGTAAAGCACGTCGAATGTGCCTTTACCCACAGTGTATTCTGCAAGGCCGTCCGGCTGGGCTGCGGTGTTGATCACCCGGTCAGCACCCGCCGCTTTGGCAAGTGTCAGCGTAAAATCCGAGAGATCGGTGGCGACGATTTCCTTTGCCCCGGCCCTCCGGGCGGCAATGATCGACAAAACGCCAATCGGACCGCAACCGGTGACCAGAACCCGCTTGCCGAGCATTTCACCGGCCCGGCGCGTTGCGTGCAACGTCACGGCCAGTGGTTCGGCCATCGCCGCCTCCCCTGCTGTCAGTCCATCCGCTACCACGCATTGGCTGGCATCGGCGACAAGGCTTTGCCGGAACGCACCCTGGATATGGGGGAAGGGCATGGCGCTGCCGTAAAACCGCATATTGATGCATTGATTGTGCAGGCCTTCCTGGCAATAGGCGCAGGTGTGGCACGGGCGTGACGGTGAGACGGCGACGAGCTGGCCGATGTCCAGTCCTGTGACCCCTGCCCCCAATGTCTCGACATAGGCCGAGACTTCATGACCAAGGATCATCGGCTGTTTCAGTCGGACCGCGCCAAATCCACCGTGATTGTAATAGTGCAGGTCGCTGCCGCAGATGCCTCCGGTGGCAAGTCGCAGTTTTACCTCGCCGTGACCGGGCTCGACCTCGTCCACCTCTTCAATGCGAACGTCTTTCGCTGCATGGGCAACAATGGCTTTCATGGATTTATCCTCATAGAACCGGGGTTGGCAGAGCCGAACCGGCGAAATGTGCGATCAGATTATCGCGGACCAACTGGCCCATGGCCTGGCGGGTTTCAATCGTGCCGGAGGCGTGGTGGGGCTGGAGCAGGACATTATCCAGGGCCAGAAACCGTGGATCGAGCCTGGGCTCGCCTTCGAACACATCCAGCGCGGCTGCGCCCAGCCGTCCGGTTTCAAGCGCGTCCAGCAGGGCGGCTTCATCGATATTCGTGGCACGGGAGATGTTGATCAGCATACCCTCCGGCCCCAGCGCCTCGATCACATCGCGCCCGACGATATGCCTTGTATCGGCGGATGCGGCCAGCGTGACAAACAGGAAATCGGATGTTCTGGCCAGTTCCACGGGATCGGCAACGAATGTCATGCCCTCGGCATACGGCTTGGCGGCGACATCGCTGTAGGAAATCTGCATATCGAAGCCTTTGAGGCGCTTGGCGACCTCAAAGCCGATGCGGCCAAGGCCCAGCACCCCTGCCCGCCTGCCCCAGACCCGACGTTTCAGCGGATAAAGACCCTTTGCAGCCCAGCTGCCATCCTTCACCCAGGTTTCGGCGCCGATCATGCCGCGCGATTGGCATAGCATCATCGCTACGCCCAGATCGGCAACGTCATTGGTCAACACATCGGGTGTGTTTGTGACGCGGATGCCACGGGCGCGGCAAGCTTCAAGATCCACGGCGTCATAGCCAACACCGTAGACCGAGATGATTTCGAGCTTCGGGCAGGCGTCTATCATGGCGCGGTCAGCACCGAGTTCTCCCCTTGTGGCAATGCCGCAGATGCTTGGTCCGACGGTGGTGAGAAAGGCGGCTTTGTCATGTGCTTCGAAATAGCGATGCACGGAAAATTGCGCATTCAAGGGCTTTTCGTCCCAGGCCGGATAAGGCCCGACCTGCAAAATCTCCGGCTTTGCCACTTTCTCGTCCTCCCATTGGCGAACCCGTCTAAAAAACTTGACAGGCAATGTTATCGATAACATAAACAGGTTCAACAAATGTTGTCGAGATAAAAGTGGAGGATGCCATGTCGCTTGGTCTTTTCGATCTGACGGGGCGCCGCGCGCTGGTGACAGGGTCTTCGCAAGGCATTGGCTTTGCCCTGGCGCAAGGTTTGCGGGCGGCGGGCGCAACCGTGATCGTGAATGGACGCGATGAAGCCAAACTTGCCGCCGCCGCCGCCCTGATCGGCGATGGCTGTGATATTCTGGCTTTCGACGTCACCGATCATCAGGCGTCTCGCGATGCCGTCGATGGCTTCGAGGCCAAAAAAGGCCCTATCGACATTCTCGTCAACAATGCCGGGATGCAGTTTCGCGGCCCGCTGGAAGAGTTTCCGGCAGACGCTTTCGAGCGGTTGTTGCGCACCAATATTTCCAGCGTTTTCAATGTCGGCCAGGCTGCGGCCCGGCACATGATCAAGCGCGGCGCAGGCAAGATCATCAATATCGCCAGTGTGCAGACGGCGCTGGCCCGGCCTTCGATTGCTCCTTACACGGCCACCAAGGGCGCGGTCGGCAATCTCACCAAGGGCATGGCGACGGACTGGGCCAAATATGGGCTGCAATGCAACGCCATCGCGCCCGGCTATTTCGATACGCCGCTGAATGCAGCACTGGTTGCCGATCCTAATTTCTCCACATGGCTGGAAAAGCGCACGCCAGCCGGGCGCTGGGGCAAGGTTGAGGAATTGGTGGGTGCTTGCATCTTCCTGGCGTCTGGAGCCTCGTCTTTTGTCAACGGCCATGTTCTGTATGTCGATGGCGGTATTACCGCCTCGCTCTAGGATCAATGCCGTGGTGAAACTTGTACTCATGGGCGTGTCCGGCTGCGGAAAATCCTCCGTTGGCGCTGCATTGGCGGCAAGGCTCGGCGCAGTCTATATTGACGGCGACGATCTGCATCCGCCGCAAAACATTGCCCGGATGCAGGCGGGCATTCCGCTTGACGACGCGGATCGATCGCCGTGGTTGGATGCGGTCGGAACACGCCTTGCCGGGGAACAAGGCGTGACCATTATCGGGTGTTCGGCGTTGAAGCGGGCGTATCGCGACAGGATCAGGGAAAAGGCTGGTGGTGCTGTGCGTTTCATCCATCTGGCTGGCAGCCATGCCGTGATTGCCAGACGGGTCACCGAGCGCCCAGGGCATTTCATGCCTGCTTCGCTGCTCGACAGCCAATTTGCAGCGCTTGAGCCGCCGCTTGCTGATGAACAGGCGGTGACCGTCGATATCGATCAGCCGCTTGACAGTCTGGTCGCGGCGATTGTTTCGGCCATAGGGGAGGAATGATCATGACCAACACAGTGGCGCTGATCGGCGCGGGCGCCATGGGCGGCGCAATCGGCAGGAGGCTGGTTGAAACCTGCAACCAACTGACGGTCTTTGACCTCAATGCTGAAAAGGTGGCGGAGTTGACCGCGCTTGGCGCGACGTCTGCAAAGACGGCGGCGGAGGCTGCATCGCGCTCGGACTATGTTATTCTCAGCCTCAATGCGCCGCATATCATTCGGGCCGCGGTGTTCGGCAAGGACGGAGTGACTGAGGGCGCAAAACCCGGGACGTTGATTATCGACATGTCCTCCATCGACCCGGAGGCAACGCGGCAATTGGCTGGGGATGCGGCGGAAAAGGGTTTGCGCTGGGTCGATAGCCCGCTTTCAGGCGGCGCACCCAAGGCGGCGATTGGTGAATTGACGTTGATGGCTGGCGGGACAGAGCAGGACGTGGCCGATGCCCATCAGGTTTTGCAGCATGTCGCATCTAATTATACGCATATGGGTCCAGTGGGTGCAGGCCAAACCACCAAGCTGATCAATCAGGTGCTGTGTGGCCTGAATTTTTTGGCCGTGGCCGAGGCAACGCAATTGGCGCTGGACGCTGGCGTCGATGCCGCGAAAATCCCGCAGGCATTGAAGGGCGGCCGGGCCGATAGCGCCATCCTCCAGGAATATATGCCACGGTATGTCACCAAGGATTATCGTCGCACGGGTCGGATTGACAATATGGTCAAGGACCTGAACGGCGCACAGGATCTGGCGCGGCGCACCAATACGGCCATGCCGCTGACGGCAGTCTGCGCCGAGGTGCATCGGATGCTGACAGCGGCGGGCCTGGGTGGAGAAGACCAGGCCATGTTGATGGAATTTTTCACCGGAGCAAAAAGGGAGACCTCCTGATGATCACACGTTACGCCTTGTTTGAAGGCACGGTAAAGCCAGGGCAGACGGAGGCATTCCGCGCTGCTGTTCTTGAGACCATCTTGCCAAAATGGAAGCAGTTTCCAAAGGCGATGGATGTTAGAGTGTCCTTCGCCGAGGCCCGTGATGATGGCGCGCCGGAATTTCCGATGATCCTGGCGATCAACTACCCGAATCTGGAGGCGGTCGAGGCCGCGCTGGCCAGCCCGGTTCGCGCCGAGGCCCGTGCGGCAACAGAAGCGGTGCTCTCGCAGTTCTTCGATGGACGCATCCATCATCACGTGACTCTCGCCAACGAATTTGCCCTTTGACAAGGGGCTCGTGGGGTCCCCTCTCCTTTTTGGGGTGGGTTGCCGGTTGGAAAAGCTTTTAGCTGGCTTTTATTCACCTTATAAACGCAGTGTAACACGCTGAAAACCATAGCAAGGGCCATTGGGTGACTGATTTCCGCAAACCGCCAACCATGGCCGATATTGCCCGCGTCACGGGAGTGTCGCCGATGACGGTGTCGCGGGCCTTCAAGACCGATAGTCTGATCAGCAAGGAAACCCGCGATGCCATTTTACTGGCGGCGGAGGATCTTGGCTATGTGTTCGATTCCACTGCCTCCAATCTAAGGTCACAGCGCTCCGATTTTGTTGCGGTTACTATTCCCTCGATCAATAATGCCAATTTCGCCGATACGGTTGGCGGGCTCTCGGAAACGCTCGCCACCCGGAAGATGCAAATCCTGCTTGGTTATACCAATTACGATATGCAGGAAGAGGAACGGCTGATCGAGCAATTGCTCCGCCGCAAGCCGCAGGCCATCGTCGTGACTGGTGGCAAGCATACGCCCCGCGCCCGCAAATTACTGGCCAATGCCCATATTCCAGTGATCGAAACCTGGGATGTGCCCTTCGAGCCGATTGGTCACTATGTCGGTTTTTCCAATGCCGGTGCGGTTTGCGCCATGGTCGATCATTTCGTTGCCGTCGGCTATCGGCGCCTGGCCTTCATTGGCGGGGATGTCGGGCGAGACACACGCGGTAGTGATCGCCGCAATGGTTTTATTGCTGCGATGAACCGCCATGGGCTGGATGCATCGCGGTTGATCGCCGCCGGTCCACCGCCGATCTCGATGCGCGAAGGCGCGAATGCCATGACGCGGCTGCTGGAAACGCTGCCCGATACCGAAGCGGTGATTTGCGTATCGGACCTGTCGGCATTCGGCGCCTTGACGGAATGTCAGCGGCGCGGCATCGCCGTGCCAGAGGGGATCGCCATTGCAGGGTTTGGCAATTATGAAATCGGCGCGATTTCCGTGCCGACGATTACCACCATCAATGCCTTTTCCCGCGACATCGGCGAGAAGGCAGCACGGCTTATCCTGGATCTGCTCGACGGGCGGCCATTGGCTGGAAACATCACCATCACGCCCGAACTGATCCTGCGTGACAGCAGTCTGTAGAGGGTAAAGCCATGCGCCGGTGAAGGCGCATGGCAGGGTTATCAGCTCATTTGCCCCAGATCTTCTTATAGGCATCCCGATAGCCATTGTCGGGATCGAAGCTGTTTTTCGGTCCGCCATCGAATTCGACATTGTCGGCAGTCACCACATGCAGTGGCGACATGTAGCCGGACCATTTTTCGCCATTGAGGGCTCGGTTCAGCTCATCCACCAATTGCCAGCCTTGCAGGTTCAAGGGTTCGGCCACCGTCACCTTCTGGTACTGACCAGCGCGGATGCGCTGATAGGCGGATTCGGAACCATCCCCTGCGGCGACATTGATCGGTGCATCGGTTCCCCCCTTCCCTGCCGAGGCGAGCGATGGTCCCATGAAATCGAAGTAAAGGTCGTTGATGGCCAACGTATGGGTCCAGCTGTCGCCGTATTTCTGCAACAGCGAGGTGGTCAGCTGTGGCATGCGCTGCGAGGTTTCGGCAATCGGCGTATCGACATAGGCCAGAACCTTGCCGCCCAGCCGCTCGATTTCTTCCTTCATTTTGTCAGCTTTGGCGATGGCGATCGCATAGGTCGAGTCGGTAAAGATGATGACGCCCGGCTTTCCCTTGGCATCGACATAGGCCCAGTTGGCGGCAGCTTTCGAAACTTCCATGGCATCGGTGCTGATATTGGCAAACAGGCCGTTCTTTTCGTCCGGTCCGATGGTGGGACCTGCATGCCAGGCGACCAGCGGTATTTTGGCGACTTTCGCCTGTTCAAGCGCGGGTGCCTGTTCTACAGCATCGAAACCGTCGATAATGATGGCGTCCGGTTTCAAGGCCATTGCCTGACCGAAGGCTGCGGTACGCCCACCGATCGAGCCTGCGCCATCCAGAACCTTGACCTTCCAGCCGATGGCCTTGGCAGCTTCCTCGACACCATTGCTGACGCCGAGGATACCACCGTTTTTCAGATCGCCGGCGAGAACAACGATGGTTTTTCCCGGCTGCGGTTTCGGGGCGCTTTTCGGTCCGTCCCAAGTTGTAACCTTGCTGGCATATTTATCGACCACGGCGTTGGCTTCGGCCATCGGGTCGGCCCAGGCGTTGCCCGCCGTGAGCAGGATCAAGGCGCCGGTTGCTTGCAGGATATGTCTGCGTTTCATGTCCATTCCTCCCTCTGGAAATTACTGAAAAGGATGCTGTTATTGTTGCTTGGGTTGAGGCGTGCTGGTTGGTGCCATGCGACCTGAAAGGCTGCGCCGCCGTTGGGCGTAGCCAGCAATACCGATGGCGACCAGCAGGGTGACGCCGTTAAACAATGGCTCGACATAGAAGGACCCGCCAATCTGCTGGATGCCAGCAATGCCGACGGCCAGGATAATCACGCCGATCATCGTCCCCCAGACATTGACGCGGCCAGGCTTGATGGTAGTGGACCCAAGAAAAGCGCCAACCAGGGCCGGGAGCAGATATTCCAAACCAACGCTGGCCTGGCCGATCCGCAGCTTGGAGGCGAGCAGCACGCCAGCCACCGCAGCAAGTGTGCCTGACGTGACAAAGGCACCGATGACGAAGCGGCGAACCGGAATACCATTCAGCGCGGCGGCCTTTGGATTGGCGCCGATGGCGTAGACGTATCGTCCAAGTGGTGTGTATTCGAGCACCAGCCACATCACCACTGCCAGCGCCAGAACATAGAAGCCGGTAATTGGCAGGCCGAAAACCATGGTGCCATTCAGGCTGTAAAAACCTTGCGGCAACATGCCAACCACCTGTCGCCCGCCGGTATGCCAAAGCGCGATGGCGTAGAGCACGGTGCCTGTGCCGAGGGTAGCAATGAAGCTGTCGATCTTGGCGACTTCGACCAGGAGGCCGTTGAGAAAGCCGGTAAAGGCACCGAGCGCAATGACGACCAGCACCGCGACTGGCCAAGGCAGGCCGAACATGGTTTGCAGGCTGATGGCCAGGACGTGCCAGAGCACGATGCCATAGCCAATGGTGAGGTCAATGCGTCCGGCGGCCATGGGGATCATGGCTGCCAGCGACAGGATGGCGATGATCGTTTTGTCGGAGATAATCGAGCGTAGGTTCAGAACGGTCGGAAAGGTCTGCGGCAAGAGAATGGAAAACAGCAAGATCAGCCCCACGGTCAATATGACGAGACCGTAAACAGGTAACAGACGCTGGATTTTCTGCGCTGTGCTCATGCCGGAAAGCTCGGCTCGCGTTGGCTCCAACGCGTTGGATTCGATGGATTGCATTGGTTCTCTCCCAGGTTCAGGCCGCGTCCGAGGCGGAGGCTGCGGCGATCACCGCTTCTGTGGTTAGGTCCGGCCCGCTCAATTCTCGTAGGATCTGGCCGCGAGAAAATACCAGCGCCCGCTGGCAGATATGGGCGATTTCTTCAAAATCGGTGGAGACCACCAGAACGGCCAATCCGCCTGCGACGGCCTCTGCGATCAGGCGATAGATGTCGGCTTTGGCGCCAACATCGACACCGGCGGTCGGATCTTCGGCCACCAGCAGGCGACGGCCTGTCGCCAGCCAGCGACCCACCACGACTTTTTGTTGGTTGCCGCCGGAAAGTGCTTCTATGGCAAGGCTCTGGTCGTTGGGCCGCAAGCCGACGCTCGCGCCAATCGCATAGGCTTGCGCGGCTTCCTTGGCAGGGGTCAGAAAGGAAAGGAGACGGCGGCCCGAAGCGGCAGGATTGATGAAGGTGTTTTCCCGCAGGCTCAAGGACATGGCGACCGACTCTTCTGTTCGGTCTCGGGCGATCAATCCGATCCCGCTTGCCATGGCTGTTGAGGGGTTGGTGAGATCGACAGGGCGGCCGGAAATCGTAACGGTGCCTGAGGCGGGCTCGGCGCCGAACAGTGCGCGACCGACCATTTCATGACCCGCGCCACGCAGCCCGACAAGTCCGAGCAATTCACCTTGGCGGATGTTGAAATTGACCGGCCCTGCCCCGTGGGAGGCAAGATTTCTGACGGTGACGATGGCGGGTCCTGCAGGACTTGTGCTCTTGGTGAAGAGCTGGTCTGCCTTGCGCCCGACGATCATTCTGATCAATTCGTCAGGCGTTGTTTGGTTTACGGGCTTTTCACCAACCAGTTGTCCGTCCCGTAAGACGGCGACGCGGTCGGCGATGCGGAAGATTTCATCAAGGCGATGTGAGACATAGATCATCGCCACGCCACGTTCTTTTAATGGGCGGATCGCGGCAAAGAGTTTTTCGACCTCATCAGCCGGTAGGCTGGCGGTCGGCTCGTCCAGTACGAGGACGTGGGCTTCGACGGCGAGCGCACGGGCAATAGCCACCAATGACTTTTCTGTCCGTGTCAGGCTCTGGATACGTGTGGAGGCATCGAAGTTGCAGCCGACGAGCGCAAGGGCTTCGGCGGTCCGCTGTTCGGTTTGTTTCCAGTTGATAAGGCGGTTGCGTAGTGAATACCCTTGGGCAAGGCCGACATTTTCGGCAACGGTCATCCATTCTATCAGTCCGAGATCTTGATGAATGAAGGCAACAGGCTGGCGCTGGTTTGGCTTTGGTGGCCGGTGGTTATAAGTCTCTCCACGAAATCTGATTTCACCGGTGTCTGGCTTGTAAATACCTGCGAGGGTCTTGATCAGGGTAGATTTTCCAGCACCGTTTTCGCCGAGCAGGGCGAGGATTTCACCTGGCCGCAGGTCAAGAGAGACGTTTGACAGGGCGCGTGTTCCGCCGAAGGTTTTTGTGATCGCACAAAATTCCAGTAGTTTTTCGTCGACCATTGTTACTCCTCCCAAAGTCACAGAAACCTAGCGTATGTTATCGATAACATGTCGTCAAGTGACGTTCTGCGGAGCACTTAAAGGTAGATTTCGAGGAGGGGTTACGTTAGGTAGTGAAGGTATATCGACAACCTATACGCGAAAATAAATGTTCATTGGCTAGGAGGGATCAATCTCTGTTTGCCGAAGGGCAAACTGAAGCAAGTGTCCCTAGGAAGGTATTGGTTTAATTTGCCAACCACGAAAGCTTCGGCCTCTCTTCGCCAAGAACCTTTGTGGCTGTTTCGCCGTCGTGTCTTGCTTGCGCAGATTGTGCGCTGGGCTAAGAGGTGCTGCGATAAGGGGGGCGAGCCGATAGGTTTTGCGAAGGCTTTCGGTCTTGCACGGTTTATTTTCAACAAGCCTATGGGGAGAACAGGGGTGCCTTGATGAGGGTGAGCTTTGACATGAAGGTGATGTTGTCAGTTGGTTTTCAGTATGTCGTCGCTAGGGAGGCGGGAGTGTTGGTGCGTTGAATATTGGTGGGCATTTTAGCGGTCGTCGAAGATCTAAATACGCATAGGTCGTGCTTCTCTTTATTATTGTCGTCTTATTCGTTTGGGGCAGAACTCAGCGCGCTAGTTTTTGTCACCGGGGCTTTAACGTCGTTCTTGCGATGACGTTTGTGTTTAACGCGTGAGATGCTTCGATCTTGTTGTGGGTTCATTGCTCCTGACGTTATGGATAGTTTCCTCTTCGCTGTCCTGCCCTGCCCCATGGTCTTGTTGGCTACAGGTTGGAATATCATGGTCGAGTTTTTGTGATTTTGCGGCCGTTAATTTTTCTGGTCCTTGCTCGTTTGCCTGCAGTGTGTCGAGATTCTTAGCGGTGAAGGGTTCCTTTTAAACAGGCTCTTATGGGGAGGCTTTATTCTATGGCGTAATGGTTCGCCTAAACGAGTGCGCTGCTAAGGACGTTTGGACTTCGCGTGCTTCTATTGCCCGAGCGGAGATTTCGACCTTCTGGAAATTAGAGAATGTCATTCGCTTTTTGTCTTGCAGAAGGCGCCTTTTTAAGGCGGCGGTTCTTGCGCTGTTGACAGCTGTCAACGCCAGAAAATGCACGACGTTGACAGCTGTCAACAGTGATCTTCTTTCTGCCGTAACGTAAATAAACGGACCTCGGCGATGTAATGAAGCGGATATCCTTGGGGAGTTCTAGTTGAAAAGATGCGACGTCAAAGGCTGCCATTCACTCTAGGCGTTCCGCATAGCATTGGGTGTGTGGCCTAGGCGTGTGCACAAACTAAAAAATGGTTGGTAGCGCAAAATTCACCACTTCTTTACTCCTGGCAGTGCATAACTCAGCCAAGCGCGAAATGTAGTGCGTACGCGCGGTTTTCTTCTGAGCATAAGCAGTTGGCTTCTAAGCTCCAGCATATTGCTCCTTTTCCTCCACGATAAAACATCCCGAGTTTTTTAAGGTCTGCCTCGACTTTGCCATGCGAATCGTGTCAGCGCACTGCTCCAATAAAAAAACAGGAGTGGGTCCATGGCTCGTTTCGATCATGAAGACCAACTGGCCGATATTATGCGGCAATTTTTCGAAGCGCGTGATGCAGCGCGTGCCTTGCGGGTTCGTCTGGAAACTCAGCGACGGGAGATGGGTGTGTCGGTCGCCGCGTTTTATGATCCTCGCAGCAATCCGGTCTATGCCGCAGATATTCTCCGTCATCTCGATTTGCGCCAAAGTCAGGCAGATCTTCTTCAGGCTGCTGAAAGGAAAGTCACGGGTCCGTCGGCAACGGAGAATGATGACGATCAAAACGGGGTGGTTGCTTCGCTTTTTTCTCAGGACGATGAAAATCTCAGTGCTAAATAGTAAACCAGATTAGCGAAGGAATCCGCTTGGCCCAGCGATCTCAAATCATATCATTGCAATTCGCTTTCAGTCTCGCGTGGTTCAAGATGCAGCAGCATAGTGCGTGTGAAAGCCGCATCATACTGTAGGCGCTATAGGCGCATTCGGACTAGGAAGAAGCCCTTCTTTAATCTTATAGCTGACCTGTAAGAGCGCTGAGGATTTCCTGCGTCCCTTATCACGCCATCTAAGATTTCGCTGTTGTCATGGCGGCAAGGGTAGCTGGTTAGGGTAGGGAGCTATAAATCATTTCGCAGCTATGATGGAGGGTCTGCTTTGACCCCAAGAAACCAGGATCGCCCAATGCAATTCATAGGTTTCCAGTGAGCGGATAATCGATACCTTAAAATGGATCATGCTCGCGAAGCGATATAAACACCCTACTGCATCACTCATGGTTCTCTGTTTTTACTCGTTTCCATGAGGTGAAATCCATTACGGAAAGGTAGGATTTATTCTGCCTTTAGCGTAATCAACATGAAAAGGTGTAGACATGTGTTTTTCACCATTGCCTGGTGAAAAGCGAAAATGGGCTTTCCATCCGATGCCAGTTGTGGCATAATTAGACAATAACAACGTCGGGACGCTAAATTTCTTGGATTTTGGCAATCTACCTGACGAAAGCTAATGTCCCCTTCCCTTTCATTGCCTCATTCGTGTAACGTAAATTCAATGCGTTACGTGATCGATTCATTGCCCTGGAAAAAGCTTGTTCTGCCGCTCGCGGCGGCAGGCGAAGCAATTGTGCGTCTGGATGAGCGTGCTGCTCGCTCGGCTGTCGGAAGCGGATTGCGTGAGCGGCTACATTATGCCGATGCCATTGCCTCGTTATGGGTGGATGGCGAATTGGTTCATATGGAAGATCTGGTCTTTCATGATGCCCGAATGGACACACGCACGCCCACCCATGAACTGACCATCGCCCATCTGATTTTGCGCAGCCGTCGAGAACTTGTTCAGCATGAGCCTTCCTGGGCGTTCAGCGCGTTGGGTTTGCTGCGGCTTCGTGGCCGTGACCATTGGCTCTCGCAGGAGATGGCGCTGCCCGTACCGCAGTCCACTCCCATGCATGAGGATCCCGTTACGCAAAACAGCGTCGACGATGCCTTTCAAGCAGAACTGGATCGCTTCGATGCTGTTTTGAAGCGAAGCGAAACCGTACTCGATGACGTCGGCAAGATGCGGTTGCGACCGCGTGCCGAAGATCCTCAGTCCGTGGTTTATGATCCTGATTGGAATGAGGAGGGGCGGCTTGCGGAATGGCAGACGTTGCTTGGCGATGTTCAGGCGCTTCCTCCTGTGCTTGCCGCAGCCTGCCTGTTGGATGCTTGGCAGAGCCAGGAGGTCAGCGAGCATAGTCCCTGGCTTGGTCGTCTTTTGGCCGCCGCTTATTTGCAAAAGGCCGGTGTGGCGCAATTCCATCTTCCGGCACTATCGGTCGGATTGCGGGCTGTGCCGCGTGAACAGCGCCAATCTCCTAACCGCACCCAGCGTCTGCTCGCCATTCTTGAGGCATTCGAAAAAGGCGCGCAATTGGGCTTGAAGGAACATGACCGTTTGATATTGGCCCGGGGCAATCTGGAACGGCGGACTATTGGCAAGCGCGGTTCGTCAAAGCTACCCGACCTGATCGATCTCGTCTTGTCGCGTCCACTCGTATCGGCGGGGCTGGTCGCTAAGTCTCTGGAGGTCACGCCGCAAGGCGCGCTTGGCCTGATCCGGCAATTGCCGCTGCGCGAATTGACCGGACGAGGGCGTTATCGTGCCTGGGGTATTCTGTAATTGTGCAGCGGAAAGTCTATGCTGCAATGCAACATATATAATACTACTAATCAGCTTTACAGCTCTCATATTTCTGCTTATGAATTTAAGCAGACGTCATGGAGGTGACGTTTTTTTGGGAGGACATCCATGAATAAGCTTTGCAAACTCGCGCTTGGCGTGAGCATGACGGCACTTGCCTGCTCGTCAGCTGTGGCTGCCAATCTGACGGTTGGTTTCTCGCAGATCGGTTCGGAATCCGGCTGGCGCGCGGCGGAAACATCGGTCACCAAGATGGAAGCCGAAAAGCGCAAAATCACCTTGAAATTCGCCGATGCCCAGCAAAAGCAGGAAAACCAGATCAAGGCGATCCGTGGCTTTATTGCTCAGGGCGTCGATGCCATTCTCATCGCACCAGTTGTTGCGACCGGTTGGGAAGACGTGTTGAGCGAAGCCAAGGAAGCCAAGATTCCCGTGATCCTGCTGGACCGTGGTATCGATGCGCCTAAAGACCTTTATCTGACATCGGTCGCCTCCGATCAGGTCAAGGAGGGCAAGGTTGCCGGCGATTGGCTGGTGAAGTCCGTCGGAGACAAGCCCTGCAAAGTCGTCGAGCTTCAGGGCACCGTCGGCTCCACACCGGCCATCAACCGCAAGAAGGGCTTTGAAGAGGCGATCAAGGGCCATTCCAATATCTCCATCATCCGCAGCCAGACTGGCGATTTCACCCGCGCCAAGGGCAAGGAAGTGATGGAAGGCTTCCTCAAGGCGGAAAATGGCGGCAAGGACATTTGCGCCATGTATGCTCATAATGATGACATGGCAGTCGGTGGTATCCAGGCAATCAAGGATGCCGGTCTGAAGCCGGGCAAGGATATCAAGGTCGTCTCCATCGATGGCGTTCCGGATATTTTCCAGGCCATGGTGGCTGGTGAGGCCAATGCTTCTGTCGAACTGACCCCGAACATGGCCGGACCGGCATTTGACGCTCTTGCCGCTTACCTGAAGGATGGCAAGCAGCCGGAAAAATTCATCATCACCGAATCCAAGCTCTACACTCCCTCGGATGATCCAAAGGGTGAATACGAGCGCCGCAAGGGCTTGGGCTACTGATATCCAAACGAGACCGCGTCCGGCGCATACCTGTGCCGGACGCGGATTGCTCTTTATCGACAGGCAGAGCCGGGTGAAACGATGACGATCAGCCAACAGGCGGTGCTGGCCGCGACGGCCATTACCAAGACATTCGGCGCGCATGTCGCCTTGCACACTATCGATATCGCCTTCCGTCCGGGTGAGGTCCATGCGTTGCTGGGCGAAAATGGTGCTGGCAAATCGACACTGATCAAGATCCTGACCGGCGCTTATACGCCTGATGGCGGGACCGTGCTTGTCGATGGCGCACCTATGAGTTTTTCCACCCCGCAGCAGGCCCAGGCAGCCGGCATTGGCACGGTCTATCAGGAGGTCAATCTCCTGACGAATATGACGGTGGCCGATAATCTCTTCATCGGGCGCCAGCCGCGCCGTTTCGGTCTGGTCGATCATCGCACCATGGAGCGTGAAGCGCGCCGCATTCTTTCCGGCTACGGTCTGGACATCGACGTTCGCGCCGAATTGGCGACCTTTTCCGTCGCGGTACAGCAGATCATTGCCATTGCCCGCGCCGTGGAGCTTTCCGGCAAGGTGCTGATCCTGGATGAGCCGACGGCAAGCCTAGACCGTTCCGAAGTGCTGAAGCTTTTCGAGATCGTCCGAGGCCTGAAGGCGAGGGGTCTTGCCATCGTCTTCATCACCCATTTTCTGGATCAGGTTTTCGAGCTATGCGACCATGCCACCGTATTGCGCAATGGAAAGCTGGTCGGCAGCCAACCGATCGACACCCTGAACCGGACGACCCTGGTCAGGATGATGCTGGGCAAGGACTTGTCCCTGCATCACGATGCCGTCGCCGGGATCGAGGCAGAGGTTGGGGAAAGCCTCATGCAATTTACCGGCTACGGGCTGGACGGCAAGGTGCAGCCTTTCACGCTCACCATTCACAAGGGTGAGGTGATCGGCGTGGCCGGATTGCTCGGTTCGGGGCGCACCGAAATGGCCCGGCTGATGTTTGGCATCGACTCCGCCGACAAGGGTGAGCTTACCCTGAATGGAGCGTCGTTCAAGATCCGCTCGCCGCGTCAGGCCATCGATCTTGGCTTTGGTTTCTGCCCGGAGGATCGCAAGGCCGATGGCATTTTCGGGGATCTCTCTGTTCGGGAAAACATTATCATCGCCATGCAGGCCAAGCTCGGCTGGTTGCGCACGCTGAGCTACGACGAGCAGATGGAAATCGCCGGGCAATTCATCGAGGCGCTGGACATTCGCACCGCGTCTGCCGAATTGCCGATCAAGCTTCTGTCTGGCGGCAACCAACAGAAGGCTATTCTGGCCCGCTGGCTGGCAACCGATCCGCGCTTCCTGATCCTTGACGAGCCGACCCGGGGTATCGATGTCGGAGCCCATGCGGAAATCGTCCGGATGATCAGCCGCCTGCGGGAGGACGGTCTGGCGCTGATCGTCATTTCGTCAGAACTGGACGAGGTGGTGAGCTATTCATCGCGGATCGTCGTCATGCGGGACCGGGCCATGGTGGCCGAACTGCATGGCGCTGATATCGCCCCTGACGTTATTGTTCAGACGATCGCCGCCCAATCCAACACGCCCCAATCCAACTTACCTGGTCAGCCTGCCCATTCCGAAGGCGCATTCTCATGAAAATTCGCTCCATGTCGTCTTTCTTGAAGCCGCAATTTGCAGCGCTCATCGCCGTCCTGCTGTTGAACTGGATGGTATTTCCCGGCTTCTTCGATATCGCCTGGCGCGATGGCCGCTTGTTCGGCAGCCTGATTGATGTGCTCAATCGTGGCGCACCGGTTGCCATTCTCGCCATCGGCATGACTGCCATCATTGCAACACGCGGTGTCGATCTTTCCGTCGGCGCGGTCATGGCCGTGGCGGGTGCCGTGGCCGCCACCTGCGCCGTTGCAGGCCAGCCCTTGGTGGTGACCTTGGCAGCAGCGCTTGCCGTGGCGCTCGCTTGCGGCATCTGGAATGGCCTGCTGGTTGCCTATCTCGGTATCCAGCCTTTTGTGGCGACGCTGGTGCTGATGGTGGCGGGCAGGGGGCTAGCGCAATTGGTCACATCCGGCTCGATTGTCACCTTCAGCGATCCGGCTCTGATTTTCGTGGGAACTGGATCACTGCTTGGCTTTCCGATGCCGGTGGTGATTGCCGTGGTGCTGATGCTGTCAGCCCATATCTTCATGCGCCGCACCGCCATTGGATTGTTTATCGAGGCGATCGGCACCAATCTTTCGGCGGCAAATTATACCGGGCTTCGCAGTCGCGCGCTGATTCTTGGGGTTTACGCTTTTGGCGGTCTGTGCGCGGGTATCGCCGGCACCATCGCCGCTGCCGATATTCGCGGCGCTGATGCCAACAATGCCGGGCTATGGCTGGAGCTGGATGCCATCCTTGCTGTCGTTATCGGCGGCACGTCGCTTCTGGGTGGTCGATTTTCCATTCCGATGTCGGTTCTGGGCGCAGTGATCATTCAGGCGATGAATACCGGCATTCTGGTTTCAGGACTGCCGCCGGAATTCAATCTCATCGTCAAGGCCAGTGTGATCATCATCATCCTGGTCCTGCAATCGGACCGCGTCAGCGAACTGGTCAGTTTCTGGAAACACCGGCCCGCCGTCTTGCCCAAAAACACTCAGGCTAAAATCCAGGCTTCGGAGAAAACAGGATGAACCCGCGCTATCGGCCGCTTGCTGCCACGACCCTGATTTTCATCGTCGCCTATACGCTCTGTGTCATCAGCTATCCCGGCATGTTTTCAACCCGTGTCCTGGGCAATTTCCTGACGGACAATGCATTTCTGGGCATTGCTGCTGTTGGGGCGACCTTCGTTATCCTGTCGGGCGGGATCGATCTGTCCGTCGGCGCCGTCATTGGGTTGACAGGCGTTATCACCGCCCTGCTGATCAGCCATGTGGGGCTTGATCCGATTGTGGTCTTTCCACTGGTGCTGGTGCTTTCGGCCTGTTTCGGCGCGGTGATGGGGGCGGTTATCCATTTCCTGAAGGTGCCGCCCTTTATCGTCACCCTAGCGGGGATGTTTCTGGCGCGAGGCATCGCCTCGGTTTTGACCCAGGATAGTATCCCCATCGATCATCCGATCTACCGCACCATTTCGCAGGCCTATTTTCGCCTGCCCGGCGGAGGCCGGTTGAGTGCCATCGGTTTGTTGATGCTGGCGGCGTTTCTGGTTTGCGGCTTTATCGCTCATCGCACCCGGTTCGGTTCCTATGTCTATGCGATTGGAGGCAATCCCGTTTCGGCGGCGCTGATGGGGGTGCCCACCGGGCCGGTGACGATTGGCATCTATGGCCTTTCCGCCTTCCTGTCCGGCCTGGCAGGCATCGTCTATTCGCTTTATACCTCAGCTGGCTATCCACTTGCAGCGGTTGGCATCGAGCTTGACGCCATCGCGGCGGTAGTGATAGGCGGCACACTGCTGACTGGAGGATATGGTTTTATCTTCGGCACTTTGATCGGCGTCATGCTGCAAGGGCTGGTGCAAACCTATATTGTTTTTGAAGGCACGCTTTCCAGTTGGTGGACGAAGATTGCCATTGGTGCTTTGCTGTTTATGTTCATTCTGTTGCAGAAGCTGGTATTTCACGCCGGAAGTGGACGGACGAGGACGAAAAAGGCGTCTGCATGATCGAACCAGGCAGCCTGCTTCGCTCCCTTTCCGGGCGGATCACGGCGCGCAATTTCCACTCTCACGTCATCAACGAAATCGGAGCGGGCGTTATTTCCGGACGCTTTGCGGTTGGCTCCATCCTGCCCAACGATGCTGCCCTGATGGACGAGTTCAGCGTTTCGCGCACCGTGCTGCGAGAGGCGTTGAAGACGCTGGAAGCCAAGGGCCTGGTGGAAGCCCGGCCCAAGGTCGGCACCAAGGTTGCTAAGAAAAGTCGCTGGAACCTCTATGATCGACAGGTGTTGGCTTGGTGTCTCGAAACCCAGCCGGATGGTGAATTTTTGCGCGGGCTTGACGAGGTACGGCGCTCTCTGGAGCCGCTGGCGGCAAGTGATGCTGCAAGCGATCATACCTGTGACCAGATCCGCCTGATGCATTATTGGCTGCGGCAGATGGAGCTTGCCCTGGATGAGCCGCAAAGCTTCAGCTTGGCCGATTTCGAGCTGCACAGGATCATAGCCGAGGCATCCAGCAATCCGTTCCTGCGGGCGTTGCAGGGCGTGATCGAACTGTCGCATGCGCTCGCTTATTTGCCCGCCGTGCGCGACGGTAAGGTTTGCGATCTTAGCTCTGTGCTGCAAAGCCACCGGGCTCTCGTCACGGCCATTGAGCGCGGCCTTGCCGAAGAGGCAGCAGCGGCGATGATCGGCACTATCGAGCAGGACCACGCACGGATGTCGTAATGTGTCCACTCAGGGGGGGATGGCATGCATTTTTGACAATGCATGCCATCTTGTCATTCAATCCAACAGATCAGAACGGGTAATGCTGGTTCGGATCTTCGATTGTGATCCAGCGCAGGTCGGTGAATTCGTTGATTGCCGCCTTGCCGCCAAACCGTCCGTAGCCGGAGTTTTTCACGCCGCCAAACGGCATTTGCGCCTCATCGGCAACGGTCGGGCCGTTGATATGGCAAATGCCGGCTTCGATACGGGCCGCAATCGCCAGGGCGCGCTGGATATCGCGGCTGAAAATTGCTGAGGACAGACCATATTCGCTATCATTGGCGATGCGGATGGCCTCTTCCTCGTCCTTGACCCGGATGACCGGTTTTACGGGGCCGAAGCTCTCTTCGTCAAAGCTGCGCATTCCAGCCTTGACGTGGTCGAGAAGCGTTGCTTCCACCACGCTGCCCGTGACCTTGCCGCCAGCGGCGAGGGTTGCGCCCTTGCCGACGGCATCATCGATGAATTCCTGCATCTTGATGGCGGCCTGAGGATTGACCAGCGAGCCCAGCACGACATGGCCGCGCGGATCGCCAGCGGGAAGCGAGGCAGCGCGGGCCGCCAGCTTTGCGACGAATTCGTCGGCAACCTTTTCATGGACGATCAACCGCTCCGTGGACATACAGATCTGGCCCATGTTCATGTAGCAGCCAAACACCGCCGCATTGACGGCAGCATCAATATCGGCATCCTCAAGCACCAGAAAGGGTGCTTTTCCGCCCAGTTCAAGCAGAGCGGGCTTCAGGTGGCGACCACACAATTCGCCGATGATGCGTCCGACCTTGGTCGAACCGGTGAAATTGACACGGCGTACTTCCGGTGCGCTCACCAGCGCCTCCACCACCTGGGCGGCATCTTCAGGCGCATTGGTGATGACGTTGATGACGCCATCCGGCAGACCGGCCTCGACCAGCACCTGGCCGATCAGGACATGGACGCCGGGGCAGGCTTCGGACGCTTTCAGGATGACGCTGTTGCCGCAGGCAATCGCCATGGCAATGGCGCGTGTGCCGAGAATGATCGGTGCGTTCCAAGGCGCAATGCCAAGGCAGACGCCTGCTGCCTGGCGCACCGCCATGGACAATGTACCGGGCTTGTCGGAAGGGATGACTTCGCCTTGGATCTGGCTGGTCATGCTGGCAGCTTCTCGCAATATGCCAGCGGCAAGCATGGTATTGAAGCCGGCCCAGGGACCGGTCGCACCCGTTTCCGTGATCATCAGCGCGGTGAAATCTGCCGCTTTTGAGGCCATGATATCGGCTGCTTTCAGCAGCAGTGCACGCCTTTCGCCGGGGCCGGTGCGCGACCAGGCGGGAAAGGCCGCCTGGGCTGCGGCAATCGCTGCCTTGACATCGTCCAGGCCGGAGGCCGGGGCGCGGGAAGCAACCTCGCCATTGAACGGATCGATCCGGTCGAAGGTCTTGCCCGACAAGGCTCCGACTTTCTTGCCACCAATGATTTGCTGGATTTCGTGCATGTCTTCTTCCTCCACGTGTGTGCGACCCCTGTCGCAGTTTTTTGTTGGTATGCCTGGGTAATTATGCGGAAGTTGCGCGTTCAGATCGGATATTTCGCCGGCCCTGATGCAAGGCTCACCCACCGCAATTCGGTAAATTCGTCCAGCGCCGCCTCTCCGCCGAACCGGCCATAGCCGGAGGCCTTGACGCCTCCAAACGGCATGAACGGATCGTCTGCCACGGTGGCGCTGTTGATATGCAGAATGCCGGTTTCCACCCGCTGTGCGACGTCGAGGGCGCGGTGCAGGTCGCGGCTGAACACTGCGCCGGATAGGCCGTAATCGCAATCATTGGCGGCGGTCACGGCCTCGTCGGCGTCAGCGACGCGAATGATCGACACGACCGGACCGAAACTTTCTTCACGGTAGAGCCGCATGCCGGGCAGGACATGATCGACAACAGTGGCATCCATCAACGTGTCGTGAACGCGCCCGCCTGCCAGGACATGCGCGCCCCTGGCAACGGCATCGTCGATCATGCTGGCAATTCTCCGACCGGATTCCATCGAGATCAATGAACCCAGCGGTGTCAGGCCGAGGGCCGGATCACCGGCCTTGACGGTTTTCGCTTTGCTGACGAACAGCGACAGAAACTCATCGGCGATGGCATCGACGAGAATGATCCGCTCGGTGGACATGCAGATCTGGCCCTGATTGAAAAAAGCGCCAAACGCGGCGGAGTGGGCGGCCTGTTCGAGGTCGGCATCATCAAGCACGATCAGCGGCGCTTTGCCGCCAAGTTCCAGCAGGCAGCGCTTTAAATGGCGGGCGGCGATTTGCGCAACGATCCTGCCGACCCGGGTCGAGCCGGTGAAATTGACCCGGCGAACAACGGGATGGGCAATCAGGGTCTCGACAATCACTGCTGCATCGGCAGGCGCATTGGAGATGATATTCAAAACGCCATCGGGCAGACCGGCTTGCTGGAGCAGATCACCCAGCAACCGCTGCGTGGCGGGTGCCAATTCCGAGCTTTTCAGGATCACGCAATTGCCGCAGGCCAGTGCCAGGGCAATCGAGCGAACGGCAAGCAGGATTGGTGCGTTCCAAGGCGAGATGGCAAGGCAGACGCCAGCCGGTTGGCGCAATGAAAAGGACGTTCCAGCGACCAAATCATCCGGGCAAATCGATCCCGGCACATGCAAGGCCATGGCGGCGGCATCCTGAAAGATCTTTGCGCCATAGTCGATGTTGAATCGGCACCAATCAAGGGTGGCTCCCGTTTCGGCCATCATTGTCCGGGTGAAAATCTCGGTCGCTTCGATCAGCAGGGCGGCCGCCTGTTCCAAAATATCCTTGCGCATGGCGCAAGGTGATGTTGACCACTCCGGAAAGGCAGCAGCGGCGGCAAGCGCCGCATCTTCGGCATCTGCAAGACTTGCGGCGGCAGCCACAGTGACGATCTGTGCGCTCAGAGGATTGGCTCTTGTAAAGACCTTGTCTCCTTGCGCGTCGACGGACTTTCCTCCGATCAGCAAGGAGGCTGCAAACGGCGTGGGGTTGCCATTTGTCATCTCCATCCAGTGCAGGCTGGACTTTTCAGGTGCTGCGGACCGCTCCATGGCCATATGCAATGCCTCCTCCCAAAGGCCTGTTCCCGACAGCGTTTTCACCATTGATCCGAAACAGCTTGTTTCACGCTGTTTTTCTGGAATTCTTCATGGTGAGAAAATCCGTCAGACATGTATTGCGGGCAACTCTAACGATTTGCGCGGAAAGAAGAATGTAGATATCTGGGTTCTGATTGTCGATTTCTGGTCAATTGCCGCAATTTGGAGACTGTCCCAATGGTGGAGGAATTCGCGCTGATGCGGCGGGTCTGGGGGCAGAGCCTGGAGCCAACGCTTTCACAACGTACACTCGGCATCGGCAACCATCCCTATCGTTGGTTTACCCATCTGGTCTTCATTCGGCTGGGTACGGTCAGGCTTGGCGCGGGCGACACTGCGGGAGTGCTGCAAGGCCCATGCCTGCTGCTGCTACCATCTTCGGAACTGGCAAGGCTGCGCCTTTCTGCCGGCTCCTGCGGCCATGTCATTGGCGCGGCCATGGATATTATCGGCGATGCCATCGGGGATTATCCGGAATCCCAGCCGATTAGACTGTTCATCGCAACGACAACGATCATGACAGGACTGTCGCCGCAGCAGGTAAGCGGACTGGAACCGCATATGCGTGGTCTCATCGACGAGTTGAACCGGGATGGACAGCCTTCGCATATGGTGGTGTCAGCCTATCTTCGGCTGTTGATCAACTGGGTCTGGCGCCACACTATGCCTTCCGGGCCAGCCGCATCGCTCTCTTCCGGCGGCGCTGCGCCCATCCTGCATCAATTCCGGCAATTGGTGGAGGCGGACTATCGTCATCACCGGCCTGTTGCTGATTATGCCGCTCGCCTGGGGATATCGACGGACCGTCTGCATGCGCTTTGCCGCAAACATCTCGGACGAGCGCCGATTGAGCTTGTGCATGAGCGGCTGGCGCAGGAAGGCCGTATCCGGCTGGAGCGTTCCGATAGCAGCGCGCGCGACATTTCAGAAGCGCTCGGTTTTCGTGATCCCGCTCATTTCAGCCATTTCTTCAAACGGAAGACCGGCCTTTCCCCGGCAGCCTACCGTCGCATGGTCCGGCAATCATCGGCAAATCCTGGCCTCGGGACCAATATGGACTATCACGACTGGCCCTGATTACCGTATTTTGTGCAATTTTCTTGAGTTGCTGGAAACAGCTGGAGAGCATTTCAGTGTTTATATTAAACACTGAAATGCTCTCTCTTCGTTTTAGGTATTTCTGGACGCCAAACTGGAAAAAAATGGCGGGAATAATTTAGCGCCCATGTTCCTTGCGCCAGGCCTCGTATTTTTGCTGGTGTTCGTCTTTCGTGCAGGGGTACAGGCCGATAATGACCGCACCGGCCTTCACCTGTTCCAGGACGAAATCCTCGTAGCTTTCCATGTCGGTGCATTCGTCGGCCAATTCGTCTGCCAGATGGGCGGGAATGACCATGACGCCATCGCGGTCGCCAACCAGCACATCGCCCGGAAATACGGCGACATCGCCGCAGGAGATCGGTACGTTGATATCGATGGCCTCATGCAGAGTCAGATTGGTCGGCGCCGATGGTTTTGCATAATAGGCGGGCATGTCGAGGGCACCAATCCCTTCCGCATCGCGAAAACCGCCATCGGAAACCACGCCTGCTGCTCCACGCAACGCCAGACGGGTGATAAGGATCGAGCCTGCGGTGGCGGCACGGGAGTCCTTGCGCGCGTCCATCACCAGCACATGGCCGGCAGGGCAAATTTCCATGGCGACACGTTGTGGATGCTTCTGATCTCGGAAAACGGTGATCGGATTGCGGTCCTCGCGTGCCACGATATAGCGCAGCGTAAACGCCTGGCCGACCATGGTTTCGGCCTTTGGCGCCACCGGCACGACGCCTTGAATGAACTGGTTGCGCAGGCCGCGTTTAAACAACGCGGTGGCAATCGATGCGGTCGAGATCTTCTTGTATTTGGCGCGGGTCGCGTCGCTCAGCACATAGTCTGTCATCGTAGGTCCTTTTTTGCTTAATAGATATCCGGCTCACCAGCCGATTTGCCGAAGCTGGTTTCAAGAAAATCGAAATCGCAGCCCTTATCGGCCTGCGTCACATGACGGGAGAACATCCAGCCATAGCCGCGTTGAAAATGCGGTTCCGGTGCCGTCCATGCCGCCTTGCGGCGGGCGAGTTCCGCGTCATCGACCAGCATGTCGAGGCTGCGATTGGGAAGATCCAGCCGCACGATGTCGCCGGTCTGCAACAGCGCCAGCGGGCCGCCGATATAGCTCTCGGGCGAGACATGCAGCACGCAGGCGCCGTAGGATGTGCCGGACATGCGGGCATCCGAAATCCGCAGCATGTCGCGGTGGCCCTGTTTGATCAGCGCTTTGGGGATCGGCAGCATGCCCCATTCAGGAAAGCCCGGCCCACCCAGCGGTCCGGCATTGCGCAGCACCAGAACATGATCGGGTGTTACGTCGAGATGTTCATCGTCGATGGCCTTCTTCATCTCTGGATAGCTGTCGAATACCAGGGCCGGTCCTTGGTGGACGTGAAATTTCGGATCGCAGGCCGCCGGTTTGATGACAGCGCCTGTCGGGCAGAGATTGCCCCGCAACACGGCGAGCGAACCTTGATGATAGACCGGATTGGATAGCGGCCGGATGACGTCGTCGTTATAGACCTCCGCACCCTCGAGATTTTCGCCCATGGTTTTCCCGGTGACGGTCAGGGCTGAAAGGTCAAGCCGCTCCTCGAGTTGCTTCATCAAGGCGCGCAGGCCGCCCGCATAAAAGAAATCCTCCATCAGGTAGTCCTTGCCGGACGGGCGGACATTGGCGATCAACGGTGTCACACGGCCCAGCGCATCAAGATCGTCGAGGGTGAGATCGACACCGGCACGGCGGGCCATGGCAATCAGGTGGACGACGGCATTGGTGGAACAGCCGGTGGCCATGGCGACGATAGCGGCGTTGCGGCAGGCGGCGTCGGTGATGATCTGGTCCGGTGTCAGGTCTTCCCAAACCATCTCGACGATGCGGCGGCCACAGGACGCCGACATACGCTGGTGATTGGCATCGACCGCGGGGATCGAGGAGGCACCGGGCAGGGTCAGGCCCATGGCATCGGCGATTGCCGTCATGGTCGAGGCCGTACCCATGGTCATGCAGGTGCCTGCGGAACGGGCGATACCGCCTTGAATGCCCAGCCATTCCGCATCGGAAATATGTCCGGCGCGCCGCTCGTCCCAATATTTCCAGGCATCCGAACCGGACCCCAGGATCTTGCCGGCATAATTGCCGCGCAGCATCGGGCCGGCTGGTAGGTAAATCATCGGCACGCCAGCCGAAATCGCACCCATCACCAGACCGGGGGTCGTCTTGTCGCAACCGCCCATCAGCACCACGCCGTCGAGCGGATGCGAGCGGATCATTTCTTCCGTCTCCATCGCCAGCATGTTGCGGTAGAGCATGGAGGTTGGCTTGGTGAAGCTTTCATCGACGGACAGCGATGGCATCTGGACCGGAAAGCCACCGGCCTGGGTGACACCGCGCTTCACGTCCTGAACCCTCTCCTTGAAATGGGCGTGACAGGTATTGAGCTCGGACCAGGTGTCGAGGATACCGATCACTGGCTTATCGCGGAAATCTTCTTCCGCGTAGCCGAGCTGCATCATGCGGGACCGGTGGCCGAAACTGCGCAGATCGTCGGGGGCGAACCAGCGGGCGCTGCGCAGCGTTTCAGGGTTTTTCTTGCTTGTCATGGAACTGACCTTCTGCGGGGGCGAAAGCGGAATGCGGCAAGTGCTATTCCTTCATGCCCCATTTCTGGATTGTGTGGCGCTCGATCGTCTGGAAGACCAGATTTTCGACGATCAGGCCGATAATGATGACGGTCAGCAGGCCTGCAAACACTGCGGGAATATCCAGCAGATTGCGGTTTTCGAAGATGAACCAGCCAAGGCCGCCCTGTCCCGAGGAGACACCGAACACCAGTTCGGCAGCTATCAACGTGCGCCAGGCAAAGGCCCAGCCGATTTTCAGGCCGGTGAGGATCGAAGGGAAGGCCGCCGGAACCAGGATGCGCAGCACATAGGAAATGCCGGTCAGGCCGTAATTGGCGCCGACCATGCGCAACGTGCGCGATACGCCGAGAAAGCCGGAATGCGTATTCAGAGCCACGGCCCATAGGACCGAGTGAACCAGCACGAAGACCAGGCTGGAGGCACCGAGCCCGAACCAGATCAACGCCAAAGGCAGCAGCGAAATGGCTGGCAGCGGGTTGAACATCGCTGTCATGGTTTCCAGAAAATCGGTGCCGATGCGGGTATTGATGGCAAGCACCGTCAGCAGCGCGGCAAGCACCGTGCCGACAGTATAGCCCATGAACAGGACTTGCAGCGTCGTCCAGATGCGGGCGGGCAGGGTGCCGTCGGCAAAGCGGTCGGTCAACGTCACCAATGTGTCGCTCAAGGTGGGAAAAAGCAGCGGATTATCGAGAAAGGAGGCATAGACCTGCCAGATGACTGCCAGAACCACGATCAACAGCGTCTTGCGCAAGGCACTGATGCCCCACAGCGTTTCAAAGACGCTCAGTTTTTGTTCGACCGGCTTGATATTGTCATAGGGCTTGGCCGCCGCGACATCGGCGGCAAGGATGATGTTTGGGGACAGCATGGTTCTATTCCTTGTGACCGGGTTCGTTGGAGAACAGCAGGTTATGGATGTCGCGCTCCAAAGCTGCGGCGCTGCCATCCGCTTGGCTCACCTTGTCGACATCGACAACCTCGGCCTTCACCCGCCCTGGATGCGGTGACAGCAGCAGAATGCGGTTGGAAATCTTGATCGCCTCGGCAATCGAATGGGTGACGAAAATCACGGTGAATTTGGTGTCTTCCCAAAGCTGAAGCAATTCGTCCTGCATCTGCCGTCGGGTCAGCGCGTCGAGTGCGGCGAAAGGCTCGTCCATCAACAGGATATCCGGCTGCATGGCCATGCCACGGGCAATTGCCACGCGCTGCTTCATGCCGCCGGACAGCGTATGAGGGTAGCTGTTGACGGCCCGGGTCAGCTTGACTTTGTCGATATAATGGCGGGCCAGTGCCTCGGCTTCGGGCCTTGGCATTTTACGGGCGACGAGAAGCGGGAACATCACGTTTTCCAGCACGGTCTTCCAGGGCATCAGCTGGTCGAACTCCTGGAACACCATCATCCGGTCCGGTCCCGGGGCTTTCACTTGGCGGCCATTGATATGGATCGTGCCGGAGACCGGCGTCATATAACCGCCAACGGCTTTCAACAGCGTCGACTTGCCACAGCCGGACGGGCCGAGCAGCACGAAGCGGTCGGATTCCCGCACATCGAAACTGACATCCTCGGTGGCGGTAATCAGCAAATTAGGCGTTTTGTAACGCAGCGTAACGCGATCAACGGAAAGAAGCGGCGCTTTTTCGGGGGCCGGCGCAAGGCGCTCAGCGGCAGCGGTTGCCTGCATCATGATAGTCACTCCCTAAAGTCCTTCAGATCCTTATTGAACCGGGCAGACTCTCGATCTCTGTGGTGTCGGTTGTTTTTCGGGAAGGTCGAACTCAACGTCTTCCGGCATATCAGGGTCGGGGAACCCGATGCCTGACAAGCGGGAGCAAGTGCAGCGGCAGGCGATGCCGCTGCAGGGGCTATGAGGCTCAATTCCCGTTGAGATAGGCGCTATCGGGCAGATAATAATCGGTCCAGGCCTTCGGCATGGTCTTGAGCGTACCGACCTTATGGAGATGCGTGGCAAATTTCATCGTGCCTTGTGGATCGGTGCGCCACTCGTCCATGCCGGGTTCCTTCATCATGACCATCAGGTCATCAAGGCTGGTCTTGTCGCCTGACACGGTTTTGTAGGCTTCAAGTGCAGCCTTCGGATCTTTCTTGATAAAGGCGATGGCCTCTTCCGTTGCGACCCGCAACGCCTTGACCAGCTTCGGGTTTGCCTCGGCAAAACTGGTGGTGGTGAAGAATGTCGCCTGGGTTAGCGCTCCGCCGATGATTTCGCGGGAATCCGTCACCTTGTGGACGCCGGGCTGCTTTAACTCGACATATTGGAAGGGCGGCGCGGAAAAGTGGTTCTTGACCTCATGCTTTGAATTGGCAATTGCCGCCAGCGCATCCGGATGACCAAGCTGCACAGTGTTCTTGTCGAATTTCTTGACCTGATCGTCGCCATAAAGCTTGGCCGCCGCCATTTGCAGCAGGATCGCCTGGGTCGAGACGCCGACGGTCGGCACGGCGATTTTATCGCCATCCTGGATATCTTTCAGTGTTTTGATGCGCGGGTCGTTGGAGACCATGATTACTGGCTGGGCCGAACTGGTGATAATCCCCTTCACCTTGCCGCGGGTGCGATCCCACAAAAGCAGAAGATTGCCGGTGCCGGTATTGACGACATCGACATTGCCGGCCAGCAGCGCATCGGTCTGCGCGCCGCCACCGCTAAAGGTGCGCCATTCAACGGTAATGCCTTGAAGACCTTCGGCTGCCGCTTGTTTTTCGATGAGCTTCTGGGTCTCCATCACATGGCTTGCGAGGTAAAGAATCCCAGGCTGGCGGGTGATAGACAGGGTGGTTTTCTCCTGTGCCTGGCTTGGACAGGCCAATCCCAAAGCAAGGGCAATGGCGGTCACTCCGCCGATAAAGAAACGCATGATTCTCCTCCCAAGGATGCAGGTTTAACGCTTTGCAGCGGGAAACAGGATCGCTTCATCATGCTCGCCCTTTGTTGCGCATCAGATGTTCCGAAAACCGGTTCCCATTTTTCAATTCGATGTTTGACGCTTGCCGCTCTCTCTCCCAAAGCGGGTAAATGCATTGAAGCACTAAAACATCAGTGCATCAACCCCGAATATGTGCTCTAGTGTTTTTAACGGCGACATGGATGGATGGGTGCATGAACGGAACGATCAGGAGCGGACAATTGGACCGCTCGCGACAGGTGGCATTACAGGTTCATGAAATCCTGCGCGACAGGATCCTGAAGGTGCAATTGGTGCCGGGCACGATCTTGTCGCGCGCCTCGTTGCAACTGGAATTCGGCGTGAGCCAGACACCGGTGCGCGATGCGCTGATGCGCTTGCAGGAAGAGGACATTGTCGAAGTCTATCCGCAATATGCAACGGTCGTTGCCAAGATCGATATCGATCACGCCAGACAGGCGCAGTTCCTTCGGCTATCGATCGAACTCGAAGCGGTCAGACGCCTGACCGAAGAGGCGCCGGACGAGACCGCCAAGGAGTTGGGCGCTATCCTGGCCAGTCAAAAAGAAGTGGCCACGCAAGCGACCTATGACACTTTTGATGGCATAGACCGCGAGTTTCACCGTAAACTTTATGAGAAGAGCGGCATTCTACAGCTATGGGCAAATGTGCGACGACAAAGCGTCCATCTCGACCGGCTGCGGCGTCTCAACCTGCCGATGCCCGGCAAGATGCAGACCGTACTCGAGGATCATGAAGCGATTGTTGCAGCGATTGCATCTGGCAATCCTGAGGCTGCCGCCTCGGCGCTTAGAAAACACCTGTCGGGTACACTTTCGATCATCGATCTCATCAGCGCGGAATATCCGGATTATATTCGCAAGTGAACGCTAAGCCATACTCTTTTCAGCCCTTCGCCAACGCCCTGCGGAGCGCTTTACGACTTGCCGGTCGCTCCGTGTCATCGCTGACGTTTTTTCCGACACTGAGAAAATTGCGACATCGCCTTTAGGCAGCGGCATTTCGCGATCTGTAACCGGATTGACCGGAGCCGACCGCCCTGATGTCTGTGGCGATGATGTACAGCCTATAGGCGTTAAATTTGAAGCCTCAGCTCATTGTTACATGGCATCTGTAACCTCTCGTGACTTTTGCAGGCGGTGGCGAAAGCCCATTAGTCACGCATTAAAACAGGCGACAGCGTTGTTTCAATGAGGATTGAGAGCATCGCATGTCACCGGGCAGGGAGACATTCTATGAATTTGGCATCTGCGCCTCGGCATGAGGAAAACGCCCGGCAACCTTACGCAGCTGTGTCTGTTGGTCCAAGCGAGGCAGGACAGATCATGCGCGACAAAGTGCTGGCGCTGGTGCCTTTGATCCGACGCGAAGCCGAAGCCGGTGAGAAATTGGGTGCAATGACGCCTGCTGTCGTCAATGCACTGAATGAAGTCGGATTTTTCAAAATCACCTTGCCCCGCGAATATGGTGGCTATGGGTTTGGCGCCCGTGACATTGCCGAGGTTGTTGGGGCCGCGGCGACCGGAGATGGCTCGACAGCCTGGTCAGGCTTTGTCTCGGTTGGCCTCAGAAACGCATTTGTTTTTGATGAGCAAACTGTTTCCGAATTGATGGCGGATGCTGGCTCCTGGGTGGGGCCTCTCATGGTCGGCGCATCGGTCTTCTCGCAGATTGTCGGCGATGCAAGACTGGTCGATGGCGGTTTTATGGTCCGCGGCAAGTGGAGCTTCGGCAGCGGTTGCAAACACGCGAAATGGGCATTTGTCGGAATCCAATGGGAAGAGGGGGGCGTTCCTCACCGCGGGATCGCCCTGCTTTCCCGGGACCAGTATGAAATTGTCGACGATTGGCATGTCATGGGTCTTCAGGGTACATCGAGCAACAGTATCACCGCCCCTGATGAAGTATTCGTACCCACGCGCCGCACGATGGCTTCGGCTGAGATGCCGATCCGCCTCGCGAAAATCCGCAATCGGTTCGAGGGGGTCGGCTACCAGACCGGTGCCTTTGGAATGATGTTGACGGTGACCATTTCCAACGTGGCGATCACGCTTGGCATGGCAAAAGGCTGTTTGCAGGAGTTTTCTCAGCAGGCGAATGCCCGCAAGCCCTTTAATCTTCCCTATGACACCGTTGCGCAAACGCCTTCGACCCAGGTTGTTGCCGGACGGGTGAACGCAATGATCAATGCAGCGGAAACACTGATCCATGGTGTGGCCGATGAAGTGGACAGGCGAGCGGCTTCCGGTCGCGATTTCGAGCCGCGCGAAGAGTCTTTGAATACCATGAACCTGGTGTTTGCTGCCCGCCTGTGTGCAGACGCTATCGATATGATGCAAATCTGCCTCGGTTCCTCGACGGTCACATTGAAGAATCCTATTCAGCGGTTTGCGCGTGATGCACGCGTTCTTATCTCGCACGGGGCTATCCGTCAGGATCCGGCTGCCGAAATCGCCGGCCGGCACGTGCTGGGCCTGCCACCCTTCAATATGTTCGCGGGCGGTCTTCCGCAAAAATAACAGCGACGAACTCTGCGCATCGGCTGATCGTGGCGCAGTGCTGTGTCAATAGTCCAAGGAGAATACTCAGGTGTCCATTTCTTCAAATAATCGCTCTTCGGATTACGATATCGATCAGATTTTTCTGGATCGCTGGTCTCCTCGGGCGCTTGATCCCCAGGCAATGTCAGAGGAAGATCTGATGACGATTTTGGAGGCGGCTCGTTGGGCGCCGTCCTCATTCAATGCCCAGCCCTGGAGATTCATTTACGCGCAGCGCGATACGCCGGAATGGCAGAATATTTTCGGTCTGCTCGCGCCGATGAACCAGGCGTGGGCATCGCGTGCTTCGGTACTGGTGGTGATTGTTTCTGCAAATACAGCGATCATGCCAATGCAGACTGAGCCGGTTCCCTCTTACAGCCATTCCTTCGACGCAGGCGCTGCCTGGGCCTATCTTGCACTGCAAGCAACGCGTCTCGGCTGGTATGCTCATGGCATGGCTGGGTTCGATGTTCCACGCAGCTACGAAGTGCTTGGGGTCCCAGACAGCTTCCGGGTTGAAGCCGTCATCGCGATCGGCAGGATCGGCGACAAGAGCTTGTTGCCACCACCTCTGCAGGAGCGCGAGCAGCCAAACGGGCGCCGTCCGCTCCAGGAATCAGCGATGAAAGGACGTTTCGTCGGCTGAAAGGCTCGTCTCTCTGTCGAGTGAGATATGCGCAGCAGCGCCAGTCTTGGTCAGTTGCTGCGCATTTAAATTTTTACCAACCCACTCTCAAATGACATCGATTGGGGTATGCCATGAGCGAAGATCGCACCACTGCCAACAAACGCCTGGTGCTTGACTTCTTCCGCTGTGTCTTCGAGGCGCGCAACCCGGACGCCGCGCGCGATTTCGTTACCGAGGATTATATCCAGCATACCGATCAACTTCCGAGTGGCTTGGCTGCGCTGGAAGCGTTTGTTCGCAATATTTTTCCCGACGGCCCGGTGCCGACACCACCCCAACTCCAGCATCCGCCGGAATTTATCGTCGCAGAAGGCGACATGGTGGTTCTGTCGGCCCTCATGCCTCAGCCTGATCCAGAGCACCCCGGTGAGATGTGCTTGCGGTATGTTTTCAACGCGTTCCGCATCTCTGATGGAAAGCTCGCCGAGCATTGGGGAAGCGCCGGTAAGGTGCATCGATCCGTCTAAGGCCGCGATCCTATCGTTTTCACCGATTGGTCATGACGTGCTGGTTCTCAATGAGACACGTTAGCATGCCTGCTCGTGGCGTCAAAAACAACACATATGTGTCTTGCAATCCGCAAGATTTTGTAGCAGTAATTTCCCTGCATCGGACTCGTTTTGACGAGTGGCTTCTCCGGGCGCCTATCCCCCGGCCACAGTTAACTCACTAACGTCATTTTAGGCGTGATGAGCTATCCGTTGATTAAACCCATGAAAATGAAAATTTCTTGATATCTGTTGGGATCGATAGCCGTCTCTACAGAGCGGCTTGATCATGTCTAACGTTATCAGTCTGCGCTGATCAGCCCGTATAGGGGTTTTCAGTTCTCTGGCGCATGTTTTCAGGGTACGACGACGCATTTCAGGATATTGAATGTCTTCGTTTTTCACTCGTTTCATGTCTCACCACATCAAGGTGGGCAACCTCATTGTCATCACCTGCGATGGTCAACATACGCGTATCGGAGACGAAAGCGGCAAGCCGATCGTTATCCGTTTCGCAGACCGCGCAACCCAATGCTACATTATGTTCAATCCAGAGCTCGCGCTTGGCGAGGCGTTTATGGATGGCAAGTTGCGCATTGAGCAAGGCACCCTCTATGAACTGCTTGAACTGGTATTTCAGAACACGGGCGTGGATCGTCTGACGGGCGTCGCCCGATTTATGCGCCGGTTCACGCGCTTGAAACGGCGTATCCAGCAATATAATCCGGTCGGGCGCTCAAAGAGCAATGTGGCGCACCATTACGACCTCGATGGCTCGCTCTATCGGTTATTTCTCGATTCAGACAGCCAGTATTCCTGTGCTTATTTCGAGGGGCGGGGCAGTTCGCTGGAAGAAGCGCAGCTTGCTAAAAAACGGCATCTGGCTGCCAAGCTGTTGATCGAGCCGGAGCATCGTGTTCTCGATATCGGATCAGGATGGGGTGGACTTGGGCTCTATCTGTCCGAGATGACCCAGGCGGACGTCACGGGCGTCACGTTGTCGCAACATCAGCATGCAATTTCGAATGGTCGTGCCAAGGACATTGCATCCTCGCGTCGGCCTCGATTTTTGCTGCAAGATTATCGGGATATCAAGCAACAATTCGACCGGATCGTTTCCGTCGGCATGTTTGAACATGTCGGGATTGGCCATTTCGATGAGTTTTTTGCGAAAATCCGGGCTTTGCTCAAGCCTGACGGGGTGATGCTTTTGCATTCCATCGGCGTATTCGATGGGCCCTCCCATACCAATCCCTGGATACAGAAATACATCTTTCCAGGCGGCTATATTCCATCTCTTTCGGAAGTGCTGGCGGCAATCGAACGGCAAGGGCTGGTGGTCTGCGATATCGAGATATTGCGCCTGCACTATGCCGAAACCTTGAAAGCTTGGCGCGAGCGGTTCCTGGCCCGGCGGGACGAAGCGGTGGCCCTTTATGACGAGCGGTTTGCCCGCATGTGGGAATTTTATCTCGCGTCATCGGAGACCGCATTTCGGTATCAAGGGATGATGGTTTTTCAAATTCAGCTGGCGCGCGATCAGTCGGCAGCTCCTCTGCGGCGCGATTATATTCATGCCGCTGAAAGCCGCCTGCGGGAGCTGGAGATCTGCAAGCCCGTTCCGTTGAGCCATGTCGCGGAATAGGCGCGGTCATTCATCCATTCATCATCACAGCTGCAGGGCATTCAGCGCCCTGCTCAAGATTGGCCGGACTATTTTGCGGTCAGGAGAAATATCATTGTCTAGCAATAGTTTACATCAAGCTCGAACAGAGTGGTTCGGCAATATCAAAGGCGATGCGCTGGCTGGCGTCGTTGTGGCCCTGGCGCTTATCCCAGAAGCCATCGCCTTTTCCATCATCGCTGGCGTCGACCCCAAGGTTGGCCTTTATGCGTCCTTCTCCATTTCGGTGCTGATCGCGTTTGTGGGTGGCAGGCCCGGGATGATCTCTGCCGCGACCGCCGCCACCGCCGTGTTGATGATCACGCTGGCCAAAACACACGGCGTCGAATATCTGCTGGCCGCCACCATATTGGCCGGCGTCATCCAGATTATCGCCGGTCTGCTGAAACTCGGCCGCCTGATGCGTTTCGTGTCGAAGTCCGTTATGACGGGCTTTGTCAATGCATTGGCAATATTGATCTTTATGGCCCAGTTGCCGGAGCTGGTCCATGTCCCCGCGCTGACCTATGTCCTGGTGGTTGCGGGTTTGGCAATCATATATCTGTTCCCTTATGTGACGAAGGCCATTCCGTCGCCTCTCGTCTGTATTGTGATATTGACGGCGATTTCGATCTATTTCGGGTTGGACATTCGAACTGTCGGCGACATGGGTGAGTTGCCCTCGACATTGCCGGTCCTGCTCCTTCCCAATATCCCTCTGAGTATTGAAACCTTTCTGATCATTCTGCCCTATTCTGCGGCAGTTGCCGTTGTCGGCCTGCTCGAAACGCTGATGACCGCTGCCATTGTTGATGAGCTGACGGATACGCCGAGCAACAAGAACCGCGAATGCATCGGCCAGGGCGTTGCCAATACGATAACCGGGTTTTTGGGGGGCATGGCAGGCTGCGCGATGATCGGCCAGTCGATGATCAATGTGAAATCCGGTGGGCGCGGCAGATTGTCGAGTTTGTGCGCCGGTGTTTTCCTGCTGTTCATGATTCTCGTGCTTGGGCAATGGGTGCGTCAAATTCCCATGGCCGCCCTTGTGGCGATCATGATCATGGTTTCTATCGGCACCTTTTCCTGGTCATCGATCCGCAATCTGAAGGATCACCCGCGCTCATCCTCCTTCGTGATGATCGCGACGGTGATCGGCGTCGTCGCCACCCATAATCTGGCCGTCGGTGTCCTGGTTGGCGTGCTGTTATCGGCGGTTTTCTTCGCCTGGAAAATCGCCCAGATATTCCAGATAACCTCGATCCTCTCACCGGATGGCAAAACGCGCACTTACAAGGTCGAAGGTCAAATCTTCTTCGCCTCCGTCGAGGATTTCAACCAGGCATTCGAATTCAAGGAAGCCTTGGAGAATATCATCATCGACGTATCCCACGCCCATATCTGGGACATATCCAGTGTCGCGGCACTGGATATGATCGTGCTGAAATTCCGCAGAGAGGGAGCCGAGGTGTCTATCCTCGGACTGAACCGGGCAAGCGAGACAATCGTTGACAAGCTCGCAATTCACGACAAGCCCGGCGCTATGGAACGCCTTATGGGGCATTGAGGGAGACAATCATGATCAAGATCATAGGACTGATAGACGGTTCGATATATGCCCAGAGCGTCTGCGATCATATCGCATGGATTGCCGGCCGATCCGAGGTGTCCGTGGACATTCTGCACGTCATTGGCCGTCGCGACCTTTCCACGGAGCCGGTCAATCTCAGCGGCAATATCGGCTTGGGCGCCCGAACGGCGCTTCTGGCGGAACTGGCGGAACTGGACGCGCAAAAAGCAAGAACCGCCCAACACCGTGGACGGCTTTTGCTGGAAGACGCAAAGGCGCGCCTTCAAGCCATGGGGATCGATAGCGTCAACACCATGCTGCGCAATGGCGATCTGGCTGAAACCCTGCAAGAGCTGGAGGAAAGCGCCGACCTGATCGTGATTGGCAAGCGTGGCGAAGGCGCCGATTTTGCGCAATTGCACCTTGGCTCGAATCTCGAACGGGTAGTCCGCTCCAGTCACAAGATGATCGCCATCGCATCACGTGCCTTCAAGCCGATCCACAAAGTGCTGATCGCCTATGACGGCGGCGCAATGGCGATGAAGGCGGTTGACTATATATCAGGAAATCTGATGTTTGCCGGGCTCTCTATCAAACTGGTGACGGTGGGGGATGATACGCCGGAAGCCCGTCAAGCCCTTGCTGAAAGTAAGCTTAGGTTTACGGATGTGAGCGTGCCGGTTGAGACCGCCATCGTTGCGGGGCAACCGGATAAGGCGATTTCTGACATTGTCGAGCGTGAGGCATATGACATGCTCATGATGGGCGCCTATAGCCATTCCAGGCTGCGCACACTTTTCCTCGGGTCAACGACAACGGAAATGATCAGGGCCTGCAAAGTGCCTGTGTTGATTTTCCGCTGATCTCGAATCGAACACTCTCTTCTGTGCGGTTTTTAAAACGCACAGCGCTGTCATGTAACATGCAGGAATTCTGGCTTGCGCCATTGTCCTTGCTTGAAAGTCCAGAATGATCAAAAACTATTGGGAATTTTCCAGCCGCAATTGGCAGCATCTGACATTTGGCGCAATGCTTCTGGCCATTTCCAGCTTCGGCCAAACCTATTTCATTTCGATCTCGGGGGCGCATTTTCGCGAGGCTTTTCGTTTAAGCGACGGCGGCTTGGGAACTGTCTATGCAATAGGCACGTTTTTAAGCGCCCTGACCCTCACCTGGGCTGGACGCCTGATCGATTATACAACGGTAAGAGCGTTCAGTTGGGCCGTGGCCGTTCTGCTGGCTTGCGCATGTGGACTGGTGTCGTTCAGTCCCAATATCTATATGCTCCTGCTTGCATTCTACCTGCTGCGGCTGGGCGGCCAGGGTTTGATGGTTCATACGGCGCTGACTGCTACAGCCCGCACGTTTCCAGCAGATGCGGGTAAAGCGCTCGGCATAATCGCTCTGGGCATGTCTGTCGCGCAGGCAATTTTTCCACTGGCCGGAGTGACGATGAACGACATGTTCGGTTGGCGTGCATCCTGGGCTATCAACGCGCTCTTTGTCATCGCCGGTGTCGGCGTAGCACTCACGGTCTTGCCAAGGGCGGGCGATCGGCCTTTGCGTCAGCGCCAGCCCAAAGGACAGGCTTCAACCGAGCCCCGGCAAACATCCCTGTTGATCAACCGACGGTTGCTGATGACACTGCCAGCTGTTCTGGCAAGCCCCTTCATCGTCACTGGCTTCTTCTTCCATCAAGGCCGTCTGGCCGAGCAGAAACATTGGGACATCGCATGGCTCGCTGCCGGATTTGTGGTCTTTGCCATTGTACAGGCGGTGTCCGTCGTGGTGATTGGTCCCGTCATCGACCGTTTTGGGACGAAGCGAATTCTGCCGTATTTTCTGTTGCCGCAAGCCATTGGAATGCTTGCGCTAGGATTGCTTTCATCGTCATGGGTTGCGCTGGTCTATATGGTTCTGATGGGCATATCCTCTGCCTTCGGGTCCACGCTTGCCACCGCCCTTTGGGTCGAGCTTTTTGGAGCCACTGAGTTGGCGCGAGTTCGCTCTGCGGTCGAAGCCGGATCCGTTATAGCAAGCGGGGCTTCACCTGTTATCATGGGATTGCTGATTGATGCCGGCTTTCCTTTGTCTTGGCAGGCACTGGTTTGCTGTGTCTACACAGTGCTCGCCTCCATTATCGCAATCGGCGTGCAGCGTGTGAAAGTCTGATCGAAAGGATTTTTATATCATGGGGTTGTGTATCATTGACGTCTGCTTGAACATGGATCTTGGTGGAATGCGCCAGTGAGAGGGGCACAGTGCTATTGCCCCGTCGCAGCATGACCGTGTTCCTGTGGTTGATAGTTGCTCACACGGCTCTGTTGCCGAGATCCTGGGCTTAATGTGCCAGCTCCATCTGGTGTTGAATTTTTGAAAAGCGGCTGTCACTCCGAATGGGATCGAAAACGGCATTTGCCAGAAACAGCCCTGGTGTGCCTCTTCGTGTTACCGCTAGCTCCAAAGCGCTAATGGCTTCATCGCGAGCGCCGAGCCCGAGATGGATCATCGCTTCCGCATGCACAGCCTGGCCTCGCAGATTCGGTGACTGCTTCACTCTGGAAAGAAGACGACCCGCCTCTGATATTTCGCCTGAAAGTCCATAGGCAAGTCCTAGCAGCCCACAGGCCGTGGCATCTTCGGTCATGATGTGTGAGGCAGCGGTAAATTCTTCAATAGCGCTATCAATCTGACCCATATTGAGCTTGGCCTCTCCATAGGTAAGTCGTAACTTAACAAAGCCGGGTTCGGCTTCAAGTGCGTCGCGTGCGACTTTCGCCGCCTCCCTGAAACGGCGGGCTGCATTCAGGGTCAGCGCATAGACATTGGCGACCATGGGAGAATAAGGATCGAGATTGATCGCTTCCTCCGCTATTTGCAGCGCAGAAACGATCTGTCCGCTTTGCAGATAGGTCAATGCAAGCAATATGTAGGGCGAAGGATCGAGCGGGGTGATGGCGATGGCCCGGCGGCACGCGCGTTCGGTCTGGGGCCAATCATAGGCGTAGCTCGAAGCCCAACCCAAGATCAGCCAGACGTCGCTCAGGTTGCCATTCAGCGACAAAGCGCTGTGGGCAGAGGCGGCCAGCTTGGGCATCACCCTGGATATCGATCCTGGCGCAAGCGATAAAAACTGTCCTAATGCTCCAATAAGCCTGCGGTGAGACAATTGATCCAAGGGGTCGTCGGAGATGATTTGTTCGTAGCGCAAGACGGCGGCCCGCAGCTCAATCAATCGCTCACGCCGGTTGATGTGGGAACCGCGCAGAAGCTGGTCAAGAAACCGGTTCTCGTCAGAATCGCCTGGTATGTCCACGGACTGACCCGCGACGTTGCGTGACAGCGAATCTGAAACCATTTCGCCGATGGCATTGGCTATCAAGGTGGGAGAGGGTCTCTCGGAATTGCGTGGGAAGGAAAACGTTTTGCTTGCCTGAACCAGGCCATCCAGATCGACCATTGTCGTCACGATCCTGATCCATTGCTCATCTGAGCGAATGGCGCACCGTAACTCCAGCTCTGATCGACTCGCTCCGCCGGGAAGAACCGGGATTATTGAAGAAAGCTTGAAAAGGCTGCTGGCAATCTCCTCGAGTAGCCGCCGCGCCAGATGCTGCTCGCTCTCTCCCGCATTGGGTTCGCAGTCCAGATGAATGCCAATCCGGCGCGGAAACTCTTTTATTTCCGCCATGGGCAAGGACGGCTGGGAGGAGAAGATCGGCACGAGTGAGCGGGGCATGAAGGCCACCCTCACGACATCGAAGCGCCCCTCATTTTCGTAGTAGCTTTGCAATCGGTTGCGAAGGCGCCAGGCTTCGGTCCGGACACATGTATCGATCCGCGGATCGAAATGCTCATCTTTGCCAAATACGTCCTGGGCGATCCCATGTTCGCCAATGGCATTTGCGCGACCTGAGAGCGCCTCCTCGACAAGATACTGTAGCAGCTGCCGGGAGCGCTTTGCCGTTGCGAACGTATTGCCGTTACAGAGCTGATCCACAGCCTTGCGGATCTGTCCCGGTGTCGGGCTTGCCAATTCTGTGTCTGCCGTGACCGCCCTTGGCGCAGCGTCACGAGATGATACGCAGATGATCGAAGTCGCACTTGTATTCTTTTCCACCCGGTCTCCTCCCCGTGCTTGTATGCGAATATACTGCTCCCAATCATTCGATAGGCTGATTAAACCTCCCACAACCTTTGATGTCGAATGTAACAGAATTTCCGCGTTTCATTATAACGCAGAAACTTTCTAAATCTTTGTTTTTATAAATTTCTAGACGTAAAGGCGCGCGCGACTTTTCCTCGAATTGCTCCAGTGGTCTCACTTCGACATTTGATTCCGTTCGCGGCACACTCCAGATTGCCACAGTTGGCCTAGCAAATGTCAAGTTCATTCGATGAGAACGACATGATCATCTTTTTGATAATACAGTTATCGGCTTGTGGAAAGCCCGGTGGGCAGCAAGCACGATTTGTGGATGCCGGTCGACTGCTGATGCTGATAGAAACCCGCGCCCGGCTTTTATCGTCTGATTGGATAGAGATAGAGCGGGGGTAGGTTTACGGCCTTGGTGTCGCTGTCTTTCGGTCCTATGCCATCGAAGAAGATGCGGACGATGAGGCCAATATGGGCTGCGAGTATTTCGTCCGAGGGCCGGAAGTTTGCGACGAGGATGTCGAACTGAGTTCCCGGTGCGGTCATGCGCACCAGCAATGTGGCATAGCGTTCAGGATCTTCAACGACATAGCCGCGCGTGGCGGCAACTTTCACGATGAGCGAGGCAATGATGCGGATCACGTCAGGCATATCTGACTGGACCTGCTCAGACATGGCTTGCAGTTCGCTGCGTCGGTCGATTTCTGCAATGAGAACCCGGAAATAGGCGGTCAGCTCGGGGGCGGATGCGGCCTTGACGACTTCAAGCAGCACGCTTGTCAGTTGCTCCAGGGGATCTGCGACGGATCGACTTTCTACAACGCTACCGAGGTCCAGCGCGAAATCGGAGGCGGCATGGGTCATGACAGCGTGAAATAATTCAAGCTTGTCGGAAAAATGCGCATAGACAGTCGTCTTTGAAACGCCGGCCTTGGCGGCCACCGCATCCATAGAGGTTCTCTCATATCCATTGGCCAAAAGCAGATCGACGGCAGCGGCCATGATCAACTCTCGTTTTGATCTAGAATTCTTGTTTCGTGGATGAGGCATACCTCAGCTCCTACATTAGCGCCGCGGTCCATTCAAGGCCTCAAGGAGGCATGTCACTGGCGTGGCGCGTGATCTCTGTCTAAAAAGTGGGGCAATCAAAGGCTTAGTTTCTTAACCTTCCTTCACAAAAGCGCAATCTCCGAGGCCTTGCAAAAAATCAATTGACACAACTGTACTGTACCGTTTAGAACAGTATCACGTCTTGGAAATATGGAGGTAATTCAAGGATGTCAGCACTTTCTAGTGACTTGTCGCTTATGCCCGGCCTGCCGCCCGCACCAAGTGGGCAGCCCGCTCCAGGGATGCCACCCGTGCCCGGTTTGCCGCCCATGTCTGGCCTTCCCCCAATGCCGCCCGCAGTGCCTGCAGCTCCTGTCGAGTCGAAATGGCTGACCGATAAGGGTCGTGATATCCGCGATAAGGCCCGAGCGCTTATTCCACTTATTCGGGAGCAGGCTCGCGAAGGCGAGAAGATTGGCGCCTTGACGCCGGATGTTCTGAAGGCGCTCAGCGATATCGGTATCTACAAGATGGCCATGCCTGCGGAATGGGGCGGCTATGCCCTTGGTGCGCGGGATCTGGTCGAGATTATCGCCACCCTGGGCGAAGCTGATGGATCGGCTGGATGGACTGGCTTCGTCGCTGTCGGGGTCAAGAACCTGCTGGCGCTTGATCATGAGGTTGTTAAAGAAGTTCTTGAAGATACGCGGGATTGGGCTGGCCCTACCGTTGTCGGTGCCTCCGTTTTTGCGACAAAAGTTGGAGAGAGCCGCAAGGTTGAAGGCGGTTGGATGATCAAAGGCCGTTGGGCATTTGGTAGCGGGTGCAAGCATGCCAAATGGGCGATGTTGGGGATAGAGTATGATCCCAAGGTTGCTGGTGGCACTGGACGCGGCGTTGTCGTCGTTGACCGCTCAAAATATGAGATTTTGGACGATTGGCACGTTATGGGCCTGTCTGGCAGCGCCAGCAATAGTATTGCCATTGCCGAAGAAGTCTTTGTGCCCGATCACCGGTTTCTTGACCTGAGCCAATATCCTCTGCGGTTCCAGCAGTTGCATGAGCGCTATCAGGGCTTTGGATATCAGCAGCGTGGGCTTGCCAATCTGGCTACCGTGTCCTTGTGTGATATGTCGATTGCGCTCGGTATGGCGCGTGGGGCACTTTCGTGTTTTGCGGAGCAGGCCAAGAAGCGTCCGCCTTTTTCACTTCCGTATCCGACAATCTCGGACATGGCGTCGGCGCAAGTGGCGGCCGGCAAGGCGCTTGCCATGATCAAGGTCGCCCAGGCGACAATCGAGAGCTATGCAGACCAGGTCGATGCCAGGACGGCGGAGGGTCAAGATTTTACGCATGACGAGGATTCAGAAATCAGCTTGACCCTCGCTTACGTTGCAAGCCTTTGCGAGGACGCCATTAACCTGCTGCAGAAGACGCTTGGGTCATCGACCATGTCGCTCAGCAACCCTATCCAGCGCTTTGTCCGTGACGTTCGTGTACTGGCATCCCACGGTGCCGTTCGGCTTGATCCTCAAGCGGAGGTGAATGGTCGGCGTCTCCTGGGCATTACACCTTTCCCAATGTTTGCCGGTGCCGTGCCGGAACGCGTTAATCTGGAAGCGAAGGGGTCTTAAGTATATGAGCGATTTCACGATCATTGACGGTGTCGCTCATATTCACGAGCCGAAACTTTATGAAACCTGGCTGGACAGGGAGGATTACATTGCGGCCGTGTCGGCATCGCCGTCACCGGAAGTTGCTGCAACAAAGCGCCTTCTCGTTGATTTTCAGGTCGACCTTGCCAAGATGGTGCGCGCCAATGCGGTTGAAGAGAATGTCGTCGATGTCATGACGAAATATGTCGATAACGACTATATTCAACATGATCCGAATGCGAACGGTAATGGACTGGCTAATCTGATTGAATATTTCAAAAAAGTGCCGGTGGGTAGAGGTCCAGCGCCTCCGGTCGTCAGCGTCGTCGTCGAAGGGGAGTTGGGCTCTGTGATGATGAAGCATCCGATGCCTGATCCCACCGCTCCGGGTAAAACTTACGACTGGTATATTCTGACCGTTTTTCGGGTGAGGAATGGAAAGTTGCTTGAGCATTGGAGTGCTTTCCAGAAAATGGGCGCACCCATGATACCGCCAAAGCCCCCACACTAAAGTCTGTCAGGTTGATTTGAGCCAGGCAGTTGTTTGAGCTCTTTGTAGAGTTTGTCTTTCAGGACGCCAGTTTCCATTGGCGACCTCTGTTGAGTGTTGCGTGTGATAAGGCACGCAAACTTAATCCAGCATGCATAGCCCTGCATAATTTGCACCAAGGCTTCGGTTCCAGCAATTGTGCAGGGCGCGCTCTAGACTGATGAAATCAGCAGGTTTGCTCACTCTCGTGAACACATGTCGCGAGTGTGTTTGATCGAACCCATTTGGCGCTAAGTCCACCGCACCGTCCCGCGCTGGCTGGGATGAGCTCGTCGGCTGAGCTGCCCGATAATCTCTTATTGATAGGAAACAGACAGCCGCAATCGTCGAAAATAAAACCAGCGCCGAGCCCCGTCTTTGGAGGAGGGATCGCCAGGCGTCTGCATTAGAAAAAGGGGCATATGTTCCATGGAACAGGCGCAAATTTCGACTATTTCACCTTTCGAGGGAAATACATTACGAGCATATTTCACAAGTTTGGTTGGTGCGCCCAGGAAAGCCAGGATGGCTTTGATTGGATGCCTGATCTTGATGGTCATTAGTCCTGCCGGTCTTTCGGCTATGACACCTTTCGTGATTGCAGCCTTCTCAGCGGAGACCCATCGGGCGCAGTCCGATGCGCTGCTGATTTTTGTTGCGCTGCCGTTGCTGCTCTCCCCGCTGATCCTGCCGCTCGCTGGCGCCTGGGTAGATCGGTGGGGGGCAAGAGCAGTTGCTATACCCGCAGTCATTTTATACGCCATTACAACCGCGATGATCCCGCTGGTCAGCGGAACGATCTGGATCTTGACCCCCATGATCATCCTGGCCGCATTATTCGGCTTCATGTCCAGCCTAGCCGTGATTTTCAAAATCATCACATGCTGGTTTCCGGAGCATCGGGGGATCGGATTTGCACTGGTTGGGGTGCTTTCAAGCTTCGCCAATGCGCTCTTTTCTCCCTTGTTCCAGTGGTTGATTTATGGAGCGACGAACGGGGATGGGTCGGCTTCGGGCCTCCACCAACTGGGCGGCATCGGTTGGAGCGGTTCCTACTTCGTCGTCGCAGCAACCATCGCCGTGCTTGGCATTCCCTCAGCGCTTTTTCTCATCTCTGAGCCCGCCAAGCCGTCTGGTTCCAAACGCCTGCCCATGCCGGGTTCCCCACTGGATTTAGAGAATGCAGCCGGAATACCACTCAAGACGGCGATCAGGACCAAGGCCTGGATATTCATCACGCTTTTTCTTGCGATCACCGCCGCAGGTCCGATGACTGTCCGACAGAACTCCGTCGATTTCTTCCAGCAACGTGGTTTTGATCTCAACGACATCGCATTTTCGCAATCTGTTTTGTTCGTGGCTTCGGTTGTCGGTCTTTTTCTTGGCGGCATGATCCTTGATCGCAGCAGACGCCCTTGGGTGATCGCGCCCCTGCTTGCCATGGTTCCGATCGGCTTAACCATTGCCTATTTCAATCACGGTTCGGTTTTCCTGCTCTATGTGGCAATGAGCTCTCTCGGATTTGCGACGGGTGCGGAATCTGCGCTCGGCCCCTTCCTGGTTGCCCGTTATTTCGGACCCAAAGCCTTTGCTCAAATTCAAGGTTTGACACTGGCAATCTGCTCACTGTCCTTCGGTCTGACGCCATTCCTGACCAGCGCAATGGCGACTGCGGCTGGTAGCTATTTCGTCCCGTTTGCCATTCTGACCGGACTGACAGTGGTTGCCGTTGCACTGGGCGCTCTTTTGCCGAACTACCCACCAGAATGGCCGACCGGGGCGGAAGTTTCCGGAAAGTAACCAACGCCAGGGGGAGGGCTGCGATGATCCGGTATCGCACCGCAAAAGCCGGATGAGGCCGCTCCCGATACAGCCCTTCCCATGATTGGCGACACAATAACGAGAGGTATCCTATGTTGAACCAAGCACGAGCCTCCGCTGAGCAACTCAGCCCTCACGACCAGGCGGAGTTTCGCCGCGCGCTGGGTCACTACCCTACCGGCGTCTGCATTGTGACCGCACACCATGACAATAAGCCGATTGGCATGACAATTGGCTCCTTCACGTCGGTGTCCCTGGACCCACCGCTTGTTGGTTTCTTGCCTGCGCATAGCTCGCAAACCTGGCCGTTGATCGCGAAATCTGGCGCATTCTGCGTGAATATCCTGGCCGATGATCAATCCGACCTTCCGGGGCGGTTTGCGAAACGGGATGCCGATCGCTTTCAGGATATTGCGCACAGCCGTTCCAGCCTTGACCTGCCGGTTTTCGACGGCGTTGTCGCCTGGATCGACTGCACCCTGCATAGCGCGCATGAGGCGGGAGATCATCTCTTCGTCATGGGCAATGTGCTCACACTGAGTGTGGTCCGGGATCGCCCACCCTTGCTGTTCTGCCGTGGCGCTTTCGGTGGTTTTGCGGCCGGAACCTGATGTGAAAATGCCTGGCACTTGATGTGAAATAGAAGGAACGAAAATGACCTATTTAATTCGGCAGATGGGACATGTTGTCATCTCTTCGCCTGATCCGCTTGGTGCGGCCAAAGATATTTGTGACGTGGTTGGTCTTCGGATCACGGAGCAGGATGGTGATACGGTCTATCTCTCCAGCAACGACCGCCATCACGAACTCACCTACATCAAGGGCGATGGTAAGGCCGTGGCCTGCGGCCTGGAAGCTGTCAGCGCCGACGCCGTGGATGAGGTGAAGCGACGCGCTCTGTCCGACGGGTTGACCGTCCTCGACGACAAGCCGCTTGGAAAACACTATGACAAGGCCGTGCGGATCGTTGCCCCAGGGGGGGCGATTTTCGAGGTGCATACGCCGATCGCCCGTAATCAACCGCGGCGGTATAATTATTCGACGCCCGGTGCCAGACCCCGCCGGATCGAGCACATCAACGCTTTCGCGCCCGATACTCATGCCTTCGGCGAGTTCTGCGCAAAGGTGCTGGGTATGAAGCTCTCGGACATGACAGGCGAGGACGGTTTGCGGTGGTACCGCGCCGAAGACGGTTTCCATCACACGATTGCGATGGGGCCGGGTGAAAGTGGGCTGCACCATTATGCCTTTGATCTCCACTCGCTTGAAGATCTCGCGGCAATTGCTGACAATCTGACCCTTAAGGACCGGGCGATGGTTTGGGGGCCGGGCCGTCACGGGGCCGGAGGCAATATCTTCACCTATTATGCCGACCCGCATGGTTGCCTGGTGGAAAATTCCATCGAGCTTGACCGCATCGACAATGACGCGACCTACGAGCCACGGACCTGGGATATCTCGGAGGGTCTGGCAGGACGCTGGCTCAATCTCTGGGGCACGCCTCCCACACCCGGTTTCCTGCGTCCCGGCATAGCCTTTGATCCTAAGGTCTGATCGGGCAGCGCGAGGGACGATCGATTGGCAGCCGCGGTCGGGAAACAAGAGGCCTATACATTTTGCCGTTACCCGGCTCGGCGATGGATTTTCTTGGGGCTTGTGTTGAGGAGCACGGTATCCGAGAGACGACCTATCATCATGCTGTGACTTAATATTGCTGCTGACAATGCTGGTCCGGAAACCTCGGATAGCAGCTTTTGAGTAAATTCTTCCCCGCTATTCGGGGAGGGGTGGCGGATCAACCGGCTCAGATGGTCGATCCGATCGAGGAGAAGCGTGCGCTGGGAGGCCGCACGCGACATTTAAAAGAAGAGGAGGAGGAAGCCTTGAAACAAGGAACCATGACGCATGCCGTCGCCAATCCTGGGAAGAAGAGTGACTTCGATCACAGTGACCATGCTTTACAAATGCACGGGACCTTGTGTTTGAACGTTATTCGCTCCTGCTTGGAGTGTACGAAAAGGCGCTACGTTTCAGCCTGATGTTTGCCGGCCGAAACAGCAGAGGCATCGTAACCACACCCGCCGCGCTGGCGTTGGTCAAAAGACGGCCAGCCTTTCGGCGTCCTGTGTCTCATCTTTCATAAGCAGCGTTGCGAGCATTGTTTCGATGATGTCGATCCCAGCCCTTGCGGGCAATCGATGTCGGATCAGCAAGGCCGTCTTCGCTTCATAAGGACCATACGGGAGGTGGTCCTGATCGACTTGGCAGTCTGCGTCACCGCTTTGTCGGAGGCTTCACCGCAGCACAGTCGCAATGAGGAGCAGTCAATCAAACCAAATTCAACGGAGTGAGCAGGTTCGATTCTTAGGGGAGGATAATAATGCGAATTCTATACATGATCACTATACCGTTGCTGTTTGCAACGGCTGCTCCAGCCTTTGCCATCGATCCGGAGATCGGTACGCAAGAACCACCTTTTCTGGATGGTCCACCGCCAGTCTATTCCGGCCCGCTCGCAGAAGCCGGACGGTGGCTCCATGAGAATGGGATCGATCTTCGAATTGACTATATCAATATCGCTCAGAGCGCATCTGCCTATGGCTTCAGAAAAGTCGGCTATGGATCGTTCCTCGTCGATCTGACCGGTAATATTACGCCTGATCTACGGATCAGGCTCACTGAAGCGATCAATTTGCCAAACAACAATGTCACCGGCAACCTGACTGCCTTTCTTCCGCCGGTCACCGGCAATACCGACACGGCTCTTGCCCGCTTTTCACTGGAAGCTGACTTTTTAGATGACCGCCTGACGATTGAGGCAGGCCGCATTGGACTGGCTCGTGACTTCTCGATCAGGGGCTATTGCAGCGGTATCAGCTGTATCAACGCGACGCAGGGCAAGAGCCTGAACCTTCCGGACGATGTGCGTTCAGTTTGGGGCGGTCGGGCCGCTTACAAATTGACGGCCAATACGACTTTAGGGTTCGGTTTGATCGAGGACAATCCGGACAACTGGCAGAATGGCGACGGCTGGACCTGGGGATCTGGAGACGCCGAAGGCTATATCGCCGCTGCTAACGTTCGTCATATCGAAACCTTTATGGACAGTGACAAGCCGTTTAAACTTGAAGCTGGAGCCTATTTCCGGTCCACGCCCTATCAAGACACGCTCTATAACAGTGGATGGGGGAACCCGACATACGGCGCCAATACCAAAATCGTCACGCATGACAGCGGAACGACCGCAATGTATGCGCATACACGCAAGGTGGTTTGGAGCAGGTCTTCGGATAGTTTCAATCCGGAGAACATCGCGTTCTATGGTGGTATCCTGCATTATTTCGGTGAAGGTCACGACTATCCATGGGAAGCCTATGCAGGCGTAGAATATTCGGGTTTTTGGCAAGCCAATCCGCTGGCTGGGGTCGGGGCTTCCGTTCACTATATTCGTATCAGTGAGGAGCGGGCGCAGTACGAGCGCAATGCCCGTCGGTTCTTTTCTGGCGTCGATCAAAGGCAGCCACAAGACATGTTCATGTTCGACCTGCATGGAAGCACAGGCCTTTTTGGCAATGGCATTCTCGATTTTGGTGCCGCCTATATTGTCAATCCCAACTCTGCTTTCGCTGATTTTTCTACGGCAAGGCAGAAGGATGGCGTCGTCATTTATGCGGCGCTTGCATTCGACTTGAGTACCGTCCTTGGGCTTTCTCCCCGGAGAGGTCCCTAAGCAAAGTCAGGGAACAGTCTTTAACCTTTTTGCTTGACGAGGCGATAAAAAATATATTTTTTATGATAAAATATTTATAATGGGAAGGGAGGTTCCTATGACTTGTCTGATTTACCCCCAAACGTCGTGATGCCACCCGCATTGCGCATCCGCGATGGCTCTCTTTGAGAGCACGGATTGTTGAGACGTGTAGCCAGTTATCAGAGGCCTGCTGGATGGCTTTGTCGCCATTCAGCGGCATCTGTCATATTTGATGGGAGATCGATTTATGGGGTTCAAATTCAATCAGGAATTTCGCTATCGAATGCCGACAGTATTCGGGCCAGCCGTAGGACCTCGCCAAAAGCCGGGCGGCGGCATGTGGGCGCTGGAAGAAACCGGTACGATGAATGCCGAATGGATGGCCATTACCTATCGCACCAGTGCGGATAAGTTAGAGGCGCTTCTGCCTCCGGGGATGAGCTTGCGCGGTGAGCCGCTCATCAGTGTCTCCTGCGCCTGGTTCAAGAACCTTTATTGGCTTGCGGGGCGTGGCTACGGCATTTTGTCGATTGATTTCCCCGTAACCTATCAAGGCAAGACCGAACGGTTGGAAGGGTCTTTCTGCCCGGTTATCTGGGAGGGCGCGCCCGATGCGATCCTGACTGGGCGGGATGAAATGGGCTTTCCGAAACTGTTTTGCGATATGCCGGAAATCACCTGGGATAAGGAAAAAGCCACCGCATCCTGCGAAGCATCCTGGTTCGGCTTTAAATTTTTCGACATTACGCTTGGTGAAATGGAAGAGGATGACGCCCCGCCAAGCCTGCCTGGTTCCGGCGGTGGCGCGGCCATGTACTATAAATACGTACCTCGGACGAACCCGTTTCAGGGTGGGGGAGCAGACGTCGCTTATATCACGACGCCAGCGCCACCGCCGGGAGCGGGCAAGCCGGATGCCATCAATTTCGATGGATATGAGTTCAAGCGCTGGCGGGCCAAGGGCAGCTTCAACTGGCACAAGGCGACGTTTGAACAGCTCCCGACAACCTTTCATATCGTCAACGCTGTGGCAGATATGCCGTGTTTTGAAATCGTCAAAACCGAAATGGTGGCCTTCTCAGGTCCGGGAATAGGCGTTTCGGTCAATAGCATTCGTCCCGTAGAGCCGGGCCATCAGGAATAAGGACAATAGAATGAAACTGGCAAGATTTATTGTCGAGGGAAAACCTCGGCTCGGTAAAGTCGTGGGCTCTGAGATCATTGATCTGAGTTCCGTGGCTCCTGAATGCGGAAGCTCAATGAAGGCGCTGATTGAGCGGTTGAATGAATTGAGACCGGCTTTGGAAGCGCTTGATGGCCCTTCTTTTGTATTGGCGGATGTTCAGCTTGCTGCACCAATCACGGACCCCAGGAAGTTTCTCGCCATTGGGATGAATTACAGGGCCCATGCCGAGGAAGCAGCCGCCGCAGGAATACCCACGCCAAAGTCGCAATTGTGGTTCAACAAACAGGTCACCTGCATCAATGGACCCTATGACGACGTGGTGCTGCCCAGCGTGTCCGAAAAGGTCGATTATGAAGCTGAGCTGGGTTTCATTATCGGCAAACGGTGCCGCCATGTGAAGCGCGAAGACGCGCAATCGGTGATCGCCGGGTATTTCGTTGCCAATGATGTCACCGCCAGAGACTGGCAGTTCCGCTCGCCGACCTATACGCTCGGCAAGAGCTTTGACACCCACGGCCCCATCGGCCCCTGGATCACGACGGCAGACGAAGTTCCAGATCCGCACAATTTGACGCTATCTCTCTCGCTGAATGGTGAGGAAAGACAGCGCACGTCTACGGGCGACATGATCTACGATATCTGGGATCAGATTTCCTATCTCTCAACTGTTATGACACTTGAGCCCGGCGACATCATCGCAACCGGAACGCCATCGAATGTTGGGATTGCAACTGAAACCTTCATGAAGCCGGGCGATATCGTTCGCGTCGAAGTAAACGGACTGGGTTCAATCGAAAACCGGTTCGTTGCTGAATAGCGATAATCCATCAACGTTGATTGGCAGATAGCCGATTGAGATACTCCTGCCTTTAGGGTCTGTCTGGTTCAATCTGAACCGGCCAGACCCTTGCAACCGTACGACCCCATGCCAGCTGAGAAAGCAGGCCCTCTTTCCTCAAGCCCTGAATTTCTCCTGCGAAAACTACATACCGCCAGCCGTCGCTCCCCCGCTGCTGTGGGCTGCACACCACGCGGCAACCTTTCCAGCAAGGGCAGTCCTGTGTCGTGCTCCAGACTGATGATCTGCCGGTTGATCGCCGAGGCGGACATATTCAGTTTTTAAGGGGCTTCCCGGAAAGAACCAGCGCGGGCAACGGCATCCAGCAAGATTACGGAAGAGGAGATGAGTTGCATTTGGCGGCCCACCGTTTCATTTTCTCGAACGATAAAGCCGGAAAACTGTGCTTGTCATTCGACTTTTCATCGCGCACCTTCAAGCCGATCTTGCAAGGAGTATGACAATGACGTTTTCGCCCGTGACCGGTCTCGATCACGAATACTTCCTTCGTCTCAGCTTCAAGGTCGCGCTGAGGGCCCAGGAAACAGGCAATCATCCTTTCGGTGCTATTCTAGTCGGGCCCGATGGCGAGGTGCTGATGGAACAGGAAAACGCCTATAACCCGACGCGCGACATGACCGGGCATGCAGAACGGGTTCTGATGACCCGCGCCTCGCAAGCCTACATGCCCGAACGTCTGAATCAATGCACCATGTACACGTCAGCCGAGCCTTGTGCCATGTGTGCTGGTGCGGCCTATTGGGCTGGGATTGGGCGGGTGGTTTTTGGCTTGAGCGAGAGCCAATTGAAGGCGATGACAGGCAATCATCCTGAAAATCCGACACTCGACCTGCCATGCCGTATGGTTTTCGAGGCGGGCCAACGCCGCGTTGAGGTTATCGGCCCTTTGCTGACAGAAGAGGCCGCCAGATTGCATGACAATGCCTGGGGTTGATGGCGGAGAATTGTCGGGGGGTATGTTGATGTGAGAGCTGGTGATCCGGCTTACGAACGTGAATGACTGTCGTTATTTGCGGTCTTTGAAAAAAGAGCTTCAAAGGGGCCGTCTAAATGCAAAAGGAGATCACTTGTCTTGCGCAGATGCGCTTCAAGCCGAGAACATGCGAGTTCGGTGTCGCGCGCCAGGACGGCTTCAGCGATTTCAGCATGCTCAATGTCAACGTGACGGGGCTCTTTCATGAACGGGACCGCCATGCGTCTATATCGCTCGACCTGCCAGAACATCGAGTCGCGTAGCTTCAGCCACCAGCGACTATCGCATGCGACAACCAAGGCATCATGGAATGCCGCATGAAGTTCAGTCCAGGCCGGATTAACGGTATCGCTGCCGTTAGGGTCAGACATCGAGGTATGGTGCAGTTGATGGCTGATATCTTTGATATGACCTTCCCAGGCTAAGGACCCCTTGGTAATCGATCGGCGAAGGCAGCGAAGTTCTATTTCTATCCGTACCTCGGTCAAATCCTTTAAATCTTCGATCGAGATCGGGGTAACATGAAATCCGCGCTGAGCCTCTGCGACAACCAGTCCATCTGATGTCAGACGCGCCAAAGCCTCGCGCACCGCCCCTGGGCTGACGCCAAGTTGCCGGCACAGAGTATCGATCTTGAGCTTCGACCCCGGGATAAAGCGGCCGTTGAGCAAGTCGTGGCGCAGAACCTCATAGGTTTCGAGGGTGCGGGATCGTACTGTCATCGCGACACTTCTATCTTATTTCTGTGAAAATATATTTTTCGTGGTTCTGTATATACGGAGCTAAAAGCACGCACAATCCGGAGGCCTTCATTGGTTCTCCCGATTCATACCAAGTCTCTGACATGCTCACGCATCCTCAACTTGAAGACATTGAAAATATCTCAAATGCATCAGATGCTTGAGATATTTTCACAAGGAATACGAAGAGTCATTTTTAATGAATCTTCCTATCAGAGATCTCGTTCCCTCCAGGCAGTACGGCTTTTTGTTTTCAGTTCGTGCATCATCGCTAACAGGCATTGACACGCCGTGACGTTCCGATAGTCTTTAATTATGATCTGTATTGCGTAATTACAGAATAATAAAAGGGGAACGTCATGAAACGCAAATTGGGATTGCTGGCAACGCTGGCATTTGCACTTTTACCTGGACTTGCACTTTTGCCGGGGCCTGGTCTGGCCCAAGACAAGGGCGGGATCATCAACGTTGCCACCATTGGTGAACCACCTACACTGGACCCGATGGCTTCAACCGCTGACCTGGTCGGCATGACCACACAGCATATGTTTGAAACGCTGTTTACCTTCGATGACAAATGGAATGTCATTCCGCTGCTAGCTGAGACCATGCCCACGATTACCGATGAGGGCAAAACCTACGACATCACCTTGCGCGCTGGCGTGAAATTTCATGATGGCTCGGTGATGACCTCCGCGGATGTGGTGGCCTCAATTGAGCGTTGGCTTGCAACCGCATCACGCGGCAAACAGGTTGTGGCCTATATCGACAAGGTAACAGCGCAGGGCGACAATGCCATTCGCATCACGCTGAAAAAGCCCTATGCGCCGCTGTTGTCGCTGCTGGCGTTCAACAATTCCGCCGCCGTGATCATTCCAAAATCCACTATTGCCGATCCTCTGACGAAATTCATCGGTACCGGCCCCTATATGCTGAAAGAGCGCAAGCCAGACCAATATATCCAGCTGGTGCGGTTTGATGGCTATGTGCCCAGAACCGATGCCGCAAACGGTTTTGGTGGCGCACGCAAAGCCATTCTGGATGAAATCCGCTTCATTCCCGTGCCAGATGCCAACACACGGCTTGAGGGTGCAGTCTCCGGGCAGTTTGACTACACGGATTCTCTCGCACCCGAGAGCTATGACCGCCTGAAAGGCTCAAAAGCCTCTGATCCCGTGGTGCTCAAGCCCTACGGTGCGCCTGTGTTTGTGATGAACACCAAACAGGGCATCATGACCAGCAAGACCCTGCGTCATGCCGTGCAGGTGGCCCTGAACCCGCAGGACATGTTGCTGGCCGCCTTCGGCAACCCTGAATTCTTTGCCGTTGATGGCGCGATCTATCCTGAAGGCTATGCCTGGCACACCAAGGAAGGCATTGCCCGCTATGGCAGTGGCGACCCTGAAGCCGCCGCCAAGCTGATGAAAGAGGCGGGCTATGATGGCAAGCCCGTGCGCATTCTCACCAGCCGCCAATATGAGTTTCACTACAAAATGGCACAGGTGGCAGCCGAATATCTGAAAGCGGCTGGCTTCAAGGTTGATCTGCAAATCTATGATTGGGCAACGCTGACAACGCGCCGTGCTGATCCTGCCCTTTGGGATATTTTCATCACCCACGGCCCCTTCCCGCCAGAGCCTGTGCTGAACGGTTGGATGTCGGATAGCTATCCCGGCTGGTGGTCAACGCCAGAAAAGACCAAGGCAATTGAGCCATTCATTGCAGAATCTGACCCCGCCAAGCGCCAGAAGCTTTTCACGGAGATTCAAAAGACCTTCTATGAGGATGCGCCTGTGTTTAAGGTGGGTGATTTCAATGCGCTTTCGGCCAAGGCCAAGACGCTTGAGGGCTTTCATCCATCGCCATGGCCTTACTTCTGGAATGTCAGCTCCAAGAAATAAGCGGGTTCTTACCCTTCCCGGTTTTTACCTTTCAAAGTGAAGTAGCACATCATGTCGAGATCCTTTCCTCCTGATTTTCTCTGGGGCGTGGCGGCCTCTGCCTTTCAAACGGAAGGTGCTGTCCATGCCGATGGGCGCGGCCAAAGTGTGTGGGATGTTTACAGCCACACACCGGGCCGCACCACCAATGGCGATACCGCCGATATCGCCTGCGACCATTACCACCGCTACCCGGAAGACATTGCGCTGATGCGCGGGCTTGGGGTGAAGGCCTATCGGCTTTCCACCGCATGGCCACGCATTTTCCCAACCGGCAGTGGGCAGGTGAACCAGCGGGGATTGGATTTCTACGATCGGGTGATCGATCTGGCCTTGCATGAGGGGATTGAGCCGTGGATTTGCCTGCACCATTGGGACATGCCTGTCGCCGTTGAAGACAACGGCGGCTGGCGCAATCGCGATACGGCGAAGATTTTTGCCGATTACGCCGCTGTTGTCGCTCGGCATTTTGGTGATCGGGTCAAACGCTTTGCGCCGATTAATGAGCCAAATGTGATTCCATGGGTGGCCTATAATGTCGGGCGTCATGCGCCCGGCAAACAGGATTATCCTTCCAGCCTTCAGGCCATTCATACACTCAATCTCGCCCATGGTTACTCGGTGTCAGCGGTGCGGGCAGAAGCGCCGCAAGCCGAGGTGGGCAACATCGTCTCCCTTGGCCCCGTGCGCCCACATTACGATGATGCGGCCCATGAAGAGGCTCGCATTCTGGGTGATTGTCTGTGGCGCAGGGTGACTGTTGATCCGCTCTGGCTCGGCACCTACCCGGAGCCGATTGCGGATGCCATGCAGCCCTTCATTCAATCGGGTGACATGGACGCCATTTCGCAAAAAATGGATTTCTTCGGCCTCAATCACTATAATCCGGTGTTTGTTGGCCCGAATAAAAACACCACTTTTGGCGTATCGGAAACAGCACCCCCGACAGGCATGGGACCACTCACCGATGTCAACTGGGTGGTCGATCCGGCGGCCTTTCTGGAACAGATCCGCGACACCAGCGCCCGCTATGGCAAGCCAACCATTTACATCACTGAAAACGGTGCCTCCTACCCGGATGCCCTTGGCCCAGACCGTAAGGTGATCGACAATGACCGCATCGCCTATTTCAACCTCTATCTGAATGCGCTGTTGGATGCACTGGATGAGGGCCATGATATTCGCGGCTATTTCGCTTGGTCGCTGATGGACAATTTCGAATGGGGCCGTGGCTTTTCCAAGCGGTTTGGTTTGGTTTACGTCGATTATCCCACCCTGCAACGCATTCCCAAACAATCCTATCATTGGCTCAGCGATGTGATTGCCGCCAATGCCCTGTAATTCCAAGCGACGAGAGGGCAGATCATGATCAGCTATATCGTCAAGCGCCTGCTTGGCATGATTGTGGTGATGTTTCTGGTGGTGACCATTGTGTTTATCATCGTGCGCGTCACCCCCGGCGATCCCGCAGCCGTCATGCTGGGGCCGGATGCGTCAGCGCAAGATGTTGCTGATCTGCGCTCCAAGCTGGGGCTGGATCAATCGCTGATCTCGCAATACGTATTTTACATCGGGGCCTTGTTGACGGGTGATCTAGGCCGCTCGATCTTTCTGGATATGCCTGTGGGTGCTGCCCTGTTGCAACGGGCCGAGCCAACCTTTTTCCTCACGCTGTTTGCGCTGCTGATTGCCTGCGTGCTGGCTCTGCCCATTGGTATTTATGCCGCATACCGACGCGGCTCATGGCTCGATCAAGCGGTGACGGCCATTGCCATGCTGGCGGCCAGCATTCCCAGCTTCTGGCTCGGTTTGATCCTCATGCAGTTCTTTGCGGTGAAGTTGCAACTCTTTCCCGTCTCCGGTTATGGCGGGCCGGGCACCAGCTTTCTGGAGCGGATGTATCATCTGGCCTTGCCAGCCATCGCGCTGGGTCTGGTCTCATCATCCCTGATTCTACGCTTTACCCGTGCCTCCATGCTGGATGTGCTGGGCGATGATTTTGTGCGCACTGCCCGCGCCAAAGGGCTTCAAGAGCGGCATGTGGTGCTGCGCCATGCGCTGAAAAACGCCTTGATCCCGATCCTCACTGTGGTGGGGCTGACGGCAGCGGTGCTGATTTCGGGAGCCGTTGTCACCGAGACAGTGTTTGGCCTGCCCGGCATTGGCAGTCTCGTGGTCTCTGCTGTGTTGCGCCGCGATTATCCGGTCATTCAAGGTGCCTTGCTGGTGATTGCTGGTCTCTATGTGCTGGTGAATTTCGCCATTGATATGCTCTATCTGCTGATTGATCCGAGGGTGCGTTACTGATGACCCAACCCATATCGTTTGAGAGCACACCCCCACTGCAATCGGAAACCATGCGTTTTCTGCGCCGCCTTTTGCGCCGCAAGACGGTGGCGATTGGCCTGTGCATTCTCGCCATCTTCGTGCTGCTGGCGGTGTTGGCGCCGTGGATTGCCCCTTATTCTCCCTACAAACTTTCGATCATGAACCGGCTCAAACCACCGAGTGGAATCTACTGGTTTGGCACGGATGAGTTTGGACGCGATGTATTTTCGCGCACGATTTATGCGGGGCGGTTGTCTTTGCTGGTTGGGGCGTCCGTGGTGGTGCTGTCATCGCTGATCGGCGTAACGCTTGGGCTTCTGGCAGGCTTTTTTCACCGTCTGGATACCCCCATCGCCCGGCTGATTGATGCGATGATGGCTTTCCCGGATATTCTTCTCGCAATCGCCCTTGTGGCCGCGCTTGGGCCATCGCTCACCACCGTGATCATTGCCCTTTCAGTGGTTTATGCACCCCGCTTGGCCCGCATTGTGCGAGCTTCCACGCTGGTGATCCGTGAGTTGCCCTATATCGAAGCGGCCCGTGCGCTTGGTATTTCCACCACACACATCATGGTGCGGCATGTGCTGCGCAATCTGATGTCGCCCATTCTGGTGCAGGCTACATTTTTGTTTGCCAGCGCCATGCTGGCCGAGGCGGGCCTGTCGTTTCTGGGCGTTGGCGTCAGCCCGGAAATCCCCACCTGGGGCACCATGATTGCGGCTGGTCGGCAATATGTCGATCAGGCCGATTGGATGACGCTGTTTCCCGGCTTTGCCATCATTCTCTCTGTGATGTCGCTTCAGATCGTCGGAGACGGTTTGCGCGACATGCTCGACCCAAGACTGCAAAAGGATATTTGACCATGCTGCCTCAGGAACAAGGCTCTGGCCTCCTGCTGTTAAAAAACCTCCGCCCTCTGGCCTTTGGCGAGGCAACACCCCCGCAGGCCATCGATATTTTGATCGGCGCGGATGGCAAGATCATCAAGGTCGGGCAAGATATTGCTCTGACAGAAGATGCCGAAGTGATCGACGGCAAAGGGGCCTGGATATCGCCCGGCTGGGTCGATCTGCATGTGCATATCTGGCATGGCGGCACGGATATTTCCATTCGCCCATCGGAATGCGGAGCCGAGCGCGGCGTGACCACGCTGGTCGATGCAGGCTCCGCTGGAGAAGCCAATTTCCACGGCTTTCGCGAATATATCATTGAACCATCACGAGAGCGGATCAAAGCCTTCTTGAACCTCGGCTCGATTGGTCTGGTGGCCTGCAACCGCGTGCCGGAACTGCGAGACATCAAGGATATTGATCTCGACCGCATTCTGGAATGCTACGCCGATAACAGCGAGCATATCGTGGGCCTCAAAGTTCGGGCCAGCCACGTCATCACCGGATCATGGGGCGTAACCCCGGTCAAACTCGGCAAGAAAATCGCCAAAATCCTGAAAATTCCGATGATGGTGCATGTTGGCGAACCACCAGCGCTTTATGATGAAGTGCTGGAAATTCTAGGCCCCGGCGATGTCGTGACCCATTGCTTCAACGGCAAGGCCGGGTCCAGCATTATGGAAGACGAAGACCTCTATAACCTCGCCGAGCGCTGCGCTGGCGAAGGAATCCGGCTGGATATCGGCCATGGTGGTGCGTCCTTCTCGTTCAAGGTCGCGGAAGCGGCCATCAAACGAGGGCTTTTGCCTTTTTCCATCTCCACCGATCTGCATGGCCATTCGATGAATTTCCCGGTCTGGGATCTGGCCACCACCATGTCCAAACTGCTCTCGGTGGGCATGCCGTTTGAGAAGGTGGTCGAGGCGGTGACCCATGCACCAGCCTCCGTCATCCGCCTGTCGATGCAGGATCGGCTGGTGCCGGGAGCGCGGGCCGATTTCACCATTTTCGATCTGGTCGATGCCGATCTCGAGGCAACCGATTCCAATGGCGATGTTGCCCGCCTCACCCAGCTGTTTGAGCCACGCCATGCCGTGATTGGCCGCGAGGCCATTGCCGCCAGCCGCTACATTCCGCGCGCCCGCAAACTGGTGCGCCACAGCCATGGGTATTCGTGGCGTTGAAATGCATTCAAAAATTCTAGAATTGGAAACCGCGTGAGCATGACTTCACCCTCTACCGATGCCGGATTGCCAACACCCTATGAGCGCCTAGCCGCTCTGGGCATTGCGCTGCCGCCATCGCCACCGCCAATCGCCAATTTCGTCACCCATGTGCGGGAAGGCAATCTGCTGTTTTTATCCGGTCAGGGACCGCGTGAGGCCGATGGCTTTCTCTATTCCGGCAAGGTTGGTGACGACGTGCCGCTGGAAGATGCCTATCGCCACGCTCGCCTCACTGGCATCAACCTGATTGCCGTGATGCATGATGCCTTGGGCGATCTCGCCCGCGTGCGCAAAATTGTCAAAATGCTCGGCATGGTCAATGCCACTCCGGATTTTCGCGATCATCCGCAGGTGATCAATGGCTGTTCAGACCTGTTCATGGAGGTATTTGGTCAAGCGGGTCAGCACGCCCGCTCGGCGGTTGGGTTTGGCTCGCTGCCGGGCAATATCACCGTGGAAATCGAAGTGATTGTGGCATTGCACGAATGAAAAAGGCCCTCTCAGTGACCCCGCCAGCCCATGCGCTTTTCGATGCGCTCCGCCGAGGCCTTGACATAGCCCACATAGGGATTGCCGTCAGAAAACGCCTTTTGCTCTGGCAAGACGATGGAGATGGTTGCAACACACACACCATCCCGATCACAAATCGGCGAGGCAATGCAGGCCACCGCATAATCGGATTCACCGGCCTGAATGGACAGCCGCTGCTGAAAGGCCCGTACCGCCGCATCGGAGAGCGTTTGCGCATCAACCTCGGCACGCCCGGTTGGCGACGAGCGGGCGCAATGGGCAAACAGCTCCACGCGCTCTTTTTCCGGCAAATGGCCAACGAGAAGGCGGCCAGAGGCCGTCCAGTTCAGCGGCACACGGGTGCCAACCCGCGAGGCAACCTGAAAATGGCTTGGCCCCTCGGCCATGGCCAGCACCAGCATATGGTCATTGTCGCGCCCGCACACTTGCACGGTCTCGCCCGCTTCGCGGCACAGATCATGCATTTCCTGCGTGGCAATGCCGATGAAATCCAGCGAGCGGGAATAGGCAAGGCCGTAATGGTAAAGCCGTGGGCCGAGCCAGATGGCTCCGTCACCACTGCGGGTCAGCATGTTCTTGTCCACCAGATCATCAATGATGGTGTAAATGGTGGACAATGGCGCGCCAACCGCCTTGGCAATGGCGTAAGGACCAACGGGCGCGCCCGTTTCATACAGATGATCCAGCACCTGCAAGGCGCGGTCCATGCCGCTGACCCGCGAGCGCCGCTCCGCCGGGGCCTCAACGGGCTGGCTGTCTGCGGCAACCGATACCGTGCGTGCCTTGCTATCCATCATGCGATCCTTACCTGAATGATCGGCTATTACATTATAACGGCATAGCTGTCGATTGTAGAAATGACGGGCCTTTGCCCACAAGAAGTGGAAAAGCTTATGACCAACGATATTCGCACCCAGCTCGGCCTACGCCCGGTGATCAATGTTTCCGGCACCATGACCAGCCTTGGCGCATCCATAGTGGTGCCAGACGCCATTGCCGCCATGACGGCCATTCTGCCGCAATTTGTGGAAATCAGTGATCTTCAGCGCAAGGCCAGCGCCATTATTGCTCGGCTAACCGGGGCGGAAGCAGGCTTTATTACTGCCTCTTGCTCGGCTGGCATCAGCCTTGCCGTGGCAGGCACCATTACCGGACCAGATCTGCTGGCCATTGAAAAACTGCCCGATGTCAGCACGACCAAAAACGAAGTGCTGGTACAGATGGGCCATCTGGTCAGCTACGGTGCCCCGGTGGATCAATCCATCCGTTTGGGTGGTGGCAAGGTGGTGCTGGTCGGCCAAGCGACCTCCGCCCATCGCTACCATATGGAAAATGCCATTACCGAAAACACCGCCGCCGCCGTTTATGTCGTTTCGCACCACGTGGTGCATTACGGGCTTCTGCATCTGAAGGAATTTGTCGAAATTGCCCATGCGCGCGGCGTGCCGGTGATTGTCGATGCCGCATCGGAATATGACCTGCGGATTTTCATCGATCAGGGGGCCGATATTGCTCTTTATTCCGGCCATAAATTCCTCGGCGGCCCCACATCGGGCATTGTTGCCGGGCGCAAGGATCTGGTGCGCAATGCCTATTTGCAAAACATGGGCATTGGCCGTGGCATGAAAGTGGGAAAGGAAAGCGTCTTTGGCGTCATGGCAGCTCTTGAGGCTTGGGAAAAGCGTGACCATGCGAGCGTGCGCGCCATTGAAACCAGCTATCTGCATCTGTGGAAAGAAGCACTGGATGGCCGCCCCGGTGTAACGGCGCTGATTGAGCCGGACCCAACCCACAATCCGCTGGATCGCCTGCGGGTGATCCTCTCACCACAAGAAGCGCATATCAGCGCCTATGATCTGGCCGGAGCACTGGCCCGGGGCAATCCACCGATCATCGTTCGCGACCACGAGGCAGAGCATCACTATTTCTATCTTGATCCCTGCAATCTGCATCCGGGCCAAGAGCTCATTGTGCGTGACCGTCTGGTGGAAGAACTCGACAAGGCGAGAGCGTCCAATGAAGTGATCAACACGCCACATGAGGAATGGGGCCGCCATCGCTTCGATTCCATGCTGCGCTGGCCGGACTGAGCATCGCCGTCCTTTTTCCGAATGTGAGTTGCTGAAGACGGCATCGCAGGACTGGATTACTGGCACCATTCAGAGGTTTTGTGCAATCACTCTCTCAGCCCTGTCAGGTTAGATTGTAACCAGACAGGGCTGAGGCTCTCTTGTTTTCTTGATTGCTGACGCATTGCACAGAAATTTTGATGGAGTCATGCCAATGATCTGCAGGAATGACGGTTTGACGTTAGCGTGAAATTTACCCGTCGCACTTCCATCGGAAATCCGTTGATCGGAAGGCGGAAACAGAATGATCAGGCTTTCACAAACCTCCATCCGCTGATTTTCAGGGCCGCGCGCCAACGCTATCCTTGGTCGCGCGCTTCTTAACCATTCACGCTATCGCTTTATTTAGGGCAGTTCGATATAAATATCGCATCACCGTGCGAGCACTGAATGTATCCTTGGTCTGAACTCCTTGCGAACCTGGCAATCGTTGCCATCACAACGTCGACCTGGACATTTGTCCGGCCACACCTCGCTCGCCAAGGATCGCGCGCCTTTTCGTTGATTTTCGGCTGCCTTATGGCGGTTGGGCTGGTCGCGACCATGGCCTTGCCATTTCGCTTCACCGACGGTGTTTTCCTGGACACCCGGTATACATTTCTCGCGATATCGGGTTTCTTCGGTGGCCCCATTGCGGCCATCCCACCGCTTATTGTGGGAATTATCAGGCGATTGATGATCGGAGGCGTGGGTATAACGGTTGGCATCCCGCAAATCATCGCGGCTGCATGCATCGGTATCATCGCAAGCCGATTGCTTCGCGGCAAGATCCCGACTTTCCCGCAGATCGCAGCGCTTGCTCTGCTGGTCGCAGTCAGCGGTGTAGCCGGCTTCTTCTTCGTTCGCCCCTTTGAGGTCTGGGGCAATCTGATCGTCGTGACGGTCGGTCCATTCATGGTGGTCTTGTTTGGAGCCACTCTCTTATCCGCTCTTGCCATTGCGCAGGAGATGAAGCGGACAAGGCTTGAAAGGGATTTGGCCGCGGCACAGATCCGTTTAGCCGATGCGCTTGCGACAATGGCGGATGGCTTGGCTCTTTTCGACGGCGATGGCGTGCTGGTTTTCACCAATCAGAGATACCTCGATATCTTCAAGGAAACGGCGGATGTCAGGGTGCCCGGGAAAAACATTCGGGAAATCTTGCGGACATCCTTCGAACGCAATGAAGAAGCGCACGTTGAATCGGATGTCGGTCCTATCATCGATCGTGTTGCGGAAGGCCTGTTCCGGCCCAGCGATCGTCTGATTCAACTGGCCGACGGACGTTCAATCGAGGCAAGAACGCGGATCACGGGCGAGGGGGAGGCGATGATCGTTTACGCGGATATCACTCTTCATTGTCAACGGGAGGCGCGGTTGCATGAGTTGAACGATCGCTTAGCGGCGTTGGCGGATACGGACGAATTGACTGGTTTGATGAACCGCCGTGGTCTGGAAGCGTCCATGGACCAGGCTTTTGACCGGGCCAAGGATCAAAGCGCCAATATTGGCCTTCTTCTTATCGATGTCGATTGGTTCAAGGCTTATAACGACACCTATGGCCATCCTGCCGGGGATAAGTGTCTTCAGATTGTTGCCAACACGGTTCATGCGACGTCCAGGTCATTTGCGGGAAGCATTGTGGCGCGGTATGGTGGGGAGGAACTGACCGTTGTATTGCCGAACGCGTCAATATCCGAAACCGAGGCAGTCGCGCAGCTCGTTTGTACAGCCGTGCGTACCCTGGCCATCGAGCATGTTGGAAGCGAAAAGCGCATCGTCACAGTGAGCGTCGGGGCCGCTAATCTGAAATCGATGCCAGGTCTTCGCAAGACGGACCTCCTTCTGCAGGCTGACGCGGCGCTCTATGCAGCCAAGGCGGCGGGGAGGGACTGTATCCAGACAGCGCCTGATCTCCTTCCGGTCGCCAGACGCGCCGACAGTCGTTGACTTTGGATGGTCAGCCGCTCGCGTCCTGTTTGCATAAAACATCAAAGACGAGCAAACACTCCGAATTTCAGGAATATCCGTTGCGGCAAAGCCGTCAGTGGAGTCTAATGCCTGACAAGACGATGGGCGTATTACAGCACTCGTGTTGCTTTCCACGATAGTCTGTGCCTCCGCTACTCCAGTTTGGCGATTGAATGACGATATTTTCTGTCCGGCATATTACCTCATATCGGTATAAGAGACCGGTCGAATTCGGCGAGCACAGATTGATGTTCAGGCCGCGGGATAGTTTTGACCAGACACTTCTGAGTTCTCATCTGGATGTCAATCCAAAACCCGATTACATCAGGTGGATCCATGATGTGTTTGGCAATTGCGTTGCGCTGGTGGGGTTTACCGGCAAGGCGCGGGAACTCTGCTTTGGGACGAATATCCGCCTGGATCATACCCAGCAGGTTGAAATGGATCTGCAGATCGATGCAGAAGCTCTCCACTTCCCTTTCGCATACGACCCGGAGGAAGTTGTCGATCTGGAACGGACGATCAAACGGCATTTTCCAGATCCAGACGATGAGGTTGGCAAATGGACACGGCAGTTCGTGCGGATCGGTCAGCCGACCGAAACCGGTCGCCTGCTGATGACCCTTTGTTATGCGATCCACGAGAGTTTCATCTACGCCCGGCGTCTGGAGCATGGAACGCAGACACCGCTCGAGACGCTCCGGCTTCGCCGTGGCACGTGCCGTGATTTTGCGCTGCTGATGATGGAGGCGGCCAGATCGCTCGGGCTCGCTGCCCGTTTCGTTACCGGCTATATCTATGTACCCGACCGCGACGGCTCAACGAAGCTTGGCGGCGGCTCCACCCATGCCTGGTGCCAGGTCTATCTTCCCGGTGCCGGATGGGTGGAATTCGATCCCACCAACGGCATTGTCGGAAACCGCGATCTTATCCGCGTCGGCGTGGCGCGAGACCCAAAACAAGCGGTGCCGCTTTCCGGAAGCTACGACGGCGACGCGTCGGATTTCGACACGATGTCCGTCCAGGTCAACGTTACAACCGATGAGTTGAGCAATACCGCAGCATAAATGGAACTGCTCGGTCGCTTGAGCGTTTTGCCGCCTGAACGAACATTCGTAGCCCGCATTTCGGAAGTTTTTTATCAGAGGATGCCTATTCATCATGAAGATACGCGCGGGATTTCGCATAGGTTACGAATGCCAGCAAGAGACTGCCATGCTGCTGGTGCTCAATATCCATCCATCCCGTCGCACCGATCTGCTGCAGGATCAGGTCCTGAGTTTCGACCGGCCGATCGAGGCCTGGGGTTATTTCGATAGTTTTGGCAATGCCTGTAGCCGCATCGTCGCGCCTCCGGGACTGACAACGATTTCTACGGAATTCGAGATCTACGATGGCGGTCTTCCAGATCCTGTGCCAGAAAATGCGTGGCAGCATGACATCAAGGATCTCCCGGATGATGTGCTCGTCTTTCTGCTCGGCAGCCGGTATTGCGATACGGATCGTCTGTCCGATTTCGCCTGGAAGACCTTTTCCTTTACCCCTTTGGGCTGGCCGCGGGTGAAGGCGATCCTGGATTTCGTCCACAACCATATCACCTTCAACTATCAGAAGGCTGATCTTCTCCGCACGGCTTTCGGAGGTTTTACCGATCAAACCGGCGTTTGCCGCGATTTTGCGCATCTTGCGATCACGCTATGCCGTTGCATGAATATTCCGGCGCGTTACTGCACCGGGTATCTGGGGGACATAGGCGTGCCTGATGATCCGAATCCAATGGATTTCAGTGCATGGTTTGAAGTCTATCTCGGCGGTCGCTGGCATACGGTTGATGCCCGACATAACAAGCCCCGGATAGGCCGCATCCTCATGGCCATCGGACGGGATGCCACAGACGTAGCGCTTTCAACTGCCTTTGGCCCTGCCATCTTGACGCAATTTGAAGTGACAACCATCGAGTTATAGATTGTCGTATCGAGCGGCAGGCAAGCTGTTTGATATCGTCCCTTACCTCGACGTCTTCAGCGCCCTGCCATGTCACGCTTGCCGCAGGCCGATCATTGATGCCTAAAGTTTTCGGCGAGGTTTTCTGCAATCGGGGGACTTTAGAACCGGATCGATTGACCACTGATGCCATCCATCAAATGCGGCCTCTCTGAGAAATCACAATCGTCTCGTGACGGGATTGCTCGGCGCTGTTAAGCAAAGAGTACCGGACATACAGCGCGGTGAAACGGGCAACGCGGCGAAACGGGAGGCTGCCTTGGATTTCATGAAATTGCTCAAGTCGCTTGAGGAATTGCTCTACGAGTTGGTGTCCTGGCTGCTGTTTTATCCTCTTACCATGTGGCGCTCGGTGACGAGACCTCTGAGTATGATGCGATACGCCGATCTCGAACTTGCCGACAGACCGGAGGATCAATACGACGATACCCTGAGCCCTCCCTTGTTCCTGCTTATCACGCTGCTTCTGTCCCAAGGGCTGTCGACGGCTTTTCCGTCCACTTACGATACCACGGTTGCCGCCAAGGAACTGGGTTCGGTGTCGAACCTGCTCATCGCGCGTGGTGTGTTATTCGGGATCTATCCCCTTTGCATGGCAGTCACGCTTTTACGGCGCAAGTCGGTAAGGATCACCAGAAGCTCGCTACGCCCGCCCTTTTTCAGCCAGTGTTATGTCGCGGCGCCGTTCGCATTCATCATCGGCCTGGCGTTCGACTTGATGTTCATGCCCGACGGACAAGGTGTCCTGATCGGTCTCCTGACGCTGACTGCTGCCACACTCTGGTACGCGCAAGCCGAGGTTCGATGGTTTAAGCAGGATTTGGCTATTGGAGGATTGAAGGCGGTTGGCGTCTTCACCCTGGCTTTTCTGGCCGCGACAGTCGTGGCGTTCCTCCTGGCCATTACCATCGGCCTTGAAGCGAAAAACCTAACACCCTGATCGACAGTTAATCTCTGCCTTCTTTAGGAAACCATCGGGCCCTTCAGTGCTCCTGTGCGAAAGGTCAAATGACCCGACCACATTCGGGGCATGCGCCTTTGCGTTGCATTCATGTCGCCATCGCGGGAACTATCCTGCCGGACCTCCATTTAGGAAACGGAGCGATAAGTTCATTCAATGAACGGCACCTCACCGTGAAAGTCCGCAACCCTACGTTAGAAAATGACGCAAGAGTTCTGTGGTCTTGACCTCATTCCATGTCACCGAAAAGGGGAGCGGACATGTCGAACAGCAACCAACTGGATCTTTCCCGCCGGGATCTTCTTATCTCATCGGCTGTAACGGCCGTGGTCACAGGAGCCGGCGAGAGGAGCGTGGCAGCACAGCCTGCAGGAGACAAGATGAAATTAACGACACCTGTGACGCTAAACGTCAATGGAGCGCGCCGTGAGATTGAGGTCGACAACCGCACGACCCTTCTCGACGCGCTACGGGAGCACCTGGATCTCACGGGCACGAAAAAGGGTTGTGACCATGGTCAATGTGGAGCCTGCACCGTCATGGTCGATGGTCGGCGGATCAATGCCTGTCTGACCCTGGCGGTCATGCATGACGGTGATGAGATCACCACGATCGAAGGTCTCGGTCAGCCTGGCAACCTTCATCCTATGCAGGCCGCTTTCGTCAAGCATGACGGTTTTCAGTGCGGCTACTGTACGCCCGGCCAAATCTGTTCCTCCATAGCGGTGCTTGAGGAAATCAAGGCCAATATCCCAAGTCACGTAACGTCCGACCTCAATGGGCCTGCACAATTGACAGCCATCGAAATCCGCGAGCGGATGAGCGGAAACATCTGTCGATGCGGCGCCTATTCCAACATTGTCGACGCCATTTCCGAAGTTGGAGGGATCAAGGCATGAAAGCTTTCACTTTTGAGCGCGCCGCCTCGATTGAGGCGGCAGTGAAGACGGCGGCGGCCAACCCGGACGCCAGGTTTATCGCTGGCGGCACCAACCTGCTCGATCTGATGAAACTTGAAGTCGAAACACCAACCCATATTATCGATGTGAATGGACTTGGTCTCGATAAAATCGAATCCACGGATGATGGCGGTCTGCGCATCGGGGCTCTCGTGCGAAACACCGATCTTGCCGCGCACGGGACTGTTCGCCGCGACTACGGTCTGTTGTCACGAGCCCTGGTTGCGGGTGCATCTGGGCAGCTTCGCAATAAGGCGACCACTGCCGGTAACCTGTTGCAGCGCACCCGCTGTCCTTATTTCTATGACCCGAACCAGCCGTGTAACAAGCGTCAGCCGGGCAGCGGCTGCTCGGCCATTGGCGGGTTCAGCGGTCAACATGCGGTTGTCGGGGTGAGTGATGCCTGCATCGCCACCCATCCCAGTGATATGGCAATCGCCATGCGCGCGCTCGATGCGACAGTTGAGACAGTGAAAGCAGATGGCAGCCGCCGGTCTATTCCGATTGCCGATTTTCATCGTCTCCCGGGAGAGACCCCGCATATCGAAAGCGTATTGGAAGGCGGCGAATTCGTGACCGCCGTCCTGCTTCCACCACCCATCGGTGGAAAGCATATCTATCGAAAGGTCAGGGACCGGGCGTCCTACGCATTTGCGCTGATTTCAGTCGGCGCCGTCGTTCAAGCGGATGGAACGGGACGCGTTGCCGTCGGTGGTGTCGCCCATAAGCCCTGGCGGATCGAAGCGGCAGAAGCGGAACTGCCAAGAGGCGCTCGCGATACGGCGAAGGCTATTCTCGCCGATGCCCGTCCGACTGAACAGAACCGGTTCAAGGTCGATCTTGTCGAGCGTACGCTTGGCGCCGTCCTGTCCGAAGCAAAGGGGTGACCCATGAAGTTCGACACACCTGCAACGACCAATCCAATCGACCGCCTCAAAGTCGTCGGCCAGCCGATCCATCGTATTGATGGCCAGTTGAAGACAACTGGCCGGGCAATGTATGCCTATGAGTGGCGGGATCCAGACACGCGTTATGCCTATGGCTACCCGGTTGGGGCAGCAATTGCCAAAGGCCGGATCAAAGCCATGGATGTGACAGCAGCCAGGAAAGCTGATGGCGTGCTCGCCGTGGTGACGACCCTGGATGTCGGCAAGCGCGAGAAGGGCAAGTTCAACACTGCAAACCTGTTCGGCGGCGATGTGGTGCAGCATTATCATCAGGCAATTGCCGTTGTGGTCGCGGAGACTTTCGAGCAGGCGCGGGCTGCTGCTGCCCTGGTCAAGGTGGACTATGACGAGGAGAAGGGGACATTCGATCTCAGCGCGGCGCGAGAGACGGCGAAAAAGCCGGATGACTCCCAAAAGCCCGACACGGCTGTCGGCGATTTCGAGACAGCTTTCCGATCCGCTCCAGTCGCCTTCGAGCAATCCTATACGACGCCTGACCAATCTCATGCGATGATGGAGCCGCACGCTTCGATCGCCGCTTGGGATGGTGACGAGGTGACCGTGTGGACATCCAGTCAGATGATCGATTGGTGGCGCTCCGATCTCGCCACAACCCTCGGCGTTGACAAGGAGAAGATCCATTTGATGTCACCGTTTATCGGCGGCGGATTCGGTGGCAAGCTGTTTCTCCGGGTAGACGCCGTCTTGGCTGCCTTCGCGGCAAGGGCGGCGAAACGACCTGTCAAAGTCGCCTTGCCGCGTCCTTTCGTGATCAACAACACCACCCACCGCCCGGCAACGATCCAACGCATTCGCATCGGCGCTGAGCGGGATGGAAAGATCACCGCCATCGCGCATGAGAGCTGGTCGGGAGATCTTCCCGGGGGCGGTCCCGAGGTGGCGGTCAACCAGACGCGCTTGCTCTATGCCGGTGCAAACCGGATGACCGCTATGCGCCTTGCAACCCTCGACCTTCCAGAGGGCAACGCCATGCGGGCCCCGGGCGAGGCGCCGGGCCTGATGGCGCTGGAAATTGCCATGGATGAAATGGCCGAAATGGTTGGCATGGACCCGATCGCATTTCGCATCGCCAATGACACCCAGGTCGACCCGGAAAATCCCGAACGCCCATTCTCGCATCGAGACCTGATCGGCTGTCTGAAGCGTGGTGCGGAGCGCTTCGGCTGGGACAATCGACCGAAGGTCGGATCTCGCAGACAGGGCAATTGGTTGATCGGCATGGGCGTTGCCGCCGCATTCCGCGACAACATGGTTCTTCCATCAGGCGCCAGGGTCAAACTCGACAGCCAGGGCATTGTCACGGTTGAGACCGACATGACCGACATTGGGACCGGTAGTTACACGATCATCGCCCAGACTGCCGCGGAAATGATGGGCGTTGGCGTCGATAAAGTCGCCGTGCATCTCGGAGACTCTCGGTTCCCGATTTCAGCGGGCTCTGGTGGCCAGTTCGGAGCCAATTCGGCGACATCAGGCGTCTATGCGGCGTGTGTCAAACTTCGTGAGGCGATCACCCAAAAACTTGGTTTTAACTCCGATGACATCGTTTTTGAGGATGGGAGCGTCAAAGCTGGAAACCGCTCGGTCCTACTTGCCGAGGCCGCTGGCCCGGACGGGCTGGTCGGCGAAGACACCATGGAGTGGGGCGATCTCACCAAGACGCATCAGCAATCCACCTTCGGCGCTCACTTCGTCGAGGTCGGCGTTGATGTCGCCACCGGCGAAACACGCATCCGGCGCATGTTGGCGGTGTGCGCGGCTGGTCGTATCCTCAATCCGATTACGGCGCGCAGCCAGGTGATCGGTGCAATGACCATGGGTGCCGGAGGCGCCCTGTCGGAAGAACTGGTGGTCGATGCAAAGCGGGGCTTTTTCGTCAATCACGACCTTGCCGGATATGAGGTTCCGGTTCATGCGGACATTCCCCATCAGGAGGTTATCTTCATGGACGAAACCGATCCGATGTCATCGCCGATGAAGGCAAAGGGTATCGGTGAACTCGGGCTCTGTGGTGTCTCCGCGGCAATCGCCAATGCCATCTACAACGCGACGGGCGTGCGGGTGCGGCACTATCCGATTACCCTTGATAAACTGATCGGTGGCTTGCCTGATATTGCCTGACGTCTAGTTCAGCTTGCCAGACATTGTTTGTGAGCGTTTTGGCGCGGGTATTTGGCTTGGCGAGGGTCTCAATAAAAGCACGATTGCTGCTCTGTGTCAGTCTGGACCTTTGCCTGCTGAATAGCTCGCTCACGGCAGCCTGTCATACGAGGAGCCATTGAGAAATGGCTCCTCGTGTCCCTTTCTTTGGGCCTGATTTGTCTTTGACGGCTGGGCATCAACCATACGTGCTGCGACCCTTGTTCCGATCCACAGTCCAAATGCGCTAATAGCGAGAAGATCATTTCCGGGCAAACCAGGGTAATGCCTCGTCGATAAACGGCTAACGGGACATGGTCGACTTTCACAACCTCATGAAGTCGAAGACGACGAGGCCGTATTGATCGCCACCTTGGAGACACGCAGCACGAGAGAGACGACTTCATAGCCGGTTCGGTCACACCGGACTGTTGGTGGCGGCTGGATTGATTGATGTACCGAATTACAATATTCAATGCAAATAAGGCGTCTATTTTGAAACAATCGAGATGAATGACTATAAAGCGCTGAAAGTGTTTCTTCTGGCCGCCGAGAAGCGGAATTTTGCGCAGGTCGCCCGCGAACTCGACATGACACCAGCCGCCGTGAGCCGGGCAATAGCCGCCTTGGAACGTGATCTTGGCGTCCAGCTCTTCGTTCGAACGACCCGTCAGGTTTCGCTGACGACAGATGGCGCTATTTTCGCCGCTCAGATCCAGCCAGCCGTGGCCGCCTTGGATAGTGCGCGGCGCGATATCAGGAACGCAAACAAGACGGACGAGGGACGGTTGCGGATCAGCGTTCCGACCTGGTTTGGCAAGGCCATACTACCGCCGATCCTCTCCGGATTCAGGAGGCTCTATCCAAAAATGAGCTTTGAGATTTCCCTGTCGGACGGTCTGGTGAACATTGTTGATGACGATTATGATCTTGCGATCCGCATCTCCTCGCAGCCATCGGATAAGTTCACCATCTGGCGCAAGATCCATATTGTGCCGCGTATTCTTGTTGCCGCACCGACAAGCAAATTCGTCGATATGCGGCATCCTGGCGAACTGACACCCGACGATTGCCTTGCCTATAGCGGCGAGAGCCGGCGGGAAAACTGGGTTCTGTCGGATGGCGGATCAAGCATGACGATTTCAGCCGGAGGGGCGTTCAGCGCCAACAATGGAGAGGTTCTGGCTGATATGGCGGCAGATGGTGCCGGGGTGGCGATGCTGCCGGGATTTCATGTTTCGGAACATTTGAAAACAGGGCGCCTGGTTCACGTCTTTCGAGGGTGGTCGCCGCCCGATCTATGGCTGACACTTTATTATCCGCCCTATCAGGCTCTACCGCCTCGGATTGCGTCTTTCTCAAAATTTTTCGAGGAGCAGGTCGCCGCTCAAATGGTTGCGCTCGATTGAGGGATCACCTGTCAAAGATCTGCGGGCGTATCTCCTGCTCTCTCTGTGATAGGCCCTCCTGTGCCATGGCCCTGTGCCGCGCGGTTATTTCCGCAGCGACCAGCGCCTGCAAACGCCAGAGATTGCGGTCACGAATCCCTTCGGCCTGAAGGTCGACAATGGTCTTGTGGAGATATTCGGCGCATGAGCCGCCCTGGCCGCAGGCGCTGGCTATCAAGGACGCTGACTGCTCGTCCGGCAAGGGTTTGGTTAGTCCAAGTCGGCTGGTGCTTGCCCAGAATGTCAGGGCGCGCTGAACTCCGTTTGCCGTCTTCACGTAAACCCAACGCACCATGCTCTTCACTTCCCGATACTTGATTTCCCGAGCAACGAGGGCGCGCAGATCCCGGCGGCATTGTTCAGCCGAAAGCTCGAAGACAATGCCATTGCACTGTCCACCGCGCTCCAGGGCCAGCATCAATCCGGGCTGTGTGCTGGTGGCGCGCCAGCGCTCGATTTTGAGGGAAAACGACCTGTGCCATCCGTAAGCGGTGGCGCGTTGGCGACTCGCTGGTTCGAATTCGGGATTCCAGATCAGCGAGCCATAAGCAAAAACCAAGAGAGGATCACTGCCTGCCTCGTTTTCAATCCTGGCGACGAGTTCATCAAGCTCAGCTTCCGTAAGGGGTGTCCAGCCAGGCTCCGGGCCGTCGTCGCGGACGCCTTTGATGGTCAGGGCAACAAGCTCGGGCGTTAACTGCATCATCGTATCAATCCGTGTTCCGACGAAAGATGAGAGTCTGCCTTGGGGAAAGTGGAACTCGACCTTCCCGAAAGACAAACGACAACAAGAGAAGCGTGGCCGCGACGGCTTTCCACCCCGGCCACGCCTTTGGATCAGGACTTCACGAAAGCCAGCAGGTCGGCGTTGAGCACGTCGGCATTGACGGTCAGCATACCGTGCGAAAAGCCGGGATAGGTCTTGAGCGTACCATTCTTCAGCAGCTTGATCGCTTTCAGTGCTGCATCGGCAATAGGCACGATCTGGTCGTCTTCGCCATGCAGGACGAGAGTTGGGACGGTTATCGTCTTCAGATCCTCGGTCTGGTCGGTTTCAGAGAAAGCCTTGATGCCGTCATAATGCGCCTTGGCGCTGCCCATCATACCCTGACGCCACCAATTCTGGATCACGCCCTCCTGGAGTTTGGCGCCGTCACGGTTGAAGCCATAGAACGGACCGGCGGGAACGTCGCGGAAGAACTGCGCGCGGTTGGCAGCCAGTGCTGAACGGAAACCATCGAAGACCTCCATCGGCAGGCCTTCGGGATTGGCGTCAGTCTTCAGCATCAGCGGCGGGACGGCGGACACCAGAACCGCCTTTGCGACGCGACCGGCTGGCTGGCCATGCCTGGCGACATACCGGGCGACTTCTCCTCCGCCGGTGGAGTGACCGATATGGACGGCGTTCTTGAGATCCAGGGCTTCAACGACCGCAAAGGCATCTGCTGCATAATGGTCCATGTCATGGCCATCGGAAACCTGCGCCGAGCGACCGTGGCCGCGCCGGTCATGGGCAACCACGCGGTAGCCGTTGGCGAGGAAGAACAGCATCTGCGCGTCCCAGTCATCCGATGACAGCGGCCAGCCATGATGAAATACAATCGGCTGGGCATCCTTCGAGCCCCAATCCTTGTAGAAAATTTCAACGCCGTCCTTGGTGGTGATGGTACCCATGGTCTTGTTTCCTTCGGTTGAGGTGTTGGTGGGCGCAGCGAGCTTGGCTGCAAAGCTGAATGATGCGGTGAGCGCCGTTACGGCGGCGGCCGATCCGGAAAGCAGTACGCCACGACGTGTCAGGGAAAGAAGAGTGGTGTCGGTCATGTTCCGCGTCCTGCGATCTTGTTTCTGTATCGTCAGACCACTCGGTTCGTCTGATGAGGGCATATTGCCGCCAAACACCATTGCTAACAATTGCATTATTAATTGAGATTTAATTGCGATTATTGCAATAATAGGGAAGATGACGGCGACAACCGCGTCGCGATGATTAATGCGAACGCGGCGACTTTTCCGGTTGTGCATGCCGCCTGCCGATTGGCGCTAAGGCCCAGTGAGGTCGGCAAGTTCCAGTGTTTCCATCGGCTTACACGATCGTCGGCGTGATACCGCCATCGACACGCAGGGCCGCGCCATTCGTTGCAGCGGACAATGGGCTTGCCACATAGGCAACGAGACTGGCAATTTCCTCTGGCTCGATCATTCGCTGGATCAGCGATGTCGGACGCTCCTTGGCGAAATACTCGCTTTCCATCGCATCGGCTGACAGGTTCGGATCGCTTGCCACGCTGCGCATGAAATCCTCAATCCCGGCAGAGCGCGTGGTCCCCGGCATGATGGTATTGACAGTGACACGCGTGCCCTTGGTGGTTGCAGCAAGGCCGCGCGAGATGGCGAGCTGCGCCGTCTTTGTCATGCCGTAATGGATCATGTTGGGCGGTACCAGCACGCCGCTTTCGCTGGAGATGAAGATTATTCTTCCCCAATTTCGCGCCAGCATGTCCGGCAGGTAATGCCGTGCGAGCCTGACACCGCTCAGCACGTTGATCTCGAAAAACCGGCGCCAATCGTCATCGGTGATATCGCTGAAATCCTTGGATTCGTAGATGCCGAGATTGTTGATGAGAATGTCGATCTTCGGGATTGCCGCAGTCAGCACGTTTGCCCCCGCTTCGGTCGCCGGATCGGCGAGAACACTGCGAACATTGCCGCCAATGTCACGCATTGCGGCGTCGAGGGACGCCTGGGTGCGTCCGCAGATAATGACACTGGCGCCTTCGGTGGCCAGTCTGCGAGCAATTGCGAGGCCAATGCCGGCAGTTGCGCCCGTGACGAGCACTGTCTTGCCTTCAATTTGCAAATCCATGAGGTTTGTCTCCCTGGTTGATAATTAGGTGGATGGCTTATGGCGGACATCCTTGGGGTAGCGGATCAAGGGGTTCAGGCGTTCCAGTCTGGCGCCAGACCCGGGGGGCTGACGAGACGGCCATCGGGGCGTGCCAATTTGCTGATCGAGGCCATCTCATCTGCGCTCAGCTGGAAATCGAATACGGCAAAATTTTCCGCGACCCGCTCAGGCTTGGCGGTTTTGGAAAGCACGACAAAACCCTGTTGGATCGACCAGCGCAAACCGACCTGCGCGGCGCTCTTGCCGTGCTTTCTGCCGATCTCCTGAAGCAGCGGATCGCCTGGAACCTTGCCGTCAGCCATGCCGAAATAGGTGGTGATCGCAACACCCGCCGCCTTGGCCGCTTCCGCCATGACGCGCTGATCAAGATAAGGATGCAATTCGATCTGGTTGGTGACGATCGGCGCCTTGCTGCGTGCGAGCGACTCCTTCAACTGGGTGATATTCTGATTGCTGACGCCAATGAACCGCGTTTTGCCTGCGGCCTGCACCGCGTTCAGCATGTCGATCTGGTCTCCAATCGCTATCTTGTCGGCTGGCCAGTGCAGAAGCAGCAGATCGACCCGGTCGACTTTCAATTTATCGAGGCTTTCCTCGACCGACGCCCCAAACTTCACTGGGTCATAATTGTCTACCCACACCTTGGTGGTCAGGAACAGGTCGTCTCGACGGGCACCTGCCGCCTGAAGTGCGCGGCCGAGAGCAGCCTCGTTCTGGTAGATGTGGGCGGTATCGAAATGCCTGAAGCCAGCCTCAAGTGCCGCTGGTACGACCTTTTCCACCTCTTCGTCGGACATCCTGAATACTCCAAGGCCGAGCGCCGGAATATGGGCGCCATGCGCCGTAACTGTCTGCATCATTGTCTCCTGATGTTGTGTCTGCCGGCTCGTGCCGCTGCGCGTCGACCTATGGCTGGGCTTAGGCGTCCCTTCGCGTGCAGAAAATTTCGCCATGCAGGATAGGTATGCGCCTGAAAGGCACTTGATAACCGGTCCATTCTCCACTTTATCTGTGAAGCCTATTCACAGATGGAGATCCTCAATGGATAACCGGGCTGGCGAGATGCAGGTTTTCACGAGGGTGGTGGAGGCGGGTAGTTTTTCCGAGGCCGCACGCCTGCTGCAGATGACGCCGTCAACGGTCAGCAAACTCCTCAATCGGATCGAGCAACGATTGGGCGTCCGATTGCTGGAGCGGTCGACACGCCGACTGTCGCTGACCGACGAGGGGCAGATCTATTACGAACGCAGTCTGGTCTTGCTGGCCGACCTCGACGATATCGAGCAGGAACTGTCTAAGGGTGCGGCCAGTGCAGGCGGAACGGTGCGGGTCAATGCCTCGGTTGCGTTTGGCGTGCTTGGTCTCGAACCTTTATTGCCCGCCTTCTGGCAAGCCCATCCCAACATCATTGTCGACCTGTCGCTGTCCGATGACATCATCGACCTCTATATGGAGCGGACCGACGTCGCCTTCCGGGTGGGCAGTTTGCAGAATTCGACGATGATGGCGCGTCGCATCGGCGTCGCCCGCCGCAAGATCGTCGCAGCCCCCGCCTATCTTGAGAGCCACGGCATGCCCCAAACCATCGAGGATCTCGGGCAGCATAATTGTCTCGGGTTCAACTTCCGCAGGATAGCACCAGTGTGGCCTTTGAGGGAGAGTGGCCGGATCGTCGATCGCGCCGTCCATGGATCGCTCGTTGCCAACAACGGAGAGACGGTGCGACGCATGGCGATTGCAGGCGTCGGGCTCGCCCGCCTCGGCGATTACCACGTCCGCGCCGATCTGGAAGCCGGACGTCTGGTCGAGGTTCTTGCTTCGGCGGTGGAAGGTGACGAGGAGGAGATCAACGCCCTCTATCTCGGAGGACGCCGCCTAGCGCATCGCGTCCGTGTCTTTCTCGATTTCATGGCACCGCGCCTTCAAGGTTTCCTGCAACAGCGATAGTTTTCTGCTGAGGGCGTTACGAGTACACAGCGTGTCACGCTAGAATGTCCCGTACGGTGATCGCTGCGCGGTTGTTTTTTCGGTGTCCTCGGGTTCGGCATTGGCCGTTAGAGTTTGCCTTGGGAAACGTGGAACCTCCTGGACGGTAGGGGCTTATAAAGTTTTGAATAGAGATCGAATATGAGTGTTGCATTTACCAAGGAAGACAGTGCGGAAACGGCAGCTGAAACGCTACTGCCCGAGCGCCCGATTTCGCCACATCCGAATCTTGTGACGGAATCGGGATTAAAAGCGCTGGAACGGCAACGTTTGCAAGCACGTGAGGCCTATGATGCCGCACGGGCAATTGAAGACGTCAATGAACGTCGTCGGCAGATGGCCGGCCCTTTTCGGGATTTGAACTACCTTGAAGAGAGGCTTCACACGGCTCAGGTCATGCCCGATCCGACCGCCGCAGATCATGTTGCTTTTGGGACTACCGTGACGTTCACCCGGGATGATGGGCGCGTCCAAACTTATCGTATCGTCGGCGAAGACGAAGCAGACCCAAAAGCGGGATCGATCTCCTATGTCTCCCCGGTGGCAAGGGTGCTTATCGGCAAGGCTGTCGGTGATGTCGTCAATCTTGGTGATCAAGAGCTTGAGATCACGGCTATCTCGCCGTGATCTGGAGCGAATGCAAAACGATGGGTCATCGGTTGCCGGTATCAGCGCTGATGAGACAGAATTGAACGATCGCACCAGCGAAAAGTGGACACCGGTTTTCGCTAGAGCCTGTCAGGTTCCATCTGAACCTGACAGGCTGTCGTCGTTAAGCTACCCCACCGATGCGGGCCCATTGTGGAATCCACTGGTCGTGAGCCTTCAACAGGTCCGTCGTCAATGACCAGATCTGGTCGAGGTCGAGTTCGGCTGCCGTATGCGGGTCCATCATCGCGGCGTGATAGAGGTGTTGGGGGTTTTCGTTGATCAAGGCAGCCACCGTCAGTTCCTGCACGTTGATATTGGTGCGCATCAGGGCCGTCAGTTGCGGTGGCAGGGCGCCGATGGTGGTAGGCTGAATGCCGTTATCATCGACAAGGCAGGGCACTTCCACGGCGCAGTTGTCCGGTAGCGAGGTGATGCAGCCGTTGTTGCGCAGGTTGCCGTAAATCACCGAGGGTTCACCCGTCCAGACTGAGTTGATGATCGAGGAGGCATATTCCTTCGATGGTTTGACCTCGATCTTGTCTGCGGAACGATAGGCGGCGGCTTGATCTTTCCATCGCTCCACCTGCTCAATGCAGCGCTTGGGATATTCATCCAGTGGAATGCCGAATTTCTCGATCAGGTCTTCGCGGCCTTCCTTGATGAAATACGGCGTGTATTCGGCAAAATGCTCCGAGCTTTCGGTGACGAAATAGCCAAGGCGCGTCAGCATTTCATAGCGCACCTTGTTGGGGCAGCGCGGGTTCCAGGTGGGCTTGGGCGCGCGGCCTTCCCGGTAGCCGCGCAACAGATCAGGATAGAGATCACGATAGGAGCCATCCGGCTGGCGGTGCTCGAAATTGAGGTAAAACGCCATGTGGTTGATGCCAGCCGAGCGATAGCGGATGTCCTCATAGGGAATGGAGAGATCTTCCGCCAATTCCATCGCCGTGCCCTGCACCGAATGGCACAGGCCAACCTGTTTTATAGCCGGATATTTCTCGGCAATCGACCAGGTGTTGACGGCCATCGGGTTGACATATTGCAGCATGATCGCTTGCGGGCAGACCTGCATCATGTCCTCGCAAATGCTCCACAAATGCGGCACGGTGCGTAGGCCCCGCATGATGCCACCGACACCCAGTGTGTCGGCAATGGTCTGGCGAAGGCCATATTTCTTCGGCACCTCGAAATCGGTGACGGTGCAAGGCTCATAACCGCCGATCTGAAAGGCGACGACCACGAAGTTGGCCCCCTCCAGCGCTTGACGCTGATGGGAAAAGGTCTCCACCGTGGCGGATGCGCCAAAGGTGGAAATCAGCTTTCTGGCAACAACTTCGCTTTCTTCCAGACGCTGCGGATTGATATCCATCAGCGCAATCCGCGCACCTGAGAGTGCCGGACGTTGCAGAACGTCGCCAATGATATTCTTCATGAACACGGTGGAACCGGCACCAATGAAGGTGATTTTGGGCTGTTTTGTCATGATAGGGGTCTCGCTGTCTTAGGGATTATGTGGCGACGTTGAAAGCAGCTCTGACGAGCCGCTGGGTGTAGGCGGTTTGGGGATGGCTGAGAATGTCCTCAACAGGTCCCTGCTCGACGATCTGCCCGTGCTGCATCACCGCAACCCGGTGGCAGAGGGCACGAACAACTTTGAGATCATGGGAGATGAAGAGATAGCTCAGGCCCTTTTCGTCCTGCAACTTGCGCAACAGGTCGATGATCTGGGCTTGAACGGACAAATCGAGCGCCGATGTCGGCTCATCCAGCAGAATGAATTCCGGCTCCAACGCCACGGCACGGGCGATGGCGATCCGCTGGCGTTGACCACCGGAAAATTCGTGCGGGAAACGCGACAGGATATTGCCGGGCATTCCGGCGCTGATCAGCGCCTCGCGCACGCGGTCCAGCCGCTCGCTGCGGCTTGCACCGATATTGTTGACGACGAGCCCTTCCTCAATGATCTGGCCCACCGACATGCGCGGGTTGAGCGAGGAAAATGGGTCCTGAAACACCACCTGCATACGGGAGCGCAAGGGCCGCATCTGTTCGCGGCTGTTGTTCTCTATCGCTTGGCGGTCAAACAGGATCTGGCCGCTATCAACGCTCATGAGTTTGACGAGGGCTTGGCCAAAGGTGGTTTTGCCGGAACCACTCTCTCCCACCAGACCCAGCGTTTCATGCCGGTGCAGGGTGATGGAAAGGCTGTTAACGGCCACCAGCTCTTTCAACTGTGGTTTGAAAAAACCACCATGCTTGAGCATGAACGACACGCGCACATCGCGGCCTTCCAGAATGGTGGCAGAGCCGACCGGCATGGGATTGGCCATGCCCTTGGGTTCCGAGGCCAGTAGATGGCGAGTGTAGGAATGCTGCGGATGTTCAAACAGCGCCGCTGTGGTGTTGTGCTCCTTCACTTCGCCATTCTGCATCACATAGACATAGTCTGAGAACTGCCGAACAACCGTGAGATCGTGGGTGATCAGGATCACCGCCATGCCCAGGCTTTTTTGCAGATCGCGGATCAGGTTGAGAATCTGCGCCTGCACCGTCACATCCAGCGCCGTGGTTGGTTCATCGGCAATCAGCACATCCGGGTTATTGGCCAGCGCCATGGCAATCATGATGCGCTGGCGCTGACCACCCGACAATTGATGCGGATATTGGTTGAGACGGGCCTCCGGCTCCGGGATTTGCACCTGCCGCAACAGCTCCAAAGCGCGGGCAAAAGCCTGTTTGCTGCTCATTTTCTGATGCACGCGGATGGCTTCCGCGATCTGTGTGCCGATGGTGTAGACCGGATTGAGCGAGCTCATCGGCTCCTGAAAAATCATCGAGATGCGATTTCCCCGCAGCGCCCGGCGCTGACGATCCGAAAACTTCAGGATGTTTTGCCCATCATAGGCAATACTGGAGCGGGCCGACAAAGTTGCGCGCTTGGTCAACAGCCCCATGATGCTGCGGGCCGTGACCGACTTACCAGAGCCAGATTCGCCAACCACAGCAATGGTTTCACCTCTATAAAGCTGGAAGGAGACGTTCTTGACCGCCTCCACCGTGCCACCTTCGACCTTGAAGGAGACGGCCAGTTGGCGGGCGTCGATAATCGGCGTGCCCAGAAGGCTGGTGTGATCGTGCCTCCGATCAGGCGCCAATGCATTGGTGGTGTTTGGCATGACTTGGCCTCCTCAATAGGGGTCAACGGCGTCGCGCAGACCATCGCCCAGCGCATTGAACGCAAACACGGTGATCAGCACGAAAGCCACGGGAGACAGGATCCACGGATAGGACCCGATGACGGAATAGGTCGAGGTATCCTGCAACATCAGGCCCCAGGAAATTAACGGCGGCTTCACCGCAAAGCCCAGAAACCCAAGGAAGGATTCCAACAGCACCACGCTTGGAATGGCCAGCGTCACGGACACGATGACATGGCTCATCACATTGGGAAAAATATGCTGAAGGATGATGCGCCGATCCGTGGCCCCGATGGCCATGGCGGCCCGCACATAATCAATGCGGGCCAGCGCCAATGTCTTGCCGCGCACTTCGCGGGACATCTGCGCCCAGCCCAGCGCCGACATGACGATGATGACAAAGCCGAGAAACACGTTGGTGGGAGCGGTGACCGGGATCAGCGAGGTCAGTGCCAGATAAAGCGGCAATTGCGGAAAGGCCAGAACCAGCTCGACAAAACGCTGCATCCAGATATCGAAGCGGCCACCATAATAGCCGGAGACCATGCCAACCGTTGTGCCCACCACGGTGACGATAAACACCACCGTCAATGCGATCATCAAGGACACGCGGGAGCCGTAAAAGATGCGCGACAGCACATCGCGGCCAAATTTATCGGTGCCGAGAAAATTCACCGGCGTGCCATCCGTTGCGCCGAAGAAATGCCAATCTGTGGGCAAAAGACCGAACAGATTGTAGTTGAAACCCTTGACGAAAAAGCCGAGATTGACGGGGTTTTCAAAGTCTGGCCCTGAAATGGGCTGGAAGGTAATAGGGTCAAGCGCCGTGCTTTCCCCGAGCGGATAGGTGCGGGGCCATACGAGATTGCCCTGCTGGTCGGTGATGCTGATAGTCTGCGGTGGCGCAAAGGCGGTGCCGGTCAGTTTCGGATCGACGGGGGCGAAAAACTCGGCAAACACCACCATCAGCATCAGCAGGCAGACGAGCACCAGGCCCATCATTCCGGTCCATGAGCGCCGCAAACGTCGCCAGACCAGTGCCAGATAGGTCTCATTGCCGTGAGTGTTGGCAGAAGAGGACATGGTTATGGTTTGAACATCGGCTTTCATGCGTGCGCCCCTCCGCCTAACCGAACTCTGGGATCAAGAAGCACCAGCAGCATGTCGGCAATGATATTACCAACAATCAGTGTGGCAGAGAGAACCAGCATGAAGGTCGCGGTGACATAGACATCGCCGACCCACATCGAGCCGACAATGGCTGGGCCGACGGTTGGCAGGGCAAAAATAATCGCGGTTTCAATCTCGCCCGTCAGCATATAGGGCAGTACCACGCCCTGATACATGATCAGCGGATGCAGCGCATTTGGCACCGCATGACGCAAGATCACCTGCCGCTCGCTGAGGCCCTTGGCGCGGGCGGTTTCGACATATTGCGCGTTCAGTGTATCCAGCAGATTGCCGCGCATGACGCGCATATTATAGGCCAGCCCGCCAAAGGTTGCGATGGCAATCACCGGCCACACATGCTGCAACAGGTCTACGAATTTGGCAAAGGACCAAGGCGCTCCGCCATATTTGGCGGAATTGAAACTGTTGATTTCCGTGACGTTGAAATGGAACACCATGATGTAGACGATGATCAGCGCCATCAAGAAGCGTGGCACGGTCATGCCCAGAAATGAAACTCCGGACAGCAGACTATCCACCCAGGTATATTGCCGGGTTGCCGCCAGAATGCCGAAGGTGATGCCGATGACGGAGGCGAGGATATGGCAGACCAGCGCCAGCGCCAACGTTCGGGGCAAGCGCTCGCCCACCACTTCCGACACGGGTTTGTTGTAGAACAGGCTGTGGCCAAAATCGCCCCGGGTGACGATGCCGGTGATCCAGTTGATATATTGAACGGGGATCGGCTTATCCAGCCCATTGGCGATCTTATAGGCCTGCGCCTGCGCATCGGCAGCTTCAAACGACGCGCCGCCCTGATTGATCATCTGGGAGCGGATGTAGTCGCTGTAATCCCCCGGAGGGGCCTTGATGATGGCAAAAGTCACGACGCTGAGAACAAACAGCACAGGAATGGCAGAGGCAATGCGCACAAGCAGAAATCGGAACATGGGAACGTGCTCTCTTGTGTTTCAGGGAGTTGCCTTCAGCCTGCGCAGAATTCACAGGCTGAAGCGCTGCTGATCAGTTGAGAGGTTTGTTTTCACCGGGCTTGCCGGGAAGCTGGTTCTTGAACAGTTCGAAATCACCCTGCTTGTCTGCTGCGACAAACATGCGTTCGCGGATGATGGTGTCTTCCGCCCAGTTGAACATGAAGATCGGAGCGCCCACCGGAACGTTGGAGAACCGCTTGTTGATGATCAGCGCACCCGGATATTCCGTCAGTCCGATGGTATCGACATTTTCGGTGGCGATCTTCTGATACTGCTTCATCAAATCCCGTCGCTCGACATTGTCCTGAGAGGAAATGAACCTGTTGACGATGTCAACCAACTGCTTCTCATAGGGCATAAGATCAACCGTGCCGTCCTTCCCCGCGCGGTGATGCCCGCTAGTGCGTGGCCCGGTCGGCGCCAGTTGCGCGGTGTTTTGCACCACTGATGTCATGTCGGGATCATTGCGGCGGATCATCCAATCGAACCGACCGCCAAAATTGGCCTGATCGCGTTTGACACCATCCATTGAGTTCAGCACCACTTTCAGGCCAAGCTTTTCCATCTGGCCAATCACACCTTCGGCAAGGTTGCGATCGGTTCCATAGTCTGAAGTGGAGAGCAGAACGATCTGCACATCCTGACCACCCGCCACGTCTGCCGGGAAGTTGACGAAGCCGTCGCCATCGGTATCCTTCAGCCCGGCCTTGGCCAGCAGCGCCTTGGCACCGGCGAGATCGAAGGGATAATAAGCGGTCGATTGGCGATCATAAAAGCTCGTTCCTGACGACAATCCGCCCGGATAAATGGCGGTGAACGGTCCCTTGACGAGAGATTCCCCGATCTTCTTACGATCAAGGGCCATGGTAATGGCTTTGCGGAAATCGGCATTGCGGTTCATCTCACGCACCGCCTGACCGCGCGTATCTGGATCACCCCAGCCATTGGCCGAATAGTTGAGCCGCAGATTATAGCCGATCAGACGCGCGCCAAAGGCAAGGCGGGAAGGGGCCGATGGCTGCGCCGCCCGCTTCAGGCTTTCAACAAAATTCTCCGGCTGCTCAAGATTGGACAGGTCGCCAGAGCCGGCAATGGCCTGCACATCGCGGTCGGCCCATGTCGAGAGCTTGTAGTGAATCTCATTGATATAGGGCAGTTGATGCCCCTGCTCATCCACCTTCCAGTAATAGGGATTGCGGCGCAGCACGATCATATCATCAGAACGATAGGACACGGGCACCCAGGCACCCATCACCGGAATGTTCATATATTCAGGCGGAAAGCCGTTTTTATACTGATCATAGGTGAAGTCCTTGGCATATTTCGGGTGTTTGGTTTTGAGGATATGGGCCGGGCCGGGGCAGAATGTTCCGTAAGCCATGGCGAACAGATATTGCCGCGGAAATGCCTCCTTGAAGGTCCATTCGACGGTATAATCATCAATGGCCTTCAGTGTCGTGCCTTCACCAAAGGTTTCGGGCGTTGCGCCATTCAAGGGCGTGACATTTCTGTCCAGCACATTGTCATTCCAGTAGAACATCACATCATCAGAGGTAAACGGTACCCCATCCGACCATTTTGCGCCCTCAATCAGATGCATGGTCAGCTTGTGTCCATCCGCAGACCAATCCCAGCTCTTGGCGAGATTAGGCAAAGGTTCGACATCATCGGCCTTCACCTGAAACAGCGGGGCTGTACGCGTCAGGCATTCGGACATGGCAATATCGATACCGCCCCAGCCTTGGGTCTGGCCCGCCGAATAGTTCCAGCCCTCGGGCCTGCCACCAATCACGTGGCGCAAGGTATCGCCATAGACGCCGATGCCGTCGGGCATATTGCCGGTTTTGAACACCAGAGGCTCTTTCGGCAGCCGCTCCTTCACCGGCGGCAGTTTGCCGGTTTTGACGAATTTCTCCGTCACCCAATCCGGCTCGCTGTAATTCGGCAAGGCCTTGAACTCCTCAATGGAGTCACGCGGCACATAGGTGATCTTGCCTTGCCCCGGAAAGGGCGGAGCCTCGGGCACCACAGTCGGCTCGGACGCAAAGGCTGCAACAGCAAAAACCGACACGCCGAGCAACAGGGCAGCGGACTTTCCGGTATGGATGACGCTTTTCATGATGGTTGTTCCCTCCTCACTTCTTATAGCTGTGCCGCAAAATGCGCGGCGCTCCCTTGCGGGTCATGGCATCCAGTCCCTCCTCAGAAACCGGATGTCATGCTTTTGTCTGGATCAGCTTGCTGCCTTCAGCTTTGTCGCTTGTTTTTCGGCCCGCAATTCATCAATGGAGCGCACATCGCGGCGGGCAACGCCCTTCCAGTCGCGTGTCTTGACGGTGGCGCGGCTCAGGCGTTCTTTGGCCTGCGGAATGGCATGGGCATATTGCGGCAGCCATTCGGCCTGAGCCACCACCATTTCATCCACCATCTGCCAGACTTCTTCCGGCGTGCAGATCGCCCCCACCAGCGGATCATGCAGCACTGCGAGTTTCAGAAGATCGATATCCCCCGAAATAGCCGCGTGCACTGACATCCGCTGGACATTGATGGAGGAAATGCAGGTGGCTGCACAGGCTTCCGGCAGGGTGATACCCGCCACCATGTTGATACCGAAGCGATCGACAAATCCGGGCGATTCAATAATGGCATCCGAGGGAAGATTGTTGATGATGCCATTGTTTTTCACGTTGAAATGGCCGCGATAAACCCGCCCGGTTTCCAGCGCTTCCAGAATATGGCTGGCATGTTCATTGGAGCGTTTGGCCGGGTCCAGCGGCTTGCCCGCACTTTCCAAAAACTGCGGAAACTCGGTTTCAAACCAATTACGGGTCTCGGTCGAATAGCGCAGATAACCGCCGGTCTCGCCGTGAATCCAGTCGGACATATCAATCCAACGGGTAATCTCTTCCGGCCGCTTGCGATACCATGGCAGATATTCCGACAGATGGCCGTTGCTCTCGGTCGAATACACCCCGAAGCGTTTCAAAACATCGATACGCAGTTTTTCCTGCTGCGAGAATATCGGATGGGCCTCAAACGCATCGATCAGCTCCTGCTTGCCAATCTTGCGGCCCTTGACGCGCACATCGACAAACCAGGTCTGGTGGTTGATGCCAGAGCAAATGTAATCCAGCTCGCCCGGACCCGCCCCCAAAATCTCGGCAATCTGCTCTGCGCCATGCTGCACACCGTGGCAAAGCCCGATCGTATCGACCTTGCCATATTCAATCGCCGCCCAGGTATTCATCGCCATGGGGTTGGCGTAGTTGAGGAATTTTGCGCCCGGCTCGGCCAGTTCGCGGATATCCTTGCAGAAATCCAGAATGACCGGAATATTGCGCTGGCCATAGAGAATGCCGCCTGCGCAAATCGTGTCCCCCACACATTGATCGACGCCATATTTCAGTGGAATGCGGATATCATCAGCATAGGCCCCAAGACCGCCGACGCGCACGCAGCTGATAATATAGCGCGCCCCGGCAATGGCGTCGCGGCGATCCGTAGACGCCGTCACCTTGGCAGGAAGCCTGTTTGCCTCGACAATTCGATCCAGAATTGTCTTGATCATATCAAGATTGTGCTGGCTGATATCCGCCAAGGCGAATTCCACATCGTGAAACTCCGGCACGCTCAAAAGGTCGGTGAAAAGTTTCTTGGTAAAGCCGACGCTGCCAGCCCCGATGATGGCGATCTTGAAGCTGCTCATACAATGCTCCTCCACAGGTGTTAGGCCGTTTTGTCTCGAGAGGGTAAAATTGATTCGCACAGGCGACATGAAGCGCCCCGTCGATGCCGGTCGCATTGCTTGCGAATATTGCCGCGATCAATGTATATTTTCCTCTTGGGCGGCATTATCTGTAAAATCGTTCAGACCACCAGAGAGGTATTATGCTTTTATGGGTAATTCTGTGCTAAAGACGATGATTGACGCTGGGCCGATCATGCGCACCGTTTCGCTGCCTCGGGGGCGCCATAGTCTGCATACCATGCCGACAAGCACAGGCTATGAAGTGCGCAGCGATGCCACTTATGACTGGGATGGCAGGAAGCGCGGGCAAACACCGTTTACCGTTCTTCAGCACACGATCTCGGGCGCCGGAAACCTGCGCTATGAAAACAGCACCTATCGGGTCATGCCGGGCCAGACATTGCTGGTCCTGGTGCCGCATAATCACCGATATTGGCTGGAGCCCGGCGGGCGCTGGGAGTTCTTCTGGATCTCGATGAATGGCGAGGAAGCGCTGCGAATCCATAACGCGATCCTCACGGCCATGGGACCGATTATCAATCTGAACCAGCAGACCGTCGAGCATCTTGCCGATTGCAGCCAACGCCTCATTGCCGGGGGCGCGGACACGCCGGGACGGGCCTCTGCCATCGCCTATGAGGCCGCCATGGCGCTTTATGATGATGTTTTCGGCTCACATCCGACCTTGAGCGCGGAATATCGCACAATGCAGCATGTCATCGACCATATCTCGGCCAATCTGGATCAGTCTCTTTCCGTTGAGCAACTGGCGGCAGTGTCCGGTCTCAGCCGAGCCCATTTCTCACGGGTCTTTGCTGCGAGCGAAGGCATGCCGCCAGCGGAATTCGTGCTGCACAAACGTCTGAAAAGAGCGGTCAAACTGCTGACAAAGGGCTCGCATCTTTCCGTAAAGGAGATATCGACGATGTGCGGCTTCGAAGAGCCGAACTATTTCTCCAAGGTTTTCAGGCGGCATTTCGGAGCCAGTCCGACCGAGTTTAGAACGACCGGAATGTACTCAAGCATGGTGAAGAGCGTTGTTGAGGCTGAGACAAAACCGGCTCGATTTCATATGCCGGACGTGCAGGAACCATGAGGTGCAGGCGTTTTACACCATTGCCGTCGGGGCTTGTTGTCGCACGGCTACCGGCCCGTGCGACAACAAGGATCGTCAATGCTTAGGGATGCGCAGGTCCATTCAACCGATCAATAACCTGAAGCAGGATATCGGCGCAGGCCTTCATCGGCTCATCGTCAGCGCATTTGATGTCGATCCTGGTGTCGCCATCCTCAACCCGGAAATGGGCTGCCTTTGAAGGTGGCGGCGGCGGTGGTGGGCGATGGCCACGGGGACCCAGCGGGCCTTCTGGGCCACGCGGAGGCGGCCCTGCACGCTCTTCCGGCCCGGCTGGCATGCCTGGTGGCGGCGGCGGGGTTGCGGCATCGGCGTCGGGAGCCATGGCGCCCGCAATGGGTGGTGCTGGCGGCGGCGGCGGTGCTGGCGGCTGCTGGGCAAATGCGGTTCCGGCCAATGCAGCAAGAGCGACGGCGGAAAGAATGTATCGTTTCATAGGATTTATCCTTTGGTGCGTTGAAAAGCGCATCACTTAACGTGACAAACGACTATTGGTTCAGGCGACTATTGGTTCAGGTTGCTGATGATCCAGGCAGTTCAGGGGGCAGGTTTATTGGCGAAGTCACCAAACGGTCTATGCGGCGGCGGGCCTGGCGGGCCAAGAGCCGCTGTCTTCCCGCTGCCATCGACAAGGTAGCTCGCATGCACGAAGCCATCGTCAAACCGACCCTGGATGGTCACGACGTCATCCTTCGTGACAAGGCCGCCACCGTCTCCAGCCGGTCCGGTTTCAACCAGCGCCTTGCCGCTGTCGTCTTGCAGGATGAACTTGTTGCCGTAAATCTCGCTGACTTTTCCCTTGATGGTGACCAGGCTTGATGTCGGCATCGTTGAGATAGCAACAGGAGACATTGGAGCCATTTCGGGGGCGGGACGCACCAGCTTCATTGCACCGGCTCCCCCAACCGCGCCGATAGCGAGCGCCACGGCGATTGCGGGAAGAGCCATCCAGTATCGTTTCCGTCGTTCGTGCGGAGGAGAAGGCCTACCGGCTTTTTCCGGATGCTCGTCGCTAGGATGTTCGACCGTCATCATTCATTCTCCTTGGTGTTGACCAGAGCATGTCCGAATGCAAAACCGCTGCATACTGTGTTGGAACTGCCTTAGAGTCTGTAGTGTTCGTTTGTCTTTCGGGAAAACCGGTTTCCACTTCCCCTTACAAACTCCAGGGCAATCTACAGGTCCTCTGCCGTTACCCCGCTGAACCTTCTGGTTCAGATTCAGTTCAGCCATTTTCGATAAATCTGGATCTCGTCCTTGCAAATGAAAGTCAGTTCTCATGCGCGTACTGCTCGTCGAAGATGATGACGACCTGAGTGGCCGGATCGCCACTGCGCTTAGGTCGGAAAACTTCGTGGTCGACATCGCTCGCAATGGCGAGGACGCGCTCCATGCCGGACTGACCGAGCTGTTCGATATTGCCGTGCTTGATCTCGGGTTACCGAAGATCGATGGGGTCACGGTTCTGAAAGGGTGGCGTGAAAGCGAACGCAATCTCCCCGTCCTTGTCCTGACTGCGCGTGACGGCTGGCCGGACAAGGTCTCGAGCTTCAAGGCCGGCGCGGACGACTTCCTTGCAAAGCCGTTCAAAATCGAAGAGCTGGTGCTTAGGCTGCGTGCCTTGGTGCGCCGGGCAACCGGCCATGCTTCTTCACGCATTTGCTGTGGCGCGTTGATGTTTGATGCCCAACTCGGCACATTTGAGCTGAATGGGCTTCCAGTCAAACTGACTGCGCTGGAATGGCGGGTGCTGTCGTGCCTCATGCTCAGGAAGGAGATGGTTGTTGATCGGCGCGAGCTGAATGAGCGCGTTTACGACGGAGACGCTGAAGTGGATTCCAACTCCATCGAAGTCATCATCGCAAGGCTGCGCAAAAAACTTGGTTCTGACATTATCGAGACCGTCCGAGGTCGAGGCTATATGCTGACAGCGTCGGTGCAGTCATGATATTTCCGGCGCTTAATCGGCCCAGATCAATCGCCGGACGCCTGCTGATTTTCTCCGGCGTCTTCGTGACCCTGGCCCTCGTGGTGGCGTCTGTCGTTCTCTGGCTGGCGCTTAAAACCGTTATCCGTGAGCAGATCGATCAGCGCCTCGACACGCAGATCAGTGCGCTGGCCAGTGCGGTGGTGCGGGATGAAGGCGGTAGGCTCACGCTTTCCACACCGCTGGATGCACCGCCTTTCGATCGTCCCGGATCAGGCTGGTATTGGCAGATCGAGAGCATGGGGCAGCAGCTCACCTCGCGTTCGCTTTTGGGTGGAACCATAGACACTCCGCCACCAAGCCAAGATTTCTTCCAGATGATCACCGCCACGCCGACCCCTGGAGAGGGTCATGATCACGGGCGAAAGCTCTATTTGCGTCAGACCACCCGTGATGTCGGTGGCGCCATCATGACGATTACAGTGTCCGCGCCTCAGGCAGCGCTCGCTGATCCCGCTGTTCGCGCCTTGCTATGGTTGGCACCCAGTATGCTTTTGTTGGGTGCTGTGCTGATGATCGGTACGCTGTGGCAGATCCGCTTTGGCCTGCGCCCTCTTACATCGATGGCTGCCGACATCGACGCCATCAACCGTGGAGAAAGGTCTCGGCTTCCCGATATACCCATCATCGAACTCGCGCCACTGGCATCAAAGACCAATGCGTTGATTGAGGCCAACGAGGAGAGACTTGCCGCAACCCGCATTCAGTTTGCCAATCTGGCGCATGGATTGAAGACACCCGTCGCCAGCCTGTTGCTCGCGCTTGATAGCCGCAATGATCAGGACGGCGCGCTGCGCGACCTCGTCGCCAGAATAGACAACAGGATCAAGCACCATCTCAGTGCCGCCCGTCGGGTGATGGCATCGGCAAACATAGTTGCGCGCACCAATGTGGCGCAGTCAATTGCCGACGTCTATGGAGCGATCAGCCTGATCCATGCGGATCGTGGGATTAGCTTTCAAACGGAAGTGGCGGACGGATTGTGTGTCGCCTGCGACGACAAGGATGTCGAGGAAATGTTTGGCAACCTGATCGACAACGCCTTCAAATGGGCATCGGCGCATGTTTCAGTTCTTGCTGTGCGGGACGGTTCCATGGTGAGAATCAGCGTCGAAGACGATGGCCCCGGCATTCCCTTGGAGCGTCTCCATACAGTTCTCCTGCCTGGCGTTCGGGAAGATGAACGGGTTCCAGGCGATGGTTTTGGTCTGACGATTGTAACGGAAATGGCCGGTCTCTACGGGGGATCGTTTGAACTACAGCAGATTGCCCCGACTGGCTTGCGTGCGGTGCTTGCACTTCCAGCTGCCAAAGGTTCCGTCCAATAACCCGATGAAATGGCGCTTCTCTTGACTGGTCAACCAATCGTGACGGCTGACGCATTTTCTGCAAGGGACCCCTATCCAAATTCCTTGCCGACGGTAGCGGTAAAGCCATATAAGGCAGCATGACCTCTGATTCAAAGATTTTCGTTGGCCTACGGTCGACGCGTAAAAAGCCTGCTCCAGACCGTGGATCGACAGGTCCGAAATGCCAATGGGATGGCTGCGACAAGGCTGGAACGCATCGCGCTCCTGTCGGCCAAATTGCCGAGGGCCTCTATCTGCTGTTCTGTGCCGATCATGTGAAAACCTATACCAAAGGTTACAATTTCGCACCCAATCTGTCCGACCCTGTAACAGCGCGCTATCAGAAGGATGCGGCGAGCGGCAAGTTGCAGACGTGGGGAACCAGCGTCAATAAACCGTCGGAAATTCCGCTCCCTTCCACGGCCCGCTCCGGCTCGGCAAAGGCGACAAACGCACGTAAAAGCGCTGCACAACGCCAAGCGGAAAAATTGGATACTCAACGCCGTAAGCTTAAGGTGCTGGAAGCGAAGGCTTTCGAGACGCTTGGCCTTTCGCCGGATGCAACGCCGGAAGAGATCAGAAGCCGCTATAAGCAGAAGCTCAAAATGCATCATCCGGATGCAAATAACGGCGATCGAAACTCCGAGGACAAGCTTCAGGCTTCGATCGACGCCCATAAAATCCTAAAGCTCAACGGATTTTGTTGAGTGTAGGACACGAAAGAACTGGCAGGTTCAAGTGCGGCCTGTCTCCTGAATTGCCAACCCCTGAACCTAGCCAATCTCCAGGATAGCCTTGATCACACCGGCTTGCGGCTGAGACCATTCCTGAAAAAGCTTGACGCCATCATCAAGGTGGCCGGTATGGGTGTTCAGGGCTCGCGTTGGCACCTTGCCAGCCTCGATCTGGCGGACGACTTCGGCAAAATCGTCCGGTTGGGCATTGCGGCTGGCGATTAGCGTTGCCTCGCGCTTGTGGAATTCCGGATCAGAGAAGGTGATGTCCTGGCGAACGACGGAAAGCAGGACGTAGCGTGCGCCATGGGCGAGGAAATTGAAACCGCGCTGCATCGGAATGGCATTGCCGGTGGCATCGATCACCACGTCGAACCCATCGCCACCCGTCATCCTCTCAACTTCAGCCTCTGCCGACGCATCGGCAAACAGCGATTGATCCGCCGTAAGGCGATCCACGGCAAAGGCAAGGCGATCCTCGCGGGTATCCATCACCGTAACATGCGCGCCTCTTGCCTTGGCAAAGATGATTGCCGACATGCCGATCGGGCCGGAGCCGGTGACGAGAACACGATCTTGCTGTTGGATGTTGCCGCGTTTCACACCATGGGCCCCGATCGCCAGAAACTCGATCATCGCCGCGTCAGCAAGTGAAATGCCACCTGTCGGCACGACGTTTGTTTCTGGCACGCTCACATATTCGGCCATGCCGCCATCACAGTGAACCCCAAGAACCCGGATGTTCTGGCAGGCATTTGACAGACCCTTGCGGCAGGCGTGGCAGGCGCCGCAGGACAGGTAGGGGACAATATAGACGGGATCGCCGGTCTTCAACCGGCTGCCTGCGGGCGCCTCCGCAACCGTTCCCGACAATTCATGTCCCATAACCCGAGGATATTCCAGAAAGGGATGCTTGCCCGCATAGATGTGAAAATCCGTGCCGCAGATGCCGATATGGCGGATGCGCACAAGAACCTCGTTTTCTGCCCGTGAGGGTGGGGCGCGCTCGATAAGGGAGAGGCGGCCGGGCTCGTCGCAGATCAGCGCTTTCATCAGGATGTCCTTTATTCAGTGGATGACGGGTCGCGTGATTGGAAACTGACGTATCAGACCGTCTTTGACGTGGGAAACGTATAGGCCGCAATCGATTCCGGCTTCATCTCGATGGAGAAGCCGGGACGGGATGGCGGCATGTAAGCAGCATTTTGGATGACGCAGGGATCGATGAAATGCTCGTGCAGATGGTCTACATATTCGATCACGCGGCCCTCTTTGGTGCCGGAGACCGCGATGTAGTCGATCATCGAAAGATGCTGGACATATTCACAGAGCCCGACGCCGCCAGCATGCGGCCAGACCGGCTTTTCGTATTTCGCGGCCAGCAGCAGCACGGCCAGAACTTCGTTGAGCCCGCCCATGCGGCAGGAATCGATCTGGACGATGTCAATCGCCCCCTCGGTGATGAACTGCTTGAACATGATACGGTTCTGGCACATCTCGCCGGTCGCGACCTTGATCGGCGCAATGGCATCGCGGATCTTGCGGTGACCTGCCACATCGTCGGGGCTGGTTGGCTCCTCGATGAAGAAAGGTTTGGCAAAGGCGAGCTTCTTCATCCAGTCGATGGCCTGGCCGACTTCCCAGACCTGATTGGCATCGACCATCAGATACCGATCCGGCCCGATCACCTCGCGGGCAATCGTCAGGCGACGAATGTCGTCCTCGAGATCACGTCCAACCTTCATCTTGATATGATCGAAGCCCTGGTCGATGGCGTCCTGCGCCAGACGGCGCAGCTTGTCATCGTCATATCCCAGCCATCCGGCCGAGGTCGTGTAACAGGGGTATCCTTGCTTTTCGAGAAGAGCGATGCGGTCGGCCTTGCCGTCCTCCGCCTTGCGCAGGATAGCAACAGCCTCTTCGCGGGTCAGCGCATCGGTGAGATAACGATAATCGACGATGTCGGCGATCTCCTCCGGCGACATGGTCGATACGAACTGCCACACCGGCAGACCGGCCTGCTTTGCCATGGCATCCCAGAAGGCGTTGACGACAGCGCCGGTGGCCAGATGCATGGCGCCCTTATCGGGTCCGATCCAGCGCAGCTGGCTATCGCCGGTCAGCTTTCGCCAGAACTGGCCAGGTGCTGCGCGCACCTCGTCCAGATCCACGCCCACCACCAGATGGCGCATGGCCTTGATTGCCATGCAGCAAATGTCGTTGCCACGGCCAATGGTGAAGGTGAGACCATGGCCTTCCAGGCCCGGCTCATCGGTTTCCAGAACCACATAGGCTGCTGAATAATCTGGGTCCGGGTTCATGGCATCGGAGCCATCAAGGCTTGCGGATGTCGGAAAGCGCAGGTCGAAAACATTGAGATTGGTAATGCGGGTCATATCAGCCTCTTGGGCAGGTCCACAAAGCGGTGATGCGCTTTTGCGCCGGGCCTGCAAATTGAAACAAGCATTGGTGCCTTCTTCAGTTCATTTAAAAGACGGGTCATCACGCCCCTCAAAGGCCATAGAAGCGGCGGGCATTTTCACAAAATACCCGATCATGGGCGGCTTCCGGCACGATGGCTCGGGCCTGGGCAAACCAGCTTTGGTAATCGCTGGCGAGGGTCAACACCGGCCAGTCGCTGCCCCATATCACCCGGTCCGGCCCAAAGAGATCGAGGATCGTCTCGGCATAGGGACGAATGGCTTCGGGCTGTTGCGAACCGGCTTCGGTCAGCAGGCCGGACAGTTTGCATGAGATGTTTTCCAGGTCGGCAAGCCGCGTCATGGCGTTGCGCCAGTCGCTGTAGAACCCCTGCGCGATGACGGGTTTTGCGCCGTGATCGATGACGATAGGCAGAGCGGGATGACGGCGCGCAAACCTTTCCAATGGCGCGAGGTGGCGGGGCAGAACCAGCGCATCGAAGGTAAGACTTGAGGCCAGCATCGCCCCGATGGCCGGGTCGAGTGCGGGATCGTCGATCCAGTCATCCTCGGCAATATCCTGCACCATGGGGCGCAGGCCCTTCAGCTTCGGATAGGTCGTCGCCAGCTCCGTGATGAGGGTGGCCGCATCCGCCGCCTTCAGGTCAACCCAGCCCACCACGCCGAGAATGAAATCATGGTGTTGCGCTAGATCCAGCAGGAAGCGCGTGTCATCGACGGTTGCCAGCGATTGAACCAGGACCGTCCCCCCAACGCCCGTCGCTGCCAGTTGCGGCTCCAGGTCTGCGGCCCCGAAGTCTCGGTAGATGGCGGCAAGTTCCGGTGGGGGCCATTGGCCTTGCCGGTTTTTCAGGAGCCAGAAATGCTGATGTGCATCGATGATCATGGTCACGCTCCGATCGGCACGCCATCGGCGATGATGCCCTTGTCCTTCAGAGATCGCCACACGGAGGAGGGGACGGTTTCCTGCATCCAGGCCACGTTGGCGCGGATCTGCTCGCCGTTGCGGACGCCGGATACCACGGAGACGACGGCGGGATGCAGCAGCGGAAAATTCAAGGCCGCCGCCTGCAGTGATACGCCTTCAGTGGCGCATGCCGCTTCGATCTCGGCGACGCGGGCAAGAATGTCGGCGGGTGCCTCGGCATAATTGAATTTGCGGTTTCCCGCCAGCAGGCCCGAATTAAAGACCCCGGCCACCACGATCCCGACATTGGCTTTATCCGCCCGGTCCAGCAGTGTCAGGCTGTCCTGTTCCAGCAGCGTATAGCGCCCGGCCAGCATGGCGACATCGATATCGAAGGCATCCATGGCATCCCAGACCACCTGCCATTCATTGACGCCGAGGCCGATGGCCTTGACGAGGCCAGCGTCGCGCAACTGGCCGAGCGCCTTGAACCCGCCGCCCTTGGTCAACTGCTCCCAATAATGCCCGTGCTTGTCACCATGCGTCATCTGGCCGATGTCGTGGACATAGAGAATGTCAGGCTTCAGCACGCCGGTGCGCTGCTGGCTTGCCTCAAAGGATTTCAGAATGGCATCATAGGTGTAATCGTAGACCGGACGGAACGGCAGGGGCTGAATATAGGTGTCTTCCTCTGGTCCGACGGTCTCATCGGGGACCATCACGCGGCCTACCTTGGTGGAGAGCACGTAGTCTGCGCGCTCATGCTCGGTCAGCATCGTTCCGAGACGGCGTTCGGAGCGGGTGTAGCCATAGAAGGGTGCGGTATCGAAGTAACGAATGCCTGCATCCCAGGCGGCATCGAAGGCCCCGAGCGCTTCCAGGTAACTCGTCCAGCGATAGAGATTGCCCATCTGCGCACAGCCCAGACCCATCACCGTGAAGGAAACATCGCGATTGCGCAGCGTGCGCCTGTCGTTGACCTGCATTGTCCTGCCCATAAACTGGAAAATTCGGGAAACGGCACGCGAGGTAAACCCGCGTGCCGCACTTGCATTAGTAAAGCACGTTCTTGGCTTCCGGCTTGTCGATGTTCTGCTTGGTGACGACCACGACACCAGTGTCGATGAACTTTTCGACCTTTTCCTTCGACAGAAGCTTCAAAAGCGTATCCACGCCCTTTTCACCCATTTGATAGGAACCCTGCACAACGGTGGCTTCCAGCGTGCCGTCCTTGACGAATTCCTGAAGGTCCTGGTTGCCGTCAAAGCCGATAGCGACGAGCTTGCCGGTCTTGCCAGCCTGCTTGATCGCCCGGCCCATGCCGATGGCGGTGGGTTCATTGGCGCCGAATATGCCCTTCAGGTCGGCATTGGCGGCAAGAACGTCGGTCGTCTGGTTCAGCGCGGTCGCCATCTGCGACTGCGAATAATAAGGGCCGACGATCTGGAGTTTCGAGTTGGCCTTGATGTAGTCGGTAAAGCCGCCAACGCGGCCGATTTCAGAACCGGCACCTGCTACATACGACATCACGGCGATCTTGCCTTCGGTCCCGACCTTCTGGATCATCGCCTTGGCTGCCAGTTCGCCGGCGGCCTTGTTGTCCGTCGCCAGGAAAGCCTGGTAATATTTCTCGGCATCCTTGGAGAGCATCGAGTCAATGATGACGACGGGAATGCGGGCTTCCCAGGCCTTCTTCACCGCCGGGACCAGTGCGTCCGGGTCGGATGGCGCAAGCAGGATGGCATCGACCTTCCGGTTCACGGCGTTCTCGACCATATTGACCTGATCGGCAATGGCGGATTCCGCAGCCGGACCCTGGAAGGTCATTGTGTGCGCCTTCTGCTTGCCAATTGCGGCATCCGCGCCCTTCTGGACGTTCTGCCAGAAGGTGGAGTTGACGGTCTTGACGATCACGGCGATTTCGCCCGCCGAAGCGGTGAGCGCGCCCGACAGTGTAAAGACGGAGGCCGCAAGGGCCAGGGCTAGTTTACGCATGTCTTTCCTCCTCAGTGTGACGGGCCCAGCCGGGGACCGATGCGGGGGAAGGCTCCTCCCTTCCCATGTTCGTTCTGTCTCCGCCTGACGGCGGGTGTTATTTCCGATTGCGGATCTGGTCGATCCAGACGGTGCCGAGAATGACGAGGCCTATAATGATCTGCTGGGTGAAGGCGGAGACGCCGTTCATGTTCAGGCCATTGCGCAGGATGCCGATGACAAAGGCACCGATGAAGGTTCCGGAAATCGTACCGACCCCGCCAATCAGCGAGGTTCCGCCAATCACCGCCGAAGCGATGGCGTCCAGCTCATAGGCCACGCCTTCATTCGGCTGGGCGGTGACGAGACGAGACATCAGCACGCAGCCGGTAAGGCCAGCCAGCGTGCCGGAAACGATATAAGTGAAGGCGGTGACGCGGGCGACATTGACGCCTGAAAGCTGGGCTGCGTCCGCATTCGAGCCGGTGGCATAGATATGCCGGCCAAGCACGGTTCGGTTCAGCACGAAGGCTGCGGCCACGGCAATGATCACCATCAGCACCACGGGATAGGGAATGCCCGGAAAGCTGACCACCGGAAATCCTTGATCGTCAATGCTTTCAAAGCGCAGCAGCGAGCCATTGCCGAGAACGCCGAAGGACTCTCCAAGGCCCGAGACGGCGCGTGCACCGGTGATTTGTAGTGCGACACCACGCGCAATCAGCATCATGCCAAGGGTGGCAATGAACGGTGGCAGCTTCAGCCTGGTAATGACCAGGCCATTGATGACCCCGCAGGCCGTGCCGGTGAGAACGCCGAGCAGCATGCCGATCCACACCGGCGCGCCGAGTTCCTTGACGGCAAGGGCGGCGACCACTCCGGCCAGCGCCAGCACCGAGCCGACCGAGAGATCAATACCCCCGGTGATGATGACATAAGTTGCCCCGATACCAAGAAAGGCAATGGACGTGACCTGTAGTGCAATCGTCATGCCGTTATTGACGCTCAGGAAGGCATTGGAGGTGAGGGCAAACACAGCGGCCAGAACGACCAGGCAGCCAAGCGCTGCAAATTTCTGGATGATATCCTTCTGTCGGTCGTTTAATCCCCTTTTGGGTCCCTTTTCCTGGCCCGCCTGGGGTGGCTTGTCGGTGGTGATCTCAACCATGGGTCATTCCTCGCACGCTCTCCCGGACACGGCCGGAGGCATAAAGCATGATCTCTTCCTGCGACGTTTCGCGCGTCGTCAGGGTTGCGGTGATGCGACCTTCGTGGAAAACCGCAACGCGGTCCGACAGTCCCAGGATTTCCGGAAGCTCGGAACTGATCAGAATGATGCCGATGCCCTTGGCAGCAAGCTCATCCATCAGCCGGTAGATGGCGAGCTTGGCGCCGACATCGATGCCCCGTGTCGGCTCGTCGAAGAACATGATCTTCGGCTGCCGGAACAGCCATTTTCCAATAATGATCTTCTGCTGGTTGCCGCCCGACAGCAGGCGGACGGGTTGGTTCAGGCTGGGCGTTTTGATGTTGAGCAGATCGACATAGTGCTGGCTCGACTGGCGGTGCAATTCCTTGTCGATCACGCCGAACGGATTGGAGACGGCCTCCATATTGGCCATCATCAGGTTGGCATCGACCGGCATCTTGACTGCCAGGCCTCCCGCCTTGCGGTCCTCGGAAAGATAGGCGATCCCTGCATCAATCGCCGAACGCGGGTCGGAAATCGAAAGGGGCCGTCCTTCGAGCTGGATTGTTCCGCTGTCGAACGGATCGGCGCCGAAGATCGCCCGGGCCACTTCCGTCCGACCGGCGCCCATCAATCCCGCAAAACCCAGAATTTCGCCGCGGCGAAGTTCGAAGCCGATATCGGTGAAAGCGCCATGGCGGCTAAGACCCGAAACGGAAAAGATGGTGTCCCTGGTTGGCGAACGGGTCGGTGCCGGAAATTTTTCCTCCAGCGAGCGGCCCACCATGCGGGCGACGATATAGTCCACGGTGATCGCATCGAAATCATCCGTTGAGATGTAGCGCCCATCGCGCAGCACCGTGACGCGATCGACGATTTCTGCCATCTCATCGAGCCGGTGCGAGATATAGATGATACCGGTTCCCTCGCGTTTCAGGTCACGGATGACGCGAAAGAGAAGCTGTGCTTCCTGTTGGGTTAGCGAGGAGGTCGGTTCGTCCATGATGAGCACGGAGGCATCCAGCGACAGGGCCTTGGCAATCTCGACCATCTGCCGCTGCGCGACGGAGAGCGTGCGCACTTGGGCGTCGGGGTTGATGTCGACACCCAGGCGATCAAGGCATCGCTTGGCGTCTTGGCGCAGCTTGCGTCTGTCGACCATAAAACGCCCACCGATAAAACTTAGCCGTGGTTCGCGGGCAAGATAGATGTTTTCGGCGACGGAGAGATGCGGAACGAGGTTGAGTTCCTGATGGATGATGGCAATTCCGGCGGCTTCCGACTGCAATGTGGAGGTGAAATGAACCGTTTCGCCCTTGTAGATCATGTTGCCGGCGTCTCTCTGGTAGACGCCGCTGATGATTTTCATCAGCGTGGATTTTCCGGCTCCGTTCTCGCCGCAAACCGCATGGACTTCACCGGCCCTGACATCAAGGCTGACGTCCTGCAGGGCCTTCACCCCAGGGAATTCCTTGGTGACGCCTTCCAGTTTTAAAAGCAGCGGCGCGGGTTTGCACTCGCCAGCGGCAAGCGACACTCCTCCCATCGCGGTGTCCTCCAGTTCGTGAAAGCCTCCCAGACTTTCGGTAGACAGACATAGGGCATGCCGCGATAATTGGTCAAGCCAATTATTCTTTCCTGCTTGCATGCGTTGCAATATCTCGGATAAATATAGTTTTATTGACGAAATTCTTTAAATTGGACTGACCAAAATGACATTGCCCAAACGCCTTTACCAACAGATTGCCGACCAGGTTCGGCATCTGATCCAGAGCGGCCCTTATCCGGCAGGGTCGAGGCTGCCCGCTGAACGTGAGCTGGCGCAAACCCTAGGGGTCTCGCGACCGTCCTTGCGCGAGGCGTTGATTGCGCTGGAAATCGACGGAACAATCGAGATTCGCATGGGATCGGGCATTTATGTCCTGTCGGCCAGCAAGTCCGCCGCCTCTGGGCGATCACTGGGGGAGAGCCCGACAGAGCTGATGCAGGCGCGTGCCGTCATCGAAAGCGCTGTTATCGTCAAGGCTGCTGCGGCAATGACCGATGCGGTTTTTGCGGCGCTTGTCGGGATTGTCGAAGAGATGCGTCAGGAGATTGCCGAGGGGCGCAAGCCGATCGATCAGGACCGCCAGTTTCATCTGACCATCGCCGAGCAATCGGGCAATTCGGTGCTGGCGGAGATCGTCGCCAATCTGTTTGACGAACGCCATAGCCCCATCTCAGACCATATAAGGGGTCGCTTCGAGACGCCCGAAACCTGGTCACTGGCGCTGATCGAGCACGAGGCAATTCTGACTGCGCTGGAAGCACGAGACCCGCTCGCGGCACAGGCGGCAATGTATGCCCATCTGACGGCATCACGAAGGCGATGGTTGGAAAACTGACGGCTGACGGAGCTATTCCGCGGCCCAAACTGTCCTGCCGGATATCTCCCCTCGAGGGGTGAGATAGAGTCAGCGCGGAATTCACATCTCATCTTAACATGTCGAAACTCACACTCGTATATGTCGATCTGGGCGGTTGACCCCATCCGATCTCCCTCCTTGAGGGGGAGATGGCTGGCAAGCCAGAGGGGGGTGAGCCACGATTGAAAACGCTTGTGTCGTGTCCCACGACTGTTGAGTCTCTTTGGCTGTAAAGTATTGATAAATTATCATAATTCAGCCAGGCAGCTGGACAACTTCGGCCTCGTTGAAAGATTGCTAAAGGCCTGTTGAACATTTGCTGTCAACGCCTGGGATACTCGTTCGCACTTGCCCCTTCTTGTTAGACCGGAGACATTTGGTCGGCATTTTAACGACGAAATTCGCAAGTGGTGCGCTGGTCAGCATAGTCAAGCAAACGGCTGATGGCGGGTTCAAATCAGCCCGAGATTCCCATCATTTCCTCTCGATTTATGCCGTTGTCCACCGGCGTCCTCCAAATTCCCCAATACGAAATTCCCGACACAGAACAGCAATCCGGCAGTTTTTGTTTGCAGTATCAATTTAGTTGACATCGTTTCATTTTAGATGGCAGTATGGCGTCATAACGGGAGGAGGAGCCCCTATGATGACTACCAGTTTCACGGCTGTTGCCGGGGATGCGTCACGCTGCGCGCGTCTCACTTTGGCAGCGTTTACCCTTGCATTGGCCTCAAGCGGTTCGGCGCTGGCCGCGCCCAAAGGTGATCTGGTCATCCTGCAATGGATGGCGGGGTCTGACCTTGAGGTGATCCAAAATCTGGAAAAAGCCTTCATGGCCAAATATCCGGATGTGAAAATCAAGGAAGTGCCGGTGACATGGTCCGGCGATCCGCGTGGAGGTCTTCGCACCTCGCTGATGGGCGGCGAAAAGGCCGACCTGATGATCAACACCTGGCCAGCGTTCCGCACAGAACTTGTTACCGCCGGTCTTTTACGCCCGCTGGATAATGCATACTCCGCCATGAAGTGGGGAGAACGGCTCGACAACAGCTGGAAGGATCTTGGGTCCGTCTCCGGCCAACTCTACGGCGTTACCTTCACTTACGGCGACCGCAGCGGTCTTTGGTATGACACCGGAACCTTCAAAAAGGCAGGAATTGCCACGCCGCCCAAGGATTGGGCGCAGTTTCTGGAGGCTATCGCCAAGCTGAAAAGCGCTGGTGTGGTGCCGATGGCCGTCCCTGCCAAGACCTGGGCGCATGCCGAAGTGTTTGAAACGCTGATCTTGCGAGAAGGCGGTGCGGATCTTTCACGCAAACTCGTGGCCCATGAAATTCCGTGGACAGATGATCGCGTTAAGGCGACCCTTCGCAAATGGCGCGAACTGTTGAGCGCGGGTTGCTGCGGCGATGCGTCCACAATGCTTGGAACAGAGTGGGACAACGCTTCCGACCGGGTTTTGAAGGAGCGTACGTCTGGCTTTTTCCAGATGGGAATGTGGATCAACAACCGCGCCGAGACCGTCTACAAGCTTGCCCCGGATCAGTTCGGCCTGTTCCAGTTTCCAGCCACAGGGCAGGGGCATGACACTGCCGCCAGTGTCGATGCCAAGGAGTTTGTCGCATTGGCCTCCGGCGGCAACAGCGAGGCTGCGGATGCCTTCATGGATTTCACCATAAGCCGGGAAGGTGCCAACATCATTGCCAAGGGCGGGTTAGCATCCTCCTCCAAAGCGGTTGATGTTGGGCTTTATAGCCCTGCCATTCAGGCGTCCAACACCTTTGTGACCGGGGCGGATACGGCCTTCGTGCTGGGGGATGGCCTGCCTGGAGATCTGGCGGACGAGTATCGCATCCAGCTTCAGAAATTCCTGGGCGATCCCAGCGATGCCAATATCGACAGGGTGACGGCTGCCATCGAGGCCAAGGCAAAGGGATCGTATTGATGCCGGCCATCACCGATCTGCCACGGACGGGAGGGAGCGCCAACCGGCGCTTCTTCCAGACGGATGGGGGAGCGGCTCTCATCCTGCTGGCACCGATGGTGCTGTTGTTTCTGTGCGCTGTCGTCTATCCGTTGATCGATACGATCCGTCTATCGTTTTTTGATATTCGCGGTCTTGCCCCGGCAAAATGGGTGGGGCTTTCCAACTACGCAAACCTGCTGGCGGATGCCAGTTTTCGTGTCGCCGTGATCACCACTATTGTCTGGACGGTCGGCACAACGGCTCTCTCCGTCGGCATCGGCTGGGGTCTGGCGGTGCTGTGTTCGCTGGCCCCGCGCACCACTCTGCCGTTTCGGGTGATGATTTTCTGCGCCTATGGCATTGCCGAGGCCGTCAGCGGCTTCATCTGGCTCGGCATCTACCGGCCCGGCGATAGCGGGTTGTTGAACGCCGTTTTGAACACGCTTGGTCTGGAAAACCTGACCCGCGCGTGGCTGGGCGATACCTCCACAGCCCTTGCATGTCTGGTGATTGCCTATGCCTGGACCCAAGTGGGTCTGCCCCTGATGACCTGCTTTGCGTCGATCCAGACCATTCCGAAAAGCATCAAGGAAGCGGCCTATATTGATGGGGCCAAGCCGCTTTCCATCATGCGCCACATCATTTTGCCTCTGTCGCTGCCGGGGTTGAAAGTGGCAGTTTTCATCAATCTTCTCGGCAGCTTGCGGGCCTTTGACATGATCTTCGTCATGACGGGCGGTGGCCCGGTGCGCTCCACCGAGACGGTTGGCTATTTCATGTTTCGGGAATCGATGATGCAGTTCAAGCTTGGCTATGGCGCGGCGGCCACCGTCGTGTTGCTCGCCGTTGTGCTGTTCGTCTCGATTCCCTTGCTGCGCCAGCGCACCAAGGAGGCGACATGAACGCCCGTGCTCCTCTCTGGATTCCGGTTCTCGTCGGCCTTCTGGCCATCCTCTGGATTGTGCCGGTTGTCGGTCTGGTTTTGACTTCCATCCGACCTGCTGGTGATATTGCCGTTGGCGGCTGGTGGTCGCTGCACACACTGCGCTTCACGCTGGACGCCTGGCAGACGGTCTGGACAAAATATCCGCTGGCCCCCGCCTTTTTGTCATCCCTGAAACTGACCGGGCTTGCGACGCTGCTGACAGTTCTTCTGGCACCAGCTGCGGCTTATGCCTTTCAGTTTCTGAAATTCCCCGGACGGCGCCTTCTGCTGTTGGTTGTCGTCAATTCCTTCGTGTTGCCGCAGCAGGTGGTGATCATTCCGCTGTTCACGCTCTGGCGCGATCTGCACATGATCGACAATGTCTGGGCCGTGCTTATTCCCTTTGTCGGACTGTCTTTCGCCTGGTCGATCTTTCTGGTGCAGAGCTTTCTGGCGGAATTTCCACGTGAACTGATCGAGGCCTCAAAAATTGATGGCTGTACGCCGATCCGAACCTTTCTTCATGTCGTTCTGCCCAATTCCCTCACGCCGATGGCAACCGTTGGCATCCTGCAATTCCTGTGGTGCTGGAATTCCATGCTGCTGCCCATGCTGTATTTGCGCTCCGATGTGCCGCTGACGGTGCTTCTGGCCCGCATTGCAGGCTCATTCGAGCCTAACCTTGACCAACAATCGGTGGCGGCCATCGTCACCATGGCGGTTCCCTTGGTGGTCTTCATCGTGTTTCAGCGCTTCTTCGCGGCAGACGCCCGCAATCGCTCGGGAGGCAAGGAATGATCGCGTCATCCACAGTGTACATGGCCAAGCCAAAAAACGGTCATCGGGAGGAAAAATCATATGGCAACCGTTGAACTTAAAGGGGTCGGCAAGCGCTACGGTGCCTTGAAGGTCATCGATGACATTGATCTTGACCTTGAAGATGGCTCCCTGACCGTCTTCGTCGGGCCATCCGGCTGTGGCAAATCCACCCTGCTGCGGATGATTGCCGGGCTTGAGTCAATCACGACAGGCGACATTCTCATCGATGGTCAACGCATCAACGATGCTACGCCCACGGAGCGCGGTGTGGCCATGGTGTTTCAGAATTACGCCCTCTATCCGCATATGACGGTGCGCAACAATATCGGCTTTCCGCTGCGCATGGCTGGCATGAAAAGCGCCGACATCGGACGGCGGGTGGAACAGGCGGCAAACCGGCTGCACATCACACCCCTTTTGGAGCGCAAGCCTGCCGCCTTATCTGGTGGCCAGCGCCAGCGGGTTGCCATTGGGCGGGCCATCGTGCGCGATCCCAATGTATTTCTGTTCGATGAGCCGCTGTCCAATCTCGATGCCGAACTGCGGGTGAAAATGCGGCTGGAAATTGCCGAACTGCACCGGTCTCTGGCGTCAACCATGATCTATGTGACCCATGATCAGGTGGAGGCCATGACCTTGGCCGACCGGATCGTGGTGTTGCGGGCGGGCAATGTCGAGCAGATCGGCACGCCGATCAGTCTCTATGATGACCCCGACAACATGTTTGTTGCCGGTTTCATCGGCTCACCGCGCATGAATTTTCTGGCCGGTCATGTCGTGGCGCGCAGTCCATCGGGCGTCCGCATCAAGCTCAGCGAGTTTGAGAACGTGGAATTCGAGCTTGCACTGGGTGCAGATCTCGCCCCCGGCGCAAAGATTTCTGTTGGTATGCGGCCTGAGCATTTTTCCTCTGACGGATCAGCTCGGTTCGACCTTCGGGTGGACATGGTGGAGAGCCTCGGCGGCGTTTCCTATGGCTACAGCAATATGCGCGGCGAAGATGCCCTGACGGTTGACCTGAAGGGCGATCGGTCCGTGCGGGCGGGCGATATCATCCACACCGGTTTTCATCCATCCAAGGCCCTGCTGTTTGATCCGGCCAGCGGTGCGCGCCTTCGTTGATCCACCGTTAAGCTGTTAATTTCATAGGATTTCTAATCATGAGCGATAATGAACTCTGGTACGACCGTGCCGCATCCGTCTGGACCGAGGCCCTTCCCGTTGGCAATGGTCGGCTGGGGGCCATGGTGTTTGGAGATGCCTGGAATGAGCGCCTTCAGATCAATGAGAGCACATTCTGGAGCGGTGGCCCTTACCAGCCGATCAATCCCGATGCCCATGCCGCCTTGCCTGAGGTGCGCAATCTGATCCTTGCGGGACGCTATCAGGAGGCAGACCGCAAGGCCTATGAAGGGGCCATGGCCAAGCCGGATCGGCAGACCTCCTATCAGCCGATTGGCGATGTCTGGCTTGATCTACACCATGATATGACCGTCACCAATTATCGCCGCTCACTCAATCTCGAAACGGCTGTTGCTGTCACGCAATATGATTGCCATGGCGTGCATTTTCGCCGCGATGTCTTTGCCAGCGCCATTCATGACGTGATTGTTTGCCGCATTGCCGTGGATCAGCCGGGTGCCTTGTCGATGACGGTGATGCTCAGCAGTCCGCAAAACGGTGACCCGATTGATATCGCCGACGCCACCCTTGGCTATGACGGGCGCAATCGTCGGCAGAACGGCATTGACGGGGCTTTGCGCTTTGCCTTCCGGGTGCGGGTGTTGGCCGAGGGTGGCTTTGTCGATATTGGCGAAGAAACCATTCGGGTGCGTGAAGCGTCCAGCGTGGTGTTGCTGATCGATGCAGGCACCAGCTTTCAAAACTACAAGACTATTGATGGTGATCCGCAGGCGCAGATCAAAGCACGCCTGGATGCGGCGGCTATGCTGCCCTATGAGGCGCTGCTCGCGGCTCATGTCACAGAGCATCGCCGCCTGTTTGACCGGATGCAGATTACCCTTGGTGACAAGTCCGTACCAACGATCCCGACCGACAAGCGCATTGCCGCCTATGCCGACGGCAATGATCCCTCGCTGGCCGCGCTCTATCTGCAATATGGCCGCTACCTTGCCATTTCCTGTTCCAGACCCGGCACGCAGGCGGCCAATCTCCAGGGCATTTGGAATGAAGACATTCTGCCTGCCTGGGGCAGCAAATACACGGTCAACATCAATCTGGAGATGAATTACTGGCTGGCCGATGTTGCCAATCTCTCCGAGACCTTCCTGCCGCTGGTGGAATTGGTGGAGGATGTGGCCGAAACCGGCCGTGAGATGGCCAAGGCCCATTACGGCGCGCGCGGCTGGGTTCTGCACCACAACACCGATATTTGGCGTGCCACCGGCCCGATTGATGGACCCCATTGGGGGATGTGGCCGATGGGCGGCGCCTGGCTCTGCGCCCAGCTTTATGATCATTACCGCTTCAATCCGGATCGCGCCGTGCTGGAACGGATCTATCCTTTGCTCAAAGGCGCGGTGGAATTTGCGCTGGATACGCTGGTTGCCCTGCCCGATAGCAATTACCTCGGCACTTGCCCGTCGCTGTCGCCGGAAAATTCCCATCCCTTCGGCTCGTCGCTTTGCGCCGCACCGGCCATGGACAACCAGATTCTTCGCGATCTGTTTGAGGCCTTCGCGGATGCCAGCGCCATGCTTGGCCGGGACGGCGAGCTTCGCACAGAGGGGAGCGCCGCCCGCGCCCGTCTGCCGGAAGACCGTATCGGCAAAGGCGGTCAGTTGCAGGAATGGATGGAAGATTGGGATCTGGACGCGCCAGAGCAGCAGCATCGCCATGTTTCTCATCTCTATGGGCTTTATCCGAGCCTGCAAATCGACCCATTGGACACGCCGGATCTGGCCAAGGCCGCACAGGTTGTTCTGGAGCGGCGCGGCGATGATGCAACGGGCTGGGGCATTGGCTGGCGGCTGAACCTCTGGGCCAGACTGGCTGATGGCAATCGGGCCGCACAGGTTCTGGCCAAGCTTTTGACCCCTGAGCGCACCTATCCAAACCTGATGGATGCCCATCCTCCCTTCCAGATCGACGGGAATTTCGGGGGAGCCGCCGGGATTGTCGAAATGCTGGTGCAATCGCGCCCCGGCGAGCTTCGCCTTCTGCCCGCTTTGCCGGAACAATGGTCAAGCGGCAGCCTGAAGGGGGTGCGCATCCGTAGCGGTCACACGGTTGATCTCAGCTGGCAGGGGGGGGAACTGTCTTCACTCCGCATCACGGCTGGCCACTCCGGGCCACTCACCATCCGCCAACCTGCTGATGTCTTTGAGCTTCAGCTCAAGCAAGGCGAGGTTTGGGAAAATCGATAGCAGATATTTCAACATGCATTTTCTGGTGTTCTAACAGGATTTTCGCGGCTTTCGTGCCGGAGAAAAGGAGCCATCATGTCGCAGAATTCATTGCGCCCCTTGCGGTATCGTCAAATTCATCTCGATTTTCACACGTCCGAGCATATTGCGGGCATTGGCAGCCAGTTTGACGCCGAAGAGTTTGTTGCAACACTCAAACAGTCGCATGTGAATTCCATTACGCTGTTTGCCAAATGTCACCATGGGTGGTCCTATTACCCGACCAAGGTGGGTGCGCCGCATCCCAATCTGTCTCGCCCCGATCTGCTGGGAGAGATGATTGCCGCCTGCAATGCCGCTGACATTGAAACGCCGATCTATCTCTCGGTGCAGTGGGATGAGCGGACCGCCCGACTGCATCCTGAATGGCGGGTGATGAAGGCCAACAATCATCTTGACCATGCCGATGACCATGATCGTTCGGCCCAAAACCAGTTAAGCGCCGCCTGGCACACCCTGTGCCTCAACCATGATGAGTTTCGCGCCCACCTGATCACTGAGGCGCGGGAGGTTCTGACGCTTTATCCCACTGCCGGGCTGTTCTTCGATATCATCCAGACACCGGATTGTGTCTGCAATGCCTGCCTTTCCCGCATGGCACGCCTCAATCTTGACCCATTGAACAAGGCGGATCGGCTGGCCAATGACGAGGCCGTCAATGCGCAGTTCCGCGAGGAGATGAGCACCGTTCTGCGGCGCGAATTTCCGCAGGCGCGCATTTTTTACAACAGCGGCCATATCAACAAATATGGCAAGGACCGTTTCGCGCCCTACACCCATCTTGAGCTGGAAAGCCTGCCCACGGGCGGCTGGGGCTATAATCACTTTCCCTCCAGCGCCCGCTATGCTGCGCGGCTTGGCCTGGATTTTGTCAGTCACACCGGCAAATTCCACACCAGTTGGGGTGAGTTTGGCGGCTTCAAACATCCCGATGCGCTGGAATATGAATGTGCGATGATGGTGGCACTGGGCTCCAAATGCCTGGTTGGCGATCAGCTCCATCCCAATGGCCGGATCAATGCCGATACCTATCGCAGCATCGCCCCGGCCTTTCGCCGGATTGCCGCCCTTGAACCTTTTTTGGAGGGGGTGGAACAGGTTTCTGACATCGCCATTCTTGCCACCGAATATTTCCATCGGAACGGTGTCGAGCGTGTGCGCGATAGTGATGACGGCGTGGTGCAGATGTTGTTGGAATTGCACAGATGTTTCGACGTGATCGACCCGGAGATGGATTTTTCGCGCCATCGCCTGATTATCTTGCCCGATACGATCCCGGTGGATGCTGCCTTAAAGGCAAAATTCGATGCCTATCTCGCCTCCGGCGGCGCGGTCCTCATTTCCGGTCACTCTGGTCGCACGCCGGACACCGGCGCTTTTGCCTTTGAGACCGGGCTGACATTGACCGGCGAGGACATCGCATTCGAGCCATCCTATGCACAGATCACCGAAGAATTGAGCGATGCGCGCCTGCCAGCAAGTCCCTTCGTGGTCTATGCTGGGGCGGAAAAACTGCAAGCGGCCGGTGCCACTGTTCTGGCAAGCATAAGGCCACCCTATTTCAACCGCGCCTTCAACCACTTCTGCTCGCATCAGCATACGCCAGATGATCCTGAAGCTGAGGCTATTGGCGTGGCCTGCGCAATCCATGGCAAGGTGGGTACCATCGCCTATCCGGTCTTTGCACTTTACCGCGCCATTGGGCAGCCTCTCTACAAATATCTGGTTGATGCGCTGATCGAACGGCTGATGCCGGGGCGGACGCTTGAAACCACTTTGCCATCCGCAGGCCGTGCGACGCTGACGGTGCAGGCCCATGAAAATCGCAGCATCGTTCACCTTCTCTGCGGTTTTCCACAGATCCGGGGTCAATCGGTGCGGATCAATTGGCAGCCGACGGCAAGGCCGATGGAAATGATCGAGGACATCCCCTCCATCGGCCCGGTATCCTTCACGCTACGGCTGCCTGGAACGCCATCATCGGTCTATGACGCGATTTCGGGCGAGACATTTGCTTGGAAAAAACAAGCAGATGGCGCAATCACGGTTGATCTGCCAGGTATTTCCATTCACCGTGCGATTGTTATCGACGGAATGGCACCCGGATGATGTGAGGCCATGGGTTGGTTGTCCTTGCTGAAGCTATCAATGGATCTGGGGGAGGACCTGTGGAAATAACCGGCAAGCGAAAACAGGCCACCATCCACGATGTCGCCGAGGCAGCGGGCGTCGCCATCGGCACGGTGTCGCGCTATCTCAATGGGCAAACGGTGCGCAATGGCAACCGCACCGAAATTGAGCGGGCCATCGAGGCCCTGTCTTTTCAGCGTAGCGCTGCCGCACGGGCGATGAAAAGCGACAAGACCGATGTAATTGGCTTTTTGACACCGGAGCTGGACGAGTTTCATGCCCAGCTTCTCAATCATCTGGCCCGGTTGTTTCGCCAGAGCGGCAGAACGCTGCTAACCTATTGCCATGATGGCGACAGCAGGCTGTTGAGTGAATCTCTTTCCTATTTCGCTGGACAGAACGTCGATGCGCTGATTCTTGCGGGACATGGAGACATTCCCAATGAAGTCGAGAGATTCGTGGAACGCGGTATTCCCGTAACCGTCTACAATAACGATATCATGGGCTTGCGTGTTGACCGCGTGTTCGTTGAAAATGCCAAGGCTTCCTACCGCGCTGTCCGCCATCTGATCGATCTCGGGCATACACGGATCGCCACCGCCTTTGGCACATTGGATACGTCATCGGGATTACAGCGCCTGAATGGCTACCATCAGGCGCTGGAAGAGGGCAGGATTGCCCTCAATCCTTCCTACCTGCATTCCGGCGAGTGGACCGAAGAAGGCGGATATTCCGCCATTCAGAAGTTTATGGCACTGGCTGAGCCGCCAACAGCTGTTTTCTCAGCCAATTATAAAATGACCTACGGCATTCTGGAATGGGTTCGAGAACACCGGGCAAGGGTGCCGGAAGACATCGCCATCGTCAGTTTCGATGATGTGGAACTGTTTCGCCTCTACGATGACGGCGTAACGGCTATCGCCCAACCTATTGAAAAAATAGCGCAATCGATCAGTACTTATGTTCTGTCACGATTGACTGAAAACAATGTTCCGGACATACGCACGCGCACGCTTGATTGCAATTTGATATTGCGCGGATCAAGCCACTTTCGCCGATAATCCCTATTGTGTGTCTTCTCAAACCTGCTCGGCGCTGTAGGTGTGAACTTTCAGGTCGTGCATGACCATATACGATGACTGCGTTGGACGGGTATCGTGAACCAAAGGCTCCTCAATCAGGATTGCGAATTGAGGCTTTTGCTCAGACGGGGGTAGAAGGCGCTTGAGCTTGCCTCACGGTTTCCGCTTTGTCGGCGGCGTGCCAGTGGGCATCCATAAATACCTGTCCGGGGTGAAACGCGCTCACGAACTGAACAGCCTCAGGACGGTGTCCGTTGAGAATAAAGCGGACCTTAGAGTCTGTCAGGTTCAGATTGAACCTGACAGACGCTCGTTTCTTGTGTTTTTTGTCTTTTCGGGAAAGCCGGTGACCGCTTCTCCCTTATAAGCCCTAGAACTCTTCCCAACTCTCGCCCTTCAGCGCAGCATTGCCCTGTGTGGCATAGGTCTGACGAGATTGTGCGGCGGGTCGACTTGCCGGTTTGGCAGGTACGTGAGCGGCGGGCGCGTAGCCTGCCTGACGGTTATCTCCCGTGCGGAACTGGCCGAGCAATTCAGTCAGCTTGCCGCTTTCCTGCGCCAGGCCAGCGCCGGCCGCGTTCATTTCCTCGACCATGGCTGCATTCTTCTGCGTCGCCTGGTCCATGTGGTTGACAGCGGTATTGACTTCCCCAAGTCCCACAGACTGTTCCTGTGCTGCCGTGGCAATCGCATCCATGTGCTGGTTGATCGATTGGACGAGGCTGGCGATCGCCGTCAATCCTTCGCCGGTATCGTTGACCAGTTTGACACCTTCGCTGACGGCGACTTCCGAATTGGAGACCAGCGATTTGATTTCCTTGGCGGCATTGGCCGAACGCTGCGCCAGTTCGCGCACCTCCTGGGCAACAACGGCAAAGCCCTTTCCGGCCTCACCAGCGCGGGCGGCTTCGACGCCTGCATTCAGCGCCAGTAGGTTGGTCTGGAAGGCAATCTCATCAATCACGCCGATGATCTGGCCGATCTGGCGGGAGGCATGTTCAATACGCTCCATCGCTGTGACAGCGTTATTGACGACGATACCCGATTGCTCCGCGCGGCTTTTGGTATCGCGCACCAGATCGCGGGCCTCGCCGGTTCGCTTCGAGGTCGCTCTCACATTGGCGGTGATTTCCTCAAGGGCAGCGGCCGTCTCTTCGAGCGAGGCAGCCTGCTGCTCGGTTCGCTTGGCGAGGTCGTCGGAGGCATGGGAGATTTCGCTACTGCCACCCGACACGGCCATGGCCGAGCCGCCGACCGCCAGAAGTGTGGTGCGCAACTGGCTGACGGAGGCGTTGAAGTCCTGGCGCAGTTCCTCGAAGCGCGGCGCAAACTCCTCGGCAATTTCACAGAGCATGTCGCCAGCAGCAAGCTTGCGCAGACCGCTTGCCAACGCGCCGGTGGCGCGCGTCAGGCGCTCTTCGGCCTCCGCTTCGATCCGGCGTTGCGTCTCGATGCGATCGCGTTCGGCGATCCTACGGTTTTCCTCGGTGCTGGCTTCGAGTTCCTTATTACGGATGGCTGCAACCTGGAACACTTCCACGGAACGCGCCATTTCGCCCATTTCGTCCCGGCGTTTGGCGCCGGGAACGACGACCGACAGGTCGCCGTCGGCCAGTGCGCCCATGCAACGCGTCAGCGCGCCGATCGGGCGAATGACCTTACGGACGATGACGACCAATCCCACGATGCCGAGCGCCAACACCAACAGGAAGAGCGCCAGGAAGGATAGTGTCTGGGTCAGCGCGGCGGACTTGGCCGTTGCTGCATTGGCATTCAACGTATCCATGGCAAGCGATGCGATATCGGCAACCTTCCCCAGGGCAGCCGTGGTCGGCGATCTCCATTGATCGATTGTCAGCGGTGACTTTTCGCCAGCGCTCAGTTTGGCTATGACGTCGGCGCGCATTTTGGCGTAGTCGCCGGTAAAATACGCTGTATCTGCAACCTTGAAGGCCTCCTTGATGGCCTGGGGCGTATCCTTATGATCGACCAGCACCCGCACGGCTTTCCACGCATAGGCGACATTCGCGTCTCCCACGGCCAGCTTGACCTGGTTCTCAGCCGAAATCTGCTGGCCGGATGTCACGGCGTTGTTGAGGATCAGGGCACTGCCGCCACCAAGGGCGCGGGTCGACCATGCATAGGCACGCATCTGAATCATCGGCATCATCGCCGCATCGAGCGTGCGCATGCGGCCTTCCGCAGCCTCGGACGCCTTTTCAAGATCGGCCAGAAACGTCCCGCCCAGATCCATTGACGCCTTGGTGATGCTTGCGTCACGAGCCTCGAGCGGTTTTGTCAGCTCGGCATCGATAGTTTTGCGATAGGTCGCGACTTTTTCGTAAGTGGCTAACACCGTTGCGATCGGCGCCGACAATTCGGCAACGCTGATCCCCGCAGCGATCGCCTTTGCCTCATTCATACCGGCATCGACAACCGCCCGGTTTTTCTGCACCGATTGTACGGAGCCAGTACCATCGGCAATTGAGATCGACAGGGCGGAGGCGCTATCGCCGCGCTCGCTGCGAAAGGCCAAAAGCGCCTTGAACAAGGCCTTGTCAAAGCCGGTCAGTTCCGAAATTTCGGCATTGACCTGATAGGTGCGGTACGAATTCAGCATTGAATTTCCAACCAGCACATTCAGCATAAGGCTGAGCAGGGCGAAAACGCTAATGAGCACATTTCTAATGGAGAGCGTCATGGCAAGTTCCAATGGTTGCAAATTTCAACTCATTCAAAGCCAATTTGGATAAACTGCGGTTAACGCCATCATGCTTTTTATGACGTCTTTCCGCATAAAATTGCCAGACGCGCCATTCGCTCGGGTGTAGAGGCCTCAAAGTGGCCAGTGGCGTGAGTTTTGCATATACTTAAGGTGTCTAATCATTTGATCATCGATTCAATCGACAGTGGTGATTTTATCGCTCGCCGCCTGCAAGCCCGATAATTTTATCGAGTTTGTGGTGCCGGAATTGCGAAACAGGGGCGCTTACAAGACAGGCTATGGTGGCGCCATGATATCACGGTCAGAACTTTTATGCCGGCCAATGTTTTCTGATCGAAGGCCTTGCATCTGAAAACCTTCCTCAAGGTCCATGATGAGTCCGCCGTACCAGCACCACGTTTTTCTCAATGTCCTTGGCGGGCAGAAAAACATACCTTCATTTAGTTTATAAAAAACATAGATTAACTTTAATAACCGTCAATGTCTGCGATGCTGCATCGGTATGTATGCAGCAAAGGACGGCCCGATGACCAGGACAATTCACTTCAACGCTTTCGACATGAATTGCGTCGGACACCAATCGCCTGGATTGTGGGCGCATCCGGATGACCGATCCTATACCTATAAGGATCTGGATTATTGGCAAAATCTGGCGCGTACCTTGGAGCGCGGGATTTTTGACGGCATCTTTATTGCTGACGTGATCGGCTATTACGATGTCTATAAAGGCTCTAATTTCCACGCAATCCGGCAGGCGGCACAGATACCAGTCAACGACCCGTTGCAACTGGCGGCACCCATTGCCTTGGCCACGGAGCATCTGGGTATTGGCATCACCGCGTCAACCTCGTTTGAGCATCCCTATACGTTTGCAAGACGGCTTGCGACAGCGGACCACCACACCAAGGGTCGGGTAGGATGGAACATTGTCACGTCCTATTTGGAGAGCGGTGCCAAAAATGTCGGCCAATCCGGCCTGAAGCGCCACGACAATCGCTATGAGATTGCCAATGAATATCTTGAGGTGATCTACAAATTGCTGGAAGGCAGCTGGGAAGAGGGCGCTATAATCCGTGATCCGAAAGGGCGGGTTTTTACTGATCCGGCCAAGGTTCATGAAATCGGCCACAAGGGCAAGCATTTCGATGTTCCCGGCTATGGATTGACCGAGCCTTCGCCACAGCGCACCCCGGTGCTGTATCAAGCAGGGGCTTCTGGTCCGGGGAAGAAATTTGCCGCGGAACATGCAGAATGTGTGTTTGTGGCCGCACCCACCAAATCGGTGCTGAAAGCCTATGTGGCCGAAATTCGCCAGCAGGCGGCTGCCGCAGGGCGTGATCCGAATGCCCTGAAAATCTACACGCTGATCACCATCATCACCGACGAGACCGAGGGAAAGGCCAAGGCCAAGTTCGAGGACTACAAACAATATGTCTCTTACGATGGCTCGCTGGTGTTCATGTCCGGCTGGAGTGGCATCGATTTTGGCCAATATGCGCCAACCGATGTGATCCAGAAGGTGGAGACCAACGCCATCCATTCCTTCGTGGAGCATATCGCCGGTGGCGATAAATCCTGGACCATTGAAGAACTGGCAAAATTCGGCGGCATTGGCGGGCTGGGGCCGGTCTTCGTTGGCGCACCAGATCAGGTCGCCGATATTTTGCAAGAATGGGTGACTGACACCGATGTCGATGGCTTCAACATTGCCTATGCGGTGACACCCGGCAGTTTTGAGGATGTGGTCACCTACATTGTCCCGGAACTGCAAAAGCGCGGGGCCTATCCCACCGCCTACAAGCCGGGAACGCTGCGTGAAAAGCTCTTCGGCCAAGGCCCATACTTGCCGCAAAATCATCCCGCCGATCAATACCGCGATATTGAGGCGCTCAAACGCGCAAAGACCGCCCCGCTGGCGAACGCCAGCTAATTCCCTTTCCAATTTCAAGCAACGAGGCACGATTATGGGTACCGTTACTGACACCAAGATCGATTACACCGTTCACCCGCGCGTCAATTCCAACGATCCGGTCGCACCCCGTCCGCGCCCGATCACGCCTGCGCATATTGTTCAATCCGATGCAGAGGCCATTGAGATTGCTCAGCGTCTTGCCGAGCGTTTCAAGGTCGGGGCCGCTTTGCGTGACCGGGAAGGCCTGTTGCCGATTGACGAGTTGGATGAATATTCCCAAAGCGGGTTGTGGAGCATCAATGTGCCAAAAGCCTATGGCGGGCCGGAGGTTTCCTATGCCACGCTTGCCAAGGTGATCTCCACCATTGCTGCCGCTGATCCGGCCATTGCGCAGGTGACGCAAAACCATCTGGCCATTGTTGCAACCGTTGATCTGGATGGCACGGAAGAGCAGAAAAAACTGTTCTTCGGCTGGGCTTTGCAGGGGTTGCGTTATGGCAATGCCTTTTCTGAATTGAAGAGCAAGACTGTCGCCGATTTTGAAACCAAGGTTGTGCATGACGGCGACGACGTGATCGTCAACGGTGAGAAATTTTACACCACCGGTGCGCTTCTCTCCCATGTCGTGCCGATTGTCAGTGTCGATGAAACCGGTCAGGGCTATCTGGTGTTTGCCGACCGTGAAGCACCCGGCCTGACCGTGACCAACAATTGGTCCAGCTTTGGCCAGCGCACCACGGCGTCTGGCTCGGTGAAGCTTGAGAATGTGCGGGTTCCGAAGGCTCGCGCTCTGAAAGTCACCTCGTTTGATCATCCCACGGTGGGTGGTCCGGTGTCGCAGATCATCCAATCGGCTATTGATGCGGGCATCGCTCGTGGGGCGATTGATGACACCATCAGCTTTGTCAAAACCCTCAGCCGTCCGTGGATTGACAGCGGCAAGCAAAAGGCCAGCGAGGACCTTTTCACCATCGCGGCCATTGGCGATTTGAAAATCCGCCTGCATGCGGCGGAAGCGCTGCTGGAGATTGCTGGTCGCAGCATTGATGCAGCGCGGGCCAATACGACGCTGGATACCGTCTCGGAAGCAACCATCAAGACCGGTGAATCCAAGGTACTGACCACCGAGATTGCCATTCTTTCCACCAACAAGCTGTTTGAACTGGCGGGCACCCGCTCGACGCTAGCGGAACATGGTCTGGATCGCCATTGGCGCAATGCGCGGGTGCACACCTTGCACGATCCGGTGCGCTGGAAATTCTACCATGTCGGCAATTATTTCCTGAACGGGGAGCATCCGCCGCGCCATGCGTGGAACTGAGTGGGGAACTGAGGCAGAGCAATGAGCAGCACAGATCGTACACTCCACCGGCAGGCAACCCTCACGGCTGGCCGCCCGGCACCGCATATTCCGCCACGGCGTATCAAGGCGCATGTGATCAAGGATGATGCCGAGGCTATTGCCGTTGCCAAAGAATTTGCCCGTGACTTTGCGGTGGGTGCTGCGGAGCGTGATCGGCAAAGGCGTTTGCCAGTGACCGAGATTGAGCGCTTTTCGCAAAGTGGGCTTTGGGCCATTACGGTGCCCAAGGCCTATGGCGGCGCTGGCGTCTCAGCAGTGACGCTGGCGGAGGTGACGGCGATCATCTCAGCGGCAGATTCCTCCATCGGGCAGATTCCGCAAAACCATTTCTATATGGTCGAAGCGCTGCGGCTGTCTGGTTCTGATGAGCAGAAGGCCCATTATTTCCAACGGGTTCTTGATGGGGATCGGCTGGGCAATGCCTTTACCGAAATCGGCACCAAAACCCCGGTGGATTACAAGACCCATTTTGCCGAGCGTGATGGTAAGCTGCTGCTGAACGGGCAAAAATTCTATGCCACCGGATCGCTGTTTGCCCATATCATTGTGGCCGTTGCCAAAGGCCCGAATGGCCGGGTGCATTTGGTGTTTATTGATCGTGCCACGCCTGGCCTTGATCTGGTGGATGACTGGACCTCCTTTGGCCAGCGCTCCACCGGCAGCGGCACCGTGACCTTTGATGATGTCGAGATCACCCCGTTTCACGTGGTGGATCATGATGAGGTGTTTGATCAGCCAACGCCCATGGGGCCGTTTGCCCAGATCATCCATTCGGCGGTACAAGTGGGCATTGCGCGCGGTGCATTGGCAGAAACCATTTCCTATGTCCGCGCCCATGCAAGGCCGTTTTTCGAGCTGAGCATTGAGCATGGCCATGAAGACCCGCACACCATCCATGCCGTGGGTGATGTTTCAATCCGCGTGCATGCCGCCGATGCACTTCTGGCTCGGGCTGGGCGCATTCTGGATATTGCTAGTTCCAATCCCACCGCGCAAACCGTGGCGGAAGCCTCTATCGCCGTTGCCGAAGTGAAAGCATTGGGCACCGAAGTGGCGCAGCTGGCCTCCACCAAGCTGATCGAGCTTGGAGGCGCACGCTCGACCTTGGAAGCCTACGGGCTGGATCGCTACTGGCGCAATGCCCGCACCCATTCGCTGCATGATCCGGTGCGCTGGAAATATCACCATATCGGCAATTTCTACCTGAATGATCAGCTGCCCCCACGCCACGGGGCGATCTGACGGTCTGTATGTTGTACGCCGTATGTAATTTCTCGTCCTGAGCTTTCGAACATCGGCCGAAAAGTGGGAACCGGTTTTCGGAAAAATCCGATGCGCAGATAAAAACGGAAGCACCGCACGGTGCTTCCGTTTTCCAATGTTTAATCAGGCAGCCTTGCTGTTCTGGACACCAGAAGATGCGGCATCGAGACCACGTTGGATATCGGCGATGATGTCATCAATATGCTCAATGCCGATGGAAAGGCGCACATAGCCCGGCGAAACACCGCTTGAGGCCTGCTCTTCTGCTGTGAGCTGGGAATGGGTTGTCGAGGCCGGGTGAATGGCCAGACTGCGGGCATCTCCAATATTGGCAACATGATAGAGCAATTCGAGACTGTCGATAAACTGGCGGCCAGCGTCCAGCCCGTCTTTCAACTCAAACCCGACAAGACCACCGTAACCACCCTTGAGATATGTATCTGCCCGCTCACGCCATACGCCACTCTGCTGCGATGGATAGATCACCTTGGCGATTTCCGGGCGCTTGGCCAGATAGTCCGCAACGGCTGCGGCGTTTTTAACATGGCGCTCAATGCGTAGTGGCAGGGTTTCAATGCCTTGCAAAATCTGGAAGGCGTTGAAGGGCGAGAGTGCAGCCCCGAGGTCACGCAACAGGGTGACGCGGGCCTTGATGATATAGGCAATCGGTCCAAGTGGCTTGGTGGCTTCGGTCCAGATCGCACCGTGATAGCTTGGATCAGGTGTGTTCAGCGCGGGCTGGCGCTCCTTGTGCGCTTCCCAATCGAAATTGCCGCCATCAACAATCAAGCCACCAATGGACGTGCCATGGCCGCCGAGATATTTGGTGGAGGAATAAACAACCACAGCCGCGCCATGATCGAAGGGCCGCGCCAGCAAGGGGGCGGCGGTATTGTCGACAATCAGCGGAATGCCGAATTCCCGGCCAATGCTTGCCACTTCGGCAATCGGGAAAACCGTGAGTTTCGGATTGGGCAGCGTCTCGGCATAATAGGCGCGAGTGCGCCCATCCGTGGCGCGGCGGAAGTTTTCCGGATCAGTCGGATCAACAAAACGAACCTCGATGCCCTGATCTTTCAGTGTGTTGGCAAACAGGTTCCAGGTGCCGCCATAAAGATCAGTGGAGCTGACGATATTGTCGCCAACTTTGGCGAGATTCTGGATCGCGACCGCAGATGCCGCCTGACCGGAGGCAAGCGCCAAAGCCGCCACGCCACCTTCGATGGCTGCAATGCGCTGCTCAAGCACATCCACGGTAGGGTTGCCGATGCGGCTATAGATATTGCCCAGCTCTTTCAGGGCAAACAGATTGGCCGCATGCTCCGTATCCCGGAACTGAAAAGACGTGGTCTGATAGATCGGAACGGCGACAGACCCCGTCGTCGGGTCGGCGCGCCAGCCGGCATGAAGGGCCAGCGTTTCTGGATGCAATGGTTTGCTGCTCATCTGTAACTCCCGTCCTGTGTTGAATTTCCGCCAGTCACCGCCCTGGATTTTTGCTAGGTCTTTGGCCTCTGTGACGGTTGCATGATGGAATAATCCATCGATTAAGTAGAGAAATATTCTTCCCTTCTTTCACGGGCGCTTAGAAATTGCGCCTGCCTTGAAGGTCGGTTGTTCAAGCTCGCTGGTTTTCCGGGGCAAAAAGCCTGTCAGGATGATCGATGCGACATTTCTCTGCTGATGGGGTCTGTTTTTCCCGCTTGGTTTATCAAGACGCAAAATTCTTTCTGGGCCAAACAGAAAATTATCTTAATCTATAGAAAATATAGATAATTGGAGAAGGCAGAATGTCGGGCAATGAATTCAACAATGGGTTGGGACGGCGTCAGCTCATTAAGCTCTCGGCCTTTGCTGGCGTGGCTGCTGCGGGCGCAAGCCTGTTTGGGGTCAATGTGGCCCATGCAGCAGATGAACCTCTCAGCCTGAAGGGCAAGCGGATCGGCATCAGCACGGCGGGAACCGACCATTTCTTTGACCTGCAAGCCTATAATGCCCAGATCGCTGAAGTGAAGCGCCTGGGCGGCGAACCGCTTGCCGTTGACGCGGGCCGCAGCGATGGCAAGCTGGTGGCTCAACTCCAAACCCTGATCGCGCAAAAGCCGGATGCCATCGTGCAATTGCTCGGCACCTTGACGGTTATCGACCCTTGGCTGAAACGGGCGCGCGACGCTGGCATTCCGGTTCTGACAATCGATGTCGGCTCCAGCCATTCGCAGAACAATTCGACCTCCGACAATTGGGGCATCGGCAAGGATCTTGCCCTGCAATTGGTCTCTGACATTGGTGGGGAAGGCAATGTCGTGGTCTTCAACGGCTTTTATGGCGTGACGCCCTGCGCCATCCGCTATGACCAGCTTGTCAACGTCATCAAATATTTCCCGAAGGTCAAGATCATCCAGCCGGAACTGCGCGACATCATTCCCAATACCGTTCAGGATGCGTTTGCGCAGGTCACCGCCATTCTCAACAAATATCCGGAAAAAGGCTCGATCAAAGCCATCTGGTCCGCCTGGGATATTCCGCAATTGGGGGCAACCCAGGCGCTGGCGGCAGCCGGGCGCACGGAAATCAAGACCTACGGCGTCGATGGCAGCCCTGAAGTGTTGCAACTGGTGGCGGACCCGGCCTCGCCTGCCGCCGCCGATGTCGCGCAACAGCCCGCCGAACTTGGCCGCCAGGCCATTCAGAATGTGGCCTTGTTGCTATCCGGCAAGACCTTGCCGCGTGAGAGCTACGTGCCAGCCCTGTTGGCCAACAAGCAGACTGTCAACGATGTCACCAGGAAGCTCGGGATCGGTTGATCGCCAAAACACGGTGTTGGAACGCCACAACTTAAGCCAGGGCGCCAAGCGGCTTTGCGAGGGACATTTTCATGCGTGACAAACAGCCTGCGAAGGGCGATGCAATCCGCTTCCATGGCATTTCCAAATGGTTTGGCGGAGCAAGAGCGCTGACCGAGGTTTCCTTTGGCGTCCGCGCTGGAACGATCCATGGGCTTGTCGGCCAGAATGGTGCGGGAAAATCAACCCTGATCAAAATTCTCGCCGGTCTTCACCGGCAGGATGACGGAACGATTGAGATCGACGGGGTCGCAATACCGGATCTGACGCCGCCGCGGGTCGAAAATCTGGGCATCCACTTCATTCACCAGGATCGTCTTCTGGTTCCGTCCTTCACGGTTGGTGAGGCCTTGTTTCTGGGGCGCGAACCGAAGATTGCCGGTACACCATTTTTGGATCGGCGGGCGATGAAACGCCAGGCACAGGCGATTTTGCAGGACTATTTCGGCCTGAGCCTTCCGACCGGTGCATTGATCGGCGAGCTGACCACCGCGCAAAAGCAGATCGTGCAGATCACGCGCGCGCTGCTGGCCAAGCCCAAGGTGCTGGTGTTCGATGAGCCGACGGCGGCGCTGGTGCGGCGCGAGGCGGATATGCTGTTTTCCCTGATCCGGCGGCTGCGGGATGAGGGGGTGACGATCGTTTATATCTCGCATTACCTGGCCGAAATCGAAGCGCTTTGCGACGACGTAACCGTGCTGCGCAATGGGGAGGTCGTTGCCAGCCGCGCGCTTGCCGGTCTTTCAGCAAAACAGATCGCAACCCTGATGGTGGAGCGCGACATTGCCGAGATGTTTCCAAAACCGGTCGTCGCCAAGGGCGAGCGCCTGCTGGACGTTCGTGGGTTGACCGCCGAAGGCCGGTATGAGGACGTGTCCTTTAGCCTGCACCGGGGCGAAGTGCTCGGCATTACCGGTCTTTTAGGCTCCGGTGCCAAGGAACTGTTGCAGACACTGTTTGGTCTGGAAACAGCAGGCTCCGGCGAGATTCATACGAGCGAGACGGTGGTGTCATTTGCAAATCCTCGCCAAGCCGTGTCGCGCAATCTGGCGCTTGTTCCGGAAGACCGGCGCGGCAATGGCGTGGCTTTGGACCTCACGGTGGCGGAAAATACCACGCTTGCCAGTCTCGACCGTTTTTCGAGGGCGGGTTTTCTGAAGACCGGTCTCGAAAAGACTGCGGTGGACCGGCTGATCGCGCAATTGCAGATCAAGACGTCTAGTCGCGATGCACCGGTCCGAACCCTGTCCGGTGGCAATCAACAGAAGGTGGCGATTGCAAAATGGCTGAGCCGCCAATCGGAACTCTATCTTCTGGATGAGCCGACTGTTGGCGTTGATATCGGCGCGAAAGTCGAAATTTACCAGCTGATCGGCGAACTGGTCGAAAAGGGGGCCGGCGTCATCATCCTGTCGTCCGACCTGCCGGAACTGGTTGGCATAACCGACCGGATTCTGGTGTTTTTCCGGGGCCGGATCACGGCGGAACTCACGTCCAGCCAGACGACGGCGGATGCAGTCTTTGCCGCCACAACCGGCTCGGATGCCGTAACGGGGTCGAAGGAAGGATTGCGCCATGTCGGCTGAGGTCAATTCCGTTTCGATTGGCGTGAGGTCGCCGACAGCCACCGGAATGCGTCACCACGGCTCGTCCCAGGGAGGCGAACTTGTCCCGCGCCGCAATGGTGCGGCCCGGAGTGCGGCCTGGCTGCTGCGGACCGGGTCCATACTTGGAATACTCGGCGTCTTCCTGTTCTTTTCGCTGACGGCGCCCTTCTTCTTCAGCCTTGGCAATCTGGGGAATGTGCTAGCGCAATCGGCCATTCTCGGAGTGCTGGCCTTCGGGCTGACACTGGTGATCATCGCGGGCGGGTCGAATGTTGTGACGGGCGGGATCGATCTGTCGCTGGCCGCCAATATGGGCCTCAGTGCAGCGGTCTACGCCAGTCTTGTGCAACTGGGATGGAGCGACGGCGTCGCTGTTTTTGGGGCGCTGGCCACCGGGCTGGTCATCGGTCTCGTTAATGCCTTGGCTGTGGTCATTGTCGGTATCGTGCCGCTTCTGGCAACGCTTGCGGTGATGAATGTGGTGGCCGGTCTCGAACTGGTGTTGACCCAAAACACCGTCATTCCGGCTTCAACCGACTTTCTCTCGTTGCTTTCGGCCACGGGGCCATTCGGTCTGCCGGTGCTGGGCTATATCCTGCTGGGGGCAGCCTTGCTGGTCGCAGCCGTCGTTCAATATACCCCGCTGGGATTGCGGCTTTACGCGGTCGGCGAATTTCCGGAAGCCGCAAGGGCGGCGGGTCTCAGGGTCAAAACCCTGACGGCAGGCGCTTTCATCGCGGCGGGTTTATTGGGTGGCATCGCTGGCATCCTCAATACGTCCTATCTCAGCGGCAGTTCCACCGGTGCTGGCGATATCTTGCTGCCCGTCGTGGTGACCACCCTGCTGGGTTCGGTCTTTTCACGGCGGCTGGTGCCGACCATTCCCGGTACGCTGGTTTCGGCGATCTTTGTCGGTGTGCTGATCAATGGGTTTCAACTGCTCAATCTGTCGAGCACATTGGTGGCTGGCGTCCAGGGCGCGCTGATCCTTCTGGTCGTCTCGGCCACTACTTTGCTGCGCAGGAGGTAGGATCATCATGTCAACGGTTGATGCGAAGACGTGGACGGCTGGGGCCTTGGCAAGTGGCCGCCGTCGCGGTGCATATCTGGCGCGTTATGCGCTAGTTTTTGCCATCCTCGCGGTTATCGCGATATTTTCAACACTGGCGCCAAGTTTCCTGACGGGCGCCAACCTGATGAGCGTATTGGTCAACAATGTCGCCTTGCTCGCCATCGTGTCGATTGCGATGACCTTTGCCGTCGCCTCCGGCGGCATCGATCTTTCGGTCGCGACTGCGGTGGATTTTGCCAGTTTCACCTTCGTCTCGCTGGTGCTGGGTGGTGTGCCTGTTGGCCTCGCCGTGCTTGCGGCAATCTTCGCTGGCGGACTGGTCGGTGCCTTGAATGGCCTGCTGATTTCGGCAATCGGCATCTCGCCGTTTCTGGCGACGCTTGGAACGCTGTTCATCGGTCGCAGCGTGCAGCAATTGCTCACCAATGGCGGCAATCCGGTCTATCTGTCCCAAGCCGCCATTCCGCCAGGCTTTTCCTTCATCGGCCATGGACACTTGTTCGGTGTACCCGTGCCGCTGGTCGTCACGCTCCTGCTGATTGTTGTGACTGCCGTGATATTGGCAATGACCCGTTTCGGGCGGGTCCTGATTGCAATCGGCACCCAGGCCAGCGTGGCGCGCTATTCCGGCCTGTCTGTCGCCTCAGTTGTTGCGAGCGCCTATATTCTGGCCGGGACCATTGCCGCAATTGCCGGCATCCTTTTGACGGCAACAGTCAATGTCTACATTCCGTCATCCGGCAATGCCTTCCTGTTGAATGCCATTGGCGCGACCTTCATCGGCACCACGCTCCATCCGTTGCGCCGCCCCAATGTGATTGGCACCGTGCTTGGCGTTCTGCTGCTTGGCCTCGTCTCGAACGGGTTGCTGCTGTCCGGTTTGAATTTCTATTGGCAGCAGGTTGCAACGGGCCTGCTGATTTTCTCCGTGCTGGCCCTGAGCTTCAAAACGGGGCGCCGGTCGTGATCGTAAAGACAGTTCTCGGAGCCTATAGGGGAGACAAGTCTTGCCTTGTTGGTGCAGTCTCAAATCTACCAGGATCGTGCGTCTGCCAAACAGGCGAAGCCAGTGAGGAATGAAGAAAATTCTACTTTAGTCTTAATCTCCGGTAGACCGATCCTTGATGGCTGCGTATGGAGGAATGCAATTGCTCGTGATCGGTGCGGCTCTTCAATAGGGTGTCGCTAAAAATAAGGAGCCTCTCCATGCTGTCCGCCACCATGACCAAGACAATTTTTGGGCTTGTTCTTTCGATATCCACCCTCGCAGCAACCCATGCCTCGGCCGATGCCACGCTTGACCGCATCAAGGGACGTGGCAAGCTGACGGTCGGTGTTATCCTGTCCGGTGCACCCTTTGGCTATATCGATCCGAAAACCCAGGAACAGAAAGGGTTTAACGTTGATATTGCCCAGGCGCTGGCCGATGATCTCGGCGTCAAGCTTGAGACGGTGACGGTCACGCCACCCAATCGGGTGCAATTTCTTCAGCAGGGCAAGGTCGATATTCTGATCGCCAATATGCAGTATACCGAGGACCGCGCCAAGGTGCTCGATTTCGTGCCGACACCCTATGATCGCAGCGGCGGCGCTGCCGTGGTGCGTAAGGATAGCGGTTTGAAAGATTGGGCGGACCTGAAGGGCAAGCCGGTCTGCGTCTCGCAGGGTTCGAACTATACCCAGCCGCTGATCGAGGAATATGGCGCGGTCGTCAAGGCGTTGCCGAGCCAGCCGGAATCGCTGCTGGCTTTGCAGGGCGGCAATTGCGTGGCGGCCGTGCATGTCGGCGCAACCGTTGGGCTGTTGTTGCAGGATCGTCCGGAGGAATGGAAGGATTATGCTATTCCGTTCCCAACCGAACTGGTTCCCTCGGACTCGGTCATCTGGCTGCGCAAGGGCGAGAAGGATACCCAGGCCGCCCTCGACAGTGCCGTCAAAAAACTGCATGTTTCCGGCAAACTGCTCGATTTCGCCAAGTCCAGCCGCCTGCTGAATACCGACTATCTCGAGCAGGAACACAAGGCGCTCGCCGCGACTAAGTAAGACGAAGGCACCGAAGATGTGTATCGCATCTTCGCCTTCGAAAACGGAATACGAACTGCCGTCTTCGATGGCACTTTGTATCAGCGGCGCAACGGTAGAGACACATGCAGGATATCAATCTCACCGATCTGTTCGTCCGTCTGACGGGCAGTATCGGTCTTAATTTTGAGTTCCTGGCAACGGGATATGAGGCGCAGATCTGGCGGGATGGTTTTTTGACCACGCTGTATCTGGTGGTTTTGCTCATTCCCGTCAGTTTGCTGTTTGGTCTGCTGTTTGCGGCCTGCCTGACTTCGGGCCGGTCATGGCTTTCCACACCCGTGCGGGCATTCGTGGAAGTGACCCGCAATACGCCGACGCTGGTGCAGTTGATGTTCAGCTTTCTGGTGTTGAACACGGTTGTGTCCAATCTTGTCGGTGGCGCGCAGAACAATCCGTTGACGCCGTTTTTCTGGGTGGTCGCGGTGGTGGGCCTGCATGTGGCGGCCTTGCATTCCGAAGCCATCCGCGCCGGGATTGAAGCTGTACCGGCTTCGACGATCGAGGCGGCCCGCGGCATCGGCTTCAGCCAGTTTCAGATCCTGCGTTACGTCGAGGTGCCGCTGGCCTTTCGGGCCTCGCTACCGGCCATCGTCAACAACCTGATCAATCTCGTCAAGCTGACGACGGTCGGCAATGCGATTGCTGTCAGCGAAATCACCTATGCATCGATCATGGTCTGGACGCAGCGTGACAATGTCGTAGAATTGATGATCGTTATCCTGGCTTTCTTCAGCCTCATCAATCTGGTCGTCGCCCGCGTCGGCCTTTGGGTAGAGCGCAAGCTCTCCATTCCGGGATATGGGCTCTGATGTCGCCAATGCTTCACAACGATGCGGGCCGTAGCGCCGCGCTGCGCAATATCGGCCTTGTCGCCTTGCCGCTGGCAATCCTCATCTGGGCGCTGGCCGATCTGTCGCTTGGCCGTGAACTGCTGCAATGGCTTCCTTATCTCGGCTCCGGCTTTGCGATGAACATCGTCATCAGCCTGTCGGCGATGACGCTTGGAAGCGTGCTGGGCATCCTGCTTGGCATGCTGCAAATGGTGCCATTCCGGCTGGTCCGCTACCCGGCTGCGGTCTATGTGCAGGTGTTTCGCAATGCGCCGCATCTGGTGCTGATCTTTGCGACCACTTATATCTTTCCTTTCGAGATCATCATCTTTGGCAATTATCTGTCCTTTCCCGATTGGGTGAAAGCCATGGTCGGTCTGGCCATCCCGGCAAGCGCCTATATCGCCGAAATCACCCGTGGCGCCATCCTGTCTATTCCGACGGCGCAATGGGAGGCGGCACAAGGCCTGGGCTTTTCGCGCTGGCAGGCGCTGCGCTGGATCATCCTGCCGCAATGCCTGCGCCGGTCGCTGCCGCCATGGATGAATGTGCTTGCCTCAATCACCATGGGGACGTCGCTGGCCTCGCTGGTCGGCGTCCATGAACTTCTCCATGCCGCCACCGATGCCAGCACATCCGTGCGCCGGCTTGATTTCACCGTTATTGCCTATGTTGTGGTGATGGCCGCCTTCTTTGCGCTTTGCTACCCGATCGCCCGTCTGACCCGCCGCCTGGAGCGCCGTTTCAAGGCGGCCTGAGGATTTGAGAGAATGATTGCAAATACCGACAATGCCATCGTCCGTTTGGAAGACGTACACCTGTCCTTCGGCCAGACGCAGGTGCTGAAGGGCATCGACCTGACGGTCAACAAGGGCGATGCCGTCTCGATCATCGGTCCGTCCGGCTCGGGCAAATCCACCATCCTGCGCTGCATCAATGCGCTGGTGACGGCCCAAAGCGGCCAGATCACCGTGGCTGGGACGCGCGTTGACCAATTGACCAAGGAAAGCGAACGCATTGCGCTGCGCAAGCGGGTCGGCATCGTTTTCCAGCAATATAATCTCTTTCCGCATCTGACGGTGCTCGACAATATCATGCTTGCCCCGACCCGCATTCTGGGGACGGCAAGACGTGAAGCGGAAAGTGTCGCGCGTGAATTGCTGGACAAGGTGCGGCTTGGCGAAAAGGCCGATGCTTATCCGGGCCAACTCTCCGGCGGGCAGCAGCAGCGCGTGGCGATTGCCCGGGCGCTGGCAATGAAACCGGATCTCGTGCTGTTTGACGAGGTCACTTCGGCGCTCGATCCTGAAACGGTCGGTGAGGTCTTGTGGGTGATCCGTGACCTGATCCGCGAGGGCATGACCAGCATTCTCGTCACCCATGAGATGCGCTTTGCCGAAGAGATCAGCGACACCGTGGTGTTTACCGAGAATGGCCGCATCGTTGGCCAAGGCTCGCCGGAGCAGATCTTCCATCAGAGCGACAATCCACGCATTCGCCAGTTCGTCGGCGGGTTATCAGGCCGGGGTACGGTGCGCGAAGGCGAAGGCATATAGGAGCCGCCATGACGACGACCACAGCCGCGCCGCTGACCGGCGCTTTCGCACAGGCAATTGTGCAGTCTGAGCCTGACCGCGACAGTGCGGCGATGGCGGCGGCCCGCACCGCGATCATTGATTTTCTGGCCTGCGCGATTGCTGGCGCAGGGGAGCGGACAACGGCTATCGTCGCAACCGCACTCGGCGGGTGTATCGGCGGTGACGCCATCCTGATCGGCAGCGCGCGCCGCGCCGATCCGTTGGTGGCGGCTGTCGTCAACGCCTATGCGGGCCATGTGCTTGACTATGACGATGTCCATTCCAGCGTGCGCGGCCATCCGACGACCGTGATCACTCCGGCATTGCTTGCGCTGGCTGCGGAGCGCGAATTTACCGCAGATGCAATGATCGCGTCCTATGTTGTCGGGCTGGAGGCTATGGCGCGGTTGGGCCTGTCGCTCGGTTCCCGGCATTACGAAAATGGCTTTCATGCTACGGCCACCCTTGGCACTGTGGGTGCTGCGGCAGCGATCTGCCATGTGACGCAGGCATCACCGGAAGAAACGGCGTTGGCGCTTGGCCTTGCCGCCACGCAATCCTCCGGCCTCAGATTGCAGTTCGGTTTCGATGCCAAGCCCTATCATGCGGGCATGGCGGCGCGCTCCGGCCTGCTGGCGGCGCGGCTGGCCTCGGCAGGTTTTGGAGGCGCGCCTGATTTTCTGGATAATCCGGTTGGCTTTCATTCTGCCTATGCTTTCGGAGCCGGGCATCCTGAATCAATCGTTGAGAACTGGGGCGCGCCCTGGCAAATCGTTTCGCCCGGCCTGACGCTGAAAGCCTATCCCTGCTGCACGGCCAGCCATCCGGTCGCCTCCCTCGGCATAGACCTGCATCGCGAGGGCCTTGCCGCTGACGCCATCGACACGATCACCTTCACCTATCCGCCCGGTGCCGATGCCGCACTGGTTGTCACCAAGCCGACGAATGGGATTGAGGCACGCTTCAGCCCGGAATATGTCTTTGCCGCCAGCCTGATCGACGGAGCCCTGCGGCTCGACCATTTCGATGAGCGGCCGGTGGAGCCCCGGCTGATGGCACTCGCTGCCCGCGCCAGTCGGCGGCATCAGGAGAGTGCTCCCCGAATGTCGAGCGATCCGACGACGCGGTTCGTTATCGTCGATATCGTGCTGAAAGACGGCAGTACCATCCAGCGCCGGTTCGACGGCCTGCCTGGGCTTGCCGATCCAGCCGACAAATTCCGCGAGGCGACTGCGGCGGATTCCTCCTTTGCCGAGATCCCTTCGCTCGTCCGGCAAATGAGCAGCAGTGCCGATCTGCGCCACCTGCTTGCCCTTCTTAACCAGGACGCCTCCAATACCCGTAAATGAAGCTAGAGTTTGTCAGGGAAAAGTGGAAACCGGTTTTCCCGAAAAGACAAACGAAAACAAAAGAAACGAGTGTCTGTCTGGTTCAATCTGAACCTGACAGACACTAGCCCCAAACGTGACGAAAGACTGTGCCATGACCCGCAAGAGAGAAATCCACCTCGGCCTGTTCCTGCAAGGGGCTGGCCACCATGTCTCCGGCTGGCGGCATCCGAATGCGGAAGCCGGTAGCGAAAATTTCGACCTGCTGCGCCGCGTCTCGCAGCTCGCCGAGCAGGCGAAATTCGACATGGTTTTCCTCGCCGACGGGCTGACGAGCGGCGTCGATGCGCATCCCTCGACCATTGCCAGGTTCGAACCGCTGACCCTGTTGGCCGCACTTGCCATGGTGACCGAAAAGATCGGCCTTGCCGCAACCGCCTCGACCACCTATGGCGAGCCCTACCATGTGGCCCGCGCCTTTTCCTCCATTGACCACTTGAGCCATGGGCGTGCCGCTTGGAATATCGTCACCACATCCTATGCCCGGACCGCCAATAATTTTTCCAAATCCCATCCAGGCCATGACGAACGCTACGCCGTCGCCGAAGAATTTGTCGATGTGGTGCGCGGCCTTTGGGACAGCTGGGACGATGATGCCTTTATCAAGGACAAGCAGAACGGCATCTATGCCGATCCGAACAAGGTGCATCTCCTCGACCACACGGGCAAATATTTCTCGGTCAAAGGCCCGCTCAATATTCCCCGGTCTCCGCAGGGCCATCCAATTCTGATTCAAGCCGGCTCATCCGGGCCGGGGCAAGACCTCGCGGCCCGGACCGCCGATGTGGTGTTCACGGCTCAGCAAAGCCTCGATGAAGCACAGGCCTTCTACAAAAGCCTCAAGGATCGGGTCACCGGTTTTGGCAGGCATCCCGATGATGTCGCGGTCATGCCGGGCTTTCTGCCGGTCATCGGCCGCACGGCAAGGGAGGCTGCCGACAAGCTGGCCGAACTCGACCAATGGACCGAACTGAAAAGCGCTATGCCGCTGCTTGAGGAGCGGATCGGCCATAGCCTTGCCGACTATGATCCAGATGGTCCATTGCCGGACCTGCCGATTTCCGACCAGCTGCGCAGCCGCGCCGAACTGCTGACCGCATTGGCCCGGCGCGAGAGCCTGACCATAAGGCAATTGGCCCTACGGGTTGCCGCCGGGCGGGGACATCATATCGTGCTCGGTACACCTGAAGACATCGCCGACCGTATGCAGCAATGGTTTGAAACACGCGCCGCCGATGGTTTCAACATCATGCCGCCTTTCTTCCCGGAGGGACTGGAAGATTTCACCCGCCTGGTGGTTCCAATCCTACAAGAACGTGGCCTGTTCCGCACAGATTACAGCGGCGTGACATTGCGCGATCATCTGGGCGTATCCCGGCCAAACCTGTCTTCTTGATGAGGTAAGACTTCCACCAAGGCGAGGATGCTCAAGTATCCTCGCCTTGACCGCGTTCCCAATCACCCTGCGTATTCCATGCCTCAGGCGGTTTTCAGCACGGATTGTTTTACGCCAGACTTTGGCGGTGCCGTTTCCTGGCGCTGCCAGCGATCAAACGCTGCACGGCCGAGGATCGACAGGAAGATATCTTCCTGCGGAGCATGAACATGTGTCGGTTTCCACGCAGAACTGCGCCGATTAGGTCCATAAATTCCATTGAGAATTGAGCCATTTGAACCTTCCCCCCAACGCGGTGAGCGACGGGGATAACGGAGTGATCCACATGGGACTTTTAAACGTCATCCGTCGGATGGCGCTGCGCGAGAAGCAGTCGATCCGTGAGATCAGCCGACGCACCGGATTATCGCGCAACAGTGTTCGATGGCCATTGGCACGGGTTCCGGGTCTTCGGCGGTGTGCCTGGTCGTGGCATCTATGACACCATAAAAACGACAGTCGATCGCGTTGGCCGAGCGTAAGGTCCACTCCATCGCCTATCACATGAAGGCGGACCGCTTTCCGGCCGACAAGGACATCTCCGGCTTCAACTTCGCCGCCAGCGAGATTAACGACGCTACGGTGCGCCAACTGCACCGCTGCGAGTTCCCGCACGGAGCGCAGAATATTTCCTTGTCGGCGGGCCGGGAACAGGCAAAACACATGTCGCGACGGCCCTTGGTATCCAGGCGATCGAGCATCATCGCCGAAAGGTCCACTTCTTCTCGACCATAGAACTGGTCAATGCACTCGAGCAGGAGAAGGCCAAAGGCAAAGCGGGTCAGACCGCGCAGACCCTGGTCCGTCTCGATCTGCTGATCCTGGACGAGCTGGGATATCCTCCATTCAGCGACCCCGGCAGCGCTTTACTCTTCCACCTGCTGAGCAAGCTTTACGAGCGCACAAGCGTCATCATCACCACCAGCCTCAACTTCAGCGAATGAGCAACTGTCTTCGGCGAGGCCAAGATGACGACCGCTCTGCTCGACCGTCTCACCCACCGTTGCCATATCCCCGAAACAGGAAATGACAGCTTTCAGGGAAAGATTTATTATTCAAATCATTGCCCCTGTGGCTTGGATTTCTTCCTCTCTCAATGTGGTGAAGAGAAATGCCGACATCTGCGAAAGCTCATCAAGCGCGCACGATGGCCGTTTATCGGCGCTTGGCTCAATGCCTACAGTGGTCTTTCAGGTTCGTTTTTAAGGCCTAAAACCGACCCATTTCCAGCGGCTCCAAACCTCAAGAATACGACTCCGACACAGGCGCGGAGATGGAAAGGTCGATCACCCTCCACGGTTTGATGTCGCGTATAGCACATCTGCACTAATGGCCTCTGCTTCGTTTCTGTGCTGAATGCGACATAGGCATGTCGATAAATAGTATGGGCAATATTGTTATTGTGGAAAACAATGTTGCTTGCAAATGTTCACTGGAATACGGGGCGACGTAATGATCAAGATATCCAGCAAGAATTTTGGCGGTACACTTTTAAAACATAAGAACATCTTCCCTGGAATCGTTAAATACATCTCGAAATCGCTTGTTTTCCCATCTATTACTGTAACGGCTGTGGTTTCCTGTTCAGGCGTCAGTCTTGCTCAAGATGTCGTGCTTGATAGCGGTAACACGACCTGGACGAGTGATACGCTGGTCGATGGTGATCTCTATGTCGGCTATAACAACAAAGACATTGGCCTGACGATCGCCAATGGCGCAAAAGTGTACAGTACAAATGGTTACATAGGCTACCGAGTTGGTAGTTCAGGGACCGTCACGGTGAGTGGTCCCGGTTCTTCCTGGATCATTCCCAGGGTCAATTACGTCCTGGCAAATAATATTACGGTCAATCAAAACGGCACTCTCAACATCGAGAATGGCGGTAATGTCGACGCGAAATATTTTACGTTCGCCAGCACGTCGCAACTGAATGTGACTGGAAATGGCTCGACCTTGACAGCGGACCGCATTTCCAATTCTGGAACGGTCCTCGTCGGGAATGGGGGCTCGATCAATGCGATCGACGCACAGTTCGATGGCCTCCCGGCGGACGGCACGGATAACAGCCTTGCGACTTTTGTTGTTCGCGGCGCTGGTTCGAAGGTGACGAGCACCGGAACTTTGACGGTTGGCGCCAATGCAAGCATCGAAGATGGCGGTGCTATCGTCGCCCAGGACGTTGGAATCGGTACAAGCGGCAGTTTTCAGAATTTCGTGGTCACAGGCGCCCAATCCCGCATGGATGTGAATGGGACTTTGACAGTCAATGGTGGCTATGCCCCTAACTCGAATATATCCATTGCCGATAGCGCCAACTTGAATGTCAAGAACGGCATCACAATGGCAACCGGCGGTCACTTGACGATTGGCGGCAAGATCGATCTGGGAAATCTGGCCCTTGGAGGAGAGCCCAAAGGCCAAGCGGCTGCCGCAGCCGGCTATATCAATCCCGATGCCGTTATTTCCTTCGGTTCATCCGAGAGGGCATACCTGAATTTTAACCACACCCAAACCGGCTATGTCTTTGCCAATGCATTGACCGGTGACGGAAACATCAAGTCGATGTCGGGCGAAACAATCCTGACGGGGGATCTCAGCAAGTTTGAGGCCACCGATAATCTCGGCGGAATCATTGTCGATGGGGGCAGTACATTGGTTCTGGCGAGCAATCTGGGAACAGGTGTTACCAATTACGACAATGTCTTCGCATGGCAGACCAATATTGATGTCAAGAACGGCACCTTCAACGTCAAGGCGGACACGGGTGCTATCAGGAAGAACTTCCTTGGAAGCGAATATTTTTCATCGAATATCGACGTCTGGGGCGATCGGAATGCCGGCAGTGCATTCGGACGGTTGATCGGGTCTGGAGCCGTCGGTAATGTCACGCTGGAAAAGGGTGCACTGATTTCACCTGGAAATTCCGACAATGCCATTGGCACTTTCACGGTGAACGGCAACCTCTCCTTTGGCGAAGGTTCGGCATATGATGTCGACATCGCTGGAAATGGGGCGAGTGACAAAATCGTCGTTCAAACCCTGAAGGCATGGAGCGGAACCGATGCCCAGAATAATCCAACCTATGTGGATAGTGCGGGTAAAACCTCAATCGCTAACAATGTATCCGTGCAGGTGACAGCTCTCGATGCTGCAACCAGCTACCAGAATGGCCAAACCTATACGATTCTATCATCGGCTGGCGGTATCCAGGGGCAATTCGCTCAAGCGATTTCGAAGTCGGCATTTCTGGATGTGGCATTGGCTCAAACGTCAAACCAGGTCGATCTGACCATCGCAGTCAAGGATACGGGTACGCCTAACCCCGGAACTCCTAATCCCGGCAATCCTGATCCGGGAACCCCTAATCCTGGTACGCCCAATCCGGGTAATCCCGATCCGGGAACCCCAAACCCCGGAACACCCAACCCTGGCACGCCATCGCCCGGCCTGTTCGATTCTGTCGCCGTAACCGGCAATCAGCGCAATGTCGCTCGGGCTCTCAACACCTTGCAGCAGAGCGGGCAGTCGCTTGCGCTCTATAACAGCCTGTTGCCGTTAAGTGCAGAAGAAGCGCAGCATGCTTTTGAAGCCCTGTCTGGTGAAGTGCATGCATCTGCCATGAATACGCTGGTCACCAGCAGCACGCTTTTGCGCAACTCGGTGAACGACCGGATGCGGGCATCGTTCAGCTCGGTCGCCTCGCGTCCTACGCCAGTCATGGCCTATGCTGACGGTGACGACAGATTTGGTACGGCTAACAAGGATATTCCGCTCTTTACGGCCTGGGGCCAGGGCTTCGGCACATGGAACAGCATCGACGGCAATGGCAATGCTGCAGACCTGAGTTCGTCCACCGGCGGTTTCGTGGCGGGTCTCGACGTTCCGGTCTCCGCCGATTGGAGATTGGGTGCCGTTGGCGGCTATAGCCGGTCCAGCTTCGATGCCAATGACCGCTCATCCTTTGGCCATAGCGACAACTATCATCTCGGCATGTATGCCGGAGCGCAATATGGAGAATTGTCCTTCCGCTCAGGCCTTACCTATACCTGGCATCAGGTATCGACCAATCGGTCCGTGGCATTCTCCGGTTTCAACGACCATCTGAAGGCTGATTACGACGCTGGCAGCTTCCAGGCCTTCGGTGAACTCGGCTATCGCATTGATGTCAGCACCGTGGCTTTCGAGCCCTTTGCCAACCTCACCCATGTCAATGTTCAGAGAGACGGCTTTAATGAGCGTGGTGGGATTGCGGCCTTGTCGAGCCCGAGCGACAGCCTGGACACGACACTGACGACCCTTGGCCTGCGCGCCTCTTCCGATTTCATGCTGGGCGGCTATATCGCCAAGGCCAGAGGCATGCTTGGCTGGCAGCACGCCTTCGGTGATACCGACCCAACCTCACGCCTGGCATTTGTCGGCAGCCAGAGCTACGTTGTGTCCGGTACACCTCTGACCAAGGATGCGGCCGTTGTCGAACTCGGCCTCGATGTCGGGCTCAGCGATACCGCCACGATCGGCATTGGCTATTCCGGTGAATTCGGTAGTAATGAAACCTCAAACAGCATCAATGCAAAGCTGGATGTCCGTTTCTGATGAAGATCGCCAAAATTGTTGCGATCATGGTGGCCGCGAATCTTGCGTCCACCGTCGCTTTTTCACAAGACGGCAATGGTCGCCCCAATGCTCCGTCTTCCCTTTCCGAAACCTATGAGGACTGGACGGTTGCCTGCGCAAAGCGCAACGAAAGCCGCGTCTGCTCGACGTTTCAACGACAGGTGCAGCAAAACGGGCAGCAGGTTCTTGGCATCGAACTCACGCCTGCTGCCGATAAGAGCATAAAGGGTTCGCTCGTTCTGCCTTTTGGGTTGGACCTGGATAAGGGAGTCGCATTTGCGATAGACGATACACCGCCTGGAAAGTCCTCGCGGTTTTCGACATGCCTTCCCTCCGGCTGCCTTGTATCCCTGACCTTTACGGATAAGGGGGCTAACGCATTGAAAAGTGGTAAATCGTTAAAACTCATTGCTTACGCTTATGGTGCAGGTACAGAGGTTCCATTCACGATTTCCTTGAAAGGTCTGGCAAGCGGGCTCGACAGGATCGCCGTCCTGTCGAAGTGAAGGTGTCGCATATGACACAAAGGTCACGCCTGGCTGTTTTCATCCGGCAGAAGTGGACATTCAGCGAGACGCGTTGTGTAATGCGAAGAGTCATTGAAAAGGACACTTCGTATTCCCTTTGCAAATATCCCAAGTGCCTGATGCATTTGAGATATCTGCAATGCCTTTAAGGCGAGGATGCGCAGGCATCTTCAAGCCTTGGTGTTAATGGAGATGAAGCGGATCATAAATTTATATGACTGACGAATTCATTATTATCGCTGATGATCACCCGATATTCCGGGAGGGCATTTTCGCTTTGGTTCGGCAGCTTTTGCCGAATTCAAAAATTGCGTCCACCGACACGCTCGAAGCCGCTCTTGAAATTGCAAGAGCCAATCCTGTCCCGCCCAGCATGTTCATCCTGGACCTGTTTTTTGAGGGAAACAACATCGTATCGAATTTGCGCGCGCTTCGCGAAGAATTTCGCCTGGCGTCGATCGTCGTGGTCACCATGGCCAGCGATAAAGCTTTGGTCGATACCGTCATGAATGCCGGGATCAACGGGTTCATCAATAAAGCAGCCCTGCCGGATGAGATAAAGGAAATCCTGCGGGCGGTTCGCGAAGGTGACGTCGTTGTCCAGGTACCGGTATCGGCGAATGCCATTGCCAGTTATGTCGGCCCGACGCTAAGCCAGCGCCAGCTCGACGTTTTGCAACTCCTTGCCGAGGGCCGGACCAATAAGGAGATCGCCATCATTCTTGGTATTTCTCCTTTCACGGTTCGCATCCATGTCTCGGCTATTTTCCGCTCACTTGGCGTGGCGACCCGCGCCGGAGCCGTGACCAAGGGGATTGCCATGGGATTGGTGCCGACCTCTCCTGGCTCATCGGAGCGGAGCTCCGATTCCCGGTAGCAGGATTGCCGAGCGAAGCTCGGCGGGGCGAACCGGCTTCGAGAGGATCGGTATGTCACTGTCGGCGATATCCTCGATCACTCTTGAGGGAGCGTGTCCCGTCATCACCACCGCCGGGACTTTCCAACCGGCAAGCTGGCGAACCTTGGCGATACATTCCGTGCCTGTCATGCGTCCGCCGAGATCAAAATCCGTTATCAGCAGATCGCAATGGTGCAGCTGGGAGGGTATCGCTGTTTCTGCCTGAACCGTACAGCCCCATTTGCGTAGTAGGCTGGCTGTGGCAAGCAGCACAGCCTCATCGTCTTCAACAAGCAGCACGCGCAGGCCATGAGCCGGATTGGCAACGGGCGGGGCTATCTGCTCCGCGCTCAAAACCTTCATGGGGACGGCAATCTTCAATCCCGATACGGAGAGCGCCGTTCCCGCTCCGACGACCGACCGCAATGAGACCTGCAACCCCATGAGGGTGCCGAGGCGCTTGACGATTGCCAAGCCCAGACCGACCCCGTCGACATCCTTGTCACCCCGCTCACGGACCTGATAAAACTCGTCGAATATGCGAAGATGATGCTCTGGCGCAATGCCTGGGCCTTGGTCATAGACCTGAATGGTCAGGCCGCCGCCCCTGCGGCGGCAGCCGATCACGATTTTACGGCCCCCGGCATATTTAATCGCGTTGCTCAGGATATTTTGCAGAATCGTATTCAGCAGAGACCGATCAACCGCAACAAAATGCGTGCAATTGACGAGCCGTAGCTGTGATCCGGCTTTCTGTGCGGCCTCCATATTCTGATCGACAACCTCATTGAGGATATCGGCAATCGCTACCGTTTCCATCTGCGGAATCAGTTTGCCGCTGTCCAGGGTGGAAATATCGAGCAAGGATTTGAAGAGCCGTGACACGCTTTGCAGTGAGCGATCGATATTGTCGACCATGGCCAGTTCGTCCGGTTTCAGCCCCGCGTCGCGCAAGCATGCCGTAAACAGGCTGATGGCGTGGATAGGTTGGCGAAGGTCATGGCTGGCATGGGCAAGAAACCGCGATTTCGACAGGTTTGCTTCCTGCTCGGCGGCATAGGCACTTTGCAGCCGAAGCAAGAATGCCAAGGTGTAGGATGGGGCCAGAATTGCCATCATTATGAATGTCAGCACGACATAAGGATTTTGTTGCCAGTAGACATTGAAATAGGTGGCGATTGCGAAAGAGCTCAACGCCAATGCCGTGGCCGGAAGTAAATGCTTGGGGCCGAAACGTAAGCCGCTGACAACCGTATGCCAGACGACAAGTGCTGCAATCGGAAAGAGTGGCGCCCCGCCGACGGACATCGCAAATGTCGTGAACGTATAGTCGAGCAGCGTAACCATGGTACGCCGCAGCATGTTGACACCTGGCCGCAGAACGATCCACAGGAGCAGCAGGAAGGAATAGGGGATGTAGATCGCAAACAGCCAATAGAAACTTTGTCCTTCTGGAGGCGTTGCACCATTTGCAACCAGCGGCATGACATAGGCGGCGGTTATGAAAATAACCGCAATGCGCATGATCGCCTGTGCCCGCTCGGTATCGAATGAGGCATCGTTGCGCATGCCGAAAAGCCGAATAAAACCGTTGGATTTCAAATCATTTTTCCGTTCGATTGACTGTGAAATATCCGCTTTGGTGTCATTCCTTGCCCAACAGGCATGGCGCCATACCTGTTTAACCCTTTGTGCAATCGGGATTCAATGGCGACGTAACCTGCTGCGTTGCTGTACCGCAGAAGTGTAGCTTATTGAGGATGGTGTGCCCGGTTTGCCAGTGCGTCTTCAACCGCTGATGGTCAATCGCGGGTAACTGGAGAAAACTGCTGCGAACACCTGTCCGGCTCAGCAATGCGCGTCCACTCGGCGCGGCAGTAAACGGTGCGCTTGGCTTTGAATGTGAGGGGGATGCAAAAGGGGAGGGATGCGATAAGGCACTGCATTTCGCAAAGGCGGCATTGCCGCGACGTCCGACAGGTCTGCCGGCAATCTGACGGGACGCGGCAGATGCCGCGTCCCGTTCAATGTCATCGATCAGACCAGATCGAAACGATCGGCGTTCATCACTTTCGTCCAGGCTGCAACGAAGTCTTTGACGAACTTTTCCTTGATATCCGACTGCGCATAGACTTCCGCCAATGCGCGAAGCTGCGAGTGCGATCCGAAGATCAGATCCACACGCGTCCCGGTCCAAAGCAGTTCGCCGCTCTTGCGATCTCGCCCTTCATAGACGCCCTCCTTGCCTGCAACCGGCGCCCACTGCGTGCGCATGTCGAGCAGGTTGACGAAGAAATCATTCGTCAGCGCCTCGGGATTGCGGGTGAGAACGCCATGTTCCGGCTGGCCAGCCTTCAACACGCGCAGACCACCGATGAGAACGGTCATTTCAGGTGCCGTCAGGGTCAAAAGCCGTGCACGGTCGACAAGTGCTTCTTCCGGCTTCATGAATTGATGCCCGCTCAGATAGTTGCGGAAAGCATCGGCGCGTGGCTTCAAAGCATCGAAGGAGGTGACATCGGTCTGTTCCTGCGATGCATCTGTCCGGCCTGGGGTAAACGGAACGGTCACATCGTGACCGCCAGCCTTGGCTGCTTTCTCGACGCCTGCTGCACCGGCAAGCACGATCAGATCGGCCAGGGAAATCTTTTTACCCGCAGATTGCGCGGCATTGAATTCCTGCTGGATTCCTTCGAGAACGCTCAGGACCTTGGCAAGCTGTGCCGGGTGGTTGACGTCCCAGTCCTTCTGCGGAGCAAGACGGATACGGGCGCCATTGGCACCGCCGCGCTTGTCAGAACCCCGGAAGGTCGAAGCCGATGACCATGCTGTCGAAACCAGTTCCTGCACCGAAACACCAGACGCCAGAACCTTGGCTTTCAGATCGGCCACATCCTTGTCGTCGACAAGCGGATGATCGACGGGAGGAATGACATCCTGCCAGATGAGATCTTCTGACGGCACTTCCGGGCCGACATAACGAACCTTTGGCCCCATGTCGCGGTGGGTCAACTTGAACCAGGCGCGGGCGAAAGCGTCAGCGAACTGATCGGGGTTTTCCAGGAAGCGGCGCGAGATTTTTTCGTAAGCCGGATCGAACCGCAGCGACAGGTCTGTCGTCAGCATGGTCGGAAGATGCTTCTTGGACGGATCATGGGCATCCGGGATGGAGGCCTCGGCGTTCTTTGCCTTCCACTGATGGGCCCCAGCCGGGCTTTTTGTCAGTTCCCATTCAAAGTTGAACAGGTTTTCGAAGAAGAAATTGCTCCAACGGGTCGGGGTTTGCGTCCAGGTAACTTCCGGTCCGCCGGTGATCGTGTCTGCGCCGAAACCAGTGCCGAACTTGCTTTTCCAGCCAAGGCCCTGATCTTCAAGCGCGCCGCCTTCCGGCTCGGCACCGATCAAAGACGGATCGCCCGCGCCATGCGTCTTTCCGAACGTGTGACCGCCAGCGATCAATGCGACGGTTTCCTCGTCGTTCATTGCCATACGGCTGAACGTTTCGCGGATGTCACGGGCTGCAGCGATCGGATCTGGATTGCCATTGGGGCCTTCCGGGTTGACGTAGATAAGGCCCATCTGCACGGCGCCAAGCGGCTCGGACAGCTGGCGTTCGCCACTGTAGCGTTCATCACCCAACCAGGTGCCTTCCGGACCCCAGAACAGCTCTTCCGGTTCCCACGTGTCAGCACGGCCACCAGCGAAACCAAAGGTCTTGAAGCCCATGGATTCCAGGGCGACATTGCCGGTCAGAACGAAGAGATCTGCCCAGGAAATCTTGTTGCCGTATTTCTGCTTGATCGGCCAGAGCAGACGGCGTGCCTTGTCAAGGTTTGCATTGTCCGGCCAGCTGTTGAGCGGCGCGAAACGCTGCTGCCCGGCGCCTGCGCCGCCGCGGCCATCGGTGATGCGATAGGTGCCTGCGCTGTGCCATGCCATGCGGACGAAGAGGCCACCGTAATGGCCGAAGTCGGCTGGCCACCAATCCTGAGAATCGGTCATCAACGCATGGAGATCACTCTTCAGGGCTTCATAGTCGAGCTTCCTGAATTCTTCGGCATAATCGAAGTCAGGGCCCATTGGATCGGCGATCTTGTTCTTTTGGTGAAGGATCTGCACATCGAGCTGTTCAGGCCACCAATCGCGATTGCCGCGACCCTTCGCGCCAGCTGCCCCATGTGCAACCGGACATTTTCCACCAGTTTCAACCTTGGTATCCATAGGATTCTCCCTTGATATCCTCATACTTTATCCACTCAGGGGCATCTTCCGTCGACCATTCAATTTCGTAGTGTCGACAATGTGCTCTCGTATGACGGCTCGCCCGATTTTAACCGGGAAATGGCATAAAGGGCCTGACGGAAATTATCCCTGGCATCTTCATAGAGGAGGTCGATGTTAAATTTAAGTTGGATTTATTGATGGTCACGATAAGCTAAACCTATCAGGGACGTCAGGTTGAACAGTTCCGCTTTTTGCAGCCAGGGTGATCGGAATTGGTTGTTCCGAGCGAAATGCGCTCGGCTGAAATTTCTGTTTGCCGCTTTCCAGCCTCCGCGTTATTGAGCACGATAGGGGGTGTCGGGGGAATTCAACAGTTTTGGTCAGATAGCTTCCGCAGCTCGTCATTCGGCAGGCGTGGACAGCATGCGCCAGCAAGTTGGTTTGTGCACCGAAAAACACCAAACCGGTGCCGGAAATGAAGAAAGATGATGAACATGCTGTCACTCCCCGCCATTCTCGGTATCTCACTCGGCGCTGCTGGTTTTGCAGCCTTCAGCCGAAAGAACAAACCGTGGAGCGCTCTTAAAAGGATCGGCTATTTTATTGTGGTGGCGATCGGAATTTTGCTGGTCATGCTGGCTTTGAATTTCGGACTCTACTACTCCAATCGCGTTTCCTGATCGGGCAAGGCACTGGTAAAGCCGCTATAAAGATGCTGTAGGGCCTGTCTGGTTCAGTATGAACCTGACAGGCGCCTAATCAAATCTCGAAGATGCTCACGCATCCTCGACATCATCCGCTTGGATCATCGGAAATATTATTGAGAAGCCAGTAGCCTGGAGTCGATCTTGATGACTGCTTTGCGGATCGCCAAGGGGGCTCCGATCTCGCAGCAGGGACGATGAAACTCTCCCGGGAAGAACACGATGAAATCGCCGGCGCTAAGCTCCACAGAATATTCGCTGGGTCGTGCGGGATAAAAGGCGATATCCTGGGTCTCCAGCCGGTTGTCAATCGGAACAAGGTGAGGGTCGGGAAAGGCCACGCCATAGGCTTCCCGTCCCTCAAGCAGGATCTGGATATCGATATAGCGGCGATGAGCCTCTGGACGAAGCTCGTTCGCCGGTTTGGTCGACAGTTCCTGGATCAGCAGGAAAATGTCCTCTCCGTCGATCTCATGTCGCCCGGTAGGCAAGCTGGATAGATCGAGAGCCGTGACGGCCTCCATGGCGCAGTTGAGGCAGGCTGGCAAAGTGGCGCGGTAAAATTGCCAATGATGAAGGGAGCCGGTGATCATGGGAACTCTCCTGAAATGTTAGGGAATGCGGGTTGGAGCCGAGATCAGAATACATTTGGCGCTTCTGATCCCGGTGACGGCACTCGCCTCAGAGTTTGGCAATCCGCGCACGGAAATGCTCGGTGCCTTCAACGATTTTATCCAGCACAGCATCCAGCGCCCAAAAGCGCTCACGAATGTCATAATCAATCACCCGGCAGCGAATGCTGTCGAATGTGCCGATCCGCTGGTGATAAAGCTTGGCAAGGGCCGGATAGCCGAGCGCTTCGGAAACAGCCGACAGCACCAGGAAGGTGGCCAGCTCTTTAGCGAGCTGTGGATGTTTTTCACCCTCACGCCACAGCCAGTTGTAAAGATCGGGATGGAAATTAGTGAAGACGCCGTTGAAGCCTGGCACGCCTGCCTTCATCGCATCCCATGCAATGGCTGCATTGGCATTGAGGATTTTCAGCGGTGTGCCTTTGGTCAGTTCCAGACGACGCTTGACCGTGTCGAGATCGCAGCTCACATCCTTGAGCATGATAAAACGACCAGTATGGGCGCAATAGGTCAGCTCTTCATCGCTCAGCAAACGGCGATAGGGGGCTGGGCATTCGTACAAACCAAGCGGCAGCTCTTCTGGCAACACAGATAGAAGCTTATCCAGCGTTGTCTTGAAGGCAGCCGTGCCTTCTTTTTTGGGGTCGAGATGGTTGGTCACGAGGATCAGCCCATCTGCGCCAACCCGGCTCATGGCCAGCAATTCTTCGATCTGCTTGTCCAGATCGTCACTGATATGGCCGGACACAACGACCGGAAGGCGTCCCGCCGTCTTTTCTACCACGAAACGGCCCAGCGCCACCCGCTCATCGAGCGACAGGAACATCATTTCGCTGGACTGGCATACTGCGAACAAGGCCCCGGAGCCATTGGCGATATACCATTCGATGAGGCGTTCCAGACCGGGGTAATCGATCTGCCCATCCTCAAGAAACGGCGTGAGCATGACGGGAATAATGCCTTGGATAGATTGAGCTTTGCTGGTCATCATCAATGTCCGTTATTGAATTTCGAATGCGCTTTCCGGGACCTCCCGGAAAGCTGTCTGTCAGGAAAAGCGTTTGCCTTATTTCTGGTCCATCGGTTCGCGAACCAGGAAGAAGTAGCTGGCAGCACCCACAAAAGCGATGGCAGCCCCGGTGAGCAAGGCCGGCACGAAAGACGAGTATTCGGCAATAAACCCGGTTGCGATCGGAGCCAGCGAGCCACCCAGGAAGCCGCCGAAATTCTGGAGGGAACCCAGCGATGCCACCCGGTTTTTCGGGGCAACGGCTGTTACCAGCGCCCAGGAGCAGGCAGAGGCGGCATTTGTGAGGAAGATCACCACGGAAATGCAGAAAATCGCAATGTTATTGTCGGCAACCAGCGCCGCCGGCACGGTAAAGGCGGCCATGCCGAGCATGGCGATAACCACGGGAATGCGACGGCCACGCACCGGTGATGCCTCTGTTTTCTTAATGATCTTGTCCGAAAGCCAGCCAGCCACGAGGCAACCGATAAAGCCGCAGAAGAATGGCACGGAGGCCATGAAACCGGTGCGGGCAAGGCTCATATGCCGTTCATTGACCAGGTAGGATGGCAACCAGCTGAGATAAACCCAGTTGAGATAGACATTGCCGAAATAGCCGAGGATCATGCCCCAGGTGGCACGATAGGAAAACAGCTGGCCCCAGTCGGCAAGCGTCACCTTCTCCTGCTTTTCTTCCGTCTCCGAAGAGAGGTACGAGCGTTCCTCTGCGGTCAGCCCTATGTCCTTTGGATCGCGATACAGCAGAAACCAGAGCACAGCCATGACAAGGCCAGCGGCACCGGTGATGATGAAGACCCAGCGCCAATCCAGAACGATCAGAAGCTGGGTGAGCAGCAAAGGCGCAATAGCTGTGCCCAATGGCGATGCTGAATTGAAGATGCCTGTGGGCACGCCGCGCTTGCTGACCGGAAACCAGTTGCTGACAACCCGGGCAGCCGACGGAAATTGCGGCGCTTCACCAACGCCCAGACCGATACGGCTCAGGATAAACTGGGTAAAGGACGTGACAAAACCTCCGGCGGCCTGGGCCAGCGACCAGAACACCAGACCGAAACCCAAAAGGCGACGCGGTCCGAGACGGTCCACCATTGCTCCAACCGGAAGCTGTGCCAGCGCATAGCTCCAGGAAAATGCCGAGAGCAGCAGGCCCATTTCACCGAGGGTCAAACCCATGTCTTCGGTGATCCGGTGATTGGCAACCGCCAGCGTCCCGCGATCCATGTAATTGATGACGCCAGCCACCACCAGCAGGCAAAGCGAGGTGATCTGCATGCGCCGGACACGGGGCGGTGCTTTGGCTTGGGTCGACCCCAGTGGGGCCGAGGGCTCGGAACTGACAATGGTGCTCATGACGTCTCTCCTCCTTGGATGTCCGTTGCGGTTGGAGTATCCCGCGTCGCCTGTGGATTACCGTGCTGTGGGGATTGAAAGGTGTCCCGCATGGCAATCGCAAGCTCCTCCCCGCGACTGTATGTAAGCGCTTACATGAGATTATTTCAAAAATCTGTCAACGGTCTTTTTCTTTCAAAAAATCAATGTGTGACTTTAAATCGGTTTGTATCGAGCCAACTTGATAAGGGGCGCCATTTCAGACTGGCGATTTTCGAGCTAACGAAGACATACGACAACTTGCGCAAGCGGAGACGCAATGACAGAAACGCCTGATCGGCCCACAACCCCTCTGAAACGCACCCGTGAAGGCAGCGGCAGGGCAAGGCTGGAGGAGGTTGCGCGCAGGGCTTGCGTTTCGACAGCCACTGTTTCTCGTGCTTTCAACACGCCCGAAAGGGTTTCTCCTGAAACACGCGAGCGCATTTTCTCGACCGCCAAGGCCCTGGGTTGGGTTCCAAATGCTGCGGGCCGGGCGTTGGCATCGAACCGCACCCATATTGCCGGTGTCATCATCCCAACGCTGGATAATGAAATCTTCTCCCATCAGGTCGGTGCAATGCAGCGGGTGTTTGCCGAACACGGATTGAACCTTCTCATCGCCTGTTCGAATTACGATCCTGAACTGGGTTTCCAACAGGCAAAAGCCATGATCGAGCGCGGCGTGGAGGCACTGGCGCTGGCGGGCGAATCCCATCCTCAGGCGCTCTACGACAATCTGGACAATCTCGGCATTCCCTATGTGCTGACCTATGCCTATCGACAGGGCGCCTCGCATGCCATGGTGGGCTTCGACAATGCCGCAGCCTTTGCCCGGATGACCGATTATCTGATAGGCCTTGGCCATCGACGTATCGCTGTCGTCATGCAGCCCAAGGACAATAATGACCGCGTGGTCGCGCGCCTCAGCGGTATCACAACCGCCCTTAGCGCAGCAGGATTGGAACTTTCGCCCGATCATTTGATCAGTGACAAGGCCAGTCTGGATTTTGGCATCGAAAGCGCCAAGCGGCTCGCGCAAGAGCCAACGGACATAAGTCCGACTGCGATCATTTGCGGAAATGATACTCTGGCACTCGGCGTGCTGATGGGTTTGGCACAGATGGGAGCAAGCGTTCCGGGCGATTTTTCGGTGACGGGTTTCGACGATCTGGAACTCTCGTCTCGATTGTCTCCGGCACTCACCACGATGTCTGTCGATAACAAGGAAATCGGACGCATTGCCGCAGAACAACTCGTTCTGTGTCTTGGAGGCGAGATAACCTCGCCTCAATCCCGGGAAATATCGGTCAGCTTGCATATCCGGGAAAGTACAGCGGCCCCGCCAACGAGATAGACTGTATCAGGGTGGACTTGTAACGGGCTTGTCGCAAACATTTTCGGAGCGCGCGATTATCCCGTGAGCATCTTAAGTTTCATACTTTATTAACCATTTGCAGTCCGAAGAGGCGCGCAAGCAAATCGTTCTGGTCGTTGACAGTCCAGCCGCCGGAAAAGCCGAAACCTTTCTTCAACTATAGCATCGCCTCGAAACCCGCGATGGTTCGCCGCGCCGTGTTGAAGGATTGAAAGCCACCGATCTTTGGCATGTTCTTCTTTATCCGGAAATGGTCGCTCTCGATTCTCTGTTGGAGGTGCTTGGTGACATAATGAACCGGACCCGGATGCAGGTGCCCACTATCGACTGACGTCTTGATTGCCGACGGAAAGGTATTGGCTCCGTCCGTCCCGATCTTTGCCGGTGACAACAAAGGCTCGTCCTTCAGCATTTTGCGGAAGAACCGCTTGGCAGCGTCGAGATCGCGCTTGGCTGTCAGCAGGAAATCCATAGGGTTTCCGTGCTTGTCGATGGCCCGGTAAAGATAGCGCCACTTGCCGCGGATCTTGACGTAGGTTTCGTCGATCCGGACCGAACCACAATGCGGGCGCCGAAACTGCCGCAGCCGTTTTTCAATCATCGGCGCATAAGCCAAAACCCAGCGGTTGACGGTGCTGTGATCGACCTCGAAACCACGTTCCCGGAACATTTCCTCGAGGTCTCGGTAGCTGAGCGGATAGCGCAGATACCAGGCTACTGCCTGCACGATGAGCCATGCCTCGAAATGCCTGCCTTTGAAATCATCCTTCGACTGGCGCTTCAGCTTTTCGGCAATGGCATTCAGAATCATGGGCTCGCTCCATAACATTGGGAGCGTGAATCTCTCTGATGATGGTCAACGACGCGTTAAGCCCGAAAATTTGCGACAACGCCCCTGCAACCCTATCGTTATGATTGTGGAATAAGGAGTCTGAATCCTGGCTGCCGTGCATTTGGTCCACAGTTTAATTTTGGAATTTCCCGGTAAAAATTGTTATAGTTTATAACTATATGTCGTTTTGTAAATAATATTTTTCCTTCCCTCTTTACATCTCCAAAATCCTGAATACGGTCCGACTGTCATTGCTGGGGATAGCAGTGATATTTGAGATTTTATATATTTCTATTTTAGCGTGGGGACGCTTACATGATGATCGGACGGACCGTTGCTTTGGCCGTGGCTTCTGCATGCCTTTTTTTATTTATAAGTAAAGTTGCATATGCCGATACAGCGCTTGGAGATCCACAGCAGGTTGCTGTCGCCCCCAAGGCTAGCGATGTCTCCAGTTCCGGTGCCTTCGTCCAGGAATATCCGATCGATGTGCCCAAGAGTTTTGGTGTAGAGCCTAAACTGTCCTTCAAGTACGATAGCTCCCGCCGCACCAAGGTTAGTGGCCTTTATCAAGGCTGGCTTGGCTATGGCTGGGGTCTGGAAGGCGTGGCCGTTATCGAGCGTGCAAGACCTGCACGCGGTATCCCTGCCTATGATGCCAACGACGTCTACATGCTCAACGGTGAGCCGCTGGCCAGCTGCACCTCGACCAACAATGCCGGTGTCTCCTGCCAGGTTGGCGGCAACTGGGTTGGCGAGACCGAGAACTATCTGCGGATCCTTTACGTATCCTCCTCCAACACTTGGGAGATCACGGCACGCGACGGCACCAAGACGGTACTGGCCTCCACCGCATCGTTGGTGGGTTCGACCAGCACAGCTGTCGAGGCGACCAATTACCGCTGGCTGGTCAAAAGCGTTACCGATACCCATGGCAACACGGCCAGTTACAGCTACACCTGCGATACGCTTCCTGTCTGCTATCCGTCGGTGATCAGCTACAACAACCGGACAGTCAACTTCTTCTACGAGGCGCGGCCCGATCCGCTGATCATGGCAAACGGCAACTCGTTGTCGCAGACGACGCGTCGCCTGAAGACCATCGTCGTCAAGACTGGTAGCAGCACCATCAGCGGCTACGCTCTCAATTACGATCAGGCGCCGGAGAACGATGCCTCACGTCTCGTTTCAGTACAGAAGTACGGCTCCGACCTGACGCTCAGCAATGTCAATGCCATTACCGGCGGCACCTCTCTGCCCGCAACAACATTCTCTTATGCAAACGGAACCGACTTCAGCCAGACCGTGTCAACAAGCGCGATCATGGGCAGGCCGATGTGGACAGATCTTACTCCAAATTACATTCCAGTCGATGTCGACGATGACGGGCTTTCCGAAATCCTGACGAGTGGCTGCGGAATGCTGTTTGGGCAACCGGGTGCGACGCGATTTGATATTGCCGACATGTCCGCTGTGAAATGCTCCCAAGATGTCGCACCCAGATTCCATGTTGGACGGTTTCATGCTGGGGAAACCGGCAAGCAGATGTTGATCCGCGGCAAGGATTCTAAAATCCGCGATGAGGTGCTGCTGACGAGGAATGGGACTGGCTTCAGCGTTGAGGTGAACACCTGCAGTGCGACGTCCGGCGACGCTATGATCACCAACAGTGCAACCAAGGCAATGTGCGGTCTTGGCGCTGACTTCAAAACCCCGGTCGATTATGACGCCAGCGGCACGGACAAATTAGTGACGGTATCTGACCAGACTGTCGGCATGGCCGAACTGTTCGGCGACGGCCGTATCCAGAGGATCTATTACGGTGAAACCTCCCTACGCGCCGCTTCCTATGAGAATGGCGCTTGGGTCAAGCGCAAACTTGCTGGTTACACGTGCACAAAAAACTGCTTATTTACCGACCTCAACGGCGACGGGTTGGATGATCTGGTTCAATACGAAGTCAATTACGATCCGGGTAATACAAGCGACAACAATTACAGAGAGCCATCGTACTCTGTCACGGTCTCTGCTTACTTGTTCAACGGCATGACCTATCAAGCCTGGTCTGGGAGCTATAGCAAAGAGTACAATCTCCAGAGCCCGGACGCGACCTATTACGGCGCTGTGACGATCTTTGCATCCGATGTGGACGGCGATCAGAAATCCGAAATTGGTGTCGGCGTAAAAGGCACCGAAGACTATGATATCTATGGCAATCGATCGTGGATGCTCATGCGGATGCGCAACCAGTCCAACAAAGCTTCTTTTGTCTTTGAAAACCTGAACTTGAGCAGTAGTTTTGCGACGGCCGGGGACTTTGACGGCGATGGCTTGTCCGATATGTTGACGGCGCCCGCAGTGACCTGTGGTGGACGGACATATAATAATAATAAACAATCTTATACCTATGGCCCCAACTGCGACAAGGCCTTCGATAACAAGCCATACACGATCCGCTACGGCCGTTCGACGGGTGATTTCCCCAATCTGATGACAGGGATGACGACGCCCGAGGGCGCGAAGGTGGCCGTGCGGTATGCGCCCTCGACGAAGTGGCAGAACACCTATCTGCCCTTCGCGCTGCAGGCGGTCAGTTCCATTGCTCTTGATGATGGTCGTGGCACGGTGGCAACCACCGACTATTCTTATGCCAAAGGTCTTTACGTGCCGTCAAAGCGCAAGTTCATGGGCTTTGGCGAGGTCACCAAGACCCTGCCGCTTGCCAATGGTCAGAGTGTCCGCAACACCGTTACAACAACTTACCTGCAGGATATGGCAACCATCGGGCTGCCGGCTGTCACGCGATATGCAGGTGATACGACCAACTCCGGCAAAGTTGCCACCAATACATACATCGCCAATAACGCTTCCATTCCCTACACCGCGCTGAAACAGGCAACTGAAACGCAGTATCTGGAAAGTGGTGCCTCTCGTTCCGTGCGTAGCGAATGGGCCTATGATACCTATGGTAACATCTTCCAAGAAACTAGCTTCGGCAGAACAGATACAGGTGGTGACGAAGCAACGACCGTTTACAAACGGGTTTATAATATCCCGAATTACATCGTCTCCACGATCAGTGATAAGTCGAGTTACGAAGGGGTAGTCGACAACGCGCCTTTGCTAAGTCGACAGACCTTTGCCTATGACGGTCTGGAGTTAGGAACCTCTCCTACAAAAGGGGATATGACTGCTCAGCGCGATTACGCTAATGACGCAGGTTTTTATCAGTCGAAGAGATTTACTTACGACGCATATGGTAATCGACTGACGGAAACCAATGGGGAAAATGAGACAACAACGTTTGAGTACGATTCTGATTATCACCAATTCCCGGTAAAGACGACGTATCCAACAGGATTATTCAAACTGGCCGATTACGCACCTTTATGTTCTGCGGTCAGTAACTTGCGGGATGTTAACGGTGTCGTCAGTCATTTTAATTACGACTTGCTATGCCGCCAAACCGAGGTGATTAACAGCGCTACAGGTTTTTACACACGTAAGTCATATAATGCGTGGGGTAACCCCTCAGCTCAGAATATTGCCACGTCAACGAGCGCACCGAATGGTAGCTCGATAGAGAAAGTTGAATACTTTGACGGCCTAGGTCGTATTAGGCAGACGTCAGCGACCGGAGAAAGTGCCAACACCACTTCTTATGCGGACGTAGATTACGATGCTCGTGGCAATGTCATGCGAACAACCGCTCCGTATATTTATGGGAATACGGTTTATTCAACCATAACAACATTTGACTGGAATGGTCGTCCTTTAAAATCGACCAATTCTGATCTTACGTTCAAGGCCTATGAGTATAGCCTAGTTGATAATGCAGCACGCTCTTCCAATGTAACATTGTTATCAACATTGTTGACCGACGAGGTCGGCATAAGGACGAGAACTATATTTTCCACAAGTGGTGATGTGGTGGGCGCTATTCAACGTTCTGCGAATGCAGCGGACGGCAGCAGCATTGCTCGTTGGATTCATGCCGCTACGTTCGACGGCGCTCGCCGCATGATCCAGGTTCAGGATAATGACGGAGCAACATGGAACTACTCTTATGACCTCGTTGGAAATCGCCTCTCGGCGAGTGATCCAGATATGGGAGTATGGAACTACACCTATGACAATGCCAATCGCCTGAAGCGTCAAAGGGATGCGCGAGGGTATGTCATGGCCATAACGTATGATGCGGCGGGTCGCGTCATTCAAAAAATGGCCTTCTCCAATGAAAATGATGCAAACAGTGCAACAAACGGAATATTGCTTGCGGCTAATCGTTACGATGAGTTGCGCGATGGTTTTTATAACGGCGGCCAAATGACGAGCACGCAGGCTGGTTCCGTTCAGCAGTCAATTCAGTACAACGGCGATGGGTTGCCGACCGATAAAACAGTCACGGTTGATAGCGTTGTACACAACGAAACGACGATCTACGACCAAGGTAAGAAGCCGATTTTTCTGACCTATAATGGCGGTCAGCAGGTGGCCATTGGCTCGTCTTCTTCCCACTGGACCTACGACCGCAAGGGCCAGTTGCTGACAATCCCCGGCTACATTAACAGCACGACCTATATGCCCGATGGGCAAACGGCCTCGATCACCTATGCCAATGGCGTGAAGACCACCTTCAGCTATTCGCCTGAGCGTGGCTGGCTGACGGGTATCGTCACCCAGAATTCCGCCGGCACCCGGCTGTTGGGCGCGAGCTACAGCCGCGATGCAGCCGGTCGTATCACGAGCATTGATGAAGACGGCACGGCCAATGACTGGACTTACAGCTACGACCGTTTCGGTCGGGTCGCTACAGCGATCAGGGTCGACAATCCCGCCTATAGCGAAACCTTCATCTACGCTGACAATGACAATCTGATCAGCCGCTCACGTCTGGCCGGCAGTTTTGTCTATCCGTCAGCCGGTTCCTCGCGCCCGCATGCGCCGACATCGCTCAACGGTGTCGCCTTTAGCTATGATCCGAATGGCAATATGATCAATGACGGCAGCCGCCAGCTGAACTACGACCTCGCCAATCGTGTCGCCTCGGTCACAGCCAACGGCTCCACGATCAGCTTTGCTTATGGTCCCGACGGAGCGCGCGCCAAGAAGATTGGCAGCAACGGCACGACCTTATACTACAGTGCGGATGTCGAGTTCGACATGGCCGCGAACGCCTTCACGCGGTATCCGCATATGGACATCAAGCTTGTCGGCAATAATGTCTACTTCCTGCATCGTGACCATCTGTCTTCGGTCCGCTTCGTGACCAACATGGCTGGCCAGATCGTCGAAAGCACCGATTATGCCGCCTATGGTGAGACCACCAACAAGGCGATGACCACCCAGAAAAACTATATCGGCGAGCGCTTCGATCCCGAAACTGGCCTCATGTATCTCAATGCAAGATATATGGATCCACGGTTTGGTAGATATGTGCCTGCTGATGACGGGGCAGTAATCGAGCCATCCGCCGAAGCCGAGGAGGTGCGTCATGCGCAGTAATCAGTTCTCGCAAGTGGCATCCGCCATGCTAGCGGCGACGTCCGAGGCAACCAACACCATTGCTACCGTCGCACCGGGATCGATCACCATGCACCACATCAAAACTTGGTTCGCTGCGGCACAGCCCAAATCCTAGCCACAGCGTCTGCTCAATAGGTTGATGAGCCTGCTGCTAATTGCAAGTCTCGTCGCCACGTCATTCGCCGCCACCGCTAATGCCCACTTTATCTCCCCGGACGATTGGGACCCGACGAAGCCGGGCGTCGGCACAAATAGGTATGCTTATGCCGGGAATGATCCCGTCAATAGGCGTGATGCCAATGGGCATTGTACGAACTCTCTATGTGACTACGACTCATATCGTAGTGGATGGTCCGATGAAGCAAACCACTATGAATCTCAGTTAAATCAACCAACGGACAAATAGAGCGAGGCGAAGTTACAAGGAATGAAGCCGCCGACGGCCTTAGCTACCTTGAAAATCAACGTGATGATGCACGTTCAAAGGCAAATATTTCCGAGGGGGAATATGCGAAACTAAAAATAGAAGAAATGTCTAATTGAAGGGTGGCGAGTCGATTATTATCATCCTTATTTGGAGTGACAAAAACATATCAAACATATACGAAAACAAACCCCGAAACCAACAAAGTTTACTCAGGGCGGACAAGTGGAGCCGGCACTCCTGCCGAAAATATTGGTAAGCGAGACGCTAACCACCACATGAATACCGAAGGTTATGCGCCAGCCCGCTTAGACAAAAGCTCCCCTAATAAAGATGCGATAAGAGGCCGCGAGCAGCAACTAATAGAAGAAAATGGTGTCACGCAATCCATTCGTGGTACATCCGGAAATAAAATTAACGGAATCTCTGATAAAACCCACGTAAAGGAGATTATACGGATGCAAAACGAAAGGAACTTCCCAATGAATAATAGAAGAAAACCAAAGGCTGGAAGTATACTTGAAATAAAAATTGATGAAAATTTATCTTTTTTATGTCAAATATTAAGAAACAATCAGATTGCTGTTTATAATCATGATGTAGATAGAGATTCAATTGTTAAAAATAATATCGACACCGATGACTGCATATTCATTGTATCTGTCATGGATAGATCAATTAAATCAGATAGATGGCCAATCATAGGACATTCAAATATACCAAGTAGACTTGATCGGCCATTCTTTTATTTTATAAAAGACATAATTACCGGCGCATTTTCGATTTACAATAGCTCTAACGGAGCCATCAGCCCTGCTACTTATGACGATATTAGAGGACTAGAGGCGGCGGCGGTGTGGGACGCAAACCATATTGAAGACAGAATAAGAGACCATTCACGAGGAGTTCCGAACAAGTGGGAAATAAGCCTTTCTCCCGATAAAAAATAGCTAGCCTTACGAAAGTAAAAACCTCGACAACCGCTAGAATCGGCTCGGAAATCTTTTGCTCTGATCCCCAGAAACTGGACCGTTCATAACTGGAGTTTTCCGCGGTAATTTCCCGGCTGGGAAAAGGAGCGGAAGTATGAAGGCATCGAAGTTTTCGGACGCCCAGAAGGCGTTCATTTTGAAGCAGGGCGAGGATGGTGTGCCGGTGGCCGAGATCTGCCGGAAGGCGGGGATCAGCCAGGCGACGTATTTCAATTGGCGCAAGAAGTATGGAGGCCTGCTGCCCGACGAGATGCGCCGATTGAAGGCTCTGGAGGATGAGAATTCCAGGCTCAAGAAGATTGTCGCTGATCTGACGCTCGACCGGGAAATGCTCCAGGAAGGCATCCGCCGAAAGCTCTGAGGCCTGCCCGGCAGCGCAAGCTGATCGACGGGATGCTGGTGGATTGGGGCATATCGATCCGACGGGCCTGCAAGGTCCTGAGGTTCGACACCTCGACATACCACTACAAGTCCCGCCGCACCGGACAGGCCCCACTCGAACGACGCATCAAGGAGATTTGTGAGACACGCGTGCGGTATGGCTACCGGCGTGTTCATGTTCACTTGCGCCGCGAAGGCTGGAAGATCAATATGAAGAAGATACGCAGGATTTACAGAGAGTTAGGACTCCAACTGCGCAACAAGCATCCGAAGCGCCGGGTAAAGGCAAAGCTCAGAGATGATCGCAAGGAGGCTGTCGGGCCGAACGACGTCTGGGCGATGGACTTCGTTCACGACCAGCTCGCGACCGGCAAGAAGCTGCGTATCCTCGCGACAAACGCTTTGCGTTTGCGCTGACGTGGTCGATACCCACTCGCGCTACTGCCCGGCCGCCGACGCCCGCTTCACTTACCGGGGCGAGGATGTTGTCCAGACCCTGGAAGTCATCTGCCGGAAGACGGGATATCCCAAGACGATCAGGGTGGACAATGGCAGCGAATTCATCTCCCGTGATCTCGACCTCTGGGCCTATGCGAACAACGTCACCCTGGACTTCTCGCGGCCAGGCAAGCCGACAGACAACGGCTTCATCGAGGCGTTCAACAGCAAGCTGAGGTCGGAGTGCCTGAACGCCCATTGGTTCCTAACCCTTGCAGATTCCCGCGAAAAGTTGGAGACTTGGCGTAAGTACTACAACGAGGAACGTCCTCACTCGGCGATCGGATATAACGTCCCCATTGCCCTGCATAATCCCGGTGGCGCAACCAGTCAGCCATCGTGATCAGAGCCGGAAAACTCTAATTCCCGGCGGTCCAAGGTTTGGTCCCAGAGCAAACCCCGGAAAATTCCAGCTCCCGCTGGACCAAAATCGGGGGGCACGTCAATAGCAGTTGCCCTTGCCTGACATCGATGGCCGCACGCCGTGGACCTGCAGCTTTTTCTGGAAGTCGTAGGAGCAATATTGGCTGCCGCGACCGGAATGGAAAATACATCCTTTGGGTGGCTGGCGCAGGTTTATGGCCATTTCCAAGGCTCGGGTCGCCAGGTCCTTCTTCATCCGGTCGCTGACAGCCCAACCAACCACGCGCCGACTGAACAGATCGATGACGACCGCAAGGTAGAGCCAGCCCTCAGTGGTCCAGATATAGCTGATGTCGCCCGCCCATTTCTGGTTGGGCGCAGCAGCCAGAAAATCCCCGTCCAGCAGATTGGGAGCAACGCCAAGGTGGTGCTGGCTATCGGTGGTGACCTTGTGGCGGTGGGTGCGAATAGGCCGTATCCCATTGATCTTCATCAGCCGTCCCACACGACGCTCGCTCACTTCAAGCCCCACCTCTTTGAGCTCCATTGTCATCCGAGGCCTGCCATAGGTGCCACGGCTCAAGGTATATTGCTCGCGGATGTGCGCCAGCAGCTTCAGATCTGTGCGAGCACGCTGGCAGGTGGGGCGCGACGCCCAGGCCCGATAGCCGCACGTGGACACCTGCAAGACGCGGCATAGTCCTTCGACAGGCCAGCGATCGCGGTGCTCATGAATGAAGGCAAATCTCACGATTTTTGGCTCGCGACGAACTGCGTAGCTTTTTTAGAATGTCCCTCTCCTCCTTGAGGATACGGTTTTCCAGGCGCAGCCGCTCATTCTCACGGGCCAGATCGGCCTGTGGCTCCGTTACCAGATCTGTCGGGCGATAGTGAGAAATCCACTTGCCAAGCGTCGACTTGCCCACCCCCAAATCCGCTGCAATCCGTTCCCGTGACAGCCCGCTGGTCAGCGCAATCCGAACAGCCTCTCGCTTAAAATCTTCAGTATGTTTAATCATCTCGCCGGTCTCCTGATCCAAGCTTAAAACGCTCAGGTGACCGGCACAAATCCGTTACAAGTCCAATTTGAGGTATTCAATTTTTCAAGCTGAGGATGCGTCAGCATCTTCGAGACTTGATATTAGAGCATCGTTCCGATGCTCTAAAGCGCGAGCTGGGGTATGTCGATCCGTACAATAAGGCCCGTCGGGTGATTGGACAGTAGGGTAATTTTGCTCTGATGGGCATGTGCTATATCTGCGACAATCGACAGACCGAGGCCAAAACCAGCGCGTTTGCTACGCGAAGCGTCTCCTTTGAAAAACGGTTCGAAAACCTTTTCTCTGAGATCTTTGGGAATGCCTGGTCCGTCATCGATCACCAGGATCGAAAAAACTGGGCCATTGACCTGGAGTTTGACGAGGATGGTTTTTCCAAACTTGGTTGCATTGTCGCAAAGATTGGTGACTGCCCGCATGATCGAGAGCGGTCGGCAGTTGGCGATCAGCTTGTTCGGCCCCTGATATTCGACATCGAAGCCTATGTCTGAAAAATCACTGCAAACGGTTTGCAGGATGCTCGCAACATCAACGCGTTCAATACCTTCGGTTGCAAAATCATCACGGAGATAGTTCAGGCTTTCGGTCAGAAGATCATCGATATGATCAATATCCGTCAGCAGGGCTTCCCGTAAGGCACCGGCCTCCATGCGCTCCGAGCGCAATCTGAGCCGCGTCAAGGGAGTGCGAACGTCATGACTAATCCCCCTCAGCATTCGGGTCCGGCCATCCACCATGATGCGAATACGATTTCGCATGCCGTTCAGCGCACGGGCAAGCAGTAGGATCTCAATCGTGCCGCGCTCCTCGAAAATCTGGGAGCTATTGTTGATATCCGACTTTATCGCTGCCTCGGATATTCTCTTTATCGGTTCGGTCACCGCCCTGATCGCAAAGGCGAAGAAAAAAGCCATCAAGACGACCACCGCGATAAAGTAATAGGTCGTTTGGCTGAGAAACGAAGTCGTCAGAATCGTATCGGGAAGACCGAAAAATATAACCATTGTCTGGTCATCCACTTTCTCGGCAAACACACGACGGCCATCCAGAAACGCGCGCCAGCCGCCAAGGGGCGGTTCCCCGTCAGGCGGAAACAGAAAATCGACAAATGTCTCGGCAAAACCCTGGAACTCGGGGGAGGTCTTGAACTTGTCAGACAGCGATATCGGTGCAAGCGAGACCTCCAAGCCTGCGCGTTGCGCGTTGGTTAGAATGGAGGTGCGTTCGTCAGGAGAGGCCTGTGCCAAAACAAGCGCGAGGGTCCTGACCTGTGTGGCGGTGCTTTCCAGATTGGGGATGGCGTAATCATTTTTCGCGACATTTTCCAATGTCCTGCCTGTTAAGATGACGGTGACCAATGCCAGGAGAATGATGACGGTGATTTGGCCGCGAAGGGTTCTTGGTAACGCACGAAAATTCCTAGACATGAACCTCTTCCACGACGGCAGTGAAGACATAGCCACCCAAGCGAACCGTTTTCAAAAGCGCCGGGTCTCGCGGGTCTTTTTCGATCTTCTGTCGCAACCGGCTGATATGGACATCAATGCTGCGTTCGATCGGGCCTGCCAGGCCCGCATGGGTCGCGCTCAGCAATTGCTCCCTGGTCAGCACGCGTCCAGGGTTTTGGCAGAAGGCCAGCAGCAAATCGAACTCATGGGTGGTCATTGCAACGCGAGCGTGGCTTGGATCGTGGATCTGCCGCCGGGCAGGATCAACCTGCCATCCATCGAAGCGGAAAAAGCTTTTCCGTAAACTGTCTGGCCGTTGAGATGTCACTCTGGAGCGCCTGAGAAGACCTTTGATCCGTGCCGTCAATTCCCTGAGAACGAAAGGCTTTGTGACATAGTCGTCAGCGCCGATTTCCAGACCGACGACACGGTCGATATCGCTGCTCACCGAGGTCAGCATCAGGATGGGAATATCGCCGCTGCCTCGAAGCCGCCTGCAGATGCTAAATCCGTCCTCTCCGGGCAGCATCACATCGAGGACGACGAGATCGAACTCCAGTGCACGCATCTTGGCGTCCATGTCGGCGCCATCCGCTGCGACCTCGACGAGCATTCCTTGCTCGTTGAGGCTATCGCGGACCATGCCGGCAATCTGCTCGTCATCTTCTACAATCAGGATCTTGGGCGCTTCCGACATCGCTTATCCATTGTTGCTTGTAAAAAGGGTCGCTTCCCCTTCAAAACATTCTCTTACCATAATCGTTTCAGGCTTCGGACGTCTTATATATTAAGATTTGTTGTACTCGATCGGACCAGACGACAGGCCTTTAACAAAACTTAACAGAATGAAACACCCAACCGATCATCCATGTGGGAGAGAACGGCAGTCAATCTGCTGCCTCTTTTACCGGAGGCACGCCAGCAAACACTGGAGTGCACATGCTGAGACGAATGATCCTATGTACCACAGGCGTTTTTGCCGTGCTTCTAAGCGCCTGTTCGGATGAAGCCAGCACGCAAAAGACACCTCGCGCCATTAAGGCGGTCACAGTCAAATCGGAGCTTGTCGGGGAGGTCTTTCGCCAGACCGGCGAGATCCGTCCGCGTTATGAAACGCCGATGAGCTTCAGGATCGACGGACTGGTGGCTTTTCGCGTCGAGACGGGATCATCCGTGAAAAAGGGGGATGTGCTTGCAACAGTAGAAAAGACGCCAGCCTTGATCAACGTCGCGTCCGCATCCGCGCAAGTCGATGAGGCAAAATCGGATCTGGCACTGGCGGATTTGACCGCAGCCCGGAACTGGGAACTCATTGGCAAGAATGCGGTATCGCGAGCTCAGGTCCAGCAGAGCGATGCCAATCTGCAAGCGGCGAAGTCAAAGCTCGAAGTCGCCGCCGCGACTTTGGCGAGCGCGCAACAGAACCTCTCCTATACGGATCTGAAAGCGGGACGAGACGGTGTCGTTTCAGGCGTCTCCATCAATGTGGGCCAGGTCGTGACCACAGGGCAAACGGTTCTGACCCTCAGCTCCGACACCGAACTCGACGCGGTCTTCGACGTGCCTGAACAGATGTTGATTGAAAACCTGAACGAAAGCGACGTGGAGGTCAGCCTGCTGTCCAATCCGACCCTGACCGCCAAAGGAAAGGTTCGTGAAGTCACGCCTTCCGCTGACGCGGCGACGCGCACCTACCGGGTCAAAGTCACGCTGGATGGTGCCTTGGGCAGCGCGCCTCTGGGCGCTGCGGTTGCCGGCAAAGTAACCCTTTCGCCAAAACGTCTTTTCAAGGTTCCGGCATCTGCACTGACCAGCCGGGGGCAGGACCAGGCGGTTTTCGTCTACCTGCCGGAAACCAGGACACTCCAGGTTCGCTCGGTCAAGATCGAACGATATGGCGAAAACGACATGCTCATTTCAGAAGGACTGGCCGATGGCGACATCGTCGCCACGGCCGGGGTGAGCAAATTGCGCGATGGCGAGGCGGTTACTGTTGAGAAGGGGGCGCAATCGTGAGCGAACAATCACCCCAGTCGCGTGCCCGGTTCAATTTATCGAAATGGGCTCTTGGCCATCAGTCATTTGTTATCTTCCTGATGTTTGCCGCGATCATCAGTGGCATCCTGAGCTATCAAAAGCTCTCGCGTAATGAAGATCCACCATTCACCATCAAAACGATGGTCGTCGGGGCGCGTTGGCCGGGTGCCAGTGCGACAGACACTGTGAACTTGTTGACCGACAAACTCGAAAAGAAGCTCTCCGAGACGCCGCATCTCGATTATACCCAAAGCTACACGCGGCCCGGCCAGTCGGTCATCATGGTGAACCTGCGTGACGACACGCCGCCCGCTGAAGTCGATGGTATCTGGTACACGGTTCGCAAGAAGATCTCGGATATCACCTCGACATTGCCCGAAGGGGTCGAGGGGCCATTCTTCGACGATGAATTCGGTGACACCTATGGAAGCATTTATGCTTTCCGGGCAGAGGGGATCAACCAACGTGAACTGCGCGACCGCGTGGAGGCAATCCGTGGTGAAATCCTGTCCTTGCCAGATATCGGCAAGGTCAACATTCTCGGCACCCAGGACGAGCAGATCGTCATCGAATTCGCGCAGAGCAAGCTTGCCAGCCTGGGTATCGATCCGTCTGCCGCAATCGAAGCCATCAGAGCCCAGAATTCCGTCAATCCGATTGGAACCGTCCGGACCAGCGAGGAAAAGATTTCGGTTCGTGTCACCGGAGCCTTTGCCTCCGAAGACAGCCTGAAAGATATAACCTTAAAGCTTGGCAGCCGATATTTTCGGCTCGACTCCATCGCGACGATCTCCCGCACGATCACCGATCCGCCTGCCGCCTCGGTGCGGGTAAACGGAAAGGAGGTCATTGGTCTGGCCGTTTCGATGGCAAAGGATGGAAACCTTCTCTCTTTCGGCGAGGCCCTGAAAGATCGCATGCACGCGATTGCCTCCAATCTTCCCTACGGGATCGAGATGATCCAAGTCGCGGATCAGTCGGCAGTCGTCAAGGATGCCGTCAACGGCTTCATGAAGGTTCTGGTGGAGGCGATCGTCATCGTGCTGGCCGTCTCTTTTGTCTCCCTGGGGGCAAGGGCCGGGTTGGTTATCACCGCCTCCATTCCCATCGTTCTTGCCCTGACATTCCTGGGTATGGAATTGACCGGCGTCGGACTTCAGAGAATTTCGCTGGGCGCCTTGATTATCGCATTGGGCCTGCTGGTGGATGATGCGATGATCACCGTCGAAAGCATGGTCTCCTGCCTTGAAAAAGGCAAGTCGCGTCTGGTTGCGGCAACCCATGCCTATGAGACCACCGCATTTCCGATGCTGACCGGCACATTGGTGATGATCGCAGGCTTCATTCCAGTGGGTTTTGCCGCCTCAAGTGCGGGAGAATATACCCTCTCCCTGTTCATGGTGATCCTGATTGCTCTGTCGTCCTCCTGGATCGTTGCGGTACTGTTTTCGCCGATCCTTGGCACCTGGATATTGCCCCGCAGCCTTGCACATACCCATAAGAAGACGGGTATCGTCATGGCTACCTATCGCAAAATACTGGGCTGGAACCTCAAGCATCGGTGGCTGACGATCCTGTTGGCGACTGCCGCTTTTGCCTTGTCCCTTGGTGGGCTCGGGCAATTGAAACAGCAGTTCTTTCCGGCGTCCGACAGACCGGAACTGCTGGTCAGTCTCACGCTTCCTCAAAATGCATCGCGGGCCGCGACAGACATTCGTGCGCGCGAATTGGAAGCGATCTTGCGAACCGACCGCGACATCGATCATTTCATCACCTATGTCGGTTCAGGCTCCATTCGCTTTTATCTGCCGATGGATCTGCAACTCGACAACGACAATGTCACGGAAACAGTCGTCGTCGCCAAAAGTGTTGAAAAACGGGAGAGTGTCCGCCGCAAGATCGAAGCTGTGCTCAATGAGCGTTTTTCGGATATCGTCACGCGTGTTTCGCCTCTTGAACTCGGTCCTCCCGTCGGATGGCCGCTGAAGTTCCGGGTTTCCGGGCCGGATTATCAGCAGGTTCGTGCCCTGTCGACAAAAGTGGCTGCGATCATCGGTCAAAATCCAGATACCCGCGACGTCAATCTCACGGCTGGCGAACCGCAGAAAAGCGTGACGATCAAGGTCAACCAGATCGAAGCGCGCACATTGGGTATGAGTTCGGAATCCATCGCCAGTGAGATCGCGGCCGTCTTTTCGGGATCGAAAGTCACCACGGTTCGCGACAAGGACAAACTCGTTGATGTCATGGTCAAGGGCGTTGAAGCCGACCGTAACTCGGTCTCGACCATCGGCAATCTCGAACTGCGCACCGGCGATGGAAACTATGTGCCGCTTCGGCAAGTCGCTTCGGTTGCCTACGGGATGGAAGACCCGATCATCTGGCGCCAGCAAGGAAAGCCGATGATCACTGTTCAGGCTGACGTTGAAAAGAATGCGTTGGCCGCCATGGTCGCCGAGCAAGCCGATGCCCAGCTCAATGCTCTGCGCGCGGAGCTTCCCATGGGTTACTCTATTATTGCAGGCGGCATCACGGAAGAATCCGAGAAAGGCAATTCGTCGATCTACGCCGTTATTCCTGTGATGCTGTTTGCCATTGCAGTTCTGTTGATGGTCCAGATGCAGAGCTTTTCCAGAATGGCCTTGGCTCTGTTCATGGCGCCATTCGGCCTCATCGGCGTGGTCGCAGCCATGTGGCCGACTGGTACGCCCATGGGTTTTGTCGCGCAACTTGGTGTCATCGCCTTGTGCGGGATGATCATTCGCAATGCCGTCATTCTCATTCAGGAGATCGACCAGAACGTCGCACTTGGGCAAGCGCCCAAAGACGCCATCATCGCGGCCGCGATCCATCGCGCCCGTCCGATCGTTCTGACCGCCTGTGCCGCGATTCTCGGGATGATCCCAATTGCCGCCGAGATTTTCTGGGGCCCCATGGCCTTTGCCATCATTGGCGGGCTTGCCGTGGCAACCGTGCTGACCCTGACGCTACTGCCTTGTGCGATGTCGTTGCTGCTGAATGCCGAACAAAAGTCGCGATCGAACGATGATCCGAACGGCAAAGCGGAGGCTCAACCGTGAAGATGATCGCTCGATATCTGCCGGAAACGCAATTTCGAAAAACCATCCATTCCCCTGCTATCCATTCCATGAAAGTCACGAAAATGAAGACGCATCTTGCCGATAGCAAAGCTCCCAACTCACCCGTTTGCCATGTTCATTCCGCCAAGGGGAAGGTGGCGGGTCTCCTTCTTGTGATGGTATTGGCTGGGTGTAGCTCCGTTCCGCTCACTCAGTCCGGTACGCTGTCCTCCTATAAAGGCTTGGGTCCTGTTGAAGGTCACGTCAGCAAATCGCGCAGTTTTGCTGACACCCCGGCTATAGTGGCGGCGCAAACGGTTTCCATTTCTCCCACACGTTTGTCGCCGCTGGCCTCTTCGAGGCTCCATGACGCCGGGAATGACAGGCTGGTCTCCAATGCTCTGGATCGCGCAATGTGTATCGATCTCAGTGATAAATACCGGGTTGTTGCTCCCGGAGAGGCGGCTGATCTCACCGTTCACGCCGTAATAACCGACATAGTACCGACCAGCAAAGCCGTGGCGGGCCTGTCGACCGCAGTCACATTGGGAACCTCCTTCGTTCTTCCTGTGGGTGTCCCACGTCTGCCAATCGGCCTGGGAGGTCTTGCTGTCGAGGCGGAGGCGGTTGACGCAAAAGGTGCTCAACGAGCGGCCATCGTCTGGTCCCGCGGTGCAAATTCCATCACCAATACTGCGCGTGTTTCAGAAGTCGGTGACGCCTATGGCCTCGCATCGTCATTTGCCAGCCAGTTCTCAGAGATACTGGTAAAAGGCCGTCAATCCTCCGGTTTGGACCTTTCCTTGCCCTCAGGCCAAAAATTGAAGTCGCAACTGGGTGGAAAGCCCAAAAATGCGGCGTGTGAAGTGTTTGGGCGGGCACCGGGTCTTCGCGATGTTCTGGCCGGAGCCGTTGGCGCACCACCGTCCTGGACCGATCGCCCAACCAAGTGATGTTGTCCCTGCGGTTGAGTGAGACGGGCGGGCGTCTTGTTCGTAGCTTCCGACAGAAGCGGCAGATCACACCACATAGACGGCGCCACAAGCGCCGCCTACTGTCCCCTATAGTCGCGAGGAGCCACTCCGAAATGGTGCCTGAAGGTTTTACTGAAGTGCGAAAGGTCGTTGAAGCCCCAACGGAACGCGATTTCACTGATTGAGATAGCGGCCTCAGCACGAAGGTCGTTGGCGCATCGCTCCAGACGCCGCTTGAGCAGCAGGCGGCTGAAGGTCTCGCCGCTCTCCTCCAGAAGACGGTGGACGTAGCGGACCGATATTTTGAAGTGCTGCGCCGCTTTGGCGGGGGTCAGTGTGGGGTCTGCGGCATGCGCGCCGATAAACTGAATAACCGACCGTGAAAGTTGCGATCTGAGTGTCCCCCGGGCGCGGTCTTCTTCGCTTGTGGACACGCCTGCCGTCATGGCGATGAGATCAACGATGTGATTTGCAATCGGCGTCGAGGCAGATCCAATGTGTTCGGCATTCTGCGCAACGGATTTCAGATAGTCGATGGCGACGGACGCTATGGGATGCGCACTGGTAAAGCGGATTGCCGTCTGCTTGTCTGCCTGTTTCAGCAATGGTTTGAGCATGGCTCGCGGGATGCGGAAGGAATATTGGGTCCAGTCATCGCTACAGTAATCGTTGAGATAAGGCTCGGTTGAGTCCACAAGCGAAAAATCACCTGGTTCCAGCAGTGCTTCCCGGGAGCCTTGCATCATCCGGCACTGTCCCTTGACCTGAAGATTGAGGAAGTAGACTTCGTGCGGCATACGGCTGATATCCAGGCGTCTGCGATGGATCTTCTGCCGGCTCGAGGAAATGGTTGTGACGTTGATGCAATCGAGAAGATTGGCCTTTACCTCTCCCTTGAAGCGCTGCTCGCCCTCAAGAATGGGATTGAGGGCAATATAGGCTTCGCACAGAACCTCCCTCCAATAGGGAAAGCGGTCCCGCTCCGGCATTTCGTTCGCGTTCCAGACTGCCATGCCATCGCCTCCAGGGGGCACTATTCGCAAGTTTAGAAGCAATTATCATGCCAGTCATCTCATCGGGCCCGCAAACGGCAGTGCCGCGAATTCGAAAGGCTGACGGCCTTCCTGCACGGTCAGCATAGTCGGTGTTCACTGTCAGCCAAGACGCAAGCCAACCTGTCTCATAGTCTTTGTCCTGGGAGGAGCAACAAAGATCAACAGGAGCAGCAGACATGCGCAAACGGCTTATATTCAATTGCTTCACGATGAACGTTCCCTCGCACATCTACCACGGGACATGGCGGCATCCGAAAAATCAGCTCGCCAGCTTCAATGAGTTCGAGACCTGGTCAAAGCTGGCGACAAAACTGGAAGAGGGGCGGTTCGACGCGATGTTCTTCGCGGACATTCTTGGCATCGATCCGGCCTATGATGGCAAGTGGGATGCTTATTTCCAGCAAGGTCTTCATATGCCTTGCAACGACACCTTCACCTTGTGCGCGGCTCTTGCGGGGGTGACGAAAAACCTTGGTCTGGTTTTCACCAGCTCGATCCTGTCCGAGCATCCTTTCGCGTTTGCAAAGAAGGCCTCGACCCTCGACCATATCAGCGGCGGCCGTATCGGCTGGAATATCGTCACAAGCGTGACGGACAATGCCGCCCGCAACTTCGGCTATGACAAGATTGTCCCGCATGACCAGCGCTATGACTGGGCGGACGAATATATGTCCGTTCTCTACAAGCTCTGGGAAGGGTCCTGGGAGGACGGCGCGTTGATCGCGGACCGTGAGAGCGGCGTGTTCAGCGATCATACCAAAGTGCATCGGATCAATCATGTCGGAGAGCGTTACAAGGTGCAGGGGCCGCATCTGGTCAGCCCTTCTCCGCAACGGACGCCAATGCTCTACCAAGCAGGGGCCTCCAAGCGTGGCAGCCAGTTCGCGGCGCAGCACGCGGAGGGAACTTTCGTTCTCTATCCGAATGTCGGCGGTGCCCGGATCGGGATTGCCGGCACCAAGGCGGTGGCGGCGCAGATGGGGCGCGGAGCCGAAGACCTTAAGTTCATTCAGGGCCTGTCCTTCGTCGTCGGCAGCACGATGGAAGAGGCGGAGCGGAAGGCTGCGGAGATCGACGAATGGGTCAGCTATGAAGGCCTTGCCGCGCATGTCAGCCGCGACATGGGTGTCGATCTCTCCAATCTCGACCCTGACAAGCCGGTCGATGAGTCCGGTCTCGATGGCCTGCAAGGTTACGCACGCATGATCGAGATGGGCAAGCTAAATGGCGAAAAGGCCACCGTCAAGGAGGTCGCAAACGCGCTTTCCTACAATTGCCGCATTGTCGGCACGCCGGAAAGTATCGCCGACGAATTGGCGCTTTGGCAGGATGCGGGCATTGATGGCATCAACATGATCTGCCAATTGCACCCCGACACCTATATCGACTTCATCGATCACGTCACGCCGGTCTTGCAGGATCGTGGCCTTGCCCAGCGTGACTATGCCGAAGGCCCTTTGCGACAAAAACTGTTCGGTCACGGCCCGCGTCTTCCAGATAACCATCCCGGGGCAGCACATCGCGGTGCGTTTTCCCAATCCGCTCAGGCTGCTGCTGAATAATTTCGCAGGGGAGCCTGCCGATGCTGGGCTCCCCGCCTATCAACTCTGGAGGGATGGAATGTCTGAAATAATCCATATGGGGGCTGCGGATGACGTGCAGTTCAAGGACGCAATGGCTATGATGGCCGCAGCCGTGAAAGTGGTGACAACCGATGGTCCCGCCGGGCGGGCGGGTCTGACCGTAACCGCTGCCTGCTCGGTGTGCCAGGAGCCGCCACGACTGCTGGTCTGCGTGAACGTGACAGCTTCGGCGCATCCGTTCTTGCAGCAGAATGGCAGGCTAACGCTGAACATCCTTGCCGCCGACCAGCAGGATGTCGCAATGGCTTTTGGCGGCAAGGTTGCGCAGGAAAAGCGGTTTGATCTTGGTGAGTGGACTGAGGACGACCTTGGGCAGCCATCGCTTCAAGGTGCATGCGCGCGCTTCACCTGTTCTGTGCATGAAACGATGCAGTCAGGCACGCACACGATCTTCATCTGCAATGTCCATGTCGCATCCGGTGACAAGGACAAGCTGCCACTGATCTATTTCGACCGCAACATGATGCCGCTTGCAAAAGTGGCGTAGTATCAAAGCCTTGAAAATAGCTCAATTTTATCAGAGGTTTGAGATCTTTTCAAAGGAATACCAGGAGTCATTTTCAATGGCTCCTGGTATTATGTAATAAGCCGTGCTGCTGGGGTGGCCCGATCTAGGGACTGGTGCGGGACAAAGACAGCCGTTCTTCAGGCAAATCCAGGCACCCATCCGGTATCAACAACGTCCTCTCGGGACCTACCAGACATGGCTAGGGTCATGAGGTCGTCGCTGTTGCCCGATCGGGAGCTGTGTCTACCGAGGGCTGATGGAGCACCCATGGTTTCGGATATCTCGGAAGCATGGCGGCGAGAATGACTGCGACCAGGGCGATTGCAGTCAGCATCAGCAGTGGACCAACGTAGCTGCCCGAACTTGTCTTGACCACACTGACGAGGAATGGAGCCAATGCCAGGGCCGGGGAGGTGATTGCGAGGCTGAGACCTTGCAGGGCGGCGAAGGATTTCAGTCCGAAATACCTGGCGATCAGTGTCGGACCGAGAGTGGATTCTGCGCCGGTTGCGAAGCCAAGAAGCGCCATGGACAGGTAGAGAAGCGCAGGATTGCCGCTATTGACGAGGGCAAGTGCCAGACCGATCGGAACCGTCGCCAGGAGAACCGCGACCACCCATGGATGGTTTGCCCGATCCAGGACGGCTCCGGCGGCAAGCAGCCCGATAACCGAGGTGCTGAAGCACATGGACAGCGCAAGAGAGACGGTCGCCGGATCGATGCCTGTCTGGCCGTAGAAGTCCACTGCGTTCTGGCGCATGGCAATCGGCCCTGCGGCGGCGAATGCGATGAACAGCGTGATCGAGATCCAGGCGCGTGTCGGAATTGCCTCCTTGAACGGGACGCCGGGCAGATTGACATCCACGGTCTTCGGCACTTCCGCAGCCGTACTCACCTTCGGTTCGGAGATAAGCCAAAAGGCAGCGGGGATACCGATGACGGCGATCGCGATTGCGATCACGTAATAGGCACCGTTCCAGCCAAGCCCGGCATATATGCTGGGGTCGATGGCCGCAACCACTGCTGCGGATTTGGATGGGTCTTCAGTGCCCATGCCCGGCATCATTGGTAGTGACACCGGCGCATTGCCGTTTACAAGCCATTGGAACAGGGGAGAAAAAATTGCGCTGAACAGGCTGGATGCGACCCCGATAAGGCCGAAACCGACGCCCCGATGCTTGGGGAACCACTCGGAAATCACCTTGAACGCTATACCCAGACTGGACCCGAATCCAAAAATCGACGCGAGAACGAGAAGTATTCCCATCAGCCAGAGCTTGCCCGCAGCAAGTGGTATGATCGCCGTGACAAGTGCGTAGAGGATGATCCCGGGAAGAGCGACACGTCGGGCACCCAACCGATCAACCCATTGTCCGGCGAAAGGCAGGACGAGCGGACCGATAATCAGCGGCAAAGCGACAAACATCAGCATAGCTTCCGGCAGCGGTGTCCCGGTTTTCATCGCGAATGCGGGCACCACGAACGGAGTGAGTGCCGAGAGGCCAGCCGGCCCCATGGCCACAAGAAGAAGACTGCCGATAAGTGCGGCCTTTGCCTTGCTGGGGGCCTTTACGAAGTCGGCGATATACTGTTTCCAGCTGACTTTCGGCGGAGCGCTATCGCGCGCCGGCATTGTTCCACTTGAATAGGGCGTAGCGGGAAGCCCCTTCGCCATAGATAGATCCGTTTGAGACATCGGAACTCCTTGAACTCAGTGAAGGCGGACGCCGACGGTGATGACCGCGCTATCCGAAGTTGATGATGGCGATCGGTAAGGAGGCTTAACCTCGCGCGGGTGTTGTACCTGGTGGGGGCGTCATGCCTGGTGGTGGGGCCATGCCTGCTGGAGGTGTCATGCCCGGTGGAGGTGTCATGCCCGGTGGAGGCATATGCGATGGACCCTTACCAGTAGGAGGTGAGCCTGGAGGAGGTGAACTCAGGGCGGCAATCATCGGGAAAGGTTCGAGACCGAACATGTCGCGTCCGTTGATTTCGGCCATTGGATCGATCCGGAACGCACCATGCGTCGCCAGCACATGGATATCGCGCAAGGCGCGTTGCAACGGATTGCTGAGGACGACAGCGGACGAGCCAAGTGCGAGTAGGAGCCCGTCGACCACGCGCAGGCATTCATGGATCTGGTGGACGAGGTCCATGGTGATCTCGGGTTCGTTCCAGGGGAAAAAGTCTTCCCCTGCAATCGCACGCCGGTCGATTTCGTCGGCGTGGCGCCAGAGCACGGCATTCGCTCCGTTGACAACGGCGCGCGCCTTACCGGCAACCATTTGGATGGAGGCCATTTCCGACATCGTCTTATAGGGAAGGTTGAAGGGTGGTCGCTTCTTTGCCTGTTCGAGGAAAGAGTCGAGGGCACCTTGCGCTATACCGATCGCCAGGGCCGCGAAGGTGCATGTCATGGCGACCATGCCGCCAATCGGGCTGTGTTTGAAGGCTAGCCCGGAATATTTGCCCTTCAATGAGTCCATCACCCGCGGCAGATCATTGGTGTGAACGACGCGGTAGTCGGGAACAAAAATTTCCTGGTCGGCCCGGACGCTGTTTGAATTTGTCGCTTGCAGGCCCATGACATGCCAGTCATCGACGATTTCATATTGGTCGCGTGACAGGATACCCATGGCGCGCAACCGCGCGCCGCTTGTCGGGTCGTCATATTCGAACCCGACGGCTCCCCAGGCAGCATGTTTGCAACCGCTGCCGAAGGACCATTTCCCCTTCACCATGTAGCCTCCGTCGACCTTGCGGCCATCACCAACCTTTGGCGCGAAGACGGTGGCACCAAACATGATTGGCCCAACCCAGTCCTGGATGCCGGCGAAGACTTCGTCGCGGGCCTTTGGATCGAAGCCCAGGGCATTTCTGGCGGCGCTCGAGACGATCACCAGCCAGCCAGCGGAAGCATCGCCCTGGCCAAGCGCTTTGACGATTTCCGCAGAATCGCGCGCGCCCAGTGCATAGCCTCCAAGCTCGGTCGGGATGGTGATCTTGAAGGCACCGGAGCGATCGACGGCCGCTAGCGTCTCTGGCGCAAGCGCACCGAGCTGTTCGCTCTCAGCCGCATGTTTGCGCAACAGCGGCAGCATCTCGAGGATGTCGTCGCGTATCCGACGCCCAACCTCACTGAGATACGGCGAGTCTGGAAATTTCGGCTGGTGAGGAAGGCCCCCTGCCAGCGGTGGAAACTCCGGAGGAAGACCCCCTACAGGCGGTTTGTTTTGCAAGGTCATCGGTTGCTCCACGTTACGAGAGTCGGCCAAGGTCATATTGAACAGGACAAACTCTCGGTTCTCTTGGTTTCGTTTGTCTCTTTGGGAAAATCGGGCTCCACTTTTCCCTGACAAACTCTAATCGGCGATGTCGGCGAAGCCGGCCCCAATGCGTCCTTGGAGCCGGGCTGCGAACGGGTTCGGTCTTCTCAATTCCCCATCGGATTCTGACCGGGGACGACCTTGCGGAAGGTGCTCCAATGTTCCGCGATCTTGCCGTTGTGGACCCGGAAGACAGTCAGGATGTTCCATTCGTAAACCGCACCCGGCACGACCGGATCCGGCGCGAGTTCGCGCATCATCAGGCAACCGACCTCTCCGTCGAGAATGACGCTCACCACGGGCGGCGGCGTCGAGCCAGCTATCGGCACCAGTCGGAACTGCTCTATGAGTTTTTCGCGGCCATGGCCGAATGCATTCGGGTCGTGCTGGATGTAGTCCTCGGCGATGTACTTCGTCATCACCTCAACGACCCGCTCTTTTACGACATTGTCACGGACGATCCTGGAGAGGTCGGCTTCGAACTCGATCAGTAATCGCTTCATCGCTGTGCGCTCTGGCGATGGATCCGCCGCGACCGCGGCTTTGAACTCTTCGTTATCAAGCCAGTTCGTGTAGATAGCAGGATCGCTGATCTCAGCGATGCCGTTGACAATTGTGAATCCACTCACTGTCTGGGGTCCTTTTTTCTGGTATTGTATGGGGTCAGAGTCTCTCAGGTTCAGATTGAACCAGACAGACTCTCGCCTCTCTTGTTTTCGTTTGTCTTTTCGGGAAAACCGGGTTCCAATGTTCCCTGACAAACGCTAAAGCGCCATCACGACACTTAAGTCGGCGCACCAATCCGATCACCGTGACACGGCGTCGGCATATAGAGTAATGATTTGTACTAGGCCTTTCGCGGACGTCGCGATTCAATCCGGTCAATTATGTTGACTGGCATTTCAGCTGAAAGGCACCGCCGGACAACGGACGGCTTACCAAGCATAGGGCGCATATCGCGCGACTGTGTGGACATGTGAACTCCTCCTTTGATTGATCGCAACCCAAAGGTGCTTTTAGATCAATCCCTCCGAAACTGATCTAAACGGTACAGTACAGAAATGTCAAGCGCTTTTTGCCGGCCTTGCCCCTTGCGAAAACACCGCCGAGCCGAGCGTCTACTGGTGAGGCGATGGGTGTTGCGACATAGACATTGTCCACCCTCTGGTGTCCGTCAGCTTACTGTCGAATCACAGAATGGCTGACCGATTCCAGTTGTTATAGCTGTTCGAATTGGTTGAACCGGCCACGAATAAGACGTCGATAATCATCAATGATCACGGCGCCTTTTTCTTCATTCTCATGCAAGGCCAGACGAATTGCAGCGCTGGCGAGCTGGAATAGCAAATAGACGGCGCGCGCATATTCCTGCCTGCAACTTTCCGCCAGAAAGCCCTGTGTACTCCGACTGAACTGGTCGGCCTGCCGGAGGGTTTCCTGGATGTCGAGGTCATGCAGCGCCTTGTCGGCATGGACGGCATCGAGCAGGTCCTGCACAGCAGGGTCGCTCCGGACGCGATTATAATAGAAATCAACGATCATTTCCGCCGCATCGCCAATACCAGAGGCATCCTCAATGTCCTGAAGAGCCGTATCTATGACTTCGCGCGTTCCCTCGGAATATCGTTCAAAAAGCGTAGCGATGACTGCGGTTCTGTTTGGAAAGTAATGGTAGACGGTCGCCAGAGACATGTCGCTTGCAGTGGCAATGCCGCGCATGGTGACAGCAGCGCTGCCTTTTTGACCAATCAGCTCCATTGCTGCCGAAAGGATATCGTCAATACGGTCTCTGCTGCGCTCCTGGCGGGGCTGTCTCCGCAATGTCTTTTGGTCGCTCGTCATAGCGTGCTCCGCTTTCGAGTTGACAAATTTGTGACATACGCCAAAGTAAAAATTGACACAGTGTCAGCTTTTCTCAATTACCATAGCAAATGGGCATGCTGGCGCACAGTGAGAAAGCAGAAATGATTGGGGTTACATAAAAATGGCCTTAAGGCCCGCCGGTCGGTGTGGCCGAACAAGCCTCCTATAAACAGAGGAAGTTACGATGGTTTCAGGCGAAAATGTATCGTGGAGCAATTGGTCAGGCACCGTTGAGACCCAGCTGAAAGCAATTCTTCGTCCCAGCACGAATGAAGAGTTGAAGAATACCATCCGCTCGGCGCCAGGACCGCTCCGCCTCGTTGGCTCGGGCCATTCATTTACGCCGCTTGTCTCGACCCCTGGAACGATCGTCGATCTGTCGGCTTTGTCCGGTTTGATCGATTATGACAGTGACGCCCTGACCGCAACGATTGGAGCGGGTACCAAGCTGAGCGATCTGGCGGAATTGCTCGCCGGGATCGGTCAAGCGCTGCCCAACATGGGCGATATCGACAAGCAGTCTGTCGCCGGCGCGCTTGGCACCGCAACGCATGGTTCGGGCCTTAGCCTGGGCGCTTATCACACTCTGTTGAAAGGCATGCAATTCATCGATGGTCGCGGCACGCACCGGGAATTTATAGCCGGACGCGATGACGAGATGATCCATGCGACCGGCGTGACGCTCGGTAGTTTCGGAGCCTTGACTGCCGTTACCTTTCAGAATGTCCCGGCTTATAATCTGCGCCGCAAGCGGACAATGATGCCGATTGGCGATACGCTTGAAAACTTCGAAAGCCTGATGGCAGCTCATCGATCGGCGGAGATTTTCTTTGTTCCCTTTGCCAATCATGCGCTTTTTCAGACTCTGGATATCACTGACGAACCGGGTGATTTTCAAGTGACCTCGGAGGACGAAAACGGTCTTGCGACGCTGAAGAAACTCAGAACCTTTCTGCGATGGTTTCCCGGCTTGCGACGCAAATTGATCGGCAATGCCATGGCGAAGCTGTCCGACGAGGAGGCCGTGGGTGAATGGATGAAGGTCTATGTCACCGACCGCCAGACCAAGTTCAATGAAATGGAATATCATCTACCGTTTGAAGAGGGAGCCGGGGCTCTGGCAGAGATCATCGAACTGATTGAGAAGCGCTTTCCGGAAATCTACTTTCCCATTGAAGTCCGCACCGTCAAAGGGGACGAATTCTGGCTCAGCCCCTTCTACAAGCGTGACACGTGTTCCATAGCCATTCATCACGGCATCGGTGAAAATCCGGCAGCGTTCTTCCTTGCTGCGGAAGCCGTGTTCCGTAAGCGGGGTGGGCGACCGCATTGGGGTAAATTGCATAACCTGAGGGCTGCCGATCTGGTCGGCATCTATCCGCGATTTAAGGATGCAATGGAGATCAGATCCGAAATAGATCCCGAAAATCGCTTTATCTCGCCTTACATGGCGACGCTGCTTGGGGTGCGATAATGGCTGAAGCCGACTATTTCCGGATGCTCTCCGAAGCACTTTCCCAGGCCGACCTGTTTCGTCCCGTGCTTGTTGTCGATCGAGATAGGCTCGATGCAAATATTGCCACGATTGCACGCGGTCTTGCGCCGGGTCTTGGCTTAAGGGTCGTCGATAAGTCTCTGTCATCGATCCCATTGCTTGAGCGCATTCTGACACAAGCCGGAACGATGCGCCTGATGAGCTTCCATCTGCCGATGACCTGCGCCGTATTGGAGGCGTTCCCGAAGGCAGAAATCCTGTACGGGAAACCGCTTCCCACAAGAGCGCTTGCGGCGTGGATGCGGCTCGCTTCTCCGCATCTGGTCGCGGATCTTCTGCGCCGCACCGTGTTTCTGATCGATAGCCCGGACCGGCTCGATCAATATGCGGCACTGGCGCGCGAAGCGGGGCAAACAATCAGAATAGCCTTTGAGACGGATACCGGCATGCATCGCGGTGGGTTCGAAACACCTGATGCGCTGGCTGCCATCTGCGCCCGTGCCGTTCAGCAAAAGGAATTGAGAATAGAGGGGCTTGTCGGCTATGAGGCGCATATCCCGGAGGTTGCTCGTCTCATCGGAGGCGCTGCGGAGCAGGAGAAAGTTGTCTCGCGTATCAAGGCCTTTGTTTCGGTTTTTCCGGAAGGCGCATGTGCCATCGCCAATACGGGAGGCAGTAAAACCGCGCTCTCCTATCATGATGCCGGTGCCGCGAATGAAGTCTCCGTGGGCTCGGCTTTTCTGAAACCGACGGATTTCGACATGCCCTCTCTTCAGGCCGTGCAGCCTGCCGTGTTTATTGCGACGCCTGTGTTGAAAGTGGAGGAGGTTCGCCTGCCGGGGCCTCCGCTGCTGACAAGCCTGATGCAGGCTATCGGCCTTTTCCCGCGCAAGGGGTGTTTTCTCTATGGCGGCAAGTGGATGGCCAAGCCGGTTTTTCCCAAAGGCATGCGGGAAAACAGGATCTGGGGGCTTTCATCCAATCAGCAGTTAATGGCTCTCCCTTACGACAGTACTTTAAAGCCCGACGACTTTGCTTTCTTTCGCCCAACCCAGAGCGAAGCGGTGCTGCAACATTTCGATGGAATTCATGTTCTTTCAAAAGGCCAGATAATAGAAACCTGGCCCACTCTTCCGCCCGGTTGACAGTGCGCCCGGTTGACATGGTAGGCTTTTGATGTTTTCAGGCACCGGTTCCATTTCAGTTCCGGTGCCTTTTTAGTCTCGTGTCTTATAAATCTCATTCAAAATTGCCATTGGCATACTCAGAATTCGATCAGATAACCCAACCCTACCGCGACGGCCCAATCATGCTTGGCGGTAGCATCATAGGTCGCTCCGGCGCTGACGCTTTGTGAACCGGCAGTGAGGTAAGACACGGAGGTTCCGAGATCGAATTTACCGAATTTGGTTTTGTACTCTGCGCCTAATCCGAGGGACCACGTGTCGGTGGTGATATCTGCTCCGGTTCCGACGCCTTCATCCCAGGTCACGTTGATGGTTCCAGAGAGTTTTTCTGTAAATTCATGACCTACACCAATCTGCACCGTATAGCCGTCCTTGTAGTTGAAGGCCTTGTTGCTTGTGCCAAGCCCGGTGACGTCATATCTGAAGTTTTGAAGAACGCTCCAGTCTGTCCAGGTCAAGGAACCGTAAACCAGCCAACCCGGCGCTACGCCGGTCTGGGCAGACAGCTTGATCGACTGAGGCAGGGTTCCGGTTCCATCAGCCGGCGCCGTGTCTGTCACACCGGCGGCGGCGGCAAGCGCTGAGGGCGTAAATGTCCCTTCCGCATCGTGCGACACCTGCGACCGGTACATGATCTGAAAACGCATGGCATATTCGGGAATGTCGTAAGCGGCGCCCACTCGGTAGCCTAAAGCACCGTCATCCTTCAGTCGAATGTTACCGTAAAGGGTATTTTCCTTGTACTCGAAACTTTCCAGAAAGACGCCGCCGATCATGTAAAAGCGGCCCGGCCCTGCGTCCACCCGCACATCGCAGGTCGCACCATATTCATCCGTCGAAAACTGCATTTTTGAGGTGGGATTGACGAGTGCCAATCCCTGACTCACAGCTGTGGTATATTCGGCGTTCTGCGCCTCACTTCCATACGTTGCAGAGGCGCCAAATGGTTGCGTATACGTCAAAGCGCAGGCAATACCGGAACCAAGCGTTGCCTTGACGGCGGCGCTTGGTATCCAAAACTCATCCGAATAGGCTTTATCAGAGGCACGTGCGCCGTTCAGGGTTGAAAATGAGCGGCTTGGTGAGACATATATAGCTCCGCTCCGTAAACTATAGTTTCCATCCGTAAAGAGAATATCAGTGTCGGCCTCGCCGCGGCTAAAGCCGCCCGCGACTGCAACGTAAGGCACAAACGATATTGCACCCACCCATATTGCCAGCGCAAATTGAGGCGCTCGCCAAGAATATTGACTGCTCATTTCGTTCCCTTTTTTTATGTAGCATCGACGACATCGAGTTCCCGAAATTATTATTTCCCAGTTTTCGGTTTGATGCTTTCCTGCATTCTCAGTATCGATCACCCCCGGTATTGTTTAGGGTGCTATTCATTCGGTGCCTGTCTCGATTCATGTCTTTAAACAGGTCGCTTCCTCCAGCGGAGGGATGGCCGAACTGCAACATATCAAAGACCGGTAATTTGTTGCTTTCTCCCTCGTCAAAGCGAACTGAAATTGCTCAGCATATGGCGGATCCCCAATTTGATGACGATAAATTGGACCGCGTTTCCATCAAGGGAAAACCTGGTCATATTGGTGTCATATGAGGCCAAGTCTTACCTAACGGACAGGACGATGCTGCTTGTCTGGTATTGGGTTCAGACGCTTGCTCCAACCAATGACGCGGCAAGGCCATAATCAGTCCTCAAGGAAACCGATAGCTTACGCAGAAGTCTGCCGCAGTGGATCCTATATTCACCGGCATGACACGAAAAATTATAGAAAATGACGCTTCATATTAGTCGCGTATCATGAACCTGGCCAGCAATTGCGCCAAGCGCCCGAAAGGAGGCATAGCGAGGCGTGCGGGGTTGAAAATACGGACTTTTGCAATGCCTCGGGCATGGGAAAAACGCTTGAAGCCCTCATGGCCGTGATAGGCCCCCATGCCGCTTGGTCCGATGCCGCCAAAGGGCAGATCATTTTGCGTGATATGCAGCAGCGTGCCATTGATGGTGACATTGCCGGAAATCGTGTTCAACAGTGTTTTTTTCTCGGTCGCCCGGTTTCCAGTGAAGATATAGAGCGCCAGAGGGCGCGGGCGCTCGCGGACAAATTTCAACGCTGTGTCAAAATCCTCATAGGGAATAAGGGGCAGGATTGGTCCGAAGATTTCCTCCTCCATCAGCAAGCAGTTGGCAGGCGGATCGATCACCAGCGTGGGTGCGATCACGCGCCCTTGAGAGGGCATGGCGATATCAGCAGTGATGAGTTTGGCCCCACGGGCGCGGCATTCCTCAATGCCCTTGAGCAACCGTTCATGCGCTCGAGCCCCGACAAGGCTTGAATACTGTTCTTGCCCTGCGTCTTGTGGCCCCGCGTGTTGTGTCCCCGCCTGTCGTGGATAAAAAGCCTCTGCCTGAGAGATCAGCGCGGATGCAAGGTCTCCAAGTTTTGATTTTTCGACCAGAACATAGTCCGGTGCAATGCAAGTCTGGCCCGCATTCATCAGCTTTCCAAAGGCGATGTCACGGGCTGCATCGGCAATAGGATAATCCGGGGCGATGAGTGCGGGCGACTTGCCACCAAGTTCCAGGGTGAGCGGTGTCAGGTTAGCAGCTGCTGACGCCATAACCTTGCGACCCACCGCCGTTGAGCCGGTGAAAATCAGATGATCGAACGGCAGGGCAGAAAAGGCTGCGGCAATCTCCACCCCTCCTTGGATAACGGCAACCTCCTCCGGGGAGAAATAAGCTTCGACGAGCTTTGAAAGAAGAGCCGATGTTTCCGGCAGCAATTCCGAAGGCTTGATGATCGCCCGGTTTCCGGCGGCCAAAATGTCAATCAGCGGTCCAAGGGCCAGCAGAAGCGGATAGTTCCACGGCACCATAATACCAATCACCCCGAGCGGCTGGTATTGAACCCAGTTTGAAAGCTGCAGAAACTCAATAGAGCGTCCACGGCGTTCGCGTTTCATCCATCGGCGTAGATGAGACCGTGTATGGCGAAGCGCGCCCATGAGCGGAGCAATCTCCAACTGCACCGTTTCATGATCGGACCTATGACCAAAATCCCGCGAAACCACATCGCACAGCGCTTGCCGGTTCTCCTTCAGCAATCGGCCGATCCGGTTAAGGCGGTCCCGACGCAAGGATAGTGACGGATAACTGTCATGCTGGAAGGATTGACGCTGGCGTTCCAGAATAGACTGGAGAGTTTCAATGGCCATATCGAACAAGTTTCACTCCGCTATTTATTGACGACGGTCGCTGGAAAGCTACGGTGGAGATGGCCAAAGATGATTGCTGCAAAGATCGCCGCGATTGCCAGTGGCAAGAGACAGGACCAGGCGAAAAGGCTTGGATCGTAGCCTTCAAAGATTGGCCCGGCAATTGCGGTTCCCATCGTGCCCCCCAAGACGGCGACCACTAACGTTCGTGACATCACCGACCCGTCGGGGTCGTTTTCGGTCAGTATACCTGTGATAAACGGGGTCACGATATAGAAACCGATATTAACCAGAACCTGTGTCATGACGAAAATCAGGGGTGTTAGCATGGTGAACAGGAAATAGATCGACATCGCCATGATCAGGAAACCCAGTAGCACGGCTGGCAGTCTTTTGGCCTTGTCATGGGTGAAGGAAGGAATGATCGCTCCCAGGAAGCCTACCAGCGATGATAGGGCAAGATAGAAGCCAACTTCACCATTGCTCAGCCCCACTTTTTCCCCCACATAACCGCAGACTGCCCATTGCGCCGCCTGCACCCCATAAACGAGAAATACAACCATCATTGCAAGCAGCATTTTCCCATTGTTGAGTTTGGTATGACGACTTGCCACAGGAAGTCGGGAAGAGCGCCTGGCGACGAAAAAAACAAGTGGTGCCAAGATGACGGTAAACGCCCCCAGCATGAGAAAGACAGGCGCTCCGGCGTCGGCCGGTGGCATCAATGATACCACAAAAAGCAGCAGCCCCATGGCAGTTCCGCCAATCAGGCTAAGCGCGCCCCAGTATCTCTCGGCATTGGCAAGCGAGGCGAGGCTCATCGAAACGAGGCTGAACAAGGCGCCTTCCCCCAGGCCGGTTGCAAATCTTGCAGTGGCAAGACTGTAAGGGTTTTGAAGCCAGAAACTCAGTGCTTCTCCGGCTATGACCGCGACAATGCCGCCAATCGCTACTGCTTTCCATGATCTAAGTGCCAATTTGGCTAGGAATATCCCGTAAAACGCAATGCCTGCGAGTTCCGCGCTGGCGACGATTGTCGCCATTGCTTCGCTATAGCCGGTCAGTTTGCTCATCGACAGAACGACGACGGGCATGACCATTGTCCCATTCAGTGCTACCGCATAGGCGGCACTCAAGCCGAGTATCCATAAAAGCATCGTCATTCTCCCAGAGAGCTTGCCCCTCAGAGAGGTTGGTCCCTAGAGAGGCCGGGTCGCTTTTCGCTTACCCAATGTTCCGCCTGTTATTATTGTCCGGCCCTTGAAGAGCGCGGTGAAATTCAGAATAGGAGGACGACACCGCATCACAAGGGAGTTCGGGGACACTGTGGTATCATATCCGGCCAATCTATCTCCCAGGACATCCCCGGCATTGACTGTCGTCATGGAGGTGTCTTTGTATTTCATGCTCCGCGCAGCGGATATACTCGGCCCGAATGGACAACAGTATGCGGAGGTATATTGTACAGTTGGGGTAAATGCCGCATGATACCTGCTATTTCCGGTCATAACCGGCTCTGTTGAAGGAGAATTGAGCAGGAAGCCGGCATGGCTGGCGCGGGGGGAATGAACGTGGAGGATAAGTCATAAGGGGGGTCTGATGAAGACAGTCGATGCGCGTTACGTGACTGCCAATATCCCGGCGTTTCTCATTCGTAGCCTCGTGATGACGCTCACGGATTTTGGCCTCGACGCCTCGCGATTAACGGCTGGCCTCGGCATTCCCATGGAGGATCTCGCCGACCCAGCCTGTCGGGTTTCTTTTCGCCAGGGACGTGAGGCGATCCTGCGCGCCATGAAAATGACCAGGGGCAAGGCGCTTGGATTGGAGACCGGGATTCGCGAAAAGATTACCTCTGTCGGCCTTGTCGGTTATGTGATGATAACGGCAGCGACTGTGGGTGATGCGGTTAAGCTTGGTCTCGACCTGCAAAAAGATACCGGCAGCATGCTGGAATTCGACACCAGGGAAAGCCCGGAGGGTGTCGTCGTCACGGCGGCAAGCCGTTTTCACGATCCCGACATCTATGTTTTCCTGGTGGAAGAGGCTTTTGCCAGCTTCATGGGGGTCGCACACGGTCTTGTCGGGGAGGGCTTCAAGCCGGTCCGGGTCGATTTTGCTTATCCGGCGCCAGCGCATACGGAAGCCTATCAACGGGTCTTCGGCTGTCCTATTCGATTTGGCCAGATGGAAAACGCGTTCATCTATGATGCCGCCTGGTACAAGCAACCGCTGCTGACGTCCGATCCTCTTAGCCACCGCCAGCTTCTTGAATTCATGGCCTATAACCGGGCCCGAAGCCGCGAGGCAGCCGAAATTATCGAATCCGTCGAAAGGGTTCTCCGGCAGAAACTGCATAGTCGCACGCATATTTCCAAGGTGGCGCGTGCGCTTGGTATGAGCGAGCGCACCTTGCGTCGCAGACTTGCCGAGAGCGGGGTTTCCTTCCAATCGCTTCTGGATGATCTTCGCAAGAACCGCACGCTCGAACTGTTGGGCAACAGGAACATGTCTGTCGAGCAGATCGCATTTGCGGTCGGATTTTCGGACCCTCATAATTTCCGGCGCGCCTTCCGACGTTGGACCGGCACCACGCCCGGTGCGCTTCGTGCGGATCTATCGCCTATTTGACCGGTAAAGACCCCTCAAAGGACAGCTTCACCGCTACGCAAATTGCGGTTTTTTCCTCTATTATAGGTGCAATATCCAATAAAAATGGGGAGCGACCTGGATTATATCCAGGCTGCATGCACGGCAAGAGATGGCCAAGTCTGACCAATATATTTTATCGATCGATCTTGGCACCAGTGGCTGCAAGGTCGGATTGGTGTCGATTACCGGACACGTAGTTGCCTGGGCATTTCGGCCGGTTCCGCTCCAGGTCATCGATACGATCGGGGCAGAGCAGGACCCCTCGCAGTGGTGGAACGCCTTCATCGAGGCAAGCCAGGATGTGCTCCGCCAGAGTGCGGCATTGCGCCAGAATATTGTTGCGATCTGTTCATCCACCCAAGGTGAGGGAACCGTTGCCGTTGACCGTGACGGCAATGTGCTGATGAATGCGATTATCTGGCTCGATATGCGCGGCGCCCGATATCTGAAGAAGGAAATGCGGGGGGCAATGAAGGTCGCGGGCTATGACGCGATCAAGTTGCAGAAATGGTTGAGGCTGTGTGGCGGCGCTCCGGCTTTGTCCGGCAAGGACCCTGCGGGTCACATGCTGCTGATCCGCGATGCTTTCCCTGATATTTACGAGAAGACCTACAAGTTTCTCAATGTTCTCGATTTCTTCAATCTGCGTCTGACGGGCCGGTTTTGCGCCACGCAGGATTCCATTCTCACCTCCTGGGTGACAGACAACCGCGATGTCAACCATATCCGCTATGACGACGGGTTGATCGGTGCCAGCGGCATCGACAAGGCGAAATTCCCCGATCTCGTCAGGTGTACGGATATCGTTGGAACCCTGTTGCCTTCCGTTGCCGATCTGTTGGGCCTGTCGCCAAAAACACCGGTCGTTGCCGGTGCCATCGACAATTCAGCCGCCGCGATCGGCGCTGGAACGCTGGCCGATTATGACGCCCATCTCTACATGGGTTCATCGTCCTGGATCTCGGCGCATGTGCCTTTCAAGAAAACCAGTGTCATGGACCAGATCACGTCGGTTCCTTGTCCGGTGCCGTCGAAATACCTGATGATCGCCATGCAATCGAGCGGGGCGAGCAATATCGCCTTCCTGAAGGACCGCATTGTCTTCCATGACGATGGCCTGATCGATTCCGAACCGACGCCTGATACCTACAGGCTTCTCGATGAGATTGCCGCCCGCACCCCTGCGGGAGCCGCCGGCATGATGTACCTGCCCTGGCTTTTCGGCGAACGCTGCCCTGTAGATGATCCGACCCTTCGTGCCGGGATCTTCAACATGAGCATGGAGCATAACCGCGAGACCCTTGTCAGGGCCGTCTTCGAAGGCGTGGCGCTCAATACACGCTGGATGATGAAGCCGGTCTCGCGTTTTCTCGGTCGCAGGCCTGAGGCAATCACCATGATCGGCGGTGGCGCGATGTCGCCTGCCTGGTGCCAGATCTTCGCGGATGTTCTGGGCGTCCAGATCCGCCAGCCGCATGATCCGATGAAGGCCAATGCACGCGGTGCGGCCTTCATCGGGGCTGTGGGTCTCGGCCTCATACAGTTCGACGAGGTCGCGCGGCATGTGGTGATCGACAGGATTTACGATCCCGATCCGGCAACGCAGCGGCTCTATGACGAGCGCTTCGGTATCTTCACGGAACTCCATCGGCGCCTAGCGCCGCTTTACAAACGTCTAAACGGATCAAAGGGCAAGATTCATGGCTAAATTCATGGCCCAGCGGCAGGAAATTGCCGATATGAGCCGCTATTTCGCGGATAATGGCTATTTTGCTGGAACCGGCGGCAATATCGGCGTCCGCGTCGACAGAAAATTGATGGCGGTTACTCCCTCGGCCTCCGACTACTACACGGTCGAGGCGAAAGACGTGGTGATCCTCGATATCGAGACCCTCGACATTGTCGAGGGCGACAAGACACCGACCATTGAAAAAGGACTGCATGCCAGGATGCTCCTTATGCATCCTAACCGTCATGCCAGTGTTCATACACACCAGCCCATCGCAAGCGCCGTCGCGCTGCTACATGAAAAACTGCCCTGGCCAAGGGGCAGCGATCTCAACGAGCTTGGTCCCCACGTCGCGCTTATTCCCTACAGACCGTCGGGCACGGGAATGCTGGCTAAAATTTTTGCGAAATCTCTGCGGCCCGACATCTTTGCGTATCTTCTGGCCAGTCACGGCGTCATCTGTGCGGGGGCCGATCTCAAAACCGCTGCGGGCATGATCCGCAAAATCGAAGCCGCTGCCGCCGCCCATCTGCGCGAACGCATCAACAAACACGTCAATCTGGATCGGCAACTCCAGGCGTTCATTCTGAACGTTCTGGACAAGGCTGAGACCAAGGGAGCTTGAAATGAACATGGCAGCTCGTAACTCGGAACTTTCCTACAGCATTAGTGCCTGGCCGGATAACAAAGATCTCATGGACCGGCTGAATGCCCTGCTCAAGCAGCCGCCAAAGGGCATTTCCAAGGCCAACATGCCCAAGGTGCTCGATTATTTCGAACAGAAATGTCAGACATCCAAGGCCTGGGCTGCACGGGCGGCTGAGGTTATTCCGGGTGGTGTCCAGCATAACCTCGCCTTCAATTATCCGTTTCCCATTGCGGCCACCAAAGTCGATGGCGCCTATATGTGGGATGCGGACGGCAATCGCTATACCGATTTTCTGCAGGCGGGCGGACCGACATTGCTTGGCTCCAACTATCTGCCGGTGCGCGAAAAAGTGCATCAACTGATCGATGAATGCGGTCCGGTGACGGGCCTCCTTCACGAATACGAATTCAAGCTCGCCGAGATCATCCGCAAATTTATGCCGGGCATTGAAATGTTCCGCATGCTCGGTTCCGGCACGGAAGCCTGCATGGGTGCTATCCGCTTAGCCCGCGCCCATACCGGCAAAAAATGGGTGATCAAGGTTGGCGGCGACTATCATGGCTGGAGCGACCAGATGGTCTATGGCATGCGTGTTCCAGGCACCGGTCGGCGCGAAGCAACGGGCATTCCGAAAGGTGTCACGGGTTATACTCAGGAAGTCTTCCCCAATGAGATTGGTACGCTCCGGCGCAAGCTGTTGCTGAACCGTATTCGCGGCGGCACGGCAGCGGTTATTCTTGAACCTCTGGGGCCAGAAAGCGGCACGCGGCCTGTGACGCCCGAATACAACCGCGAAGTTCGCAAACTCTGCGACGAATTTGGCGCCTTGCTGATTTTCGATGAGGTCGTTACCGGTTTTCGTGTCGGCATGGGTGGCGCACAAGGCTATTTCAACGTGAAGCCTGATATTACCGTGTTCGGCAAGTGCCTCACCGGTGGCTATCTGATGGCAGGCGGTATTGGCGGTCGCAAGGACATCATGATGACGTTGGTCGGGGGTATCGGCACCTCGAGCAAGCGCGCCTTCGTCGGCGGCACGCTTTCGGCCAATCCGCTGTCTTGCGTTGCTGGTTATTATGCGATCGAGGAAATGGCGCGCACCAATGCGCCGGTTGTTGCCGGACGAGCTGGCGACCGGCTGGCCAAGGGCTTGAAGGAAATTCTCAACCGGCTCGGCCTTCCCTATGTGGTCTACAATATGGGCTCCATCGTTCATCTCCAAACGTCCGCTGTGCTGTTGATGAGCATGCGCAACCCGATCAAGCTGATGCGCGAGGCCAATCCCCGTAAACACCTGATGGAAGAGATGGGGGCAGCCTATATGGCCCACGGCATCCTGACCCTGGCGGGTAGCCGCATCTATACCAGTATGGCGGACACCGATGAGGTGATCGACGATGCCCTTGAGCGTTTTGAAACCGTTTTCCGTTTGGTGTGACATGCTTATGAAAGTCAACACTGCATATATCGAGACGGCTCTGGGCCGGGCGGCGGCCCGTCTTGCGGGAAAAGGGCTTCTCAAACCGGGCGATTTGCTGTCGCAGCGGATTCCCGAACAAAATGCCTTTGTGGCTGTCCGGATCAACTCCGGACAGGACGTGCCCGATGAATTCGAATGGACAAGCCTTTCCGCGACACCGGGCCTTTCCGCGCCGCCGCGGGACTTGCATCACCGCGTCTATCAGGCACGGCCGGATGTGGGAGCCATAGCCTCCGGCGGCTTGACCTGGACATCAGCACTGGCGCGCCTCGATCTTTCCCTACCGGCGGTGTTCGATGAGCAGATCCGTCACCTCGGCCTCGAGGCAAAACGTTTAGGCATGTGTTCGACCGATGACCCGACGAAGGCCTTGTCGAACGGCGCCAACGCCTATTGCCTTGATGACATGGCGCTGTGCTTCGGCATGGGGCTTGAGCGCCTGCTGCTGAATATCGAAATTCTGGAAAAATGTGCGGAATGCTTCATTCTTGCGCACAGTGCCACGGTCAAGGTCAAGCAGATCCCGTGGCTGATCAGGTTCGTTGCCAATGGCCGGTTGAAGAAAGATCAGAAAGAAGCCGCAGCCCGGCATCTTCGTGGGGAACGATCAATCATGAAGGCTGGATACTGACTAAAGCGCGACAGAAGCAGTCATCATCAGGCGTATAAGCTGCTGTCATGTCGCGCCCCGATACCATTGCCCCAATACCAGTACCAATGGGAGGAGAAATTGGTGCAGCAAAATTTTGGAGACTTTCAAAATGAGATCTATCTTGCCGGGTTGAGTGGCAAGATGCCACTCTTGCCCGTGGATTTCGCCGGTTTGGAGACACAGGCGAGAGAGGCGATGTCGCCCTCCGTCTGGAGTTATGTCTCCGGTGGCTGTGGCGATGAGTTCACCCAGCGCAACAATGTGGAGGCATTCAACGGTTATGGTATCGTTCCGCGCATGTGCAACGGCGCGGCAAAGCGTGACCTGAGCGTTCCTCTGTTCGGCAGGACATTGCCAGCTCCGGTCTTTCTGAGCCCGATCGGTGTGATTGGCCTTTGCTCCGCCGACAATCATGGTGATCTGCGTGTGGCCGAAGCGGCCGCGAAAACCGGCGTGCCGATGATGGCTTCGACGCTATCGCAGGATCCGATGGAAGACGTTGCCAAAGCGCTCGGTGATGCGCCCGGTTACTTCCAACTCTATACGCCCCGTGACCGTGATCTTGCCTTGAGCTTCATTTCGCGGGCGGAAAACGCCGGATTTGAAGCCTTGGTCGTGACACTGGATACCTGGGTGACAGGCTGGCGACCGCGTGACCTGAACTCCGCCAACTTTCCGCAGCTGCGGGGGCTTTGCCTTGCCAATTATGTCAGTGATCCCTATTTTACCAAACGGCTGAAGAAGCCCGTTGCGGAGGATCCGGCTGCGGCGATCTTCGAGTGGGTGAATATATTCGGCCACATCATGACATGGGAGGATCTGAAATGGATCCGGGAGGCAACACGTCTGCCCATCGTCCTGAAGGGAATTTGCCACCCGGATGATGCGCGCCGCGCAGCCGATACCGGCATTGACGCAATCCAATGTTCCAACCATGGCGGGCGGCAGGCCAATGGCGGGATCGCGGCGATTTCCATGCTGAACGATGTTATTCGGGCAGTCCCGGATATCCCCGTCCTGTTCGATTCGGGGGTCCGAAGCGGTACCGATGTTGCCAAAGCGCTGGCGATGGGGGCGGCGGCCGTGGGTATTGGCCGTTCCTACGCTTATGCGCTGGCGGCTGGCGGCACCGAAGGCGTCGTGCACCATTTACGATGCATGCTGGCGGAATCCGATCTTCTCATGGCTGTCAATGGTTATCCTGCGATTGCCGACCTCAGAAATGCAGGGGTCCGTCAGACGCGTTAAACCGCTTCGATCCTAAACACGGCGTCCACGTGGCGCTGCCTGTTTTCTTTGTGACAAAGCACGATCTGAGCCGGGTCTTTTGCGGTCATTTTTTGATCAGCTCAGGCCAAGCCGGAATCAGCATATTTCGAACCGTTTCTTCTATCTGTTACGATCATACCCATAAGAAAAACAGGGGTTCAGAATGCAAGAGACCATGCTCGTCACGGGCGGGAGCGGATTCGTTGCCAGCCATCTCATTCTTCAACTTCTTGAAATGGATGCCACTGTGCATACCACGGTCAGAAGCCTGCGCAATGTGGCCAAGACCAGGCCGTTGACCGATATGCAGGCCCGCTTTCCGGGGAAGTTGAAGCTCTATGAGGCTGATCTTCTGACCCCTGGTTCTTTCGATGCCGCAATGGCTGGCTGCTCGATTGTTTTTCACGTCGCATCGCCTTTCAAGCTGCCGGAAAAAATCAAGGACGGACAGCGTGAAATGGTGGAACCTGCCCTTCAAGGCACCCGCAATGTTCTTGGCAGCGTCAACAGGACTGAAAGTGTCCGGCGCGTGGTGATGACATCGACGATTGGCGCGATTTTTGGCGATTATATCGACGTCCGGTCGATGAAGAATAACACGGTTGCCGAGGAATATTTCAATACGTCGAGCAATGTTCAAAACAATCCATACCATTTTTCCAAGGTTCTGGCGGAAAAGGAAGCCTGGAAAATCCAGAGGGAGCAAAACCGATGGAGCCTGACGACCATCAATCCCGGCATGGTCCTCGGCCCTTCCTTGACGCCCGCCTCCGAATCCGGCTCGCTCTTTCTGCTGGACGAGATGTTCAAGGGATATTTTTTCTACGGCATGCCGGACCTCAGTCTCGCATGTGTGGATGTTCGCGACGTGGCGCAGGCGCACATCCGGGCGGCGCTGAACCCTGACGCAAAGGGGCGTTATATTCTCGCGGAAAACCATACCCGGACCTTCCTGGAAATCGCCGGATACGCACGCCGGGTTCATCCGAAGCCCTATCTTTTGCCCTCCTGGCAGATCCCCAATCTGGTGGTTCGGTTGATCGGACCGCTGTTTGGCCTGACGCAGGCATATATGACGAACCATCTCGGCATTCGCTTTGCTCTCGATAACAGGCGCAGCCAGTCTGAGTTGGGCATCGCCTACCGGCCATTCGAGCAGACGATGGCGGATCACTATCGCGGTTGGGCGCAACAGCGTCGCGCGATGGCGTAATTTCCCAAGCTGAAGCCGATTTAAGGAATGATGCAGTCATCAGGCAGGAGATTAATCATGCATTTTTCAGGAAAAATTATTTTGATCGTCGGCGCTTCCTCCGGCATGGGGCGGCTGCTTGCCCTGCGGCTTGCAGGCGAGGGTGCCAAGGTGATCGTTACGGCGCGGCGCGAGCCGATGCTCATCGAACTGGCCGAGGATATCCGTAGCGCCGGTGGCGATTGCCTCGCCATCGCGGCTGATGCAACCGATGCGGCGGCCGCCGCCGATGTGGTGAAAACCGTGATCGATCACTATGGCCGGATCGACATGATCTATCTGAATGCTGGTGGTGCTCCGGCCCTGGATATGCGGCTGATGAGCGCCAGTGACGTCAATGCCTGCATGCGTTTGAATTACGATGTCGTGGTCAACTACCTCTTCCCGGTTTTGAAGCAGATGATGAAACAGGGCGGCGGCTATGTCGCCCATACCAATTCGTTAGCCGGGTTTCTCGGCGTGCCGCTTCAAGGCCCTTATTCAGCAGCCAAGGGAGCGGCGATGCTGCTCATTGACACCTGCCGCATCGAATTTGCCCGCTATGGCATTAAGTTCACCACCGTTTATCCGGGGTTTGTCGCCACTGAGGCAACAGCTGCTGATGGGATGCCAGCGCCCCTTGAGATTTCGGCGGACAAGGCCGTTGACCACATCCTGTATGCGCTAAGGAATGAGAAGGCGGATTATCTGTTCCCTTTCACGATGCGCTGGTTAATCCGGCTGGCCCATATTCTGCCCAAGCCACTAACGCTGTGGATTTTGGGCAAGTCGATGCCAGCGCTACCCGAGATCGGACATACACAACCGATATCGACCTGACCGGTGGTTTTCGAGAGCCTTACCACGGGACGAATACTGCATCGGCCATCAAGGCCGACACATCAACAATGAGGTAATGCATCCTGATGCAAGACATCGAGTCCGCGGTTTTCGATCTTGATGAAACATTGCTCAACTGGGATTCAACCGCCGCCTGGATTTTGGAGCGGGTGCGGGGATCTGGCTGGCGCTTTGTGCTGGCGGCATTGGCATTGCCTTTCGCCGGTCCATTGATTGTGTTTCCGCCGCTGCGGCGTTGGGGAACCTCGGTCTTTCTCTGGATCACCACGTTCGGACTTTCCGAACATGCCTTGAAGGCCTCTTTCGCCCGTTTTGCCGACAGGGTTAACGCAGGCAAACAGCCAAGGCTAGCCTGGCATGATAAAGGCCTGGCCGAGCTTCGGCATTATTTGAACCAAGGCAGTCGGGTGGCCGTCGCAACCGGAGCGCCGCTGTGGATAGCTGCGCCGCTTGCAGCGTGCATCGACAGTCGTATTCAGGTGGTTGGATCGGGATTACACCACGTTCTCGGTGGCTGGGTTCTCAGCGATCATTGTCGCCATGAAAGAAAATGCATAGCGCTTGGCGGTATTGGATTTCAGGGGAGATGGACTGTGGCCTACACGGACAGCTTAGATGATCTACCGATTTTAATACGGGCGACACGGGCGTTTGCCATTAATAGTTCCTCCAGGAAAAGAAAGAAATTCGACGCCAACGGATTGAATATTCAGTATTTGAACTGGTGAGCCGTTGTGTTGATGACGGAATGAGGGATAGGAGGATTCATTGAAAATGAATCCTCCTATCAAAACGTCAAGGGGTTCCTGCCACACTCTCGTGCCTGACATCTCTGGCGTTAGACGATTAAGCCCTTCATCGGCTGAACACTGTCCGAGCCTGGAAACACAACACTGGCCAGATGACCGGCACTGGCGCCGAGCAGATCGACCGCCATGCCTTTGATGACGGCGCGGATGTCGGTGGTGGCGGCCAGATCCCGGCCTTCGAACAGTTGGTTCTGCTTCAGCCCCGGCCAGTCGGTGATGACGCGGCCACCCCGCACGGCACCGCCAGCGAGGAAGGCAGTCGTGCCGGTGCCGTGATCGGTTCCATCAGTGCCGTTGATCCGTGCCGTGCGACCGAACTCCGTTGCAACGATGATCGCCGTATCCTTCCATGCGGGTCCAAGTTCCTGTTCGAAGGCGGCAATAGACTTGTCGAGGCCAGCCAGAAGCTTTGCCAGCCGGTCGATTTCCTGTGCGTGGGTATCCCACCCCTCGAAGGCGAGTGCTGCGACACGCGGGCCATCCTGTTGAGCCAGCAACCGGGCAGCGCCGCGGGCCATCTGCTCCATGCCGTTCGGATCGCCGGGGCCGCCCTTTGATTTCATGTCGAGGCCGGATGCGATCTTGCCGGTCTGGATGCCTTCGATCAAAAGTTTCGAGAGCATCGGGTCCGTGCGGCCATAAAGATCCATCAGGCGCGGCGCAAGGTCGCCGTCGGCGGGTCTGAGCACTGATGGTGCCCAGCCGAGTACGGGTGCCTTGCCGCGAATGACAAGCGGTGCGGTTGCCCCAACGGAAAGCCCCTGCACGCGTTCTGCCGCACCGGGAGCGATCTTGTCGCCGGCTGGCAGTCCTTCAAGCAGGCGGTTCATCCAGCCGGTTTCGACATGTCCGGGCGTCGGAAAACCGGACTCAAGCACATCCTGTCCGTCGAAATGCGAGCGCTCACGATAGGCGGTGGCACTGGCATGCACCACGGCGGCATGATTGGCGCGGAACAGGCGTTGGAAATTCGGCATCGAGGGATGCAATCCGAAAAAGCCATCAAGCGGCAGCACTGGCTTGTCTCCATCGAGCCGCAGCGCAATCGACTGGCGCAGGCCTTCATAATCGGGATCGCCGATGGGCGGTACGGCGGTCAGCCCATCCAGCGCGCCGCGCAGGATGATGGTGACGAAGCGGGGATCGCGCCCGCCAGCCGCATGGGCAAAGCGCGGCATGAAGGCCCAGGCAAACAAGGCGCCGGATGTGCCGAGAACGGCGCGGCGGGTGGGGGAGAGGTTTTCGCACAGCATGGTTCAGCGCCTCTGAAATTCGGGGGAAAGGAAAGCAATCGACAGGCCCTGCGGTCGGGTTTCCGCCCGGGAAATCGCCTGCAAGGTATCGGCGGTGAGAAGCGGCCCCAGCCGGTCACCGGCAAAGGCACGGGGGTCGATCTGACCCTGGATCTGATGGGCAAACAGGTTGGCCGCATCGATACGGGTCGCCAGAGATTCCGACGAGGCCCAGGCATCGGTGACGTCGGAAAAACCGTTCGGACCGGCGGGGTTCCACAGCGGCTGACCAAGCGCATTCAGCATGGAAATGATCTGCTCCGGCTTCGGCCTGATCCCGCTGGTGCGCAGCATCGCCGCCACATAATCCTGTGGCATGCGCATTTTCGTCAATGTCGGGTTCCAGGCTTCGTCGGCCTCGACAAGGGCTGTGTAGACAGCCGAAAGATCGCCCTGCGACTTGGTATAGGCGGCGGCCAGTTTCGTCACCAGGGCCGGTGGCGGCTGGTCGGCGACGAAATAGCGGACAAGTTTCATTGCGATATGTCTGGCCGTTGCCGGGTGGCGGGCGAGGTCGCGCAAGGCGGTGCGGCCCTGTTCCACATTGCCCTCGGCATAGGTCATGCCCATCACCGTGTGGTCGCCCGGTTCATGGGCATTGGCGTTGAAGATGAATTTGCCTTGTGGGCCTGGGCGCTTTTCATCGCGGTAGAAGGTCCAGCCGGTAATAATCCGCGCCAGCGACGTCACATCTGCCTGGCTATAGCCACCATCGACGCCGAGCGTGTGCAGTTCCATGATCTCACGGGCCAGATTTTCATTGAGGCCCCGCTTGCCGTTCTTGTTGGCGGGCGAGGTCGGGCCGATGGATTGCTGGTTATCGAGGAAAACCAGCATGGCCGGGTGGGTTTCGACCGCCAGCAGCATGTCTTCGAACCTCCCAAAGACATGGGGACGGATGGCTTCCCGCTCGAACGCGCCAGCCAGAATATGCACTTCGCCACCCTTGCTGATCGCCACCGAAAAATGGTTGGCCCAGAACATCGCCAGCCGTTCTCCAAAGCCGATCAACGGTTGGTGGATCGTTCCATTGAAACGGGCATCAGCTTCCGCAAGCAGGATCTGCTGCGGAAAATAGGGACGCTTGGAAACCGGCATATCCGGCTTTTTGTCCATGGACTGGGGTGGCATGGCCCCCGCCTGCATAGCATTGCCTTGCATGCCAGCAGCTTGGGACGTGCCGCCCGCGCCCTGCATCGCATTCGCGCCAGCCATGGCAGCACCCGCCATGGCACCGGCTGCGGGTTGTTTGTCGCGCTCGGCTTTGACCTGCTTTTGGTAGTCGTAAAGCGCTACCAGCAGATCGGAACTGGAGCGCAATTGCGCCCCGACTGGTGTTGGCACAGCACGCTCCGTGATCTCTTCCTTTAAGAGATCGCGGGGGGCATCCTTGATGGCGGTGATCCCGCCATCCGCAGCGCCAAGGCCGAAGCGCCAGAGCGCCAATGCGGCATCGACATCGTTGGAATTGGACATGGCCGATATGAACTCCGTTTCATCATCGGCCTTTCAACGTCGCTATAGGTTCAAATCCGTCGCTTTTGAAATATGATCATTTCGTGGCAGGCCGTGGTGCCTCTCGCTGGATCAATCCGTCCGCCAGACGGCGGCGTTCATCGACTGACAGGGTGGCTACGAAATCGATTGCCTTCTGCTCGGTGGCGGCCCGTACCGCATATTCAGCCTCGCGGGCGCGTTTCAGGGCATCGGCCAGCGCCTCACCGTCCAGATCCGGCTTGCCCATCAGGGCTGCGGCTTCGACGCGCGCTTGGCGCGCTTCAAGCCCGGTGGAGCGCACGTCACGGCGCGCATCGTTCAGGGCCTTCTGAAACTCACCGCGCAATTTTGAAGGCAGTTGTTCGCCAGCCAGCGGCAGACGCGAGGGCGGCACCGCTGCATTGTCATAGAGATAGAAAAAACCGGCCCCGGCAAGGGCGCAGATCAGGAAGGTGTTGAGCACCAGAAGGCCGATGGCCAGCCGCTTGAAACCGTGTTCCGTCATCGTATCTCCTGGGCAATCTCGCCTTCGGTCATGATATTGCCAAACGCCGTCGCGGTATCGGTCATCGGGATTTGGGTGGGCGGCGCAACTATTGCAACCGCCAGCGCACCGGTAAGGCCACCCGCAAGGCCGACGCCGAGAAGCCCCGCGCCGACCAGCCAGCGATGCAGCCTACGGCGCAGTGTGACGCGCTTGTCTGCCGATTGCAGGATGCGGCCTGTCAGGGCAGCGGACGCAGAGGATGGGGCTGACAGGGCGAGAAACGCATCCAGGCGGGACGCCTCCTCCAACATGGCGCGACCGGCTTCGGTTGCGGCAAAGATGTCAGCCGCATCGCGCCGGTCTTCGGGCCAGCGTTTGCGGTCGCCGCCATAGGCTTCAACGAGCACGCGAAACCGCTCTGCATCCATGCCTTGCTTGCTGTCGTCACTCATTCCCATCTCCGTTCAGGCCATCTCCGGTCAGAGTCTTCTGCAACGAACGCCGCCCACGCGCCAAAAGGCTTTCCAGTGCATCGACGCTGATCTGCATCACGCTGGCTGCCTCCAGGTTCGACATGTCCTGGTAGTAAACCAGGACGATTGCTTCCCGTTGCCGGGGGGCGAGCGCCTGCAAGGCCGCATTGACCCGCTGGCTGTCTGCTTCATGTCCCGTCAGCCCGGCATCGGGCAGAGGCGCTTCGTCCATCCGGTCCGGGGGGTCGGCCATCAGCACGTCACGCCGCTTGCGCAGCCGGTCGTAGCAAAGGTTGATTGCCACGCGGTGCGCCCAGGTATCGAAGCGGGCACGGCCCTGCCGCCAGCCTCCGGCATGTTTCCAGATGCGCAGAAAGGTTTCCTGCGCCACATCCTCTGCCTCCGCCGGGTCAGCGAGCATGCGATTGGCAAGCGCCAGAAAGCGCGGCAGCTTGCGCGCCACCATGGTCCGCATCGCAGCCTGATCGCCCGCCGCAACTTGTCTGACCAACTCTTCATCGGGATCGTCGGTCATATCCTCTTCACCGCAACCCATCCACCGCAACCCGGGCAGCTTCGCGGACACGGCTGCTCTGTTTTGCCTCATTGGAGGTCAAAATGCGCAAGGACCTGGGAAGCATCAAGGTGAGGCGGATCAAATTTTCTCCCGAAGATGAGATAGGACAGCTCAGTCGATGGATCTTCAACGCGGGAGAAACGCAATTCCGTCGCTCATTCAGAGATTTTTTTGGTGAATATCCGGTGCTTGGCCCGGCGTCCAGGGCTGCCGCCCCGGGAATGCAGGCCGGGTTTTCGCCCGGCCCGCCGATCATCAACGCTTCTTGACGAATTCCGTCCGCAGCACCAGTCCCTTGATCGCGTCGTGACGGCAATCGATCTCTTCCGGGTTATCCGTGAGGCGGATCGACTTGATGATGGTGCCCTGTTTCAGCGTCTGGCCAGCGCCCTTGACCTTCAGATCCTTGATGAGGGTGACGGAATCGCCATCCTGCAAAATATTGCCCGAAGCATCACGGACCTCCGATGCCTGAGCGGCAGCAGCTGCCACTTCGGAGGCGGGGCGCCATTCGCCGGTCGCTTCATCATAAATGTAATCGTCGTTATCGCCAGCCACGGACCCTGCTCCTGAAGTGAATGTTATCTGATCTCCGTCGCTTACAGGAGCAAGGCCCGGTGTTGCAACGAGAACATCCGTTAATTCGAACATGACGAGCGGTTTCGTCCGCTACAGCGATGACTTTTCCATGCGAGTTTGTTGTCTCTTGTCAAAAAGGCGCGGACGAAGGATAAGCGAGGCAGGCAGACATGCCTCCGGCGAACCCTGTGACGGGAGGGCAGTGTCCCCGGAAATCCAACCATAGAAGGCGTTCGGGCTCGTGTCGATCTGGCGAAACCTCATGCGATCCGTTGACTGTCGATCCGATCAACCTTTCAAGGAGCTAAAATACGATGGTCCAACAAAAAGGCGCCCTCTCGGCGGTTGCCAAACTCTGGCTGATCCTGCTGGGTACGGTGCTCGTTCTCGCCGGTTTATTTCTTGCCATCGGCGGCTACCGACTGATCACGCTCGGCGGTAGCTGGTATTTCATCATCACCGGTATTGCCGTGGTCCTGTCCGGCCTGCTTGTTTTGATGCGGCGCCCGCTCGGCGCGGTGCTGTTTGTCATCATCACGCTGTTGACCGCCGTCTGGGCTATCTGGGATGCCGGTCTTGATTTCTGGCCGCTGATCTCGCGCCTATTGGCCTTCGGCATAGGCTCCACCGTTGTGCTGCTGTCGCTGCCGCTTCTGCGCAAGGCGCGGGGCCTGGCACCCGGCTACGCCGGTTCTTTCACATTTGCGGCAGTTCTGGCCTTGGCCTCCGCAGGCGGTGTGGCCGGCATGTTCATGCCCCATCCTTCCGTGCCGTTTACCGGCACTCCGATTGCCCGTGTGCCGGTCGATCCGACAAGCGAACAGAAGAACTGGGAACATTACGGCAATACATCAGGCGGTAGCCGCTTTGCGGCGCTCGACCAGATCAATGTCGATAATGTCAAAGCTCTGACGGTCGCCTGGACCTATCATACCGGCGACACCCCGATCAGCCCCGGCAATAACGGCGCGGAAGATCAGGAAACTCCGTTGCAGGTCGGCGAAAAGCTGTTCCTCTGCACGCCCCATAACAACGTCATCGCCGTCGATATCGACAGCGGCAAGCAGCTTTGGAAGGCTGAAATCAACGCCAAGTCGTCGGTGTGGATGCGGTGCCGCGGTCTTGCCTATTTCGACGCGACCCGTCCGCTGGATCAGCCAACGGTTCCCGGCTCGACGCCGGTCTCCGCGGTGACTGTTGCACCGGGTGCGCTTTGCGAACGCCGTATCCTGATGAACACGATTCAGGCTCAATTGATTGCACTCGATGCGGATACCGGTGCGTTTTGCCCGGATTTCGGCACCAATGGCCGCGTCGATCTGAAGATCGGCATGGGCGATGCGCCCGATCCGCAATATGTGCTGACATCGGCACCCACGCTTGCCGGTACCACTGTCGTGGTCGGTGGCCGTATTGCCGATAACGTCCAGGTCGATATGCCTGGTGGTGTCATGCGTGGTTTCGATGCGGTGACCGGTGAATTGCGCTGGGCATTTGATCCCGGCAATCCTGACATCACCAAGCTGCCGCCTCCGGGCCAGACCTATACGCGCTCGACGCCGAATGTCTGGGCTGCGATGTCCTACGATCCGGCCTCCAACACGGTGTTCATGCCAGTTGGTAGCCCCTCGGTTGACCTTTACGGCAAGACACGCACAGCACTCGATCATAAATACGGCGCATCCATGCTGGCGCTTGATGCCACCACGGGTCGTGAAAAATGGGTCTACCAGACGGTTCATAACGATCTCTGGGATTTCGACGTGCCGATGCAGCCGTCCTTCATCGATTTCCCGAAGGCGGATGGCTCCAAGGTCCCGGCCCTGGTTTTCGGCACCAAGGCCGGTCAGCTTTACGTTCTCGACCGGCAAACCGGCCAGCCGTTGACGGAAGTCAAGGATATCCCGGTCAAGCCGGCCAATATTCCGAACGAGCCTTACTCTCTCACCCAGCCGCTTTCGGTCGGCATGCCGCAAATCGGTACCGGTCCCTTTACCGAGTCTGACATGTGGGGTGCCACGCCATTTGACCAGCTGATGTGCCGTATCGCCTTCAAATCCATGCGCTATGAAGGCCTCTATACCGCGCCCGGCACCGATACCTCGCTGGCCTTCCCTGGCTCGCTCGGTGGCATGAACTGGGGCGGTCTTTCCACCGATCCGGTCCATAACCTGATTTTCGTCAACGACATGCGTGTTGGTCTTTGGGTGAAGATGCAGGAAGCGGCACCCACGACCAAGACGTCAAATGGCGGCGAAAGCGTCAATACCGGCATGGGCCTCGTGCCGATGAAGGGAACACCCTATGCGGTTCTCAAGGATCGCTTCCTGTCCGCCGCAGGCATCCCCTGCCAGAAGCCGCCGTTCGGTACGCTGACAGCGGTGGATATGAAAACTCAGAAGATCGTCTGGCAGGTGCCGGTTGGCACTGTGATGGATCAAGGACCGCTTGGCATCAAGATGGGCCTGCCCATTCCGATCGGCATGCCGACACTTGGTGGCACGCTTGCCACGCAGGGTGGTCTGGTGTTCATTGCTGGCACTCAGGACTATTATCTGCGTGCCTATAGTGCAGCGACAGGCGAGGAAGTCTGGAAAGCCCGGTTGCCGGTCGGTAGCCAAGGTGGTCCGATGACCTTCAAGTCGCCCAAGACCGGCAAGCAATATGTGGTGATTTCAGCAGGCGGTGCACGCCAGTCAACGGATCGTGGTGACTACGTCATCGCCTACGCTTTGCCGAACTGAAAATAACGCGATAACAGCAAAACGCCCGGAGGCAACTCCGGGCGTTTTTATCGTCCCATCGCCTTGCGTCTTGATGCCTTCTGGCCCCTGCCCAAATCTGGAGAGAGATCAGAGACCCGAATTGCCCGGCACGCTGTGAAGGATCATCGCCGCAGCGCCAAAAGCGACGGCATCGACAGCTGAGATTTGTGGCAGACGGATATCCGGTTGAATGACCCGTGCTCCATCGAACGGATTCGATGTCGAGAAATCAAGCCAGGGTGCAAGCTTTTCCCTTACCAGTCTAGGCAGTGTTCCGCCGATATAGATCGCGGATGGTGCAAGAACAGCTGTCACCACAAAGGCGAGCGTGGCTAATTCCGGCCCGGCTTTCCTCAGCCATGCATCAAGAACTGTCGGGTTTGCTTGCAGATATGCCGTCCATTGGTCGGAAGACCGGCCTTTCGGGATGTTTCCGTGATGTTCTTTGCACCAGGCCGCAAGATCGTCAAAAGAGGGGCGCGATAATCCGCGCGCGCGAAGCGCGCCGATTTCGCCAGCATTTCCAAGATTGCCGCGATAAAGTTCCTTGCCAATAATGATGCCGCTGCCAATGCCCTCGGACAGGTACAGATACGCAAAATTGTCGTGTTCGGTGGTATTGCCCAAGGCAAGTTCGCCCATAGCCGCAGCATTGGCGTCGTTTTCAATCATTACAGGGCAGTCAAGTGTCTCGCGCAGGGTCGAGGCAAGATCAGAGCCTGCCCAGGCGACGACTTCCTCTGCGAGATCGAGGAAGGCTGTGCCGTGGCGAAAACGGGTCGGCATGGCCACACCGGCGCCGATCAGCAGGTGGTCATCAATACCGTTCGATGCCAGCAACTCGGCCTTGAGCGTTTTGATGGTCGTTTGAACGTCGGAAAATGTGGCGTAAGGCCCTTCAACCTGCTGTTCGCCAATTCGATTGCCGCAAAAATCGAGCAGCGTCAGTGTCAGGGAGTAGCTGTTGGCATGCACACCAAGCGCATATCCGATGGTTTCGCAGAGCATGAGATCGATGTGCGGTGCGCCGCGCTGACTTTGCCGTCTGGCTCCCTGCATGATGATACCGCGCTCTATCAGGTCACGGGTCATCATGCTGACGGCGGCCTGGGTGACGCCGCATAAATCCGCGAGCTCTGCACGGGATGCGATGCCTTTTCGCCGCAAGTGCTTCAGCACCGCCGCTTGCGTATGGCCGATGCCGTCCAAAGGCCCTCGTTTGTTCAGCACAGGCTTTCGTTTCTCCACCTCACTGATCCGGCGATGTCATAAATCAGTTACTTAAGCAAGTTAATTAAATAATCATCATCAACTGGATCGACCGTCATGACCAAATGCCTCGCCCTTCTCGCCACCGTGGCGATTTCTGCGCTTGCCACCGGATGGGCGCATGCAGAAGACATCAAGATCAAGCTTTCGACGCTGGCCGATAAGACGGCTCCGGCGCGCATCACCAATATCGAAGCCGCAGCCGACATTATGAACCGGCAGTTCAAGGCGGCTGGCGTCGATAAGCATATTGTCATCGAAGCCAATAACAGCACGGTCAAAGGCTGGGACGATCTGGCGCTCGATACGCTGAAGGCATTTGCAGTCGGTCAGGGGCCTGATATCTATGTCGTGCCGCATGAATGGATCAGCAAATTCGCCGAGGATGGCGACGCGCTGCCGATGGACGAGCGGATTGCCGCTGCCCCTTGGGTCTATGGCGACATCCTGCCGGTGCTGTGGAAGGCCGCCAAGGGCAATGATGGCAAGATCTATGGCATACCGCAGGATGCCGAGATCCGTATGTTCTTCTATAACAAGGACATGCTGCGCAAGATCGGCAAGGATGAAGCCTTTATCGAAGGCTTGCCCGCCAAAGTCGAAGCAGGCGAATTCACGCTCGATGATCTGACGGCGCTCTCCAAGGAAGTGGTCGATGCCAAGGCAGCCCAATACGGCATGTTGCATCGCCCCAATGTCGGCATCGATTATCTGATGGTCTTCCAGTCCTATGGTGTCAAATTCCTGGATGAGAAAACCGGCAAGCTGGTGTTTCCGAAAGCGGAAATGACCAAGGCACTCGGCTGGTACGAGCGTAACGCCAAGCAAGGCGTCACCCCTGTCGACAACACGGCCATGAGCTGGGATGCAATCCAGGGCGCCTTCAAGCAGGAAAAGGCATTCATCTTCCATCAGGGCGTCTGGGCTGTTGCCTGGCAGCTCGGCGAGATGAACGGTGCCACCTGGCCGACGGATCGTGACGGCTATTTCCACAAGATCGGCTGGATTCCGGCGCCAGCCGCCGAAAAAGGCGGCAAACCCGCCAACCTGTCCCATCCGCTGCTTTATACCGTCAATGCCAAAAGCAAGAATGCCGACATTGCCGCTGATCTCGTAGCACTTGCGACATTGCCGTATTTCAACAACCAGCATGCGGTTACGTCTTATCATACGGCCATCAGCAATGCCCAAACAGCGATGCCGAAATACAAGGACAATTGGGTTCTGTCGGCGGCATCGCCGATGATGGCTCATGCCGGGTTCGTGCCGAACCACACCCAATTCGGCAGCTACAACAAGATCCTGTTCAGCGGCTTGCAGGCCGTGGAAACCGGAAAGATGAAGGCGGCTGATGCCGTTGAATTCATCGCCGACGAACTTGAGACGCAATTCGGTTCTGACGTCGAAATCCGCGATACCGCCAGCAACTAAGCTCAGCCCTGCTGCGTGCCGCCCGCCTCTTGGTCGGGCGGCACCTTTTGTTCTCATTGGTAGTCCAGAATGTCCCAATTCCAGCTTCGCGTTCATCGACCGGCCCGGCCAATTCTTTACCTTGCGCCAGCAATCGCGCTGCTTACCGTGTTCTTTCTGGCGCCGATCGTGGTCAATGCGGTGATCGCCTTTACCGACATGGGGTCGAACCTTCGGGTTGGCCATTTCACGCTGCAGAACTTCGAGCGGATCGTGCAGCGTGACGCGCGGATCCCGATGGTGTTGTTGACGACGCTGATCTACGTTACCGCGACCCTTTTCATCTTCAATGTCGGCCTTGGCGCACTTTTGGCGATGACCTCGACCGCGATCCCCGATCGGCTGGGTAATTTCTTTCGCGGGCTATGGCTTTTGCCGCGCATGAGCCCGGCTGTGCTCTATGGGATCTTGTGGATCTGGATCGCCGATCCTACGCCCTTGGGATTGCTCAACCAGGTGACGGGCGCATTTGGCCTGCCCCCGGTCAACCTGCGCAATGATTTTCCGCTGCTACTGGTCATTCTGGCGAACGGCGTTGTCGGGGCTTCTTTTGCGATGGTCATCCTGACCTCGTCGATCCGCTCGATCCCCTCGCATCTCGCCCATGCGGCACGTGTCGATGGCGCCAGCGAATGGGGCGTTCTGCGTCATGTCGTGGTGCCAGCGCTGTCGCAGCCGATCCGTTTCATCACCATCTACCAGGCACTCTCCCTGATGACGACCTATGAATATATCCTCCTGATCACCGGCGGCGGCCCGCTCTACGATTCCACCCCCTACGCGCTTTATATCTACCGGCGCGCGTTCGAAAGCGGCGCCTATGCCTATGGTGCGGCGCTGGCGCTGGGCCTGATGGTCATCGGCATTGCCGTGACCCTGGTGCAATGGCGTGTCTCCAATATGCGTTCCACCTTTGCCGCTCCAAAGATCGAGGTCTTGTGATGTCGCTGATCCAGGCCGATACCATGCCGTCCACCGATTGGGCCCGCCTCGAACGTCGGGGAGTCGCTCATCGCGCTGGTTTCCTGTCGGCGCTCATCCTCTTCCTGACGATTGTCTCCATCCCGATTTTGCTGCCCTATCTCTGGCTTTTGGTGAAATCGCTCACCTCATCCGACGGCGCTGTCAGCCGGCTTGTTCTGTGGCACAGTACGGCCATTGCTGGCGTCGGTTATCTCGGCGCGATTGCGCTGGCGCTGCTGGCGGATCGGTTGCGCAAGCCTGCCGTCAGCTGGGCCGTGCTTGCCATGGTGATCGTCATTCTGTCGGCTATTTTCCTCGTCCCGCATCTGAGTTTCGACAACTACCGCTTTCTGTGGAACCCTGACATTGCCAAAATCGGCACCAATCGCATGGACCTGATGCCATCGATCTGGTCGGCGCTCGGTACGTCGCTGGTATTTGCGATTTCCCAGACGGCAATCGTCACACTGGTCGCCACGCCCGCTGCCTATGCGCTGTCGCGGTTTGCTTTTGCAGGCCGTGAAAATATTCTGCGTGGCCTGCTTCTGCTGCATGCCTTTCCGGCGCTGGCGCTCACTGTCGCGATCTTCATCCAGCTTTACTATATGGGCCTGCTCAACAATTTGGTGGGCGTCGTGCTGGTGTTGAGTGCGCTGGAACTGCCCTTTGCGATTTTCGTCCTCAAAGGGTTTTTCGACGGCGTGCCATGGGACATCGAGATGAGCGCGGTGACGGATGGTGCAACGCGCTTCCAGGCCTTTCGCATGGTGATCCTGCCACAGATCCGCGGCGGCCTGATTGCTGTTGCCACCTTCACATTTCTCAGAGGCTGGGAGGAATATGTCTTCGTCCAGACCCTGCTGATCGAGAAGAGCCAGATGACGATGAGCCTCTACCTGTTCTTCGTCGCCCAGGACCATATGGGGGCGGATTACGGCATGATCGCCGCCGTCGGCATCGTCTATCTTCTGCCTGTCCTGGTCCTCTACATTTTCACGCAGAAGTACATCACGCAAATGAGCTTCGGCGGGATCAAAGGATAACCGAAATGGCCAAGATCACTCTCGACAATATCACCAAAAGCTGGGGCGAAACCCAGGTCCTGAAACCGATGAGCTTGACGATTGAGGATGGCGAACTCGTCGCCATTCTCGGCCCGTCTGGCTGCGGAAAATCGACAACGCTGTTTCTGCTCGCCGGTCTCTATGCGCCGACGTCTGGGCAGATCGCTTTCGACGGACATAATGTCAACCGCGTCGACGCGCGCGACCGCAATGTCGGTATTGTCTTTCAGTCCTATGCGCTTTACCCGAACCTGACGGTGCGCGACAACATCGCCTTTCCGCTTCGCTTCAAAACCATGCGCAAGGACGAGGTCGCCAGACGTGTCGAAGAGGCAGCAAACCTGGTGCAGATCAGCGCGCTGCTTGACCGCCGTCCCTCGCAGCTTTCCGGCGGTCAGCAGCAGCGTGTCGCCTTGGCGCGGGCGTTGGTGAAGGAGCCGAATATCCTTTTGCTCGATGAGCCGCTTTCCAATCTTGACGCCACCCTGCGCATCACCATGCGGGCTGAGTTGAAAAGCATACAGAAGCGGCTTGGCTTTACCACGCTGATCGTCACCCATGACCAGATCGAGGCGATCACCATGGCGGATCGGATCATCTGCATGAACAATGGCGAGATCGCCCAGGTTGGCACGCCTGACGATCTCTATCGCCGTCCCAGCAATCTGTTCGTGGCAGGCTTTATCGGCACGCCGCCGATGAACCTTCTCAAGGGACATGCCAATGGATGTCAAGTGCGGATCGGCGCGGCATCCGTCGCCCTTACGGACGCGTGCGAAGGAGAAGCGACGCTCGGCCTGCGACCCGAAGACATCACACTTGTTTCGCATGCGGATGCACCGCTCAGTGGAGAGATTATCAGCGTGGAGCCGATGGGCCGTGAAGTGTTCTATATGATCGACACGCCCGCAGGCGTCATCCATGCGCTGGAATATGGTGAAGCCGTGCGCCATGCACCCGGTGCCAGGGTTGGCATTGCCTGCAAGCCGGAACACACGCTGTTGTTCGATGCCTCCGGCAATCGCATCGTTGATCTCCACGCCAAGCTTTTGCAACATTCCGATAGGCACGCGAAAGCGTTAGAGCCGGCAAACTGACAGGATTTTTCAATGACCAAGATCGTATCCCATCGTGGGGCCAATCAATTTGCGCCGGAAAATACCTTTGCGGCCGCCGACCTCGCCCTTCAGCAGGGGGCAGACTACATCGAGCTTGATGTGCGCGAGAGCGCTGACGGCGTGCTCTATGTTTTCCATGACGAAACGCTGGACCGAACCACCAATGGCACTGGCCCCATCGGCCATGCGACGTCGGACGAAATTGATGCTCTGGATGCCGGAAGCTGGTTCTCCCCTGCGTTTAAAGGTGCGGCTGTACCCCGGCTTGATGCCTATCTCCAGCACCTGCGTGGCCGTGCTGGGGTCTATGTCGAGCTGAAATATTGCGATCCGGCCAAGGTTGTTGCACTGGTGCGAAGCTTGGGCATGGTGGGCGATACATTCTATTTTTCGTTTTCCGAAGACATGCGCCGCGATCTGCAATTGATCGCGCCTGAATTCCGTAAGATGATGACGCTCAATATTGCCAAGTCGCCGTCTCTGGTCGGTGCCGTGCATCATGCTGCGATCATCGAGATGACTGTTGAACAAATGCGTCGGCCAGGTTTACTCGAAGCGTGCCGCAAAGCTGGGCTTGAAGTGATGATCTATTACGGAGGGGACGACATGGCCATTCACCGCGAAATCGCCAAAGCCGGTGTCGATTACATCAATCTCGACCGTCCGGACCTGTTTGAGGCGGCCCGTTGCGAACGTCAGGAAGCTGCCGCCTGATGCAGATCGCAGTTGTCGCCGATGTCCATCTGCATGATTTGTACGGCGGGTATGGCATGGTGGAGGAGGGGAGTGGTGGACTTGCCCTTCGCACGCTGGCGGACACCATGGCGTCAACCCGCGTGTTCAACGAGAGCCATGCTGCCTTCCGTGCCGTGCTTGACGATATCGTTCGGCGCGGTATCCGCGATGTCGTGCTTCTCGGCGATTATTCCGATGACGGCCAGGTCGACGCGGTTGCAGCCGTCAAACGCCTTCTTTCCGACTACGAAGACAGATACGGCCTGCGGTTTTTTGCAACCTTCGGCAATCATGATTGTTACGGACCGGCGCCGCATCATCTGGCCAAGGTGCTGACGCAGGCCGATGGGCTGGAACCACTGTTGGTGACGAGTGATGATCGTGCGCCTGCACCCGCAATCGTCTGCCCGGGAATGCGTGGCATGTCGACAGCTGAGGCCGTGGAGGCCATGGCACCCTACGGTGTCGCGCGTCCCGCCAGCATCCTTCATTGGGAGTCTCCTCATGAAACCCTGGAGGGCGGTGCGCCCCGACACTTACCAACCGACGAACGCTTGCATCTTGACGCATCTTATCTTGTCGAGCCGCAGGAAGGGCTCTGGCTTTTGATGCTGGACGCCAATGTTTTTCACAAAATTGGCGATACCTGGCAGGTGAGGGCGGATGCCGCATGGGATCATGTTCTGGCGGAACGGCCCTCTCTCCTGACATGGATAGAGGATGTAGCTGAACGTGCCAGCCGTTTGGCTAAGACCTTGCTGGCTTTTTCCCATTACCCGGCTTTGCCCTTGGCATTGACGAGAGAGGGAAACAGCGTGCGGGCGGCGAGTACGCCGGACTGGTCGAAGCGTATGCCATCACCTGAAAGTGGCCGCCGCCTTGCCCGTGCCGGGCTTCGATGGCATTTCAGTGGCCATATGCATGTTGCCGGGCGGGTTGAACTGGAGGGTCTCGTCAATATCGCCGTCCCTTCGCCTGTCGCTTACCCAGGTGGTTACGTTGTCGTCACAGCCGGGGCGGAGCAGATTGAGATAGAGATCGCCTCACTTGAAGATGTCTCGGATTTCGATGCCGCGTTCCCGGCCTATGACGTTCAGTCCGGCGATATAAACAGCGCGTGTTTTGCCAAGGTGCTTGCTTGCAAGACCTATGCAGAGTTTCTGCGGGTCCATTTGCAAAATCTGATCGAAACGAAACATAGTCCGGATGACTGGCCACCTGAGCTTCTGGCATGCCTCGACGTACCGATAGGGCGCCTATTCCGTGAGGATGCCGGTTTGGCAGGCCTTCCTGTCAGACACTCTGAGGTTATGTCTCAGCCATTTCGGCAGATGGTCGAGGATTACTACCTGTTGCGGGCTGCTGGACGACATGCCTTGGGAGACATTCCGGCAGAGAGGGTGGCGTTCTACCGCGATCTCGCCAAGCATCTCAGTTCGCAAGAGCGTGTTGAGATCGGATTGTCCGGAGAGGTCACCAAATTTCTGGAATTATTTGCCGCTTGCACACATTTTGATGATTGGCTGGATCATTGATTGCATCGTCAACAAGACAAGCCAGAACATGGCGTGTTCACTCTGAACCTGACAGCCGCTAGCGTCCCAGGCCATTGCCGCCGGACATCTCTTGTCGATCAGGGTGACCAGGGGGAAACCATGCCATGTGAATCATCGGCGGCTGTGCCTGGACGACCTGAAACCCAAGCCGCTGGTACATAGGAAAGCCGTTTGAACCAAAAATTGGCGTTGAAAGCGTCAGTGGAATGTTGCCGTTCAAAGCAGCCGCCTGCAATCCTCTGATGACATTGGAGCCTATTCCGCTACCTCGGGCTTGCTTTAAAACCTGCAACTCGGAAATCCGCCAATCTGCATATCCCAGGTCGATGATGGTGCGTCCGACTGCGGAACCAAGCCGCTCGATGATGAAGTCGAGATGATCGGGATAGACGCTTTCAGCACCAGACCGCATGGTCTTGAATTGCTGCTCATAGAGATCACGAATGAAATCAGGTTTCCCCTCCGCCCATGCGAGCCATGGGCGGGTTTCGATAAACAGTTTGAAAATCAGATCCTGATCACTCGCTCGAACAAGGCGCAAATTCAAACCGTTTCCAAATGCGAAAGAGCCGGCAAACCCATTCATATATGTCTCGTCCAACTCAATGCGATCATCAATTGAATGCAACTTCCAAACGGATAGCGCCGGGCTGCGGGCTGAGGATACGCTCAATATATGCAAGCCCGATCTTATCCAGACTGCGATGCTCGATGACGTAGTCTCCGCTTTGAATGTCAGGAAACGCGTTTTGCTGGACGCAGAGAAAAAGGCTGAAAGCCGTTCGCGCTGCTCCAGGTGCGGTGCTGGCTGGATATTCGACAACCTTGGCCAACACCGCGTTGATCACTGTCTCCTGCGCGGTCAGTGTGAAATCGTCGCCGATATAGGGCGTGAATTTTGCTGCATCCAGAATGAGACCAGTCATTGACGAACCGGGTAGAGGCCTTGAACGCAGAAAATGAAGTTGATCGCCAGGTAAGGAGGCCGGGCGTCGATAGCAGCACCGGCGCCAAATGGCTGCACGGCGACAGCTCCGCCAGTTATCGCATTGGTGGCAATGCTCTGAGCCGCCGTCGGCGCATTTCCTGAAATCGCAACGCTGCTACTATCGAGGGTGACCGGGGCGCTTGAAGCAGCACCATAGATCCTTGTAGCAGCCGTATTTCCACCAGCAAGGGCAGAGCCTGTCGTTGGCAACTGAGACGTTCCCGCAGCAGGGCTTGCCTTCAAGGTTGCAGTCTGCGTTCCTGTCTGCGCTGGTATATTCACGGTGGCGGTACCAGTGGGCGTAAAGACAGCTGCATGGGTATGGGCTGGAATCTGGCTAGAATTCAACGAAATGGTGTCGTTTCCGCCTTTGCTACCAATCCCGTAATCGGGGCTGGTGGGCAAGCGTTGTCCATATCCGATGGGCATTTTGCCGCGCAGGTCCGGTAGGTTGAAATAGGTTTGCTGGTCGCCACCGTAATAATTTGAAACAAGCGAATAAACGGCAGTGTATTGATTTACCGTCAGTTTTTGACCCCAGCACATGAGCCAGCCTTCGGTCGCATAATTGAAGCCAACCGGCAAAATAGTTGCAAGATACGCATCCATAATAATCCTCCATGGGGGCCGGGACACCGTGAATCGACGACCGATTCGGGCTCATGAGATCCAAGAATATTCATCAACCTTAACTTAGTAAATCAAACTATTGCAATTTTTTGAGAAGGCCCGCAAGAGTAAATTTCGAAGACGGATCCCATGCCTGCCTATGCTGAAATCTCTACCCAGGCGTTTATAGCGAGTTGTTTTAGCAACAGTTGACGGAAAACAGTGGGTGACATCAATTCTTCGCATTTGATGTGATTGTCATTCAACCAAAGCTCGAATAGTGCTCGAATGACGGGCGCTTTGTGGTGGGTGCTCGTTTTAGGGGCGGCATATCTTCGTTCGTGAAGACGACAAGATTAATTGTCGCTACCTTAATGAAGCAGGGGTTTAGATAAGCATGCAATGCGGCAAATCGTTTCGTGTCACGCGTTTTCTGGCAAGTACAAAAAAGGTGGCATGGACTTGGCTCAAGCGATCAGCTGGCGCCGTCCTCCGGGCTTTCATCGGCATCCTCACCATCCTGATTACCGGCTTGAGCTTTGCGACAGCGGCCAATGCCGCACTTTCAGCGTCATGCAGCCAAGTCAATTCAGACTTCAGCTCACCACGCTATCTCACCAATACCGACAACTTTTCCCCTGATTATCAAGGCTTGACCGCTGGAGAGTATATCTCCTGGAGCTTTTCCACCACGGGAACAGCAGCTGGCGGCACCTCATCGGCAATTGTGATATACAGCGACAATTATAACAATCTCCTTGTCAATGAGAGTAATCTTGGTGGAAATATCAATAAATCCGGCAATTTTACAGCCACGGCTTCCGTAGACAATCTACAGATGATCCTTGATGTCACACAGGATTCATCAGCTAGCCCTTCCGATTACAACACGCTCACATTCAGTGCCGCGTGTTACGCTAGTGCGCCGACTGTTCCCGGTGCGCCGACAATCGGAACGGCCACACCTGGCAACGCCCAAGCCACGGTGTCCTTCACCGCCCCGGCCAGCAATGGCGGCGCGGCAATCACCAGCTATACCGTGACGGCAAGTCCGGGTGGGGCCACGGCAACCGGCTCGGCGAGCCCGATCACCGTGACCGGCCTGACCAATGGTACAGCCTATACATTTACCGTCACCGCCACCAACAGCGTCGGGACGGGTGCGGCTTCGGCAGCAACGAGCTCGGTCACCCCGACAGCGCCAACCTTTACCTTCTCCCCGGCCTCTGGCGCTTTGACGGCGGCAACTGTCGGGACGGCTTACAGCGAGACAATCACCGCTTCAGGCGGAACCTCCCCCTACACCTATGCGGTCACATCAGGGACACTTCCTGCCGGTTTGAGCCTAAACACATCGACCGGCGAGATTTCCGGCACACCGACGACCGCCGGAAGCGCCAGCTTCACCATCTCAGCCACGGATGCCAATAGCGCGACGAGCTCGGCAAGCTATTCCCTCGCCGTGGCCGCAGGCCTTCCCGGTGCGCCGACAATCGGAACGGCTACAGCTGGCAACGCCCAAGCCACGGTGTCCTTCACCGCCCCGGCCAGCAATGGCGGCGCGGCAATCACCAGCTATACCGTGACGGCAAGTCCGGGTGGCGCGACGGCAACCGGCTCGGCAAGCCCGATCACCGTGACCGGCCTGACCAATGGTACAGCCTATACATTTACGGTCACCGCGACCAACAGTGCCGGAACGGGTGCGGCTTCGGCAGCAACGAGTGCGGTCACCCCGACAGCGCCAACCTTTACCTTCTCCCCGGCCTCTGGCGCTTTGACGGCGGCAACCGTGGGGACAGCCTATAGCGAGACAGTCACCGCTTCGGGCGGAACATCGCCCTATACCTATGCGGTCACATCAGGGACACTTCCTGTTGGAATGAGCCTAAACACATCGACCGGCGAGATCTCCGGCACACCAACAGCCGCAGCCAATACCAGCTTCACCATCACGGCCACCGATGCCAATAGCGCGACGGGATCGGCGAGCTATTCGCTTGCCGTGGCAGCAGACCTTCCAGACGCGCCGACGATTGGGACGGCGTCCGCCGGTGATACCCAGGCGACCGTTTCGTTTACCGCCCCGGCCAGCAATGGTGGCGCGGCGATCACCAGCTATACCGTGACGGCAAGTCCGGGTGGGGCGACGGCAAGCGGCTCGGCGAGCCCGATCACCGTGACCGGCCTGACCAATGGCACCGCCTATACGTTTACCGTCACCGCGACCAACAGTGCCGGAACCGGTACAGCTTCGGTCGCTTCGAACTCGGTCACCCCGTCTGCCGTTCTCCAGGCCCCGGTTGCCAACGCCGTCTCCGAGACAGTAGCGGCCAATTCGTCGGCCAACGTGATCACGCTCAACATGACCGGCGGTGCTGCCTCGTCCGTTGCCATTGCCACGCCCGCGTCGCATGGTACGGCCTCGGCCTCCGGCACGTCGATCACTTATACGCCCACAGCCGGCTATTCCGGTTCCGACAGTTTTACCTACACTGCCACCAATGCCACCGGAACATCCTCTCCAGCTACGGTGACCATAACGGTTACGGCCCCAGCCTTCACCCTGTCACCCGCCTCTGGCGCTATGACGGCGGCAACCGTGGGGACAGCCTATAGCGAGACAGTCACCGCTTCGGGCGGAACATCGCCCTATACCTATGCGGTCACATCAGGGACACTTCCTGCTGGAATGAGCCTAAACACATCGACCGGCGAGATCTCCGGCACACCAACAGCCGCAGCCAATACCAGCTTCACCATCACGGCCACCGATGCCAATAGCGCGACGGGATCAGCGAGCTATTCGCTTGCCGTGGCAGCAGACCTTCCAGACGCGCCGACGATTGGGACGGCGTCCGCCGGTGATACCCAGGCGACCGTTTCGTTTACCGCCCCGGCCAGCAATGGTGGCGCGGCGATCACCAGCTATACCGTGACGGCAAGTCCGGGTGGGGCGACGGCAAGCGGCTCGGCGAGCCCGATCACCGTGACCGGCCTGACCAATGGCACCGCCTATACGTTTACCGTCACCGCGACCAACAGTGCCGGAACCGGTACAGCTTCGGTCGCTTCGAACTCGGTCACCCCGTCCGCCGTTCTCCAGGCCCCGGTTGCCAACGCCGTCTCCGAGACAGTTGCTGCCAATTCGTCGGCCAACGTGATCACGCTGAACATTACCGGCGGCACGGCCTCGTCCGTTGCGGTCGCGTCAGCGGCATCGCATGGAACGGCCACAGCCTCCGGCACGTCGATCACCTATATGCCCACAGCGGGATATTCCGGCTCCGACAGTTTTACCTACACTGCCACCAATGCCACAGGAACATCCTCGCCAGCTACGGTGACCATAACGGTTACGGCGCCAACCCTGGTCCTCTCGCCCTCGGCTGGCACCCTTGCAACAGGCACGGTTGGTGCGGCCTATAGCCAAACCGTTGCGGTATCCGGTGGCGCAGAGCCGTATGATTACGAATTCCTGTCGGGATCCCTGCCAGCCGGCCTGTCCATAACGTCAAGCGGTGGCGCCCCTGCCAGGGTTCTCTCCGGCACGCCGTCAGCTGCCGGAACGAGTAACTTCACGGTTAAAGTTACCGATGCATATGGTGCAACGGTCACGGCATCTTATTCCATTACCATCAATGCGGCAGCGCCAATCGCCAATGCGCTGTCGGCAACGGTGACGGCAAACTCTGCGGATAACGTCCTGGCTCCCTCTATCACGGGTGGTGCTGCGACGTCGGTTGCCATTGCCTCCTCGCCAAGCCATGGGGTTGCAACGGTATCCGGCACCAACTTTATCTATACGCCGACGGCTGGTTATTCCGGCTCCGACAGTTTTACCTACACCGCCACCAATGCCACGGGAACATCCTCGCCAGCTACGGTGACCATAGCGGTTACGGCCCCGACCTTCACCCTGTCACCAGCCTCAGGCACATTGACAGCAGCAACGGTGGGGACGGCCTATAGCGAGATAGTCACCGCTTCGGGTGGTACGTCACCCTATAGCTATGCCATCAGCGCCGGCACGCTTCCAACGGGCCTGACGTTGAACACGTCGACCGGCGTGATTTCCGGCACGCCGACGACCGCTGCCAATACCAGCTTCACCATTACCGCTACGGATACTAACGGTGCCACAGGCTCGGCAAGCTATTCGCTTACCGTCACGGAGCCGTCGGTTACGCTGAGCCTCTCTCCATCGTCAGGGGCTCTCACTACAGCAACAGTGGGCACCTCCTATAGCCAGTCCGTGACGACAACCAGTGGTACCGCTCCTTATACCTATGCTGGAACCGGTCTGCCGGATGGTCTTGTCCTTGATACGAGCACTGGAAGCATCAGCGGAACGCCGACGACGGCTGGAAGCTATGCTATCGCTGTGACGGTTACCGATAGCGCGTCACCCGCCAATCATGGTTCGGGCAATTATACGCTGACGGTGAACGCAGCCGCGTCCATCGCCTTCTCGCCAGCTGGTGGAGCGCTAAAAGAAGCCATGGCGGGCGAGGCTTATAGCCAGCAGATATCGGCAACAGGGGGAACGGGCACGCTGATCTACAGCCTGGCCTCTGGAAGCCTGCCGAGAGGCATGGTGCTGAGTATCTCGACCGGTGCGCTCAATGGTCCGCTCGATGCGGGTACGGAAGGCGATTATTCCTTTGCCATCCAGGCCCGTGACAGCAATGGTGCGACTGGCTCGGCAAGCTATACAGTCAAAGTGACCACGCGCGCAGTGACTGTGGCGGATCATGTGGTCGAGGTTCCCGCAGGCGCCACGCCGAATAACGTCTATCTCAACAAAGACGCCACCGGAGGCCCGTTTACCGAGGCCGATATTGTCTCCGTCGAACCTCCCGAGGCCGGGACGGCGACCCTTATTCAAGGTGAGCTTGCAGCCGCCTCTTCAGCTTCGCCTGTCGGCTGGTATTTGAAATTCACCCCGAACCCCGCCTATTCAGGACAGGCCCGTATCAGCTATCGCCTTGCCAGTTCGCTTGGAAATTCTAACACGGGCACTGTCACCTACAACATCAACTATAATGCCGAGGAGGTCGCGACGGATATCGACAACCTCGTACACAGCTTCGTAGAGACCCGCCAAAACATGATCTCCTCCGCGATCAAGGTGCCAGGCCTGATGGAACGAGGCAGAATGGCCAGGGCGACGACCCCGGTGACAACCAGAATGTCTCCTTCCGCGCAGGGAATGACATTCGGCTTTTCCACCAGTCTCGCACAGATTGAGTCGGCCCGTGACAGTGCCGACGGTCTTGCCGGTGGCTATTCTTCGCCATTCAATATCTGGATTGATGGCGTCTTTTTGGCCCATAATGACAAGGACACCAATGGCAGCAAGTGGGGGAGCTTCGCCATGATCAACATGGGGGCCGACTATCTGCTGACCGACAAGGCGCTGCTGGGTCTTTCGTTTCACTACGACCGGATGACGGACCCGACGGATGAGGACGCCATGCTGACCGGCAATGGCTGGCTGGCTGGCCCCTATACCTCTTTCGAAGTAAGCAAAGGCCTGTTCTGGGATGCAAGCCTGCTTTATGGCGGGTCCTCAAACACCATCGATACTCAGTTCTGGGACGGTAATTTCGATACCCAGCGCTGGATGTTGGATACGTCCATCAAGGGAAAATGGTCTTTGGACGAAGCGACCGTGGTGACACCGAAGCTAAGAGCCGTTTATTTTTCCGAAACCGTCGACGATTACGCCGTGGAAAACAGCTCCGGCGACACGATCGATCTGGACGGGTTTACCTCGGAGCAGTTCAGGGTGAGCCTGGGGGCTGAAATCGCCCGTTCCTTTACACTTGCAAGCGGCTCCACCCTTACGCCGAAGCTTGGACTCACCACCGGCTTTGCGGGCCTCGACGGGTCGGGTGTATTTGGATCGGTTACGGCTGGCGCGTCACTGCAAACCACCGAGGCCTGGGCAATCGAAGGCAGTCTTCTGTTCAACATTGAAGGTGAGGGTGAAAAATCAGTCGGTGCGAAGGTCGGATTGTCGCGGAAGTTTTGACGATGGTCAGAGAAAAAAGTCCTGAGCAGAGCCGGGCTGCGTGACTGCGAGTCTCTGATGGTGATAAACGATTGCCTTCTTTTTCGAAGGGCCATGGAAAATGGTTCCAGTGCGGTTCTGTTAGTTTATTGGAGTACCGTCAGCGCTGGGCGGCGTTTTATCCAAAGTGTCTTACATGCTGAGACATCCTCGACTTGAAGACATTGAAAATATCTCAAATGTTTGCATGGCTTGAGATATTTTCAACGAGAATATGAAGGGTCATTTCCAATGAATCTTCGTATTACTCCGCTTGAGACTTTGCGATCTGTTTGGGCGGCACATTTCCATTTCTCTCGACTCGGTCACGGTGAAGTGCTGCACGGGCCAGCATCATCAGCGTCACTGGTGTTGTGACCGTAACGAGAATGCCGATCAGAATTTCATGGATCGCCAGGCGCGACGATGCAATGGAAAAAAAGATCATCGATCCAAGCATGATCCCACCGACGCCCCAGCTGGTTCCAAGCGTTGGCGCGTGGATGCGCTCATAGAATGTTGGCAGTCGCAGGAATCCGATCGCGCCAATCAGTGCCAGCGTTGCGCCGACCAGCAGGAAAAAGGCAATGCAGATGGCGGCCCAGACCGGAATATCCGTTGCGGAATAGATCATTCGATCACCTCCCCACGCATCAGAAATTTACCCAGGGCAACGGAGGCGACAAATCCCAACATGCCGATCACCAGCGCGGCTTCAAAATAAATCTCCCGGCCCGTGCCGACGCCAAAAGTGACCAAAAGCAGCATGGCATTGATGTAGAACGTGTCGAGGCCGATGATCCGGTCCTGGGCGCGGGGTCCGATGAACATCCGCACCGAAACGATGGCCATGGAGGCCACGAGCATCAATTGGGCGAGCGAGACAGCACTGAAGAGAATGATTGCGCTCATGCGAATATCTCCAATAGCAGTTTTTCGTAGCGGTTCTTGATCGTATCGCGCCAGACGGATTCGTTTTTGATATCAAGCACATGAAGAAGAACGGAATTGTCGTTGGAATCATATTCAAGCCAGGCCGAACCCGGTGTGCTTGTCAGGATCACCGCCAGCACGGCCAGTGCGAATTGGCTCTTGATTTCCAGCTGAATAATCACAAATCCCGGATCATGCTGCCGGGATCCGCTCCTGATGATGATGGCGGCCACGGCAATGTTCGACTTGGCGATATCGTAAAGGACGACAAGAAACAGCTTGGGCAGAAGATACCACTTTTTCAGGTGCGGCTTTTCAGGACGCAGCGATGCCATGGCCCAGCCTGCGAAGACAGCGACGAATATGCCCAGGATCAAATGGCCAAGCGTGAAACCATTGAGCACCAGCCACATGCCGACCAGCGACAGAGTGAGAACCGGATAGGGCAACATTACTCGCTCTCCTTTCCGGCGCTGGGCTCGATTTTAAAGGCGGGAATTTGCGTCGCATTGCGGACTGCATCGATGTAATTTGCCGGCTTGCTCAAGGCGCGGATCGTCGTATCCATATAGTACATCGCCGGTCCGGCCTGGACGGTCAGGGCGAGCGTGAGCGCCAGCAAAAACATCACCGGCACGATCTCGATGACGAGGACACGCGGAACAGTGCCTTCGATAGAGCTCCAGAATGTGCGGATGCCAGCGCGTGTCATGGAAATCAGCGCGGCGATACCCGACAGGATGACCAGCACGATCAGCGCCCAGATCGCTATGGTTGGCGGCGAACCGATGGCACCGGTGCCCATCATCGCCGACAGCATTGCGAATTTGGCGATGAAGCCTGATAGCGGCGGCAGGCCGGAGAGCAATATGCCGCAGGCAGCAAAGCAAATGCCAAGAATGGCCATGGTGCCGGGCATCGTGACGCCCTCTTCTTCATAGGGCGCCTGCTCATCCGCATCGCCATAGGCGTCCATCGTCACCGCAAGAACATTGGCGCCGGCATCCTGTCCCCGTTCGACAAGCTCGATCAGCATGAAGAATGCGCTGATGGTCAGTGTCGAACTGACAAGATAAAGCAGAGCTCCAGATGAGACGGCCCCGTCATTGATGCCGACAACCATCAACAAGGTGCCTGAAGACACCAGGACCGAAAACCCGGCCAGCCGCCCAAGAGCCTGGGAGGCGAGGACACCAATCGTCCCGAAAATAAGCGTTGCCATGCCGCCATAGAGCAGCACGCCCGCGCCAAAGCCCGCCGACGGGCCTTCTGCGAATAACAGCATGGTCAGCCGCAGGATGACATAGATCCCGAGCTTGCTCATGATGGCGAAAATGCCGGCCACAGGAGCCGATGCCGCACTATAAGCGGTCGGTAGCCAGAAGCAGAGCGGCCACATGCCAGCCTTGATGAGGAAGACGACACCCAATATGCCAGCGCCTGCCTCCATCAACATGCGACGGTCCGGCTCCATTTCGGGAATGCGGGCCGCAAGATCAGCCATGTTGAGGGTGCCAGCCGTGCCGTAAATCAAGCTGACGCCGATCAGGAACAGCAGGGCGGCCACCAGGTTGACTGCAATGTAATGCAGCCCCGCCTTGACCCGAAGCGGTCCAGACCCATGCAGCAGGAGACCATAGGACGCGGCCAACATCACCTCAAAAAAAACGAAGAGATTGAAGAGGTCGCCGGTCAGGAAAGCTCCGTTGACGCCCATCAGCAGCAGTTGGAACATGCTGTGAAAATGTGCGCCAACCGCATGCCATCGGGCAAACGAAAACACCAGGGCCGGGATGGCGAGCAAAGCCGTCAGCAGCAGCATCAGGGCCGACAAACCATCCAGCACCAGCACGATGCCGAATGGCGCCGCCCAGTTGCCGACCAGATAGACATTCTCAAAACTGTTCGGCCCGCTCTCGATGCGAAACAGAATGATGGCTATGGCTGCCAGCACGACCGCGGAGACAAGGCTGATCATCGACTTGGCCATCCTTCGGCGCTCATCGACGAGCAGAAGCACCGCACTGGCAACCAACGGCACCAGCACAGGCGCAATGATCAGATGGTGGGCCCAACCATTCATTTCGGTTCGTTCCTCCCATCGACATGGTCGCTTCCCGTCAGACCGCGCGAGGCCAGCAGCACCACCAGAAACAGGGCGGTCGTTGCAAAGCCGATGACGATTGCCGTCAGAACGAGCGCTTGCGGCACAGGGTCCGCCAGATGGCCAGCCCCGTCATCGCCAAGGATGGGTGGCACATTGGCCTTGACGCCACCGACACCGAAGATGAACAGGTTAACGGCATAGGACAGCAGCGAAAGTCCGACGATTACCTGATAGGTTCGAGGACGCAGGATGAGCCAGACGCCGCAGCCGGTCATGACGCCAATGGCGATCGATAGAACAAGCTCCATCACCCTTCCTCCGATTTCGAGGCGTCGATCGTGCGCAGACGATTGATGCGCAAGGACTGATGCGCGAGAGCGACGAGAATAAGAACCGTGGAGCCGACCACGAGGGCAAACACGCCGAGATCAAACAGCAGCGCCGTTGCCGCCGGGATCTTTCCGATCAACGGTAGATCGATATAGCGGGAATGCGAGGTGAGGAACGGATATCCCAGCAACCAGGCGCCGATGCCGGTGGCGACGGCGGTCAACAGGCCAATACCCATCCAGCGCAGTGGCAGGATGCGGATGCGATCTTCCGCCCAGCGTGTGCCGCCCGCCAGATATTGCAGCAGAAACGCAATCGACAGCGTCAACCCGGCAGAAAAACCACCGCCCGGCAGGTCATGTCCACGCATGAACAGGTAGACCGACAACGTAACGATGACCGGAAACAGCCATTGCATGATGACCGAGGGGATCAGAAGATAGTCCCGAACCGTATCGCCCGCCGATCGTTCCGGCCGCTCCTCGTCGAAGCGATTTTGCGCCTGCTGCTGTTCCGGCATGCCCATACTGTCTTCGGCAGGGCGGAAGCGGCGCAAAAGCCCGTAGACCGTCAGCGCCACGACCCCGAGAACGGCGATCTCGCCCAGTGTATCGAAACCGCGGAAATCCACCAGTATGACATTGACCACATTGCGGCCACCGCCCTGCGAATAGGCGTTTTCCAGGAAATAGCTGGCGATGGCATCGGGAACCGGCATGGTCATCACCGCATAGGCGGTAAACGACATGGCAATGCCGCAGAGAACCGCGAGGGCGAAATCCCGAAACCGGCGAAACCGTGCCCTCAAGGTCATGGTCTCGCCAAGTCCTTCGGACCGCTTGGGCAGCCAGCGCAGGCCGAGAAGGATGAGAACTGTGGTGACGATTTCGACCAACAATTGGGTGATGGCGAGATCGGGGGCCGAAAGCCAGACGAAGGTGAGGCAGACGATAAGACCGACACCACCGAGCATCACCAACGCCGCGAGACGATGATATTTCGCCAGGTAGGCGGTGCCGAGGGCAAGGCAGATGCCGATGGCCCAAAGGGCGGCAAACACGGGATCGGCGCCGGAATAGACAAGCGGGCGAACCTCGAAGCCTCTCAGATAAAGAGGCAGCATTCCCGCCGCAAAACCCACAGTTACCAGCCAGCGGAGTTGCGGCTGTAGCTTGCGGGTGCCGAGACGCCGTTCGGCCATGCGTGCCCAGTGCCAGGAGACTTCAACGATAACGCGCTCGAAAATGCGCTGGCCCTTGAATTTGTGAAAAAACGGCGGTCCGTCGTGGCAGCGGGCGAAGTAATCCTTCAACAGGACATAGATCAGTCCGCCACCGACAAGTGCGATGATGCTCATCACCAGGGGCAGATTGATGCCATGCCAGATTGCCAGACTGTATTCCGGCGTATCGGCCCTGAGAACACTGACGACGGCGACATGAAGAAAGGGACCGATCGAGATTGCCGGGATGACGCCGACGATCAGGCAGACCAGCACGAGAAACTCGACGGGAAACCGCATCCAACGTGGCGGCTCGTGCGGACGGGCAACCGGCAAGTCCTGAGGCGGCGGGCCAAAGAACACGGTATGGATGAACCGCAGGGAATAGGCGACGCTAAAGGCGCCAGCAAGCGTTGCGACATACGGCAGGATGGTATCCAGGATCGAATCCGCATGGGTTTCGACGGCTTCAGCAAAGAACATTTCCTTGGACAGAAAGCCGTTGAGAAGCGGAACGCCAGCCATGGCCGCACTGGCGACGATGGCAAGCGTTGCGGTGAATGGCATGAAACGGAACAGGCCGCTCAGCCGCCGCATGTCGCGGGTTCCCGTTTCGTGATCGATGATCCCTGCCGCCATGAAGAGCGACGCCTTGAAGGTCGCATGGTTCAGCATATGGAAAATGGCTGCCACCGTCGCCAATGGACTGCCAAGGCTGAGCAATGTCGTGATCAATCCGAGATGGCTGATGGTCGAATAGGCCAGCAGCCCTTTGAGATCCTGCTGGAACATCGCAAAATAAGCGCCGAGCAACAAGGTTGTGATCCCAGCCGCGCCGACGATCCAGAACCATTCATCGGTGCCTGATAGCACAGGCCAGAAACGCACCAGCAGAAACACCCCGGCTTTGACCATGGTTGCCGAATGCAGAAAGGCCGAAACCGGGGTTGGAGCGGCCATGGCGTTTGGAAGCCAGAAATGAAACGGAAACTGGGCGCTTTTCGTCAGCGCGCCAAGCAATATGAACACCAAGGCGGGGACATAAAGAGAATGTTCGCGAATGACATTGCCGGAATCGAGAATGGTGTCGAGATCATAGCTGCCGACGATATTGCCGAGCAGAATAAGGCCGATCAACAGGCAGAAACCGCCAATCCCGGTAATGGTCAGCGCCATTCGGGCGCCGTCGCGCGCATTGGGGTTGTTGTGCCAATAGCTGATCAGCAGGAATGAAAAGATACTTGTCAGTTCCCAGAACACCGACAGGAGGATGACATTTCCCGAAAGCACGATGCCAAGCATCGCGCCCATGAAGGCAAGCAGAAAGGAGAAGAACCGGGGAACAGGATCTTCTTCAGACATATAATAGCGGGCATAGAGCACGACCAGAAAGCCGATGGCTGCGATCAGCATGGTGAAGATCCATGCCAGGCCATCCATCCGCAGCGTAAAATCCAGACCAAGCTGCGGCAGCCATGGCATGTTGAACTTTACGACGCCGCCATCGGCGACCGCCGGATAGAGACTTGCCGTCAGCGCCAGCGAAATGAGCATGACAATAGCGGCCGAGCCTGCCGGAAGGCGGCGAGATGGCGTATTCAGCAAAAATACAGATAAGAGACTTCCGACGAACGGCAGAAGCAACAGAACAACGAGCAGAGACGGTCCAGCTGTTATCCCAACGCATTATTTCCTTTTGATTCGAGCCCGGATTGCATACGCAGCTCAATGGATTGGCATCTAGCGATCCGCGCTTTATTGCGCTATATGATGGATATCAATCAATATGGGTGATACTTGGCGATGGGTCAAGGAAACGAGTCCAAGTTTTTAACACCAGCGCTGTGTCGCGCGGCACGCGGCCTTCTGGATTGGACGCAACAGGACCTTGCCGAGCGAGCGGGTGTCTCGCGCAGTACCATCAAGGATTACGAAAACTGTCGTCACGATCTTCATCGTGCCAGCGCAGCGCAGTTGAGCCTTGCATTGGAAGGGGGAGGCGTCGTCTTCCTTCACCTTGATGATGGCAAAGTTGGACTATGCTCCAAATGATAATGGAATGTATGCTGCCAGAAGGCTTTATCCCTGGCGGATATTAGGGCTATTGCGCAACAAGCTGGCTGAAATTTCGTTGTCCCGCCGTCTTGCATGGTATGTCTATCAGGTTGCAGAAACGCGAAACTGCTTATTTTATAATCGTTCAGCGTGCTTGACACATTTTTAGGCCACCCTTAACAATTTCTACCAAATGGTAAAAAAAGGGGTTCAGAATGGGTAAGCAGTTTTTGATGTCGCGTCGGTCCATACTGGCGTCGGGTATGGCTCTGGGTGTCAGCGCTTTTGCGCCATCCTTGCGGGCGGCAGCGCCGATCAAGGTGGCGGGCATTCATGGTTCGCCGGTGGAAAATGCCTGGAACTCGGTGCTGCACAAGGCTTTGCAGGATGCAGCCAAGGAAGGCGTGATTGAATATGTGTTTTCCGAGGGCGTGTCCGGCACGGATTATCCGCGCGCGATGCGCGAATATGCCGAGCAGAATGCCAAGTTGATCATTGGTGAAACCTTCCCCGTCGAAAAGCAGGCACGCGAAGTTGCCGCTGATTATCCGCAGACAGCCTTTGTCATGGGCTCCAGCGGCAAGCTGTCCGGCGATAATTTTGGTGTTTTCGGCACATGGAATTTTGACGGTGCCTATCTGGCCGGGATGCTGGCTGGCAAGATGACCAAATCCAACATCGTCGGCTCTGTAGGTGCCATGCCGATCCCGGAAGTGAATATGCTGATCAACGCATTTGGCGCAGGCGTAAAAGCCGTCAACCCCAATGCCAAGCACCTTGTGACCTTCATCGGCACGTTCTTTGATCCGCCAAAAGCACGCGAAGCGGGCCTTGCCCAGATTGATGCAGGCGCAGACATTCTGTTTGGTGAACGCATTGGCACGGCAGATGCAGCCAAAGAACGCGGCATCAAATCCGTTGGCTCGTTGATCGATTACACTCCCCGTTATCCCAACACAGTGTTTGCCAACGCGCTGTGGAACTTCCGCCCAATCCTCAATGCCGCTCTGGCCGATGTTGCAGCCGGTAAACCAACCGGCCGCGATTACACCGCCTATGGCCTGATGAAGGAAGGCGGCAGCGACATTGTTTTCGTCAAGGGTGTGGCTCCCGCTGATGCCGAAGCGGCCATGGAAGCCAAGCGCGCCGAGATCAAGGCCGAAACGTTTGAAGTGCCAAAGATCATGACCGAACCAAAGTAAGCCATCCATGCAAGCTGATGCTACTGCTCTGGCCCAAGCGATCGCGCGCGGTCGCTTGTCTGCCACCGAGGCAATGCAGGCCTCAATTTCTGCCGCTGAAACTCTCAACGATCTGGGTGCCATTGCCTATATCGACGCGGAAAAAGGCCTTGAGGCGGCGAGGGCTATCGATGCCCTGCCGCTTGATGCCAAGCCGCGCTCTGCCATGGCCTTTGCGGGCGTACCAACGCTTGCCAAGGATTTGGGTGGTCCGTTTGCGGGTTTTCCGGTGGTGGCGGGATCAAGGCTCATGGCGCGCCGTGGCGGGCTTGTTGATTCCGATCTGGCGGTGCGGTTCCGCAGCAAAGGCTTTTGCGTTTTCGGCCTGACCACCAGCCCGGAATTTGGCCTTTCGCTGGCAAGCGAGCCGCAGATTGGTCCCATCTGCCGTAATCCGCTGGATAGCACCCGCACGGCTGGCGGGTCTTCTGGTGGCGCTGCGGCGGCTGTTGCTGCTGGCATTGTGGCCATTGCCCATGCCACCGATGCGGGCGGCTCCATCCGCGTGCCCGCCGCCTGCTGCGGCCTTGTTGGCCTTAAACCCAGCCGAGGTGCCATGCCCTCAGGCCCCAGCTTTGGCAATCATCTGGGCGGCATTGCCAGCGAGCTGGTGATTTCCAGATCGGTGCGCGACACGGCAGCCAGCTTTTCTGTGCTCAGTGGCAATGTGAAAGGTCCATTCCCGCCATTTTCGCCCACGCCGCCAAAGGCTGGCCGCTTGCGCATCGGCATTCTCACCGACACGGGTGATCAATACGCCACCGACAGTGACCGCTTGGTGGCAATTGATGAGGCAGGGCAAGCATTGGAAGCCGATGGCCATCAGCTTGTGCCCATTGCCTTTTCACAAATCGCCCAGCCAGCGGCGGCAAGCAACGATGCCTTTGTCAATATCGTCTGTGCTAATCTCGCCGAGACGTTTTCGAAATTCAACCTTGATGCATCCAAGACCGAAACACTGACACAGGCGACCATTGAGCGCGGACTGGCACTGCCCGCAGCCCATCTGTGGCGCAGCCTTAACGCGATGGTGCTTGTCAGCCGAGATCTTTGGCGGTTGTTTGATGATGTCGATTGTCTGTTGTGCCCGATGCTGTCATCAGCACCCTTGCCAATCGGCTCTTTCCCCAGCGATCATCGCGATACCGATCTGCATTTCGATCGCATGGCCCGCTTTGCACCGCTCGCAGCCCTTGCCAATGCATCAGGATGCCCGGCCATCACCCTGCCATATGGAAGCGATGCTTCCGGCTTGCCACTTCCGGTGCAAATGCTGGCCCCGATGGGCAGTGAGCCGCTGCTTTTACAACTGGCGGACCGCCTTGAGCAGGACGAGCGATTCCAGCAAAGATTTCCGATTGCTGGATTTGCACCATGACCGTGCCAGTGCTCGACATCATTGGGGTCAGCAAACGGTTTGGCAGCAATCGGGCCAATGATGACATTTCGCTATCACTGGCGAAGGGCGAAATTCTGGCGCTACTGGGTGAAAACGGTGCCGGAAAAACCACCCTGATGAGCATCCTTTTTGGCCATTATATGCCAGATTCCGGCAAGGTTCTGGTTAAGGGAAAGGAATTGCCACCCGGCAAGCCGCGTGCTGCCATTCGGGCAGGCATTGGCATGGTGCATCAGCATTTTTCTCTGGCTCCAAATCTAACCGTTCTGGAAAACGTGACAACGGGCACGGAAAGCCTGTGGTCCCTGAGGTCGCGGCGTGCGCAGGCGCGGGAAAAGCTCATGGCCATTTCCAGCCGCTTCGGCCTGAAAGTCGATCCAGATGCCCGTCTTGGCGATTTGTCGGTGGGCGAGCAGCAGCGTGTCGAAATCCTCAAGGCACTCTACAATGATGCCCGCATTATGGTGCTGGATGAACCGACCGCTGTTCTTACTCAAGTTGAGGCAGAAACGCTATTTGCCACCTTGAAAGACATGGCGGCACAGGGCCTGTCGCTGATTTTCATTTCCCATAAACTCGATGAGGTGATGTCCTCGGCCGACCGGATTGTGGTGCTACGGGGCGGACGGCGGGTGGCGGAGCGTAAAGCATCCGAGACCAGCAAGGCAGAGCTTGCCGAGCTTATGGTGGGGCGCACAGTGACCCGACCCGTGCGTGATGCCTCCAAACCCGGTGACATTGTTCTGGAAGCAGCCCATCTCACCGTCCGCGAAGACGGGGTCGATGTGCTGAAGGCCATCGATTTCCGGCTGCGGGCTGGCGAGGTTCTTGGCATCATTGGTGTTTCCGGCAATGGTCAGGGCGCTTTGGCGCAAGTGCTCTCCGGCACCATGCCGCATACGGCTGGCGACCTTCTGGTGTTCGGCACCCCGGTGGATAGTCTCTCGGTGGCAGATGCCGTGACGGCTAGCATTGGCCGCATTCCCGAAGACCGCAACAAGGAAGGCGTGATCGGTGAGATGGCGATCTGGGAAAATGCCATCCTTGAGCGGCTCCCGGCCTTTTCACGGCACGGCCTTGTTAATCGAAAGGCAGGCATGGAATTTGCCCGCACTATCATCGAGCAATTCGATGTGCGCGGCGGCACACCAGCCAGCCGCATCCGTCTGCTGTCCGGCGGCAACATGCAAAAACTCATTCTGGGCCGAAACCTCATCAATCGCCCCCGTATTCTTCTGGCCGCCCAACCCGCGCGGGGTCTGGATGAAGGTGCTGTGGCGGCGGCACATGAGCGCATTCTCGAAGCCCGTCGGGCGGGGACCGCTGTGCTGCTGATTTCCGAGGATCTGGACGAAGTGATGGCGCTTGCCGACCGTATTCAGGCGATTGTTGGCGGCAGGTTGTCGCCGCCGATCAACGCGGAGGACGCCAATGCCCGCACACTCGGCCTGATGATGGCTGGCGAATGGCAGGCGGAGGTGTCCCATGCGGTTTGAGCGACGCGAACATCGACCCCTTGTGCTTGTCATCGCCACGCCCATCATGGCCATTGTGGCGGCGCTGGCGATCTCAGGCATTCTCATTGCCATTGCGGGTGCGCCAGTTCTGGAAGCCTATTGGCGTATCCTGATCGGTGCTTTCGGCTCGCGGCTTTCGACCACGGAAACGCTGACCCGCGCGACGCCCCTGATGCTGACAGGTCTTTCGGCGGCAGTGGCGTTTCGGGCGCGGCTGTGGAACATCGGGGCCGAGGGCCAGCTTTATCTCGGTGCCATCACCGTTGCGGCGGCAAGTTCTCATCTTTTGAATGATTTTTCCCCAGTCATCCAGATTCCCGCCCTGCTGGTCCTCGGTGCGCTCGCGGGCATGGTTTTGTTGCTCGTGCCGCTTTGGCTGCGCCTGCGCTTTTCTGTGGACGAAGTGGTAACAACGCTGCTGCTGAATTTCGTTGCCGTGCTGTTTGTCTCAATGCTGATTGATACCGTGTTGAAAGACCCGATGGCTTTCGGTTGGCCGCAATCGCAATCGGTGGCCGATGCCGCCATGCTGCCAAAGCTGTTGTCACGTTCGCGCCTGCATTTGGGCCTCGTTATTGCGGTGATGCTGGCGCTTGTGCTGCATTTTGTTCAACAGCGCACGGTGTTTGGCATTCGCTCAAGAGCGGCGGGTCTCAACCCGGCAGGAGCCGTCTTTGCCGGAGTGCCGCTTGGCCGGACGCTGGTGACTGTTGCCTGCATTTCCGGTGGTCTTGCGGGGCTTGCAGGTGCTGTGGAAGTCATGGGCGTCAAGGGCTATGTGACGACGGATCTCTCTCCCGGCTATGGCTATTCCGGGATTGTGGTGGCCATGCTGGCCAATCTCAATCCGCTCGGCGTTGTGCTGGCGGCGCTGTTTACGGCCACCATGTTTGTCGGTGCCGACGGCATGAGCCGCGCCATGGGCATTCCCAGCTATATTGCTGATGTGACGGTGGCGCTATCGCTGCTGACCATGCTGACTGCGCTGTTTTTCACCCAATACAGGATTGTCCGATGAGCGCTATGATGGACATCCTTGCTTCAACGGGTCTGTGGGCCGCAGTCCTCAGGATTGCCACGCCCCTGATTTTCGGCACGCTCGGGGCGCTGCTGTGCGAACGGGTAGGGGTGCTTAACCTCGGCATTGAAGGCATCATGACCTTTGGTGCCATGATCGGCTGGTTATCGGTCTATCACGGAGCCGATCTTTGGACCGGCCTGCTGATTGCGGCGCTGGCGGGCGGTGTTTTTGGTGCTTTGCATGCGCTTTTGACGGTCACGCTCGGACTATCTCAGCATGTCTGTGGCCTCGGGATCACGCTGTTTGCCTCCAGCTTCAGCTATTACACCTTCCGGCTGGCGGTTCCAGTTGCAGGCTCTCCGCCAACCATTGTCCCTTTCAAGCCAATTGCCATTCCGGGCCTCAGCGATCTGCCCTTTGTCGGACCTGCCTTTTTCGTGCAGACACCGCCAACCTATCTTGCCATTCTGCTCGCTATCATTTTGGCCTATATCATCTTTCGCACGCCACTGGGCCTTGCCATCCGCATGACCGGTGAAAACCCCCATGCGGCGGAAGCGCAAGGGATCAATCCAATGGCGGTGCGCTATGGTGCCGTGATTGCTGGCTCGGCCCTGATGGGCATGGCCGGGGCCTTCCTGACACTGTCGGCCTTCAACAGCTTTTTCCCCACCATGGTGCAGGGACGCGGCTGGATCTGTATCGCTTTGGTGGTGTTCTCCTCATGGCGACCGGGCCGGGCATTGATCGGGGCGTTGCTGTTTGCGTTTTTCGACGGCTTTCAGCTTCGCCTGCAAACCGCTCTCGGTGGGGCCGTGCCCTACCAACTGTTCCTCATGACCCCCTATATTCTGTCCATCGCCGCGCTTGCGGTGATGGCGCGCCGTGCCCGCGTGCCGCAGGCGTTGATGCAACCCTATCGGCGCGGCGAGCGCTGAGAGAAGGAAACTCACCATGTTCGATCTCATTATCCGCAATGCCAACCTGCCAGATGGCCGCCAGGGTTTCGATATCGGCCTTTCCGGCGGAAAGATCACCGCCATCGAAAAGCGGCTGGATGCTGTGTGCGGCGAGGAGATCGATGCAACGGGCCGTCTCGTCAGCCCTCCATTTTGCGATCCGCATTTTCATATGGATGCTACGCTGTCGCTTGGCATGCCGCGCATGAATGTGTCGGCTACATTGCTGGAAGGCATTGCGCTCTGGGGTGAGTTGCGACCGCTGCTGACCAAGGAGGCGCTGGTTGAACGCGCCTTACGCTACTGCGATCTCGCCGTCTCCCAAGGACTGCTGTTTATCCGAAGCCACGTCGATACATCCGATCCAAGACTGGTGACGGCAGAGGCCTTGATTGAAGTGCGCGAACGGGTGGCACCTTATATACAGCTGCAACTCGTTGCCTTCCCGCAGGACGGATATTACCGCGCGAAAGATGGTGTGGATTCGCTCAACCGCGCACTGGATATGGGCATCGACATTGTCGGCGGCATCCCGCATTTCGAGCGCACGATGGAGGAGGGGCGTTTGTCGCTGGAGGCTCTCTGCCGCATTGCTGCCGAGCGGGGCCTGCCGGTTGATATCCATTGCGACGAAACCGATGATCCGATGTCGCGCCATATCGAGACGCTGGCGGCGGAAACCATTCGCCATGGCCTGCAAGGCCGGGTGGCGGGCTCTCATCTCACCTCCATGCATTCCATGGACAATTATTACGTCTCCAAGCTCATTCCGCTGATGGCGGAAGCGCAGATCAACGTCATCCCCAACCCGCTCATCAACATCATGCTGCAAGGCCGCCACGATACCTATCCGAAACGCCGTGGCATGACGCGGGTGCGCGAACTGATGGCAGCAGGCCTGAATGTCTCCTTCGGTCAGGATTGCACCATGGACCCATGGTATTCAATGGGATCGGCCGACATGCTGGAGGTGGGCCATATGGCCATCCACGTCGCACAAATGGGCGGGCTGGACGACAAGAGGCAGATTTTTGATGCGCTCACCGTCAATTCGGCGAAAACCATGGGTCTCGAAGGCTATGGTCTGGAGGTTGGCTGCAAGGCTGATCTCGTGGTGTTGCAGGCCGCTGACGTGTTTGAAGCGCTGCGCCTCAAGCCCTCGCGCCTGTTCGTGGTCAAGGGCGGCAAAGTAATTTCCCGTACAGCGCCGCGCATCGGTGAGCTGTTTCTGGAGGGTCGCCCTGCGGAGATTGATAGTGGGCGCGATTACGTGCCGGTTTACTGATCCGACATTGAGTTGTAGCGGTAGGGGCGATAATCAGCCCCAAGGCCAAGCTGGCGCAGGCTGGTTTCGAGATACGGCAGCAGCGCCTCAACCGCCTGCCAGGCGTCCCGTTCCGCTGATGTTTCCGGACGCGATAGAATGGTCTCGATTTCCGCCATGACCGCATCGCGGTCCACGGTTGTCACGCGCCCGCCATCGACGACCAGCCGCCCACCGACGAAAACCTGTTCTATGGCATGACGCCCGCCGCGATGCAGCAGGGCTTCCACGGGCGGCGTTTTCGGGTTGATAGCTGGGCGGGCGATGCGGTCTTTGTCCATCAGCACGATATCGGCCTGCCAGCCGGGTTCGAGGCGTCCGGTAAATCCACCGAACCCGGCAGAGGCCGCGCCATGTTCGCTGGCCATTTGCAGTACCGCGCCCGCATCCGGCCTGTCGTTCCAGAGCCCGGTTTCCCGGTGCAGCGCCCAGACCAGTTTCATTTCCAGCGTCATGTCGCGGTCGTCGGCAATATTCGACTGGTCGATGCCGAGGGCCACTGGAATGCCGCGCCGCCGCATCTCGTTGATCGGCGCAATCCCGCTGCCGAGCCTGAGGCCGGAAGAGGCATTGTGGCAGATGGTACAGCCGCAGGAGGCGATGATGTCGAGATCCTCGCCGCTCATCCAGTTGCCGTGCCCAAGCGTCACATTGGCATCAAGGCATTGCAGTTTTTGCAGATGCTGGACCGCGCTGCGGCCATAGGTGCGCCGGGCAAATTCCGCCTGCCGCTCGGTTTCGAGTAGATGCATGTGAACCTGGCCACCAGCCGCCTTGGCCGTTTCGAAAATCGTCTGCAAGGCATTATCGCTGCACCAGTGCAGATTGGCGGGCGCTAGATTCATGCGGATATGTTGTGGGCTACCCTCCATGAAACGGGCGCGCAGATCGGTGTAGAATTCCATCAGCCGGGAGACGGGAATATCGGCAGCGGCCAGCTGTGGCGCAATCCAGTCTCGCACCTTGGCGGGCAGGCGGCTCAAGATATCCGCATCCGGCTCGTAGGACAGAATATTGCGGTCGCGGATCATGAAACAATAGCCGAGTCGCATGCCGATTTCGCCATAGGCCGAGATGGTTGCTTCTGCCGTCTGCATCCAGCTATCCGGCGTGCCGGAAAAGCCGCTATGGATGTGCTGCACGGTCGTCGTACCGCTTTCCAGCATTTCGATGGCCGAATAAAGCGTATCCAGCCGCTGGTTGATGCGGCGCATGGCGCGAAATTGCGGCAGCCACAATTCCAGCGGCGCAAAAGGCACGCCTTGCATCAGCGGCGTCACACCGAAATGGTGGTGCGCGTTGACGAGGCCCGGCATGGCAATCATCCGGCGCGAGCCAAAGCGTGGCAGGTGGTCGTTGCCATAGCCGACCGCTTCCATCGGCCCGATCTGGGCGATCATGCCCTTCTCGACGCGGATGCCGACATCGTGGCGCATGGTCATTTTGCCATCCGCGCCAAGCCCGGTCAGCCCGGTGCCGGCCTCAAGGCCGGTCAGCACGGTGCCGGCCTCGATGATGCAATCTGTGCCGGGATTGTCCGGCATCGCAATGGCCTGTGTCATATCCGATAGTCTCCAATCAGGCCGAGACGCCGCGCCGCGGCAACGCGATAGAGCGGGTCTGCATAGATCGTCATTTCCTGCGCTGCCGAATAGGCAAGGCTGATATCGTGTTCGTCATAGCTGGCAGCTGCTGCTGCAAAAATCTCCGGCCAATCCGGGGCGGGCAGCGCACGCCAGCGCGAGATCTCCTCCTCCGGCGGCAGGGTTGGAAAGTCCAGTTCCCGCATCAGCGCCGCAATCGCCTGCCAGAACACCCGCAGCAGGGTGCCCTGGGTTTGTCGGTCGCAAATGGGGGTGAGCAGGCGTATCCAATGCAGGCCCGTGACCACATGCAGAGCGGCGAAATGCTGGGTGGCCGCAAATAAGCGGATGGCGACATCAGCCATTTTTTCCATCGTATCGGAGCCGATCTCTAGCCAGTCTACAACAGGAACAAAATCCGGCAGGGCAGCGGCGTCACGCATGTTCTGCCACAGAAGATCATGAAGCGTCAGCGTGTGCATGGGGGCGATCAGCGTCACCCGGCGCAGCACTTCTGCCGGATCATCGGTTACAGGGCTTGCGCCGGTCGCAGGTGGCAGCGCCAGATAGGTCGCCGCCCAATAGGCAAGCGCAATGGCGATATCATCTTCGTTTTGGCGCAACACGCCATAGGCCGTGCGCATCAGGGCGTGGAAGGCGCTTGCCGCCACGCCCGGTGCCAGATCCGGCAGATAGTGCTTGAGCGCTGCCTCTATTCCCAGCCGGGAGACTTCAGCGGAAAAAAACAGCCGCAGATCCGGCTCCCGCTCCCGTTGACCCAGCACAGAACGCCAGCTTTCTGCATCGAGCGGCGTGGATGGCTGGCCGAAGGGCAGGAGTTTTTTATAGGTTTTATAATGGTCGAAAAAGCGGCGCATCTGGGCAGGTGTGCCGCCAATTTCGGCCAGGGCACAGAGCACCATCGGGGCGTGGTTGGCGAAGGTGCCGGTAAATTCCGATCCCCAGGCGGGCATTTCGGCGAGCAGTGCCTCGACCGCCGCTGCTTTGGCTGGCGCCATCATGATGTTCTCCTCGCTCAACACGGGTTCGAAAAGCGCGTCTGCGATGTAAGTTGCGAAAGATCGAAGGCCTGTGTCGCGGCAATCAGGCCGACAAGTCCATCGGCGGCGCGATCAAGCACGATCTGACCCTTCTGGGCCGTTGCATTGGCGGCATTGCCGCAGACGCCAGCCGGATGCAGGTCCTGGGCTTGCCAGCCGAAACCCACGGCACCTTCTGCCGTCAACATGCTACCGGCCTTAGCAATCGCCACCGTCAGGGGGATGAAATCCTCGGCTTTGTCCATGGCCACCCGCTCCGGCGCGATTGCCAGCATCATGCTGGTTTCGATGTCGCCGCCATGGATGCCGTGGTCGATTTCGTCGCGCGAAAATAGATCCTCCACCGGCGCGATGCGGAACCAGGAACAGGAAACCGCCAACATGCCAAGCTCGATACGGATATCGCGGCAGATGATGTCCATCAGCGCCATCTGGCCGCCATGGGAATTGAACAGAATCAATTTCGCCGCACCCGCACGCTTGACGCTGCGGGCCAGATCCAGCCAGACGTGGCGCAGGGTTTCGCCGGAGATTGCCAGCGTGCCGGGGAAGGCGATGTGCTCGTCGGATTTCCCGACCGTCATAGGCGGCAGGAACAGGACGTCGGTGTCGGGCTGCAAGCGTTCCACCGTGCGCCGGATGATCTCCGCATTGATGGCCGCATCGACATCGACGGGCAGATGCGGACCGTGCTGCTCGACAGCGGCGATGGGAAGTACCATCACAGTTTTTGAGAGATCCCGTTCGCCAAAGGCTTGGGTTGAATGATCCACCCAGTAGAAAGACCTGATCATGATGCTTTTTCCATCATCCGTGCTGCATTTCGGGCAGCAATATCAGCTTCGAAATCATCACTGACCGGCAGGTCCTGCGAGCAATAGGCCTCCAGCCCCGGCAGGATGGCCTGTTCTTGATCCAGCAGCAACCGGCGCTCGATGCCGCGCACCACCCTTGGCAGCGCATAGCGATGGCCGCTGATCGAGGTGGAATGCGGGCCATGGCTGACGAAACTCGCGCTGTTGAAGGCAAAAACCCGGCTGACCCAGCTGTCTTCCGGTGCCTTCGGCAGGAAGGCGTAATAGGGGTCGAGATAGGGCAGTTGCGACAGCCGCGCATCTTCCTCTCCGGCGGGAGGCGTGAAGTGTTCACCCCAAAGCGCAACCTTTGGAGCCAGCGTTTTCAATTCCGGGCGCGCTGAGAGATCGACATCCATGCCGGTTGCCAGCAACAGGTGATCGAAGACCAGCATGCCATCGGGCGTTTTCACCGAGACGGCGCCGTCCTTTTCACACACTTCCAGCCACGGTGTGGCGGGGCGCAGGGTAAAGCCCGGCAGGGCCATTGCCGTCTCAAAGGCGCGCACCGGTGGCGGCTGGTCGGTACTGCGGAAAAACCGGGCAATTTGCCAGCGGGTTTGGTCGGACAGCGCCCCAAAACCACTGAGAAGCGGTGGTGCTTCCAGTGCGCGATGCGGATTGGTGCGCGGCAGCCGTGTCCGGCGAAAGCAGAGATCGACCGAGGCAGCACCGCTGTTCAGCGCGGTGACGGCATTGTCGAAGGCCGAAGCGCCGTGACCGAGAATGCCGATCCGCTTGCCTTTCAAGCGATGGAAATCCACCGGTCCATTGGTATGATCGTAGCGCTGCGATGGCAAAGCGTCTGAAATGAAGTGCGGTACCCGCCAGGCGCCTGCGCCATCAAAGCCGGTGGCCAGAACCACGGCCCGCGCCAGATGGCGCTCGACATGTCCCTGCCGCAGAGTGGTGACGGCCATCAGATCGCCTTCGGGCGACACATCCGTCACGCTCGTCTCATTGGTAATGGCAATGTCGAAAACCTCGGCATACCAGTCCAGATAGGCCTTCCAATCGGTGCGGGGGATGCGACCCAGCGTCTGCCAGGCTTTGAGCCCATAGCGGGTTTCGAACCAGCGGCGCACCGAGAGATTGGCGACGTTGAATTCGTTGCCCACCGCCGTTTTGGGGGTGCGCAATTCTTCCATGCGGGCAAAGGTCGTCCATGGCCCTTCCGCGCCAGCCGGAGCGCTGTCGAACAGGCGGATCTGCTGGACCCCATCCCATTTCAGCGCCGCCGCAATGGTGATCGCCGACTGTCCCCCGCCAACGATGGCGACATCGCAGACGGATAGGGTCGAGACGGGCAGTGGCGCAAGCCAGGGCGCCGCCGGATAGGCGAGGGCGGCAAGATCGGCCCTTGCAGCGTCTTTCAACCGGGCAAGTGCGGCCACGGCGTCGGGGAGAGGATCAAGCATGGTCTGAGGGTCCTGAAACACTGTGTTTGTTCCGATTGCGGCGATAAAGCTCGCTGACAATGACGATCACGGCTGTCAGCAAAAGCACCACGACCTGCATGGCATTGAGGTCGGGCTTCAGCTCGCGCCGGAATTGTGAGGCGACGATCAGCGACAGCGGCTGGGTGCGACCGGCGAGAAACATCGAAATGGTCAGATCGGCCAGCGACAGGATGACACCGATGGAATAGGCCGCACCGATGGCACCCTTCAACTGCGGCACCACGATCCGCCGAAAGCTTTGCCAGGGGGTGGCCCCCAGATCGCGGGCGGCATCTTCCAGCCGTTTGTCAAGACGGATGACGGTGGCGGCAATGATGGTGGTGGCAAAGGGGATGGCGATCAATGTTTGCGCGGCGATCAGCGCACCCGCCCCGCGCCCCAGCCCTATCCAGTTCATCAACATGGCCTGGGCAATCGACAATACGGTTTTTGGCACCAGAAACGGCAGGATGATCAGAAAGATGAAGACCGGGCGAAAGGCCAGCCTGGGCGAGGCCAGTGCCAGGGCCGCGCAAAGTCCGATCAATGCCGCCAGGATGCCGACCGGCTGGGAGATCAGGAAACTGGTCAGGAAGCCATTCAGAAAGGTCGCATTGCCGAACAGGTCTTTGTACCACGACAGCGTGAAGCCGCTTAAGGGAAAGGCCATCAGGCTGGAGGCATTGAAGGAAAACAGCGCCAGTACGATGATCGGGAGATAGAAGAAGCCGACGCCGAGGCCAAGAGTCAGGATGATCCGCCGGTTCATTTTAAGCCCCCTTGCAGGACAGCCCGCGCGCCTTTCAGCCGCAGCAGCAGCCAGGCCATAGCGCTTGCCGTTGCAAACAGCGCGATTAGCAGGCTCAGCGCCAGGGCTGAGGCGAGTGGCCAGTCGAAAGCCGTGCCGAACAGGTTGTCGATCATCGCCATCGGGGTTGCGCCGGAGGTGCCACCCAGCATGCTTGGTGTCAGCATGTCACCGGCGGCGAGCGCAAAGACTGCCAGCAGCCCGACGGCAAGGCCTGGCGTTGTCAGCGGGAAGATTACCCGTGTGAAGGCATCGAGCGGTCTGGCACCGAGATCGCGGGCGGCTTCGATCAATCGTCGATCAATCAATTCGGTCGAAATCCAGATTGGCAGCACCATGAAGGGCAGCGTGTCGTAGAGAAGAACGAGATGGGTGGTGAAAGGCGAAAACAACAGGAATTTGACGGGTTGATCGACCAGACCAAGCCCTTTCAACACCGCATTGACCAGCCCTTCCGAGCCCAGAACCACACGCCAGGCATAGATGCGGACGATTTCGCCGGTATAAAGCGGCGTCAGCAATACGATCTGGGCAATGCCCTTCCAGGCGATAGGCAGCCGGGACATGGCAAGCGCAATGGGATAACCGAGCACTGCCGCCAGAAGAGCGGTGACCAGTCCTGATAGAACCGCCTTGCCGATCAACAGGGCAAAGACCGGATTGGACATCATCTGCCCCCAGCTGTGCAGGGAGAGGGCCGGCACCATGACGAAAGCATCCAGATCCACCGTGAACAGACTGAAGGCCACCAACAGCATCAACGGCAACAGACAGCCCAGGACCAGCAGCAGCGAGACGGGAAGCGCCAGATGCGCACGGTTGAGGGCGAGCGTCATGATGCAAGCCTCGTGATGAAGCATGAAGCAGTGTCGAGCGCCATCGTGATTGTCGAGCCCGGTTCCGCTGGCCGGTCGGCCATCAACCGCACCGTTACGCCTGATATGTCCGCCTCGATCAGGTAACGGTCGCCCTTGAAGACGACATGCCGCACTTTCCCTGTGAGAGCTAGCCCCGTGAGAGCTAGCGTTGTCGATGAATGTCCATCCGTCGTGTCAAGCCGCAAATGTTCAGGCCTGATCACCAGGGCGGCGCGTTCGCCTTTCGCAAGACCATGGATGGCTGAAGTGGTGATGGTTCCAAGCGGTGTCCCGATGGTTGCCGTCTCCGTATCAAGCGCCAGGACCTCGCCCTCCACCAGGCTCGCCGAGCCGATGAAATCCGCCACGAACGTGTCGGACGGGCGGGCATACAGCGTCACCGGGTCGGCTTTCTGGGCGATCTTGCCCTTGTTCATCACCACGACGATATCCGAAAGCGCAAACGCTTCTTCCTGGTCATGGGTGACATAGACGAAAGCAATGCCGAGGCGCCGTTGTAGGTCTTTCAGCTCGATCTGCAAATGCCCGCGCATCTTGCGGTCCAATGCCGAAAGCGGCTCATCGAGAAGCAGCAGATGCGGCTCGGCGATGATGGCGCGGGCCACCGCCACGCGCTGCTGCTGGCCACCGGACAGCTGATGCGGATAGCGGCTGGTGAATTCGCCCATGTGGACGGCGTCCAGAGCCCGCTTCACACGCGGTGCCGGGTCCTGCGCGCCACGGCGCAGGGTGAGCGAAAAGGCGACATTCTCGAACACGGTCAGATGCGGAAACAGCGCATAATTCTGGAACACCGTATTGACCGGTCGCCGCTCCGGCGGCACGCCCGCCAGTGAGCGCCCGTCGAGAACCAGCGACCCGGCATCCGGGGCCTCGAAACCGCCGATCATCCGCAGGATCGTCGTCTTACCGCAGCCGGAGGGGCCGAGAAAGGTGGTGAAGGCGCGCTCTGGAATGTCCAGATCCACGCCATCGACCGCACGGTTGCGGCCATAGGACTTGACGAGGCCTCTTGCGGACAAGAGCATTGGCAAACCGGTTCCCGCGTTTTGGTCCGGTGCTGTCGTATCCCATGCCTGCGTCATGCCTCAACTCGCCTTGACTTCGTTCCAGATTTTCAGCCAGTCGGAATAATTGGGCGGCGCCACCGGCCACATGAAGGATTTCATCACGTCCATATCGTCTACGAAGATCGTCGCCTGTTCCTCATGCGAAAGCTTGTCTCGGATGACGGAGGAGGTGGTGGCGTAATGACCGATCCGGGCCACATCGGTGGAATAGCTCGGTCCAAGCAGATAATTGATGAATTTATAGCCGATCTCGGTTTTTTCCGGCGAAAGATTGGCAGGCATGCCGAAGCAGTCGCACCAGCCCATCACGCCAGCCTTCGGCTTGGCCATGCCCATCGGCAGCTTGGCCTGCAACTCGTCATAAGGTACGCGCCAGGAGAAGGCACAGGACACTTCACCGGTGGCAAAGAGATTGGTCAGGTCGCCGATGGTCTGCCAGTAGGTGCGCAACAGCGGTTTCTGGGTAATCAGCAGTTTCTTCGCCTCGGCCAGTTCCTTGGCCTCCATCATGAACACTTTGTCACGCGGCACACCGGCAACCAATCCGGCGATGGCGATGGATTCCAGGGCGTAATCGCGCATGGCGAGCTGGCCGGAATATTTCGCATCAAAGAGCGTAGTATAATCAGGCTCCTTGTCGAACTTGTCCTTGCGGTAGACAATCGGGTTCAGGCCCCAGAGGTAGGGAATGGCAAAGGTCTTGCCGGCATCGTCCATCACCTTCGGCGTGGATTTGAAGACATCATACATCAGACTGGCATTGGGAATTTTCGACAGGTCCAGCTCCTTCAGCAGACCGGCCTTGATATAGCGCCAACTGCCGTTCAGCGACGGATTGATCATGTCCCAATCGGCGGCGGCCCCGGTTTTCAACGCGGCAAACTGCGCGTCTTCACTGGAGAGATAGGAAAGCTTGACCTTGACGCCGGTTTCCTTTTCGAAGCCGGCGACATATTCGGGATGGCCATTGGAGTCCCAGGTTGCCCAGACCATGTCGGAGACTGCGGCGCGTGCGATGCCCGCGTTTGAAACCACCCCTGCGGCAGCACCCGCCGCCATTCCCGCCAGCACGTCACGCCGTGTGATACCTGTCCGTTTCATGGAGCCCCATCCGGTTCTTGTTGCGATGAGGACAGTGTGCGGACTTTCGATCCAAACGGCCATAAGGCAAAGGCAATAGTGTCTATTGCGTTTGGATGCGATGGGGCTGGCGTCAGCCTGGTTGCCAGCTGGGCTGCCGACTGGAGTGCATGTGGCGCACCGGCGGGAGAGGCAGGGGGCTGACGCGGTCGAGCGCTTGTATCTCGGCACAGGCATTCTTGATCATCCGGCGCAGCCATGCCTGGTCGGGCGCATGATGTTTGCGGTCGTGCCAGAGCGTATAGAAATGCATCTGCCCCAATTCCACCGGAGCGTCCAGCACCGCAAAGGGGAAGGTTTGCGCCACCTGTTCGGCAAAATGCCGTCCGGTGGTGAAGACGAGGTCTGAGCGGGCCAGCACGTAAGGCGCGATGGAATATTCCGGCACCGTGGCGCGGATATGCCGTTTCACGCCGAGATCGAGCAACCGTCCATCAATGGGGCTGAATTGCGCATCGCGTTCTGACGTCGGCGACAGATGGCTTTCCTCGAGATATTCATCAAGCCGAATGCGATCCCGGTCGCGTCGGGCAAAACGATGCGTGGATCTGACCATGCAGACGATATCCGTCTTCAGCATCGGTGCGATGCGCAGGTGCTCCGGCGGGTGGGGCCAATTGCCGATCACCGCGTCGATCCGGCCCTCCGACAATCCCGACAGAAGATCGTCTTGCGATGGCATCGGGGAGGCGTCGATGGAAATGCCGGGGGCCATGTCGGTGATCGCGCCGATCAATTGCGGCATGAAGACGGTGCCGAGACAATTGCTGGCAACCACGCGAAAATGACGAACGGATACGGCGGGATCGAAAGCGGTCGGAGAAATCAGGTGGGTATCGATCCGACCGAGAATGTCATTCATGGCCGAGCGCAGTGCCATCCCGCGCTCGGTCGGCACCAGCGCACTGCCGGAACGCACCAGCAGCGGGTCCTGAAAAATATCGCGCAGTCGCTTCAGGGTCAGGCTGACGGTCGGCTGCGCCTGGCCCAGTAGATCGGCTGTACGCGATACGCTGCATTCCGTCAGCAGCAAGCGCAGGGTGCGCATCATGCGGATATCGAGATTTGCATAGGCTTGCTCTGACATGCACGTACTCCTTTGACGGTGAGTAACTTGATGAAAAGCATTTTCTATGCCAGTTGCTGACTTGGTAACTCTGGCGTTTCCACTTTCGAGCCTGAGTCTATGCCACGGCACAACCGCCGCCAGCATAGATCCCAATCACACCTTCAGTCCCACCAGCTATTCAAGGGTTTTCAGAACAGCTTGGGTTCGGCTTTTCACACCCAGCTTGGCGAAAATGTTCTTGGCGTGCGATTTCACGGTATTCAAATTGATATCGAGTTTGGTGGCGATTTCGCTATTGGAAAGCCCCCACCGCATCAATTGCAGGACGTCGTCCTCCCGCTGTGTCAACTCGGTGAGGGAGCCACGCAGACTGAGCCGGGCCTCCTGCCTTTGCCCTCCGCCAGGGTTCGGCGATGCGGCAACGGGTGAAACGAAATCACATAAGATGCGCCGCGTCGCCATGGTGTCATCCTCAAGATCCGCAGGTTGGGTCCCCTCGGCCTCATGGCCGGGTGCGATGACCGTGGCGAGCGCCTCTGCCTGTCGCGCCATCAGAATACGGCCTTCCTGCCGTGCCCCTGTGGCAAGCGCCCGAAGCTTTTCCGCAGCCGCATCGATCTGTCCGGCATTGACCAGGATTCTGGCCTCGGCGATGCGAAATGGGTCCCATATCTGCCAGGCCGAAGAGGGAAACCGGTTGCGCGCCTCGGGCAATTGCAGGGACAGCCGTTCCCATTCGCGGCGGCCCTCTGCGGGGCTGTTGAGACGAAAGGCCCGGTCGGCCCGCTCGATACCAAGCTGGAATTCCAGGCGAAAATCTTCCGCCTCGTAGGCTCTCCTGCTGGCGCGAACGAGAAGCGCCGTTGCTTCCTCAACCCGGCCGGTTATATCGAGAAGCCGCACGAGACCGGTTGTGGCAATCAGGATGCGTTCGCAAAGCCCGGACACATCCGTTGCCTTTTCCGCCGGGATCGCCCGTCGCCACAGGCGCTCGGCCTTTTCAAGGTCGTTGTCGTCATAGGCAATCAGTCCCAAAAGCGCCGAGGGCAGTGCTACCATGTAGGAGTGTTCGCCGAAATTCTGTTCGGCAATCGCCAGCGCTTCGACAATCACATGCCGGGCTTCCTGAAACAGCGCACGGGCGATGTATGACATGGCGGCTATGCACCGGGAATGAATTCCGCCCCAATGGCAGGCCATGTCGTCATAGACGCCGTTTGCCCGCCACGTCAGCCGTTCCGCCAGATCGAGCTTACCCAGATTGAAGGCAAAATAGCTGTGAATGGAGTCGAGATCGACCTGTCCAAAAGCCAGCCGGTCAAGCTCTTTTCCGGCCAGTTGGGAGAGGTGAAAGCTTCCGGCTGTGAAATCACCGCCATAGGCACCGATAAGCGCCCGCATGAGATGAAGCCGTCCGCTGATATCGAGACCCGTTCGTGCCGCGATGAGGGATACAGGGCTATTCGGGTCGCTGGCCGCCGCCTCTATCGTCTGAAGGGTTTGCTCGGCTTGCAAGAAGCGGCGCATGTTGATGGATCGCCACACTTGCAGGAAAAGCAGCAGCGGCCTTTCCTCGCGGGCCTCTCGGGGCAGTTGCTGCATCCAGCGGGAATAGGTGTCGAAACGGCCATGGCTGAGATAGTCGTACAGGCAATAGGTTTCGATCAATTCCGCCGCCCATTTGGACTGGCGCGCCTGAAAGGCATGCCGGACGGCATCGACGGGCGAACCATTGTCGATGAACCACTGCGCCGCGCGGGCGTGAATGCCTTCGACAGCAGGGCGATCATCGCCATAAAGGCGGGTTTGCAGAAACTCCTGAAACAGATGGTGATACTTGTACCACCGCTGGGTTCCCGGAAGCTCAACGACAAAAAGTTGGCTTTGCTCCAGGAAGGCCAGCATCCGGTCCCCGTCACGCCGGCCGGTTACGGCGTTGCAGAGGTCAGCATTCAGCGTTTCCAAGAGGGAGGTCTTGGCGAGGAAGTCGCAAACTTCGGCAGGCAGTCCGGCAATCACTTCCTCCAGGAAATAGTCGGCAAATGCCCGATGGCTTCCAGATGGCGCAGCGGCGACGAAATTGCCCGTCGCTCGCCCTGTGACCAGGGCCGCCAGCCGCAGGCCGACCGCCCAACCTTCTGTATGGCCATGCATCTGGCGGCTTTCGTCAGCCGTCAAGGCGACATTGGAGGCGGTGCGAAAAAACGCCTCGGTTTCCTCCTCACTGAAATGCAGGTCTTCCACGGCAATGTCGATCATCTCGCCATTGGCCCGGTACCGGCCAACAGGTATGGCAGGCCGGTTGCGGCTGGCGAGCACGACGGTCAGGCTCGGCAAGCGGCTGGCGAGGATCGTATTGATCGCCTCGCCGCCATCGCCGCCTTCGGCCAGGTGGTAATCGTCGATAAACAAGGCCAGCGGCTGGCGGATGGATTGATCCGTGAGCAGAGCCGTCAAGCGTTGTAGCGCGTCGGCGCGATCAAGGGAGGGCAGATGATCGCGATGATCACTGAGCGATTGCTGAAGTGCCTGGAGCAGGCCCTCGGCGAAACTCAACGGGTCCTTGTCGTCTTCGCTTGCCGAATACCAGACGGTCGAAAACCCGGCATCCGACAGGCCCCTATGCCATTGGGCCAGAAGCGTGGTCTTGCCGGAGCCAGCGGGGGCATGGACGAGCGCCAGCCGGTGTTTGGTGAGAAGCTGCGACAGTCGCGTCAGGCGCGGACGGTCGATCAGCCCTGTCGAGGCGCTGGGCGGCACAGATCGTCTGTTCAAAAGGCGCGTACGTTGCACAGGTCCCCCCTGAAAATCGTAGAGTTCGCCGAGCCTATCACTCTTTAGGGTGAGATTGAAAAATTTTAGCATCTCACCCTTCGGGATCATGCCAAAAATAAGTGCTGGCCGTATTTTTAGGCAACTTCGCCATTGGAGACCGGAAAATTGCAGTTAAGCGAATATCGAACCTATGATGCAACTGGATTGGCAGAGCTTGTTGCCAAGGGTGAGGTTCAGCCAACCGAACTGCTGGAAACCGCGCTTGCCGGCGTGGCGGCGACCAATCCCGCATTGAACGCCATTGTCGCGACATTCGAAGACGAGGCTCGCCGCTTCATAAAGGAAGAGCTGAAGGATGGCCCGTTCAAAGGCGTCCCTTTCGTTCTGAAGGACCTGACCGCGCATTACGCCGGACAGCCCACAGGGGCCGGATGGCCGCCTCGCGCTTCTGTAACACCGCAGCAAGACAGCGAACTGGTGCGTCGCTACAAAAAGGCGGGGCTTGTCACTTTTGCCAAGACGGCTGTGCCGGAGCTCGCCATGGACTGGACGACCCGCTCGCGGGCGCATGGCGTCACCAATAATCCATGGAATCCGGGTCGCACGGCGGGGACGTCCAGCGGTGGCACCGCAGCGGCGGTTGCCGCGGGCATCGTGCCGATGGGACATGGCAATGACGGCGGCGGTTCGATCCGAGTGCCATCCTCCGTCTGTGGATGTTTCGGCATGAAGCCGAGCCGGGGCCGAAATCCGGTTGCGCCAGCGGGAAGCACCTGGCAGGGCATGCTGGTGGAACATGCGCTGACCCGCTCCGTCCGCGATAGCGCCGCCCTTCTCGATGCGACCGCCGGACCGCATAGAGGGCAATTCTTCAACAGTCCCGCAGGGGGCCAATTCGCGGCCGAGGTGGGACGCGATCCCGGCAAACTGAGAATTGCCGTTTCGACCAGGGCGCCCTACGGCGCAGAAACCCATGCTGATTGCAAGGCTGCGGTCGCCGAGACCGTCAAGCTGCTTGAAAGCCTGGGTCATCATTGCGAGCCTTTCGATATCGACTTGCCTGATGATGGCTGGGATGCTTTTGAGACATATATTCTTGCTGAATACGCAACCGACATGCGCCTTGAGGAAGGTGTCCTCGGGCGCAAGCTGACACAGGATGATTTTCCGCAGATGCTGTGGGACATGATCGAGGCTGGAAACCGCATCAGCGCGGTCGATGTCAATATCGCCACGACGCGCCTGCATGAGGTGGCCTCAGCCGTCTCCTCGACATTCGAAACCTTCGATCTCTTCCTGTCGCCAACGCTTGCCCAGCCACCGCTTCCGCATGAGGCTTTTCCGGCTTCGACCTCGATGCGCGGACACTATGCGTTTTATCTGTCGTGGATGCCTTATACGCATATCTTCAACGTCAATGGATCACCGGCCATGTCGGTGCCGCTCGTCTGGAACGATGAAGGCCTGCCGATCGGCGTTCAGTTTGCGGCTGCACCGACGGGAGAAGGTCTGTTGTTCAGACTTGCCGCGCAGCTGGAGGCAGCTCGTCCATGGAGCAATCGGCGACCGCAGATTTCGGTCGCATGAAACTGAAACGCATAAAAATACAAAACAAAGGGAACGACGAATGAACCACAAACCAGACAAATCCCCGCTTGCCCGCAGCACCGCTGCCGTGGTCGCAGTTGCCGCAGCTCTTACCGGGTTCTCAGCCAGCGCTGCCGATCTGACCGTTGCGCGCTCTGTCGATGCCGATGGCCTCGATCCGCAAAAGGCAAGCACGACCCAGTCGTTACAGATCACCAACCTGATCTTCGATACATTGCTGACGATGGGGAAGGACGGTTCCGTCCATCCGGGCCTGGCCAGCGCCTGGACGATGGCGCCGGATGGTAAGTCCTATGATTTCACCATCCGCAACGGCATCAAGTGCCACGATGGCACCACGTTTGATGCGGCGGCGGCGAAGGCCAGCCTGGACCGGGCACTCGATCCTGCGACCGTCAATCCGAACCTCTCGGCATGGGGTCCGATCACCAAAAGCAGCGTCGAGGGCAAGGTGCTGAAAGTCACTCTGTCCGAACCCTATGGTCCCTTCACGTCGTTCCTCACCAGCATCCAGGCGGCCTTCATCTGCCCGTCCTCCGCATCGGCCAAGGAATTCAAGCCGATCGGCACCGGCCCGTTCAAATTCGTCAACTGGACCCGCAATGACAGCATCCAGCTGGAGGCGAATGCCGATTACCAGAACGCCAACCCGCTGATCGAAAACCCCGGCAAGCCGCATATCGACAAGCTGACCTTCAAGGTCATCCCGGAAGCGGTGGCCAGAATGGCTGCCCTGCGCTCCGGCGAGGTCGATATGGTCGAGCCGTCTCTGGAAGAAGCCGCCGACCTGAAGGCCGACAGCAAATTCAAGGTCTACGCAGCCGAGCTGTCCGGACAGCAAATGCTTGCCGCCTTCACCTGGAAGATCAAGCCGCTCGACAATCCGGATATCCGCAAGGCGATCGGCATGGCAATGAACCGCGACGCCTATGCGTCGATTGCCTTTGAAGGCCTCGTCAACACTGCCAATTGCCCCGTGGCACCGAACCTGTTCTCGACCGATGAGGCGCTTTGCGCCACGTGGGGCGTCAAATATGACCCCGAAGCCGCTAAGGCTTTGATGGCCAAGGCAGGCTACACCCCGGAAAAACCGCTGAAGGTGAAGCTTCTCGTTCACAAGCTGCCGGGCTGGGACCAGATGCACCAGATCATGCAGCAGGATCTGGCGGCCATCGGCGTCCAGGCCGAGATCGAGACCCGGGAAGTGGCCGCCTATTTCGACTATATGAAGGGCGTTAACGAACGCACCGATGGCGAACCTGCCGTGTGGACCATGGGCATGTCGGGTGTCGATCCGGACTACCTTACTTTCCTTTGGAAACGTCCGGGCTTTGTCAATATGGGCATCAATGCCGACCTCGATGGCATGCTGGACGAGCAGCGCAAGCTTTCAGGTGATGCACGGGCCGCCAAGATCCATGATATTGAAAAATATCTGATGGAGAATGCCTATGCGATCCCGCTGCTGTCACCCGGTTGGGGCTGGCTGATGGCATCGACATCGAAAGTCGATGGCTTCAAGATGGGCTTCATGGTGTCGCTGCTGTTCAACGACGTAAGCGTCAAGCCATAATGGGGAACAGCTGCTCCGGCTACTGCATCATTCTTTAAACCGGAATCGGTTTAAAGAGAAAATTATGCAGCAGATATAAAGAGCGACAGCGCCGTGCGCCATATATGGCGCACGGCGCTGTAGGCCGGGGCAGCCTTCCGATACAGACGGGTTCCAATGCTTGTTCTCATTTTCAAACGGCTGCTCATTGCCCTGGCGACGGTTGTGTCTGTCATTATCCTGTCGGGCATTCTCATCCATATCGTCCCTGGCGATCCGGTTACCGCGATGATGGCGCAGTCCGTGACCGCAAGTCCGGAAGCGATGGCGCAAATGCGTGCCAAGCTGGGGCTTGATCTGCCAGTCTGGCAGCAGGTGGGGCTCTATACTTGGCACGTTTTCCAGGGCGATCTCGGCATGACGATCCGCGGCAACGAACCTGTCGCAAGGTTGCTTCTCCAGCGGCTGCCAAACACCTTTGTTCTGGCGGTGTCAGGGCTCGGCGTTGCGCTTGCCATTGGTATACCGCTCGGTTTTCTGGCGGCGATCCACCGCGGAAAGCTGACCGATACGGCCGTCATGGTGATTGCGGTGCTGGGTGTCTCCATCCCCGGTTTCTGGTTGGGGCTGATCATGATTCAGGTCTTCTCGCTCAAGCTCGGCTGGTTGCCAGTCGCAGGCTCGGGTTTGCGCAACATCATCCTGCCAGCCCTCACTCTGGGTCTGACCTACTGCGCTCTGGTGGCGCGCATGACGCGCTCGGCCCTCGTCGAGGTCCTGGCCGAAGACTATATCCGCACGGCCCGCGCGCGCGGGCTTCGTGAATATCAGGTGCTTTTGGTTCATGCGCTGAAGCCGGCGCTGATCAGTATTGTCACGGTGGTCGGGCTGGTCTTTGCCTATCTTCTCGGCGGTCAGGTGATCATCGAGAACGTGTTTTCGTGGAATGGCATCGGTCGCCTGGCTGTCCAGGCCATGCTGGAGCGTGACTATCCGATGATCCAGGGCTTCATTGTCGTCTTCGCCAGTTCGGTTGTCATCGTCTCGATGCTGATCGACATTCTCTACGGCTTTCTGGACCCCCGCATGAGGCAAAGATGACCAGCATCGCAAAACGCAGGATGTTCTCTCTCAGATTGCCTGTCAGTGTGACGATAGGGCTGGCGCTTGCACTTATCATCGTGCTGCTCTCTCTGCTGTCATCCTATATTGCTCCGTTTGATCCGATGCGGATGGCGGCTGGCCCACGGCTGTCGGCGCCATCGACGGCGCATCTTTTCGGAACCGACGAATTTGGCCGCGACCTTTTCAGCCGCGTGCTGCTCGGCGGACGGTTGTCGCTTGGCATCGGCCTCAGCGCCGTCGTCAGCGGTCTGGTGATCGGCGGTCTCATTGGTCTGATCGCCGCTTTCGGTGGCCGAATTGTCGAGGCTTTGCTGTTGCGGCTTATCGATGTCCTCTATTCGTTTCCCGATACGTTGATCGCCCTTGCGCTGGTGGCTTTCCTCGGGCCAGGAATAGAGAACGCAACGCTGGCAATCGCTATCAGTCTCGTTCCCTTTTATGCGCGGGTGGCCTACGGCCTTGCGGCTGCCGAGCGGGCAAAACCCTATATCGAGGCCGCCAGACTTGCAGGCACCCGGTCCGCGCGACTGGTCCGCGTCCATGTCATGCCGAATATTGTGCAAAGCCTGATCGTTATGGCAACACTCGGATTTTCGTCCGCCATCCTGTCCGCCGCCGGGCTTTCGTTTCTGGGGCTTGGGGTCCAGCCGCCATCGCCGGAATGGGGTGCTATCCTCGCCTCGGGGCGCAATTATATCACCAAAGCCCCGTGGATATTGATCTTTCCGGGATTGGCGATCTGCCTCACCGTCCTTTCCTTCAATCTGATCGGTGACAGTCTCAGGGACCTCATCGATCCCCGCCGAAAGGCAAGGCCATGACGCAACCTTATCTGCGAGTCCGCGATCTGACGGTTGCCTTCCCCACCAGACAAGGGCCGTTCGCCGCTGTCGATGGTGTCGGGTTCGACCTCGCCCGGGGAGAAATCCTCGCCCTTGTCGGCGAATCCGGCAGCGGCAAGAGCATGACGTCGCTATCGATCATGCGTTTTCTGCCTGAGGCGGGGACAATGTCAGGCACAATCGAGATCGATGGGCAGAATATTGCCGGGCTTCAGCGCCGGGACATGGAAGATGTGCGCGGCGCGAAAATCGGCATGATCTTCCAGGAGCCGATGACGTCGCTCAATCCGGTCCTGACCATTGGCCGCCAGATGAGCGAAGGATTGATCCGTCATAAGGGCATGGCGCGTCGTCTGGCGCTGGAGCACGCCATTGCCGCCCTTGAGGATGTCCGCATTCCCGAACCCCGGCGTATTCTCGGCCAGTATCCGCATCAACTGTCCGGCGGAATGCGCCAGCGCGTGATGATTGCCGCTGCCCTGACCCTGAAACCCGGCGTGTTGATTGCCGATGAGCCGACTACGGCGCTTGATGTGACAGTCCAGGCGCAGGTGCTGGATCTGCTTGTCGATCTCAAACTGCGCCATGGGTCAGGCATTCTGCTGATCACCCATGACATTGGTGTGGTTGCCGAAACGGCGGATCGTGTCGCGGTCATGCGAGGCGGGCGCATCGTTGAAACCGGCCCGGTCGAGCAAATCCTATCTGCACCGCAGCATGACTATACCAAAGCATTGCTGGCCTCGCATCTGACCGTCGAACGGGCCATGCGGCAGCGCCGCGACAAGACAAAGGCTGGTGCCAGATGACGACAGAACCAATCCTGGCCCTTGAGAATATCCGCAAGGTATTTTCCGCGAACGGTCGAGAGGTGAGGGCGCTCAACGGCGTTTCTCTCAGTCTTGGGCGCGGCGAAACGCTCGGGGTGATCGGCGAAAGCGGTTCCGGAAAATCGACGCTGGGCCGTATCGCCGTGGGGCTTGAGACCGCTGATAAAGGCACGATCCGCATCGGCGGGACCGATATTGCCGGTCTTTCCGTGCCATTGCGCCGTGAGGCATTTCGCCATTGTCAGATGATTTTCCAGGACCCGTATTCCTCCCTCAATCCCAGACTGACGATCGGTCGCCAGATCGGAGAGGGGATCTACGCCACCGGTGTCGCCAATTGGAAAGAGATCGGCGAGAGCGTCGCGGATCTTCTGGAGAAAGTCGGGCTCAAGCGGGACTATGCGGATCGCTATCCGCATGAGTTTTCCGGTGGCCAGCGTCAACGTATCGCCATTGCCCGTGCGCTTGCGCCAGGGCCGCAGGTGGTGATTGCCGATGAACCCGTTTCTGCCCTCGATGTCAGTATTCAGGCCCAGATTCTCGATCTGCTGGCTGATTTGCAGAAAGAGAATTTTCTATCCTACCTGTTCATCTCCCATGACATGGCCGTCGTCGCGCATTTGTGCGACCGGGTTGCCGTGATGCATCATGGTCGCATCGTGGAATATGGCCCGGTCGAAGCGATCGTTGAACATGCCCGGCATCCTTATACAAAGAGCTTATTGGAAGCCGTTCCGCGCCTTGGCCGCCGCCGCAGCGGTGAGCGACATGTGCCAGTCGCGCTGCCTACTCATGGCGACGACGATCCCTATGAGGCGGTTGCGCCCGGCCATTGGGTCTTGGCGCATAGTCATCTGTAACGGACTGCGGGACCCTGCGGCGTTACGGCATCTTTCTTGCATCTGTCTTTTCAAAAGAACGTGACGCGCAACAATAAGGGGTAACTCATGCCGAAATCTGTTCAAGACGATGCAAGCGAGGCAGGTAAGCTGCTGTCCGTGCAAGGATTGACTGTCGGCTTGCCGCCGGGCATGGACCGCCGATATGCGGTGGAAGATATGTCCTTCGACCTGAAGGCTGGAGAAATTCTCTGCATTATCGGTGAGTCCGGCTCGGGTAAATCCGTGACGGCCAATGCCACGATGGGACTTCTCGCACAGTCTCTCCACATTGTATCCGGCAGCATTATGCTGGAGGGCCAGGAGCTGGTGGGGGCAGATGACGCCACCTTGCGCGCGTTGCGTGGCCGTGTCGTTTCGATGATTTTCCAAGACCCTTTGTCGGCACTCAATCCCCTGATGACCGTGGGCGATCAGATCGCCGAGGTCATGGAAGCCCATGGCATTGGCACGCAGCAGGAGCGCCGGGTCCGCGTTCTCGAGCTGATCACCGAAGTGGGGCTGCCGGACCCGGAACTGATGCAGCATCAATATCCCTTCCGATTGTCCGGCGGCCAACGACAGCGCGTGATGATTGCCATGGCGTTGGCGCTTGAACCGAAGGTGTTGATCGCTGATGAGCCGACCACCGCCCTCGACGTGACGACACAGGCGCAGATCCTTGAACTGATCGCGTCTATCCAACGCCGCAAGCAGATGAGTGTGATGTTCATCACCCATGATTTCGGGGTGGTGGCCGAGATTGCTGACCGTGTGATTGTCATGGAAAAGGGGCATGTCGTTGAACAAGGGCCGGCATCCGTGGTGCTGAAATGCCCTGATCATCCCTATACGCAAAGGCTACTTGCCGCCGTGCCGCGAATGCGCGCCACCGACCGCGACAACGAGGGAGATACGCCTGTTGTTCTGGAGGCCCGCAATCTCTGCAAGACCTATGGCACAAGTGCAGGCTTCCTGTCGAAAGGACGCGTGATCAAGGCGGTCGATGATGTCTCGTTCACGATCGCCAAGGGCCGGACGCTGGGTATTGTTGGGGAATCCGGATCGGGGAAATCATCGCTTGGGCGTCTTCTCGTTAAGCTGATGAATAGCGATTCCGGCGAAATCCTCTTCGGTGGCCGTGATATTGCACCCCTGTCGGAAGAGGCCTTCCGCCCGATGCGGCCCTATATCCAGATGATTTTTCAGGACCCTTTCGCCTCCCTCAATCCGCGCCAGACCATCGGTCGCATCTTGACCGTCGGACCAGTGGCGCAGGCGACGCCCATCCACGAGGCGCGAACACGGGCAATGCGGCTTCTGGAGCGGGTCGGCCTCGATGCAGGCGCCTATGACCGGTATCCGCATGAATTTTCAGGCGGCCAGCGGCAGCGTATCGGCATAGCACGCGCATTGATGTTCAATCCCATGCTGATCGTTGCGGATGAAGCCGTTTCGGCGCTCGATGTTTCGATCCAGGCGCAGATCCTTCAACTGCTGACGGAAGTGCAGCAGGAAATGAAACTGGCCATGGCCTTTATCACCCATGATCTGCGCGTCGCCAGTCAGATCTGCGATGAGATCGCGGTGATGTATAAGGGCCGTATTGTCGAATATGGACCACCCTCGCAGATTTTCCGCAATCCTACCCATGACTATACCCGCCAACTCGTTTCGGCTATTCCCGGCAGCGAATGGGAGCCTGCCGTGATGGCATAATGCCCATATTGGCCTGGCCCAGCCTCAGCTCAAAATGACCTTGGGTCTTGTCTTCACTCGAGGTCCGCCTGCCTGCCAATCGTGCAGGAATGGGCATGTCTTCTGGCTGACCGGCTATATTTTGGGCGGTATTGCGGGATGCGTAAATTTGCATCTTCAATGTCAAAAAAATAGTTGCAAATGTCCATTAATGGGCGTTCAATCCCGTCAAGAAAAGAGTAGGCGATAGAATGGTCCCGCGTCCTTTCGTCAATGTCATGGGTTCAACAAACTGAAAAAATTGTGCTTTCGGGCGTAAACCGAAAATCAGTTAATTGTGTCTTTCGCTTGAATAGCTCTGCGGCGGAGTGTTTTTTGTTGATGACGGTGGGGCAGGGGGTGGCCAGATGGCGGCGGTGGAACTGGATGTTCTGGAAAATGTCCTTAGCTATTACATCCGCACGATCAACATGGCGGTTTCCCGGGATCTCGATCAGAAACTTGGTAAGCTCGAAGTTGCCAAGGGGACCGGCAAGATCACCACGTTGTTGCTGGTCGATAGCCATCCAGGCATCCGGTCTTCTGTCATCGCGCAACTGATCTTCAAGGACAGGTCAGCCATGGTGCGGCTGGTCGATCAGATGGAAGAGCAGGAACTGCTGCGCCGTGAGGCGGATGATGACGACAACCGCGCTCAGGGCCTGTTCATCACACCCAAGGGTGCTGCGCTGGCAAAACGTGTTCGTCCCCTTGTCGTGAAACAATCGCGGGATTTTTTTCCCGATATTACCGACGAAGAACATCAGATGCTGATCTCGGTACTCGGGCGTACCTATCGGCGGATCGTGGGGCTTTAGGGCTTGCCCTAAAGTTTGTCAGGGAGAATTGGAACCCGGTTTTCCCGAAACAACAAACAACAACTGCCAGCTTAAGGAGTTTTTCTGACATGCCAGGTCCCTATGTCGTTCCCGTCCACGGGGATGCGGAACTACCGAGCCACGTGGATGTCGTTGTTATCGGCGGCGGCATTATCGGTACATCCACGGCGCTCGAACTTGCCGATCAGGGATTGAGAGTGGCGCTCTGCGAAAAAGGCGGCATCGGCCACGAACAGTCCAGTCGTAACTGGGGTTGGGTTCGGATTTCCAGGCGCGATCCGCGCGAAGTGCCGCTGATGGCCGAGTCGCTGCGCATCTGGGCCGATCTCAACCGCCGCACGGGCCGGGAAACCGGCTTCAAGCGTTCGGGCATCGTTTTTACCTGCGTCACCGAGAAGGAATTTGCCGAACACGAGCGCTGGAACAGCAATCTGGACGGCTACCAGATCGAAAGCCGGATGCTGAGCGCCAAGGAGTTCCGGGAGAAATATCCAGGCTCCGACATGAACATTGCCGGTGCGCTTTACACAGCGGGTGACTGCCGCGCTGAACCGCAGAAGGCCGCACCCGCTATTGCCGAGGCAGCCCGCGACCGGGGCGCTTTCATCCTCACCGAATGCGCGGTACGCGGTCTTCAGCTTTCCGGTGGCAAGGTGTCGGGTGTGGTAACGGAGCGCGGTGAGATCGCCTGCCAGTCCGTCGTCCTGGCGGGCGGTGCATGGTCCAACCTGTTCTGCGGCAATAACGGCCTCGACCTCCCGCAGTTGAAGGTGATGAATTCCGTGCTGCGCACCAAACCGCTGGAGGGGGGCCCGGAGGAGGCGATCTGGTCAAACGGCTTCGCCATTCGCAAGCGGTCGGATGGCGGCTACACGATTGCAAATGGCTTTCAGAATATCGTGGATATCGTGCCAGCCTCTTTCCGGTATGCCCGCAATTTCCTGCCCGCGCTGCGCCACGAATGGCGCTCTCTCGATCTGCGGTTGACGGGCCGGTTCTTTGATGAGTGGCGCATTCCGCGCCGCTGGTCGCTCGATGAGGCATCCCCGTTTGAATACAACCGCGTGCTGGACCCGGTGCCGTCTAAGGCGATGACCGACGGTGCGCTGGCCCAACTCAAGAAGGCCTTCCCCGTCTTCGAAAAGGCGGAGATTTCACAGCGCTGGGCCGGCATGATCGATGTGACGCCCGATGCCATTCCGGTCATCGATGCCATCGACGCCATCCCCGGCTTTCACGTCGCCACCGGCTTTTCCGGCCATGGTTTCGGCATTGGACCGGCTGCCGGTCGGCTGATGGCCGATATCGTCACGGGACGCAATCCGATCGTAGACCGCAAGGACTTCCGGTTCAGCCGCTTCAGCGATGGCTCGAAAATCGAACTGATCAGCGGCTTTTGAATGCGGCATGGCTTATGCGAAGGCTTCGAAGATGCTCAGGCGTCTTCGCCTTCATAGTTCGAATATCTCAAATGCACCAGAGGCTTGAGATATTCGAAAATGCAATACGGCGCACCATTTTCAATGGTTTGCCATATTAAATCGCTCCGGCAGAGAGCGAGCAGGATGAAGGTCGATAACCACCAGAAAAAAGGGAACATGCAATGTCCGATAAGGAACGCAATTCGATACCGCATCCCACGCGTCGCCAGACGCTTGGCCTCATGGCGCTTGGAGCGTCCAGCGTGCTTTTCTCGGGACCGTCAGGCATTCGCGCGGCCAGTGCCGCGACCAAATCTATCAAGGGACAGCTGACTGTCGGCTTTTCGCAGGAGCCGACGGTTTTCAATCCGCATATGCCTCATATCGAAGTGGATGAAGGCATTCATTTCAGCATATTCGATACGCTGTTCAGCGTTGATGCTGCTGGCAAATTCGTGCCGGGGCTGGCCGTGGAAGTGCCGAGCGTCGAAAACGGCGGCATCTCAACCGATGGCCTGAAGTGGAAGGTCAAGCTGCGCGATGGCGTGACATGGCATGACGGCAAGCCGTTCACTGCTGAAGACGTCAAGGCAACGCTCGAGCTGCTGGTCGATGCCAATTTCCGCAGCTGGCGTAAGACCGGCCATGAATTCGTCCGCGACCTGACCGTTGTTTCACCCACGGAAATCACCTGGCGGATGGACAAGCCCTTCGCGCCCTATCCTTCCATTCTGGCCTCGACCTTCATCACGCCGAAACATCTTCTGTCGGCCAGCGCCGATCCGAACAATGCGCTGTTCAACACCGCGCCGGTTGGCACTGGTCCGTTCAAATGGGCTGAGCGGGTCGCCGGAGATCATATCCTGCTGGCTGCCAACCCGGACTATTTTGGCGATGGCCCCTATGTCGAAAAGCTGATTTACAAATACGTTCCCGACCTGAATGTCATGTACACCCAGTTCAAGACAGGCGACATCGATGTGGTCGGCCTGCAATGGATCACGCCCGATCACTACGAGGAAGCCAAGGGGCTGGATGGCAAGGTGGTCAATGTGGTGCCGGGTTCGACGGTTGAATCCTTCACCTTCAATATGGAGCGCCCGCAGTTCAAGGAAGCGGCGGTGCGCGAGGCGCTGTATGCTGCTATCGACAAGCAGTCGATTATCGAAGCGCTCTATTACGGCCTGCCGACCCCCACTGAAAGCTACGTTCCGCAGCAGTCCTTCTACTTCAATCCAGACCTGCCGAAGCATGAATATGACATCGCCAAAGCCAAGAAGCTGCTGGATGATGCCGGCTGGGTGGCCGGCAGCGACGGCATTCGCGCCAAAGGCGGGGTTAAATTGTCCTTCACCTGCTCAACGACGGCAGGCAATCATATTCGCGAACAGGTGCAGCAATTCCTGCAACAATCCTTCAAGGATATCGGCGTGGAAATGACCATTTCCAACTTGCCGCCAGCGGTGATGTGGGGCGATTATTGGACGCTGTCGAAGTTCGACGCCGTTATCGTTGGCCTGGATTTCCTGACGGGGTCCGATCCTGACACCTCCAATTTCTTCCGGTCTACGGCAATCCCGGCCAAGGGCGGTTCCGGCCAGAACACCTGGCAGTTTTCCAACCAGCAAGTAGACGAGTTGCTCACCAAGGGTGGCGAATTGTTCGTTCCGGAGGAGCGCAAGGCCGTTTACCTGAAGATCCAGGAGATCATGCGCAAGGAACTGCCGCTCCTGCCGATGTTCCAGTATGCGACCGTGCGCGGCCACAAGCAGGGCGTCGAAAACGTGACGCCTAATGTGAATGTGCGCATCGACACCTGGAACGTCGCCACCTGGCGCTGGGCCTGACGACATGTTGCATAATTCTTTATCCGGAATCGGTTTAAAGAGAGAATTATGCAACGAATATAAGCAGCTACAGCGAACCTTTGTGCGCCATATAGGGCGCACGGCGCTGTAGTGCGCCGGACGCCTCGGCGTCCGGCATGCCTGAGCCCGTTCACCCATGAAGCGGAGCCTGCCTATGCTCTCCTATCTTTTCAACCGGCTGATGCAGAGCCTCGTTCTGCTGCTGCTCGTCTCGATCATCGGCTTTGCCATCCTCAATCTCGCGCCCGGTGGCCCGCTGTCGCAATATGCGCTGACGCCGGGCATGACGCGTGAGGCGATGGACCGGATCGCCCATCAGATGGGTCTCGACCGGCCCTTGCCCATCCAGTATCTCGACTGGGTCTGGCGGTTGCTGCAAGGCGACTGGGGGAAATCCTACCGCGATCAGCAGCCGGTGCTATCGATCATATCAAGCCATTTCTTCGCCACCCTGCTTTTGATGGGTACATCGACCGTCATTGCCGTCATTCTCGGGGTGTGGATCGGCATCAAGGGCGCCACCCGTCGCTATTCCATGTTTGATTATGCGGCGACTGTCGGCGCCATGGTCGCGCTCTCGATCCCGACGTTCTGGTTCGGTCTTGTGGCGATCTATGTGTTCGCCTTGAAGCTGAAATGGTTGCCCGCTGGCAACATGTATACGATCGGCAATGGCTCCCTGTCCGATTATGCCATCCATCTGGTCATGCCAAGCCTTGTTCTGGCGCTGGTCGATATCGCTGTGTGGAGCCGCTATATGCGGTCTGCTACGCTGGAGGTGATCAACCAGGATTTCGTGCGGACCGCCAGAGCAAAAGGCGTGTCTCCTCGCCGCGTGCTGATGAAACATGTCGTGGGCAATGCGTTGCTGCCGATGATTACGCTTGCCGGCATGCAGCTTCCCATCGTGCTCGGCGGTGCGCTCGTCACCGAGACGGTGTTTACCTGGCCGGGTATGGGACGGCTGTTTCTCGACAGCCTTGGCTATCATGACTATCCGGTCGTGATGGGCCTGCTGATGTTTACAGCCGTCTTCGCACTGATCGGCAGCCTTGCCGCCGATCTTCTTGTCGCATTCGTCGATCCCCGCATCCGGCTCGGTTGACGAAACCCTGTCGCGAACCGAAGGAGAAGCCCATGTCCATTGCTATTCCGTCTCCGGTCCCGCCCGCGCGGCCTTCGCGCTGGTGGCGAAGCCGCGTCGCGCGCCGGTTCTTTCGTCACAAACTCGCCCTTGTTGGCATAGTGATGATCACGCTGTTGATCTTTGCCTGCGCAGTCGGTCCCTCTCTTTTGCCCTATGACGAGTTGTTTATCGATCTGCGCGCCCGCTTTGCGCCGCCCCTGACCGGCGCCCACATTTTCGGCACCGATCCGCTGGGGCGTGACATTGCCGCGCGGCTGTTTAATGCCGGGCGTATTTCGCTGCTGATCGGCTTCTTCGCCATGCTGATGTCCACCGCTATCGGTGCCGTCGTCGGTGTGGTCGCGGGGTATCGTGGTGGATTGATTGGCACGGTGCTGATGCGCTTCGTCGATGCCTTTCTGTCGTTTCCGTCGATCTTTCTGCTGCTGGCACTTGCCGCCTTTATCAGGCCAAGCCCATTGATGATCACTGTTATCATCGCGGTGACATGCTGGATGGAAGTCGCCCGGATTGTGGAAGCGGAGGTGCGTTCGCTGCGTGAGCGCGATTTCGTGCTGGCTGCCCGAATGCTGGGGCTGCGCAATACCCATATCATGATCCACGAGCTTTTGCCCAATGCGGTCGGTCCAATCATCGTTGCCGCCACGCTGACGGTGGCCCGCGCCATCCTGCTCGAAGCCTATGTCAGCTTCCTCGGCTATGGCATCCAGCCGCCCTTGCCGAGTTGGGGCAATATGCTCAACAGCGCGCAGCAATATCTGGGTAGCGCGCCCTGGCTTGCCATCGTGCCGGGTGTCGCCATCACGCTTGCGGTCACCAGTTTCAACTTCATTGGCGATGGCTTGCGCGATGCGCTCGACGCGCGCAGCGACACCGAGTGAGCGCGATTCTTTTTTGAAAACCATTTGACTAAATAAAAAAGCGGTGTCACTCTTCTGTCATCCAGGGGGCTTTTGACATGGCTTTGCGTGGCACCAATCAAGAATCAGGAAGGCCGTATAATCGGCGGATCGTTTTGGAATCGATCCGGCTGCATGGGCCGACAACACGCGGCGATGTGGCCGAACGGGTGGGCCTGACGGTCCAGACCGTGTCCACCATTGTGCGCGAACTTGAGGATCAGGGGCTTCTCCTTTCGGTACGGGAAAAACCGAAGGGACGTGGCATTCCTCCATCGGCACTGACCATCAACCCGGAAGGCGGCCATGCTGTCGGCATTCACCTGACACCGCTCGGCATTGAAGCGGCACTTGTCAATCTTCGTGGCGAAGTGGTCGAAAGCCGCCAGCGCCCGGCGCCGAATGCCATGCCGGACAAGGCTTTTGCCTTGATCGGCGAGATGGTCGCAGACCTGAAGGCAAGCCCGCGCCAGGGCCGGTTGCTGGGTGCAGGTCTGGCTCTGCCTGGCCCGTTCGATGTGGACTCCATGAGCTTCGTTGGGCCGACCACCATGGCGGGCTGGAAGAATGTCGATATCCGTCAGCGGCTTGCCGATGCGACGGGTCTGCCAGCCTTCATGGAAAACGACATGGCAGCGGCTGCTTTGGGCGAGCAGCTTTATGGTCTCGGGCAACAGTTCTCGGATTATTTCTATCTGTTCTTCAGCGTCGGTCTGGGTGGTGCCATGATGCATGACGGTATCGTCATGCGGGGAGCCTGGGGCAATGCCGGTGAAATCGGCCATATCGCCGCCATTCCCGATGGTGAACTGTGTCATTGCGGCAATCGTGGCTGCCTGGAGCGCTATCTGTCGCTCGATGCATACAAGAGAAGTGGTTTGTCTGAGGAAGCTTGGGTCGATGCGATTGCGCCGATTTTCCGCAGCGCTGTCCGCACGATCGAGAACCTGTTCGACCCGGAAACCATCGTGCTGGGCGGACTTGCGCCGCAGTCCTTGATTGAACGGCTGGCAACGCTGAGCGACGGTCTCACCAACTCGATTTCCGCCCGCACCAATCGCACCGTTCCACGGGTTGTTGTCGCCAGCGACTGTCAGCGCTCGGCGCTGCGAGGGGCTGCGGCCCTCGCGGTCTTCGGTGTTCTGTCGCCGCGCTTCGGTCAGATGTTTGAAACCTCAGAGAAAGGGATTGCCGTATGACCGAAAAACTCCTCGTCCTCGACGATATCCGCATGAATTTCGGCGCAATCGAAGCCCTGAAGGGCATCAGTTTCTCCATCGGCAAGGGCGAAGTCGTGGCCCTGCTCGGGGATAATGGTGCGGGAAAATCGACACTGGTGAAAATCATTTCGGGCGGCTTGCAGCCGACCTCGGGACGCATGCTGTTTGAAGGCGAGCCTTTTCAGGCAAAGACGCCCGCCGAGGCCAAGGGTGCCGGTATCGAAACCGTCTACCAGGACCTGTCGCTCTGCACCAATGTCGATGTGGTCGGCAATTTCTTCATGGGCCGCGAGCTGACCCGCAAGGTGGCGGGCATTCCCTTTCTGGATGAACGCGCCATGGAGGACATTACTGCCAAGGCGCTGGCCAGCGCCGGCACCCGTATTCCCTCCATGCGCACCAAGGTCGAACATCTGTCCGGCGGCCAACGCCAGGCCATCGAGCTCAACCGCTTCGTGCATTGGGGTGGCAAGCTGGTCTTGCTCGATGAACCTTTTGCAGCGCTTGGTGTTGAACAGACCCGGCGTGGGCTGGACATGATCCGTCATGTCGCCAGCCAGGGCATCGGTGTCGTCATCATCACCCATATCATGCAGCAGGCCTTTCAGGTCGCAGATCGCATTGTCGTTATCCGCCACGGTGTTGTTGCCGGAGATGTGGAGCGAAGCCAGACAAGCCCGGATGCAGTGATCGAAATGATCACAGGGCAAACCCTCGCCGGAGCCGGACCGGTGAGCAAATAAAAATGAAAAGGGGTCCGGTGAACTGGAGAGAAACCAATGAAACGACTATTGACAGTCTTGCTGGGCATTCTGATGCTCAGTCTTGCGGCGTGGACATCGGCTGCCGCCCAAACGAAAGGGATGGTTTATTACCTCGTTCCGACCTTGCTGGATGAATTCCAGACAGGCTCGGTGAACGCGCTGAGCATGTTCCTGGGGCAGGTCGGCTATGAGATGAAAACACTCAATGCTGACAACAAGACAGATGCCCAGCAATCGCAGATGAATGACGTGATTGCGCTGAAACCCGCAGCCATCATCCTTGCCGCGGTAGACTTCAATGCGCTCAAGCCGTCGATTGAGGCTGCGCGCGCAGCAGGCATTCCCGTCGTTGAATTCGACCGGCAGATCACATCGACACCCTCGGATTTCACCTCGGTTGCGGGGACGGTCGAGATTGGCCATATCGCCGGTGACCACGCGATCACTTTGCTCAAGGGCAAAAATGGCGATGTGAAGGGGAAGATCCTTCAGGTTCTCGGTGATCCCGGCGATCCCTACACGCTCGATATCCAGAAGGGTTTCGAGGAAAAAATGAAGGCCTTCCCCGGCGTCAAAATCATCTCGGTACCCGCCGTGCAGTGGGAAGCCAGTGCCGCCGGAACAATCGTTTCCGACCAGATGCTTGCCAATCCTGACATCGATCTGATCTTCCTGCATGCCGCCCATCTCTCGGTCGCTGCCGTTGCCTCGCTTGAGGCTGCCGGCAAGAAGCCGGGCGACGTGATGTTGATGAGTTCCAATGGTGCGCCCGTTGGCCTCGACCTGATCCGTAAGGGCTGGCTGAATGTCGAAGTCGAGCAACCGCTCTATGCACAGGCAGCGGCGATTGCGATGTTCATGGACAAGGTCGTCGGCAAAAAGCCGATCAAGGCTGGAGACTATGATGTGCTTGGGCTGAAGAGCGTCGTGACCATGGAAACCTGGGGACCGAACATCAAGATCCCTGGCTCTGCCATCACCAAGGAGAATGTCGATAACCCATCCTTCTGGGGAAATCTGAAGCCGCCGACAGCTGCGATCAAATCCGTCGAGTGAACGGCCTTCATTCCGGGGCCTGATGGCCCCGGATTCCCCTTCTCCAATCCGGATTTGCCGCATGACGCCTCATACACGAAAAACTCTCGAATTCGTCCTCGACAATCTCGTCTGGTTCATGCTCATCCTCGTGCTGGCCATGTTCTCGGCGCTGATCCCGAACTATTTCCAGATCGGTATCTTCACCAATATCATTGAAGCATCGAGCGTATTGGGTGTGATGTCGATTGGTCTCGCCCTGGTGATCATCACCGGCCATATGGATCTGTCCGTCGAGTCGGTCGCAGCACTGTCGGCCATGGCGGTCGGCATTCTGTTCTGCTCGGCAGGCATCGGGCTTGGCATCAAGCTTTCGCCCGAGTGGTTGATGGTGCCTGTCTCGCTGCTGGTGGCCTGCGCCATCGGCGGATTGATCGGGCTTATCAACGGCGTTCTCGTCGTCAAACTGAAGATGAGCGCTTTCATCATCACGCTCGCCTCCTTCATCTGGGTGCGCGGCATCGTGCTGGCCGTTTCCGGCGGACGTTCGGCCCAGGATCTCGCCCCAGCCATCCGCTGGTTCGCCATCGAGCGCTTTCTCGGCATCCCCATGACAGCCTGGATCGCTATCGCCTGCTTTCTGATCTTTTCGGTGATGATGGCAAAGACGCCGTTTGGCCGCCATCTGGTGATGATCGGCGGCAATGAGACGGCTACCTTTCGGGCTGGCATTCGTGTCACCCGCAATCTGATCATCGCCTTCGTCATGGCAGGCGCCATTGCCGGTCTTGCCGGCTGGCTGCTGGCGGTTCGCACATCGGGCGCCACGGCCAATCTCGGTGTCGGCCTGCTGTTCAATGCCTTTGCAGCGGTGGTGATCGGCGGTGTCAGCCTCAAGGGCGGGGTTGGCGCTTTGCCGGGCGTCTATGCCGGGGTACTGCTACTCTCTTCCATCAATACAGCCATCAACCTGATGGGGCTGCCAGCGAATTACACCCAGGTCATTCATGGTTTCCTGGTGCTGGCAGCCGTTCTTCTCGATACGTTCAAACAAAGGCTCCGCCAGAGGCTCGCATGACAGACAGATTGAAAGACAAGGTTGCACTGGTGATTGGTGCATCACGTGGTATCGGCAAGGCGATTGCCGTGCGTTTCAAAGAGGAGGGCGCGAAACTCGTGCTGGCCGATTTCAACGGGGAGGAAGGCAAGGCCGCAGCTGACGAACTCGGCATCGATTTTATCCGCACCGATATCGCCAGGATGGAAGACGCAATTGCCGCCGTGGAGTTCACCGTTGAACGCCATGGGCGGATCGATATCATCGTGCAGAATGCTGGCATCTATCCCTGGCAATTGATCGAACATACCAGTCCGGATGATTGGGATCAGGTCATGGCCGTCAACCTGCGGGGCTGTTTCAATGCCGCGCGGGCGGCGCTCACGCCGATGAAGGCGCAAGGGTCAGGGCGCATCCTCTTTACCTCATCGATCACCGGTCCGCATGTCACAAGTCCCGGCCATGGCCATTATGCGGCAAGCAAGGCTGGTATCAACGGGTTCATTCGCTCGGCCGCACTTGAGTTCTCGTCCTATGGCATCAATGTCAACGGTGTCGAACCGGGCAACATCATGACAGAGGCTATTCAACTGCATCGAAGCGCCGCCTTCATCAAGAATATGGAGGATGCAATCCCGCTCGCGCGTCTTGGGTCACCTCGGGATGTTGCCAATGCATTTCTGTTCCTCGCCTCTGATGACGCGAGCTACGTGACCGGCACGACCATCGTTGTCGATGGGGGGCAACTTTTGCCGGAAGGAGCCGACTTCAGGATCCTGCCATCCTGATCGGATTTCCGTCTGCACTGATGTCCATTCTTACAGGATGGGCGTCACAGAACCTGGATCAATTTGGCAAGAAGCCGGTCCAAGCGGACGCGTTCAGGCGCAGAAAGGCTGCGAATGCCGTCCAGAAAATGCGAGGACCTGGCCACCTGAACCCGGGTCTCTCGCAACAGCTTTTCACCGCTTTCGGTCATTTGCACATAGACCGTCCGTTTATCTGACAGAGACGGGACGCGCTCGACGAACCCTTTGTCTTCCAATCTGGTGATGCGGCCTGTTATAGCCCCTGTTGTGACCATGCAAAGCTCGGCAAGATCGCTTGGCCGCAAACGGTAGGGTGGGGACTGATGCCGAAGATGGGTGAGAACATCGACTTCCCCTATGCCGATATCGAATGCCACCAGCACCTCTTCCAGGGAGGCCTGGTCCAGGAGGTAGAGATGCCGAAGCCTCATGGCAATCGCGATGGGACTGCTGTCTTCTCCCGGGAAGTCCTTTTCCCATTGGCTGATGAGGTCCGAAAACAATCCTTCGGCTTGTGGCATTGCGCTTCACTTTTATCTCATGACGAAAACACGTCATTTTCTGACGTCCTAAACTTCTTAATGTTTTCGGGCGCTTCACGCAATGCGCCATAAGAACGCGACCCCTCCAAACATTTTCAATTGACGAAAGTTATCTTAGTGCTAAGATACTTCTAAGGAATATGGAGGAGATATTCGATGGTTTCGAGTTCGGCGAAGCTGCATGATCTGGAGGAGGGATCAGCAGCAAATTTTCCTGATATTGATAATTTGAAGACCGCGTTTGGCCAGCTTCCATCAGGCGTTGTCATTGTGACGAGCCAGGGTTGTGGCGGTGAAATGGTCGGTGCAACTGTGAGCAGTTTCACCTCTTTGTCATTCACGCCCCCTCTCGTCATGCTTGGTTTGGCGCAAAGTTCCACAACGCTGTCCGCCATCCTGGACCATGGGCATTTCGCGGTCCATGTCGTCGCCGAGCCGCAGCAGGATATTGCTATGCGCTTTGCGTCCAGCCGTGCAGACAAGTTCAGCGATATCGATTTTAAATTATCACCCTCCGGCGTGCCGATTCTGAGTGAATTCGACACGTGTTTTCACTGTGCCCTTGAGCGGGCCCAGTCGGAAGGGGATCATCAATTGCTGATCGGCCGAATTGTCGATGTATCGACAGTAGAGCGGGACACAACGCCCGTCGCCTGGTTTAATCGGCGTTTTCACATCTGCGAGCCACGGCCAGTTGCTTAGTTTTGGCGCCTAAATTTGTCGCCCAGATTTTCTTCAGGAAAAGTGCAGCTACTTTTTCTTGAAAAGACAAACGAAAACAACAGACTTTAGTGCATCAATCCGAACCCGGCCGTCGCCGTGCTTGGAGACATTCGCTCAAAAACATCAGGTACACGATGGTATGGATGGCGTGCTTGCGTCAGCGCCATGGTCGTGCGCACTCGAAAATTCCAGTTTTAAAGTGAGGAAATCCCATGGAAATGAACGCAAAGCAGTTTGACTATGTACTGCCCAATCCCCCCATCTCTCCTTATAGCACCGAGGTTGGTCGCGAGATCCGTGCCAAGGCTGCGGCATTGGTGCCACTCTTGCGCAAACACGCCCAGGAAGGCGAGGAATTGGGTGCCCTGGCGCCTGAAAGCTTGAAAGCCCTCAGCGATATCGGTGCGTTCAAGCTTACATTGCCAACGGATTTTGGCGGACATGCGCTCGGAGCGCGCGACGTGGTTGAAATCGTCACGGAATTTGGTAGAGGCGATGGTGCGGCGGGCTGGATGGCATTTGTCGCCGGTGGCCTTCGCAATATCCTGGCGTTTCCCGATCAGGCTGTGAATGAAATCTTTGCGGATGGGCGTGACTGGGTTGGCCCACTGGCCGCCGGAGCGTCGATTTTTGCCACCAAGGTTGGTTCGGCGCGCCGGGCCGAGGGCGGCTGGATGGTCAGCGGTTCCTGGCATTTCGGCAGCGGCTGCAAACATGCCAAATGGATTGCCGTTGGTGTCGATTATGAGGTTGCTCCAGGCCATATGGGCCGTGCTATGGCGGTTTTGAAGGCCGAGCAGGTCAAAATCATCGACAACTGGCATGTCATGGGCATGAAGGCCACGTCCTCCAACAGCCTGACAGTGACCGAAGAGCAGTTCGTTCCCGATCACCGTTTTATGGACATGGCCGATTTCCCCGTTCGCATGGATGGGACACGCAAGCGGTTCCAGGGCTTTGCCAGCAAGTTCGATGGCCGTGGTCTGATGATCATGACCAATCTCACCCATATGGCGATTGTGCTGGGGATGGCTCGTGGTGCGCTGGAATCCTACATCGATATGGCGAGAAAGCAGCAACCCTTCAATCTGCCTTATCCCCGGGTGGCCGAAATGGCATCGACGCAGGTCTGTGCTGCAAAAGCCTATGCGATGATCAAGATGGCGGAAACCACCGCTCTTTGCGCTGCTGATCTTCTGGATCGCCACGCAACGGAAGGGCGCGAGGTCTCAGAGGAGCTGGAACAGGCGACGATGATGGAAAACGTCTACGCCGCGCACACCTTGGACAATGCCGTCAGCATCCTGCAGCTCAATATCGGCTCGGCAACCGCTCATGAGAGCAATCCATTCCAACGGTTCGTGCGCGATATCCGGGTGGCAATGCTGCATGGGGCGGTCAGGCTGGAGCCAACGGCCGAGATTTTCGGTCGGCGGATGATGGGCCTTGCTCCATTCTCGATGTTTGCAGGTGGATTGCCTGATCGCGCTGCTTAGCCCGCGACGGATTTGAGCTGTAGGCGGGCTGTGGAGGCGGCCCGTCGACGGTCAACAAGAGGAGGATTTTTTATGCAGTCGAATAAGACGCATGCCCCTGCCAATTTTCGGGCAAATAAAGGTTTCGAATACAGTTTTCAGGCTGCCAAGGTGTTGGGCGCGCTATGGGCAATCGTGCTGCTGGTCTTGGCGGTGCCAAGTATCGGTACCGCGGTCGTCAACGCCCGAATGATCACCGATCTCAATATGGATCGAGCGGTTTTCGGTATGGGCTTTGGCCTTTTCGTGATGATGATGGGTTTTCAGGCCCCTGTCGTTGCAGTGCTGATCCGCAAATTCGGTTATCGGTCAACAGTTGCATTCGGATGCCTGGTGCTGTTCCTGGGGTCGGCTGCCATGGCGACTGTCGTGCATAATGGCTGGCAATATGCCGTGGCTTTTGGTCTATTGGCCGGTTCCGGCGTCTGCATTGCCGGCATGCTGCCAGCCCAGACCATCGTGACGAGATGGTTTCATGCACGCCGGGCCTTGGCTGTCTCCATCGTATTTTCAGCGGTCGAAATTGGCGGTTTCTTTTCTCCACCGGCGCTTGAAAGACTGATGGCGATATCAGGCGATTGGCGTACAGCGTGGTGGCTTATTGCCGGATCGGCGCTCATTGCGATGATAACCGCCTATGTAGCGCTCGATGAGCGGCGGGTCGAAAATTACATTTCCCGAAATCCTGCTCCTTCCTTCGCACGCGAAAACAGCAAGGTGTTCAAGAGTTCGGTTCATTGGACGCTGCGTGAAGCACTGGGAACGAAGGCTTACTGGCTTATTCTGACCTATATGAGCATTGCCGGGGTCGCCTGGATCTTCCTGATGGCTCATGGCGTGGTGCATCTGCGTGATGTCGGCTACTCGCCTGCTGAAGCCGCTAACGCCGTCGCGGTCATTATCGTCGCCTCCTTCATTGGCAATATGACCGCCGGTTTCCTGGGGGATCGCATTTCACCATCATTGATCTCTGCAGCAAGCATGGTGTTGATTATTTTCGGCTTTTGCATGGTCATCAAGCCCGTAGGCTTTACCGGTATCCTGCTCTATGCGCTTCCTGCCGGCATTGGCTACGGTGCCTCGCAGGTCTGCCTGATGGCTCTTCTGGGCAATTATTTTGGCAAGGCATCGTTTTCCGCCATTCTGGGTTCGATGATGCCGGTATCGACGCTCTGCGCGGCGATTGGCGCGGGGTCGGCAGGGGCCGTTTTCGATCAAACCGGTACATATGAATGGGTGTTTATCACAATCATCACCCTGTGCGTGGTCGCGTTCTTTGCCATTCTTGCAGCATCACCACCGCAAAACCGGGGCAACAAAGAGGAGGTCTCCGGCAGTCCAATCGCAGCGGAATAACAAATGATAAAAATGGGAGGGTGACAATGCGAACTTTAAATCTGCTGGCAGTGCCTTTGCTGCTTGCATCCTTGATGCCTGCCGCAGCAGCCGATACGGCACTGCCGTCGAGCGACACACCACCTGGCGAGGGTGCCATGCCCGGTCCGGTCTATTCCGGCCCCTTGGCCAGCGTGGGGAGAACTCTTCATGACAATGGTATCGATCTTCAACTCGATTTTGTCGATTTCTATCAGAATGCCCCCTCTTTTGGGGCAGCAGGTGGCTCCTCGGCCAATTACGGGATGTTCATTTTAGGCGTTACCGGCAATCTGACACCTGATCTTCGGGTCAATCTGATCGAGACCATCAACGCCCCGACTCACAATGTTGACAATTACCTGTTTGATCTTTCGAATGCCTTTTTCCCCGTCCCTATCGTCAATTCGGATACGGATCTGACCCGTTTAACCATTGAGGGCGACCTTTTTAATGACCGGCTGACCGTTGAAGCAGGACGGATGGGTCTCAATCGCGATTTTATGAAAAAGGGGTTTTGCGGTGGCATTGGCTGCGTCCCCTCAACGCCGGCAATCACCCTCAACATGCCAGGCGAAGCACTGTCTGTCTGGGGTGGGAGACTGGCCTATCGACTCGATCAAACAACCACGCTGGGATTTGGAGCCATCGAGGACAATTCGGACAATTGGCAGAATGGCGATGGATGGGATTGGGGAACCGGTGATTCAAAAGGTTATATAGCCATTGCCAATATCAGTCATGATGAAACCTTCATGCAAAATGACAATCCTCTGAAATACGAGGTCGGTGCCTATCACCGCTCCACGTCTTACGAGGATGCGCTTTACAATAGCGGTTGGGGTAATCCGACATATGGAGCTAATACCAGGATTGTTAATCATGACGGCGGAACGAGCGGCGTCTACGGGCAGGTTCGCAAAGTCGTGTGGAGTGCGCCATCCGCTGGCCCGATTCCTGAAAACCTGGCTGTCTATGGTGGTCTTTTCCATACGTTCGGCGATGGACAAGCCTATCCATGGGAGGCCTATGCCGGTGTCGAATATTCCGGGTTCTGGAAGCAAAATCCGCTCGCGACAGTTGGGGCCTCCGTTCACTATATCCGCTTGAGTGAAGAGCGCGCGCAGTATGAACAGAATGCCCGGCGGTTCTTCTCGGGCGTCAATCAGAAACAGCCGCAGGACACGTTCATGGTCGACGTGCATGCGAGTACAGGATTCTTCGGCAACGGGATTCTCGATTTCGGTGCCGCCTATATTATCAATCCCAACAATTCCATTCTGGCTGATTACTCAACCGGAAGAGAAAAGAACGGTGTCGTCATTTACGCGGCATTGGCTTTCGACCTGGGCGGCAGCCTCGGTCTTTCCCCCCGCAAGGGGCCCTGAGCCTGGTTCGATCTGAACCGGCGACACTTTCACAATCACTTTATCAAGAGGAGATCGACGTCATGCACGACACGAAGAGCCATGACCATGCGAAACTTGAACGCCACAAGCATCTGGTCCGGGAGTTTTACCGCCGGGTGTTCGATGGCCAGAACCCGGCAGCCGTCAAGGATTTCGTCACTGAGGATTATAAGCAGCACAGCCGCCATATTCCGACCGGTCGCGAAGGCTTGGAACGGTTTGTGCAATCGGTATTTCCAAATGGACCAGTCCCGGAGCCGGCGGAGATGCGCATCCCTCCCGCTTTCATGGTGGCGGAAGGCGATATGGTCGTGGTCGCCGCCTATCTGCCGCAGCCTGACCCCGACAAGCCGGGCGAAACCTACGACTATTTCGTTTTTGACGCCTATCGGCTTCGGGACGAGCGTCTGGCGGAGCATTGGAGCGGCGTGAACAAGATCGCGCCCCCAAAACAGCCCTGACGGCACAGCGGTATGCTGTCACCGCAGGCAGCATACCGGCAACCATCGATCACCATTCATCAGGATTACAGCATGCAACTCTACCATACGCCCGGCACCTGCTCCACCGCATCTCGCATCGTTCTGCAAGAGGCCGGGATCGCCGCCTCTTCCGTTCCTGTTAATCTCAGGGAGAAGATCCTTCCAGATGGAACGAGCTATCTCCAGGTGAACCCGAAGGGCCAGGTTCCGGCCCTTGTACTCGATGATGGCGACGTGCTGACGGAAGGCGCGATCATCCTGCAATATCTGGCCGATCAGGCCCCGGAAAGTGGCCTTTTGCCACCGCCCGGCGATCTTGCCCGCTACCGCGTGCTGGAATGGACCAATTACGTGGCAACCGAATTGCACAAGACCTTTACCCCCCTGATGCGGCCAAACACACCTCCGGACTTTGCCGAAATCACCAAAACGGCCTTGTTGCCACGGGTTTTCGGCACGCTTGATCGCCGTCTGGGGCTAAGCGACTATCTCGCCGGGGCAACATTTTCGATCGCGGATGCCTATGCGTTCGTCATTCTCGGATGGGCAAAGCTGCAGGCCATTGATCTGGCCGCCTGGCCGAACATCCAGGCCTATCTCAAGCGGATTGAGAGCCGTCCATCCGTCCAATCGCTACAGTAAGTGGAGAAAGCCATGACCTATCTTATCAGACAAATGGGCCACGTGATCATCTCCTCGCCGGATCCCCTGGGCGCGGCACAGGATCTTTGCGATGTCGTCGGCCTGCGGATCACGGAAGTCGACGGCGAGACCGTCTATCTTTCCAGCAACGACCGCCACCACGAAGTCACCTATATCAAGGGTGACGGAAAGGCCGTTGCCTGCGGGCTGGAGGCTGTCAATGCGGATGCCGTAGACGAGGTCTATCGCCGCGCAAAATCCGATGGGCTGGAGATCTTGTCGGACAGGCCTCTGGGCAAACATTATGACCGCGCCGTTCGTCTGGTTGCGCCCGGCGGCACGATTTTCGAAGTCCATACGCCGATCACTCGCAACCAGCCTCGTCAATACAGCTATTCGACGCCGGGCGCCCGTCCGCGCCGGATCGAGCACATCAATTCCTTCGCACCTGATACCGCTGCCTACGGGGATTTCTGCGTCAAAGTTCTCGGTTTGAAGCTGTCGGACATGACAGAAGACGGTGCCTTGCGCTGGTACCGTGCCGAAGACGGCTACCATCACACCATTGCCATGGGGCCGGGCGAAAGCGGATTGCATCACTATGCCTTCGACTTGCATTCGCTTCAGGATCTTCAGACGATCGCCGACAATCTTGCCGGCAAGGAGCGCGCTCTGGTCTGGGGTCCGGGCCGTCACGGTGCGGGTGGCAATGTCTTCACCTATTATGCCGATCCACACGGATGCCTTGTCGAGAACTCCATCGAACTCGATCGGATCGACAATGATGCAACCTATGAACCGCGTAGCTGGGACATTTCGGAGGGATTGGCGGGACGCTGGCTCAACCTTTGGGGCACGCCACCCACTCCGTCGTTCCTGCGGCCGGGCATCGCTTTCGATCCGACCATCTAGATTTTGTCAGGAAAGGCCGTCTCGGCGCTTTCTGGCTGAGATTTATGCGAAGTATTACTGAAAATGGTAGTTCGTATTCCGCTCTTGAATATCTCAAGGCTTTGATAAATTTGAGATATTCGAATTTTTCCCAGGTTCTAGATGTGGTCAACATCGTTGAGACTTGGTATTTAAAGGTCGTGTCGGCGTCCTGGCTGGCTGGGAGAGGTTAGAAAATGAGTTTTACATTAAATCCTGCGTTCCGGTATCGAATGCCACTGTCCTTCGGACCAGCCCCTGGACCCCGCCAAAAGCCCGGCGGTGGCATGTGGGCGGCAGAGGAGACAGGCCGGATGAACGCCGAGTGGATGGCCGTTACCTACAGAACATTGCCCGAAAAGCTCGAGGCACTGCTTCCGCCGGGCATGGAACTGCGCGGCGAACCCCTGGTGACGGTGTCCTGCGCCTGGTTCAAGAATCTCTATTGGCTTGCGGGTCGGGGTTACGGGATTGTCGTGGTGGATTTTCCCGTTACCTATCGCGGCAAGACAGAGACGCTTGAAGGCACCTTCTGCCCCGTATTGTGGGAAGGTGCGCCTGACGCCATCATGACCGGGCGCGATGAGCTTGGCTTTCCCAAGATGTTTGCCGATATTCCGGAAATCGAGCACGACAAGGCACAAGGCACCGCCGCCTGCTCTGCCTCCTGGATGGGCTTTAAATTCTTCGATATCTCGCTGACCGACCTGGTCGAGGCTGGCAATGAACCAGCACTTCCCGGAGCGGATAATGGTCCGTCGATGTATTACAAATATGTGCCACGCACCAGTCCCGGCGGGCGTGAGGGGGCCGATATTGCTTATGTGACCACCGCAGCAGCACCGCCCGAGACTGGCGGCAGGGTCAGCAATATCAATTTCGATGGCTTTGATTTCAAACGCTGGACGGCAAAAGGCAGCGTGGCTTGGCACCGGGCGACATTCGAGCAATTGCCGCTCAGCGCCCATGTCGTCAATGGAATGGCCGATCTGGACATTCTTGAGGTCACGAAAGTGCAGATGGTGGCCTTTTCCGGTCCCGGTATTGCGGTTTCAGTCAATTCAATGCGTGCGGTCGAACCGTCTTAGACAGGGAATATTTTTATGAAATTGGCAAGATTCACAATCGATGGCGTTACCCGTCTGGGCAAGGTCGACAATCAGCGGATCGTCGATCTGACCGCCGTTGTTCCAGAGTATGGCCATTCGATGCGCCTGCTGTTGGAGGCCTATCCGACATTGCGGCCAGCGCTGGAGGCGGCCACCGAGCCGTCTTATCTGCTTGCGGATGTGCGGCTGGAAGCGCCGGTCGCCGACCCACAAAAATTCCTGGCCATCGGCATGAATTATCAGGCTCATGCCGACGAAGCTGCGGCTGCGGGTATCAAGACCCCGGAAAGCCAATTGTGGTTCAATAAACAGGTCAGTTGCATAAACGGACCTTACGGCGATGTCGTCGTGCCCGGTGTTTCAAAGATGGTGGATTATGAGGCCGAACTGGGTTTCGTTATCGGCAAACGTTGCCGCCATGTGAGCCGCGAAGATGCCCGGAGCGTGATCGCCGGCTATCTTGTTGCAAACGACGTGACCGCCCGCGACTGGCAATTCCGTTCGCCGACCTACACATTGGGCAAATCATTCGATACCCATGGCCCCATCGGCCCCTGGATCACCACGGATGACGAAATTGCCGATCCGCATGACCTCACCTTGACCTTGTCGTTGAATGGAGAGGAGCGTCAGCGCTCATCGACCGGCGATATGATTTACGACATCTATGACCAGATCGCCTATTTATCGACGGTCATGACCTTGGAGCCTGGCGACGTCATTATCACAGGCACACCATCAAATGTCGGAATTGCGACCCAGACATTTCTGAAGCCCGGTGACGTCGTCCGCGTTGAAGTGCAGGGCTTAGGGAGCATTGAAAACCGCTGCATAGCTGAAAACTAGAACCGCCTGGTTTAATCTCAGCCACAGCCTCCTACATTATACGAAGAGTCATTCAAGATGGCACTTCGTATTCCTTGTGTAACTATCTCAGGCCTCTGCGGGATCTGAGATAGTTGCAATGCCATCAAGGCGAGGATGCGGTGGCATCTTCGCCTTGGCATAGGGAGGAGACATGAAGTTTCTATCTGTGATGATCGTCTGGGCGGCAGTGATCACATCCGCTCACGCACAAAGCATGAATGCGGGCAATCATCCTGCATCCTCGACGAAGCCCTTCACCGCTAAAGAGGTCGCACGCTTCGACACCCCATGGGCGATTGCCTTTCTGCCGGATGGGCGAATGCTGGTGACGGAAAAGCCGGGCCTAATCTTTCTCGTCCTCCAAAACGGACGGAAAACGCCGGTTGCCAATGTCCCTGCCGTGGCCGCCGAAGGTCAGAACGGTCTTCTCGACATCGCCATTTCACCGAGTTTTGAAAAGAACCGCGAGGTCTATTTTACCTATTCTGAGCCAGGAGTGTCCGGCAGCAGTCTCGTTCTGTCGCGCGCGCAATTGGCCACATCCGCTACAAGCGCATCACTTGAAGACATGAAGGTGATCTGGCGCCAGACGCCAGCTGGCGGTGGCGGGCAATCCGGCGGCATTATTGCTTTCGATCCAGACGGCACGCATCTTTACTTGACGGTCGGTGACCGGATGCGCCCGGATACGGCGCAGGACCCCGACCAGGCGCGGGGCAAACTTCTGCGGCTCAATCTGGATGGCTCGACGCCTGCGGATAATCCCCATGCGGATCAAGGCGGCGTGAAAGCCCAAACCTTCACGACCGGTCATCGCAATCCCTATGGCCTTGCCTTCGGGCTTGATGGAAAACTGTGGCTGCATGAAATGGGGCCGCGGGGTGGCGACGAACTCAATCTGATAAAAGCCAATGGCAATTATGGCTGGCCGCTGGTGTCAAATGGCGACAATTACAGCGGCACGCGGATACCGCGCCACTCGACCAGACCGGAGTTTATTGCCCCGGCTCTTTACTGGAACCCGGTGATCGCTCCGGCTGGCCTTGCGATTTATGATGGTCAGATGTTCCCGCAATGGCGCGGCTCGGCACTGATTGGCGGCCTTGCCTCCATGGCTTTGGTCAGGGTGACATTCGACGGTCAAGGTGGAGCAGATGAGGCGGATCGCTTCGATATGGAGGCGCGCATCCGTGATGTGGCGGTTGCCCCTGATGGGGCGGTGTGGGTTATTGAAGACGATAGTGAGGGGCGTCTGTTGCGTCTGACGCCCGTCAAAAGGTGAGACTTGTTGGTGATCGTCACCCCGTCTGCCCGGCGGGGTGCATTGAGCTCAACAGCGCGCTGATCTGCACGGTGCTGAAGTTTGAATAGGTGTCCGACACGGCATAGGGCAGGGCGATGAGGTCACCGTGGCGCATGGCGCCGCAGGAATAGACGACATTGGGTACATAGCCTTCACGCTCGGTTGGTTCCGGTTGCAACAGAGGCTCGACCGTGCGCGCCAGGATGATGCTTGGGTCCTGCTTGTCGAGAAGGGTGACGCCAATCGAATAACGGCGCATCGGGCCGACCCCATGGGTAAAAAGCAACCATCCCTCATCGATCTCGACAGGCGATCCGCAATTGCCGATCTGAACAAACTGCCAGGCAAATTCCGGCTTCATCAAAACCTGTCCCTCATCCCAGTGATGGAGATCGTCTGAATACAGCAGGAAAAGGTTTTCGCTGTCCTGACGGGCAATCATCGCAAAGCGCCCGTTGATGCGCCGTGGAAAAAGCGCCATGCCCTTGTTGCGGGCTGCCGGACCCCGCAGCGGCGTCAGCGTGAAACTCAGGAAATCCTGGGTTTCCAGAAGCTCAGAGCGGATCGATGAGCCACTATAGGCCGTGTAGGTGGCGAAATAGACGGTCTTGCCATCGTCATCGAAAGCCACGAACCGGGCGTCCTCTATCCCGTTCGATTGGGCTTCTGTCACCGGAAAGATCACGCGCTCGCTGAGATCGCTTTCACTGTCGAAGCTGATGCCGATGCAGCCTGCCGGTGACAGGCCATCACTGGCATGGATGTGCGGCAGGCCTGCAAGCCGGACTGGCGGGTCGATGGTGACCGCTCCTTCGGCATCGATCATGCCCGTTCGGAAGGTCAGGGAGGAAATATGTCCTTCTCCAACGGCTCGCAGGCTGATGATCACCCGGCAGCACCCTTGCGCCATACCGGTCTGGTCGGGATGCGCAATGATGCTTGGATTGAAGAGAGCTGCGGATTCAAACGAATATTCGTTCATGAAATACGCGCCAACCAATTGTCTTTGCTGCTGACTGAAGCTTTGATGCTGGGAGAAAGCATCCTCCATCGCATCGGCACGCAATTCGAACTGGCGCAGCAGGTTGCGATGCCGGCCTTCGAAATTGTCGAGAATGTCACGCAGCTGGTTCGTCGTGCCAGTCGGATCGAGAGACAAGACACGGTCGACAATTTCATTCGCCCGGTTTTTATCGCGCGGGTTCAGGTGACGTGGTTCCGTCGAGGGCTTGAAGGGCCGGACGATGACACGGGTGGGATCAGGCCGGAGATAGAGGGCCTGCCGATTGAGGAGGCTTGAATGGGGCAAGGCTGATCCTTTTTTGATTGGGCGCTGGACGAGGGCTTAGAGTTTGTCAGGGAAAAGTGGTCACCGGTTTTCCCGAAAAGACAAACGAAAACAAAAAACGAGAGTCTGTCTGGTTCAATTTGAACCTGACAGACTCTAAGAAAGCTGTTGTAGCTCTGCCAGCTTCGGTGCGGTCTGCGTCAGGCGGGCTGCCCGGCCAACTTCAAAGCAGGAGATTAAGTAGCAGAGCACGGATTCCGCTCCCCGGTTTTCGTTGGCCCGATCTGGATGCAATCCGTCCCGGCAACTGCCGGTTTCCGGATCGACAAGGGAGAGACCGTGATCGTTGCTGCCGGTAAACCAGGAAAATGTGCGTGTGGCGGCGTCCAGCCATGTCTTGTCGCGGGTAGCATCATAGGCGGCAAGGCAGGCGGAAATTGTCGCTGTTGCTTCTACCGGCTGCTGGTCGAAGAGCTTGGGCGCTTCGCCCACATCGAAAAATCCATCAGTGCCGACCGGCCGGAACTGGCCACCGGAAGCCGTCTGCTGCTGCATCAGCCAGCGCAGCGTTCTGAGGCCGGTATCCATGAGTTCGTCAGAGCCGGTCGCCATGCCCGTGGAAATCAGTGCCTGCGGAATTCGGGCGTTTTCATAGGAAAGCCCGTCTTCAAACCAATGACGGTCTGCTGTTGATACCTTGCGTTCAAGCTTCATCAGGCGCTCTGCAAGCACTGTGCGCAGATCTGCTGCCGTGTCATCCTCTGGCGTGACGCTGCAATAGGCATCAAGCCCGATCAGGGTGAAAGCCCAGGCCCGTGGCGAATGGAAATGCTCGACCACAGGGGCCGCCTTGGCAAACAGGGCCGCTGCCCAGTGGCGGCGCGGGCGGTCGCTGTCGGATGTGGCACAGACGCCGAGCGCCCAGAGCGTTCGGCCATGGCTGTCTTCAGAGCCCTTGTCTTCCAGCCACCGGCGGTCAAAGCTCATGAAGTTGCGAAATTGTTTCAGGTCGGGATTCCAGGCATGCTGGATGAAGCTGGCGAAAGAGGCGGTTCTGCTATCACGGATGCCTGTTTCTCCGGCACCCGCCAGATGGCAGGCAAGGATCAGCGCGCGGGCATTGTCATCCACGCAGTAGCCATGCGCACGGTCCGGCACGGAGAACACCGCATGTTGGAAGATGCCGGTATCATCGCACATGGCATTGAAATGGCCGAGTTTCAAACTCGCGCCTTGCTGCGGGCGGGTCATGCTTTGCGTTATGAGGTCGCGGATCAGGCGGGGCCGGTAGGCCGCGCGCGCTGTCTCGATACTTTTCAGATAGAGCGACGCGATCTGCGGCCAGATCATCGAGCGGCCCGTCTCATAGGCGGCCTGGCGCATCGCCTGACGCGCCTGGTCGTTATCAAGCAATCGGGCAATCGCCTCACCTGTCGCCTGCGCATCGCTGAACGGGACGAGGATGCCTCGGTGGTCGGCAAGAAGCTCACGGGCATGCCAGTAAGGGGTCGATACCACCGCGCTGCCCATGCCGAAACTGTAGGCGAGCGTTCCCGACGTCATTTGCGCCTCATCACGATAGGGCGTCACATACACATCGCACATGGCGATGAAGTCCAGAAGGGTCGGCACATCGACGAATTGGTTGAGAAACACGACGGATCGTTCGACGCCGAGTTGTTCGGCACGGATGCGCAGGCTGTCGCGATACGCTTCCTTCTCCCGGCGCAGCAGCGTGGGATGCGTCGCTCCAAGGACGATATACAGCGCGTCGGGCTGTACCTTCAAAATGGCTGGCATGGCATCGATGACCACTTCGATACCCTTGTTGGGGGAAAGAAGTCCAAAGGTCAGAATGATCTGCCGCCCGCTATAGCCCATCTTGCCTTTGGCAAGCTCCGGGTCGTGGAAGGCTTTGTCGGGAATGCCGTGGGGTATGACATCAATTTTGCCGGGGGCCACGCCATAGACATTTTCGAGAAACTCGCGTCCCTTGTCTGCCATGACCACCACGCGGCTCGATGCTGCGGCGACCTGTTGCAGCACCCGTTTCTGGGACGGTGTCGGTTCGGCAAGGATGGTGTGAAACGTGGTGATGACGGGAATTCGCAGATGTGACAGCAGGGTGAGAATGAACTCGCCATCCGGGCCACCGAAGATACCGAACTCGTGCTGCAAGGAGACGGCCCGGTAATCCCCGTTGTTCAGGATACGGGCCGCGGTCACATAGTCCTCGATTTCGCCATCGCGGATGTCAAACACCACATTGGCCGGATAGGCGTAGTTCAGTTTGTCATCGGTCATCGCGATGATGCTGGTCTCGATCCCCTCTGACGGATTGGACATGGCGTGGCTGAGGTCGGTGGTGAACGTTGCGATCCCGCACTGCCTTGGAAGCGAATTGCCAATAAATGCGATACGCTTGGTCTTGATCATCAGAGGTTCCCTTCAGAACGCCGTCGCCGGTGGGTTGACTGCCGGCTCGTCCCTGGACCGGGAGCCTGCGATGGTTTGAACAGTGAATGTCTTTCTGGTTCCTCTTGAACCTGGCGCAGCTATCCAGTTGCGGCGAGGTATGTTGTCCGATCCTTTTCCATGGCTGCGTCCAGATCCAAATTGTCGATGGCGACAAGGCTGGTTGTCGTCCCCTTGGCAATTTCGATCAGGGTTGCCACCCGCCGGTAGGCGAGCCAGGAAATACCGGTAATCTGCTCCTCATCATCCTTGACCTGATAGTCACCGGCGGGCTGCGTACCCTCAAGGCCGGGAAGGGTGAACGGACATTCGAAATGCACGATGCGACTTGTGGTTCTGGTAAACATCAATCTGGCTTCCTTGGACGGCCACGGCAGGATCATCAGGCTGGCACGGCGGGTTCGGCACGGCATGAACCGTGTCGCGCAATTTAAAAAAATGGAGGCGCCGCATCTATCGACGGTGAGCTGCAATCAGGGAGCTGGAATTCAGCCGTTCCGTAACGAGACTGAAACTGTTTTATCAATGTCCATCATGAGCGACAAAACGAATGCCTTGCGCAAATGGAGCCATCATAAAACGAGTGACGTTTTGGCGCAGGCCCCGTTTTGTCGTGAGATATCCCAGGCAAGCGCTGTGTGATGCCGTTGGTGCAAGGCCGAGGTGCACGTTGCCAATTGGCTTGAATGGGTCGATTGGCTTGAAAGGAGTGTCGGAAGACATGTTGTCCTCCTTTATTGGGGCCAGGGTGCGTGCCGCCCAGAAAATGACAGCGCCCTTACAATGGCTGACATCGAGATAGAAATGGGGTTTTGCGTCCAGATTGCAAGGCGCGATTGTGATTTATCTCGTGGCACCTCCCTCAATCACGTGTTTCCAAGACAGTCTACCCGGTCTCGCTTGGCGTAACCGCTGACGTCAGCGGTTACGCTCATTTTTTGGAACGGAGATGGGGATTTTGCCGATCAATCGTCCAGAGGCACGGATGCTTTTCCGAGTTTTACCGAGGGCTCCCGCGCCCAGACGCGCAGTTTGCCCAGTTTTTCGATGAAATCGGCAAGACCATCTTCTCCGGGAAGACCAATGGTGCCTTCATCGAGATCTTCGGTTATGCCAGCCTTCTCCAAAAGGGGCATGGCGCTTTGGGTATAACCGATGAACTTGCAGTGCTGGAAGGCGTCGGCAACGAAATCCCGTGCCGTTGCTTCCTTCACAAGATCTGTCATGCCTGCATCTGAAACCAGAATCGCTACGGCGTCAAACAGGACGGATGGCCCGCCATCGATCATATGATGCGCTTCGATCCAGGTGCCGTCGGAACCGGTCACGCCGCCAACCTTCGGGGCAATCAACTCGAATTCGGCTTTTGCTGCCGTGACAGCGCCAGTCAGCGCCTTGAGAAGTTTCACGTCGACGCCATCGGTGATCAACACACCCAGTTTGCGGCCTTCGAAGCGCTTGGGGCCGCGCTTGATGATGCTGAGTGCAGGGGACGGCTCAAGGTCGTCGCGTGTCGGCACAGCCGCATCAGCCGGCTTGGGCATGGTTTTGAAGCCCAGTTTTTCTGCCACGGTATTGGCGAGCGTTTCATCGATATTCATCAGATGCGCCACCATCCGTTCCCGGATAACTGGCATTTCCACTTTGCTCAGCTCGAACGTGAGAGCGGCTGCAATGTGGCGCTGTTCCGGAGGCGTCTGGCTGATATAGAATTGCCTGGCCTGACTATAGTGATCGGCAAAGCTTTCCGGGCGCAGGCGAACCTTTGCACCCTGTTCCTCGGCAGGGAAATGACGATAGCCGCGTGTTTGCGATTCTCGCGGTCCCTCGCCGAGAGAGTTGGGCTGATAATTCGCCCGACCGACCGGATTGCGCATCGCCATATGGCCATCCTGCTGGAAATTCGCGAAGGGACACTTTGGTGCATTGATTGGCAAATGCGTGAAGTTCGGTCCGCCCAGACGTTTCAGTTGGGTGTCGAGATAGGAGAAGTTGCGGCCTTGCAACAAAGGGTCGTTGCTGAAATCGATCCCCGGCGGAACATTCTGGGTCATGAATGCCACTTGCTCGGTCTCTGCAAAGAAATTATCCGGCATCCGATCCAGCACCAGACGACCGATTGCCTTCGGAGGCAGGATTTCTTCCGGGATGATTTTTGTCGGATCAAGCACGTCGAAATCAAAGCTGTCGGCAAATTCCTGGTCGAACAGCTGGACCTGAAGTTCCCATTCGGGAAAGTTTCCAGACTTGATTGAATGCCACAGATCGCGTCGATGGAAGTCCGGATCGGCGCCATTGATTTTGACCGCTTCATTCCAGGCCACTGACTGAAGACCAAGCTTCGGTTTCCAGTGAAACTTGACGAAGGTGGATTCGTCATTGGCATTGATGAAGCGGAACGTATGGACGCCGAAACCTTCCATGAAACGCAATGATCTTGGGATTGTCCGATCCGACATGGTCCACATGATCATGTTCATGCTTTCGGGCGTCAGAGAGATGAAATCCCAGAAATTGTCATGGGCGGTCTGCGCCTGGGGAAAGGCCCGGTCCGGCTCCTGTTTGGCGGCGTGGATAAGATCGGGAAACTTGATGGCATCCTGAATGAAAAACACCGGGATGTTGTTGCCAACCAGATCCCAGTTGCCTTCCTTCGTGTACATCTTCACCGCAAAGCCGCGTACGTCGCGGGCAAGGTCGGCTGAGCCCTTGTTTCCCGCTACCGTCGAAAACCGAACGAAAACAGGGGTTTTTTCACCGGGCCGCTGGAACACGTCGGCGCGCGTATAGTCCGCCAGGGACTCGTAGGTTTCGAAGAAACCGTGAGCACCGTAGCCGCGGGCATGAACAACGCGCTCTGGAATGCGCTCATGGTCGAAATGGAAAATCTTTTCTCTGAAATGGAAGTCGTCAACGACAAGCGGGCCGCGATCACCGATGCGAAGGGAGTTCTGATCGTCTGCGACAGGTCCGCCTTGTGCTGTGGTCAAAATCGCATCGCCTTCGGCGATCTGGTGAAGCTCGCCACCCTTGCCGCGCACAAGTTTCTGATCGTGGATGGTGGCCTCATTCGAGATTGCAGCCGCATTCTTGCCTGTGGTTTGGGACCGTTGCTTTGGCATATTCTCTCCGCGATTTTGTTGAGGTACAAAAGCGAACTGAATACGCAGCTATTGGTTCCATTGTTTTCGCGCGCAACCGGTCACAATGCGACCCGGACATCTGCCGCGTCGCATCCCGTCACCATCAGAAATGCTCCCTGGTTTTCGCGAAACAGGCGGCCAAAGGCGCCAAGGCTCTGTCTGTTTGGGTGGCTTCAGAACACTTGGCGCAGGACCACGTAAAGCACAAAGGCGATGGCAATCGAGGCAGGGAGTGTCAAGACCCAGGCCATCAGCATATTGCGCACCGTGGACCATTGCAGGCCCGAGCCGTTGGCGGTCATGGTGCCAGCCACACCTGATGACAGGACATGGGTTGTCGAAACAGGCAGGCCAAAATGGTCGGCGGCCCCGATCGTCACCATGGCGACGATTTCAGCGGCTGCACCCTGGCCATAGGTGAGATGGGTCTTGCCGATCTTTTCGCCGACAGTGACAACGATGCGCCGCCAGCCGATCATCGTTCCCAGGCCAAGCGCCAGGGCCACAGCAACCTTCACCCAGGTCGGAATGAACTTCGTCGCATTGTCGACCGCCTTGTGATAGGCGCTGACGGCAGCAAGATCGCCTGCCTCCATCGGCAGCAGCTTCTGCTTGTCGATCAGCTTCAAGGCCTCACCGATCAGATAGATATCGTTTCTGATATTTTGCACCAGATGGCTCGGGACTGCTTCCAGGGTTGGAAAAGCGGCGACTTCCGCGCTTGTCGCGTGGATATATTGCTGGAGGGCGAATGTCGTGGTGTCGCTCCAGGTCTTGGTCTTGACGGCATCCGCGACGGCGGCTTTTGCATCTGCAACCGACACACCCGGCTTGATATATTTGCCGAGCGCGGTCTCGACCTGTGCCGAGGAAGATTTATATGCTTCGAGATAATTCACATCCGGTGTGCGGTTGAGGGCGAAGGCGGTCGGCACCAGGCCGATCAAGATCAGCATGATCAGGCCCATGCCTTTCTGACCGTCGTTCGATCCATGTGCAAAACTGACACCAGTACAGGTGAAGATCAGCAGGCCACGGATCCAGAGCGGCGGCGGCTGATTGGTTTTCGGCTCCTGGTAGAGCGCCTTGTTCTTCACGAACAGTTTCATGGCCAACAGCAGGATGGCGGAAAAGCCAAAGCCGATCAGCGGTGAGATCAACAGGGACAGGCCAATATTGGTCGCTTGCGACCAGTCGACGCCGCTGGTGGCCGAACCCGCCGGTGCCAGAAACTGATTGGCGAGACCGACACCGATAATCGAGCCGACCAGGGTGTGTGAACTGGAGGAGGGCAGGCCCAGATACCAGGTGCCGAGGTTCCAGACGATGGCAGCGATCAACAGGGCAAACACCATGGCAAGGCCGGAGCCTGAGCCAACCTGAAGGATCAGTTCCACCGGAAGAAGGGAAAGAATTCCGAAGGCGACAGCGCCGCTCGATGTCAGAACGCCGAGAAAATTGAAGAATCCCGACCACATGACCGCGAATTCAGCGGGCATCGAGCGGGTGTAGATCACGGTGGCGACGGCATTTGCCGTATCGTGGAAGCCGTTGACGAACTCAAACCCGAGCGCGATCAGCAGCGCAAGCCCCAAAAATATCCAGGGAACCGCGACGGTGCTGGTCAGATCCTGGCCAAGTGCGTAGCCGATATAGCCTAGTCCGACCAACAGGACCACGCCGAACACCGGCATGAACCACTTGCCCGATCCATGCGCCCGATCAAGGGGATGGCCCGCGCTGCCGAGCGGCGAATTCGAAGGCGCTAATTCAGCCATTCAAGGTCCTCACATTTGATATTTGTTAAGGAGTTTTGGCGGCTTTGAGTGAACCTTTCATGACACCCACCTCGCCACAGGCTTTCTCTTTAATGAAAGAGGTCACTGCGAAAGCGCATTTATGCCAGGCGCTAGGTAAGCAAAAACCTTTCCGGAAATTTGAGTAGTTGAGATGGATGCAATTTAAGCGATTATTTAATTTGTGGTTGCCCGAAGTCATACAGGCGGCTTGTTTCTTCTGTTTCAAAGAGTGAGTGAGCAATAAGTATATTTATTGTCATTGCGCCGTGACCTTTCACTAAACCTTCGCAGATCCGTTGTTTGGCTGTCATAATGCCGCCCCATTACACGCTCCGTCGAAGGAGCGCATAATGATGCAACATTCTCTAAAACTGGCTGGAATTGGAAAAAGCTTCGCATCTGATGATATTCTGAAGAATATCGATCTCGATGTCCGTCCTGGCGAGTTCCTGTCGCTTGTTGGCATGTCCGGCTGCGGCAAGTCGACCCTGTTGCGGATCATCGCTGGATTGGAGCGGCCCGATCGCGGCCAGGTTCTGATCGACAATTCGGATGTGACCGACATGGATCCGAGCGACCGCAACTTGGCGATGGTGTTCCAGTCCTATGCGCTCTATCCCCACATGACTGTGCGGCAGAACATTGCCACGCCGCTGCGGATGCGGCGCTTGTCGCTTGCGGGTCGATTGCCTTTGATCGGGCGTCTGGTTGCGCCTTCCGAGATTGTGAAAGACATCAAGCGCAGCGTTGAAGAGGCTGCGGAGACATTGCAGATTTCGCATCTTCTGGATCGCAGGCCTGCCCAGCTCTCAGGCGGCCAGCGGCAGCGTGTGGCGCTGGCGCGGGCGCTGGTGCGCTCGCCTGCCGCCTTCCTGATGGATGAGCCACTTTCCAATCTCGACGCCAAGCTTCGCGCCCATATGCGCGAAGAGCTTGCCGGCCTGCATCGCCGCCTTGGCGCGACCTTCATCTATGTCACCCATGATCAGATCGAGGCCATGACCATGTCGGACCGTGTCGCGCTGATGCATGAAGGCCGGATCGAGCAATTGGGGACACCCGATGAACTGTACCACCGGCCAGCGACATTGACGGTGGCGCGTTTCATCGGCACCCCCTCGATCAATCTTCTGCCTGTCATGATCGGCGTGCAGGGGCAGGTTACCGCTTTCGGAAAGGACCTCGACCTGAGGGCAACCGAACAGGATAGCGGACCGGCAACGCTAGGCCTTCGGCCCGAAGACCTGCGGACCCAAGATCTGAGGGCGGGCGGCAACGGCTTTGCCGTGCGCGTCCAGCGCAGCGAGACCCATGGCGCCGACCGGTTCGTAACCTGCCGTCTTGTCGATGATGAAACGGTCGTGGTGACGATGCGGCAAGGCGCGAGAGAAGCTATCGGTGCTGATGCACATGGTCTGATGACCATTGGCTTTACAGCTGAGCGCGCTCATCTGTTTGGCGCAGATGGCACGCGCTGCGCCGTTTCTATTCGTGAACGGGTGGCGGCATGAGCGCCGTCTCGTCCTCCACTGTGCTAACAGCCAGACCTGTTGCGATCCGTCGGACAATGGAGCGCAGGATGGTCCGCCGTGGCCTGTTGTTTGCCGCTCCGGCCGGTCTGCTGCTTCTGGCGATCTATATCATTCCGATGCTGGTGCTGGCCGCTTTTTCGGTGACGGATTATCAGCTCGGTGCTCTCACCATTCACTTTGTCGGGCTCGGAAATTTCATCAAGGCCTTTCACGATCCCGTCTTCACGCGTGCGGTGATCAACACGGCGATCTACGCCGTGATCGTCATTCCCTTTGGCGTGTTCCTGGCGCTCGGCGTGGCGCTTCTGGTTCATAATCGCAAGCGCAGCCGGGCCTTCTGGGAAGTCGCCTATTTCCTTCCGGTTACCGCGACGCTCGTGGCGATGGCGACGGTCTGGCAATTCCTGCTGCACCCCTCACTCGGGCCGGTGAATGCGGCAATCAAATGGCTGGGCTTCGAGCCCGTCGCCTTCCTGTCCAATCCGATGCTGCTCATTCCAACCATGGCATGGATTGGCATCTGGCAGGTTCTTGGCTTCAACATGGTGTTGTTCCTTGCCGGGCTGACGGCCATTCCCAAGGATTTGCACGAGGCCGTTCGGCTGGACGGTGCCAAAAATGCCATCGACCGGTTTTTCACCGTCACCTGGCCCATGCTGGGACCGACCACCTTGTTCGTGGTTGTCACAACCTCGATCTCGGCTTTCAAGGTGTTCGAAACCGTCGCGGTGCTGACCAAGGGCCGTTCGGGGTCGGAAACCCTGCTGTTCGATCTCTATCTCGAAGGGTTCGAATATTCGAATACCGGTTACGCCGCAGCTTTGACGCTGCTCTTCCTCGCCATCGTCCTGATCCTGTCGATTGGCCAGACACTGCATATGGACCGGAAGGTACATTATTAATGATCCGGCTTCGTACCTATCTTCCGCACGTCGTTTTGGCTGCTGGCGCTTTCGTCATGCTCTTGCCGTTCTACTGGATGGTTTTGACTTCGATCCGTTCGCCATCGGAAATATTCAATGTTTCCCTCTGGCCGATCCCGGAAAAATTCGAGGGTCTGGAAAACTACGCAAGGGCTGCCAGTCAGGTGCCGATGGCACGCTTCATGCTGAATGGCGTCATCGTCTGTTTTGGCATCCTGTTCGTCCAGGTCCTGACCGCGGTTCCCGCAGCCTATGCCTTGGCAAAACTTCGCTTCCCAGGGCGAAAACTGTTGTTGACGCTGGTGATTGCCGCGCTCTGCGTGCCGATCCAGGCACTGGCCTTGCCTCTCTTTGTCGGACTGGCGAAGGCACAACTCCTCAACACCTATTTCGCCATGATGGCGCCCTTCTTCCTGTCGGTTTTTGCAATCTTCCTGTTTCACCAATCTTTCCGCAGCTATCCCGATGAAATCATCGAGGCGGCACGGATGGATGGTTTTTCCGAGATGGAAATCTGCTGGGGCCTGGTCTTGCGAGGCTCACTGCCGTCGCTTGCGGCGTTTGCAGTCTTTTCGCTGGTTGCCCATTGGAATGATCTCTATTGGCCGATGATCGTGATTTCCGACACCAATCTGGCTCCGCCGCCTCTGGGCATGCTGTTGTTCGCGGATGTCGAATCCGGTGCGAATTACGGTGCGCTTATGGCTGGCGCAACACTAATTACCGCGCCGATGGTGCTGTGCTTCCTCCTGGCACGGCGGCACTTCATCGCGGGTATCACCATGACCGGCGTCAAGTGACGTCGTTCACATGCTCCTCCTCCCAACCTTTTCGGAGACGACAATGAAAATGAACCGACGCACCGTGGTGAGCGGTCTGGCTTTCGGCCTGGCTGCTGCCGCGCTTTCCACGCCCGTGCTGGCTGCTGACGAAGTCACGCTCAACGTGCTTTACAATCTGCCAGGCTTCACAAAATTCCATCAGCCGCTGGCCGATGCGTTCATGAAGAACAATCCCAATGTAAAGATCAATTTTCTGGCGCCCGCTCCAGGCTATAACGAGGGTCAGCAGCAGGTTCTGCGCGCCGCCGTGACCGGCAATCTACCCGATGTTTATTTCTCAGGCTTCAACCTGACCGCCGAACTCGTTCACACACTGGCGCCCCGCAACCAGATCACCGATCTGGCGCCGTTTATCGCGGCGGAAGGCGGCCAGGCCTTCCTCGACAAAAATTACAACCCGAAAATGGCGGCCCTCGGCCAGATTGATGGTAAGCAATACGGCCTGCCCGTCAATGCCTCTTCGCCAATCATCTATATCAATGCTGACCTGGTGAAGAAGGCTGGCGGCGATCCGGACAATATGCCGAAAACCTTTCCCGAACTGATCGCGCTGGCCAAGAAGATCCACGGGCTCGATCCGAAAATCTCCGGCATGAGCTACGACATCAATGGTTGGCCGGATGATTGGCTTTGGCAGGCATTGATTCTCGAGCAGGGCGGCACATTGGTCAATGAAAAGACCAAGACTGTGGCTTTTGACAACGAGATTGGCCTCAATGCTCTGAAAATGATTCGCCAGTTCGTGACCGAGGGTGGTCAGACCCTGCTCGACTGGGACCAGTCCCGTCAGCAATTCGGTGCCGGTCTCACCGGTTTCATCTTCTCGACACCGGCTCATGTCCAGACGATCGAGGGACTGGTGGGCGACCGTTTCAAGCTGAAGACGGCAACCTTCCCGCTGGACAACCCGGAAAAAGGTGGCGTGCCGACGGGCGGCAACTCAGCCGTGATCCTGACGCAGGACAAGGCCAAGCAGGACGCCGCCTGGAAATACCTGAAATGGATCACCGGTCCTGAGGCCCAGAACACCATCGTGCGGATCACCGGCTATCTGCCGACCAACAAGCTTGCAACCGGTTCGGACTATCTCGCGCCTTATTATGCCGAGCATCCGAATGTAAAGACCGCCTCGCTCCAGGCAGACCGGTCCTTGCCGTGGGCCGGTTATCCAGGTGGGGATTCCGTTCGCGTCTGGCGCACGCAGCGCGACATTATCGGCACGGTAATGCGCGGTGAAGTGACGCCGGAGGTTGGCCTAAAGCAGATGGTCGACCAGACCAACGCATTGTTGAAATAACCAATCGTTCAGGGAATCGACGATGCTTGTGCATCGTCCTTTTGAAGAACGGCAAAGCTGCGGGGAATTTTCTCCGCGGCCATTTTCCAGAAAGACGGATAATGAAGATCATCCAGATCACCGATACCCATCTCATGCCACCGGGCATCATCGTCAACGGCGTCGACCCTGAAAAGCAGCTGCGTGCGGCGGTGGGTGACATTGTTGAAAAGCATGCCGATGCAGATCTTCTGGTGATGACCGGTGATCTCTGCAATCACGGCGATCCCGAGGCCTACGAACTTCTACGCGAAATTCTGGCGCCGGTACCCTTCGACATCCGCCTGATGCTTGGCAACCATGATCGCAGGCCGGAATTCCAGGCGGCTTTTCCAGCCCAGCCATGTGATAGCAATGGTTACATCCAATCCTTTGCGGATACGGAATTCGGACGGCTGCTGTTTCTGGACAGTCATGAAGCGGGTGTCATCGGCGGCATGTACGGTGCCGACCGCCTTGCATGGCTCGATACTACCTTGGAAAGCGCTGGCGATTTGCCCGTCACAGTTTTCATCCATCATCCACCGATGGATTGCGGTATCAGGCATTTCGAAAACATCGGCCTGCATGACGATGGCGCGCTGATGCGCCGCCTTAGCACCCATCGGCCAGGTATCCGTCATATTGTGTTCGGTCATATCCATGTGCCGCTTGCCGGCACAAGCGCTGAAGGCATCAGCTATAGTTCCGGTCAGGCTTGCGCGCACCGCTTCATCACCGATCTCGATGCGCCCGACCCGCTCTGGACCGGTGGCAATCCCTGCTATCGGATCATTTGCCTTGATGATCACGGACTGCGTGCCTATGGCGCCGAAGTGGGGGAGGCTATCTTCGGGCAAGCGTCCATTTGCGAAGGGCCATGAAGACATCCCAGTGAATTGGATGGCTTTGTGGTTCGCATTGGAACAAGCAGATGAAACCGCACCGCTGTCTCCAGCGGTGCGGTTTTCGTTATCGTATTATCGCTGTACCGAGATGAAATGATCCGTGGTGAACTCTTCAACGGCCCATTTGCCGTTAAAGCGCCCAAGACCGGAGTTTTTCTCTCCACCAAACATCACATGCGGATAGTCATGGATGGTGATGTCGTTGATATGGGACATTCCAGCCTCAATCTGCTGGGCAAAGGCCAATCCACGGGCCGCATCGCGGGTGAAAACGGCGCTGGAAAGGCCGAATTCGGTGTCATTGGCGAAAGCCAAGGCCTGGGCTTCATCTTGAGCGCGGATGATCGGTGCGACCGGGCCAAAGATCTCATTGCGGGCGAAGTCGGAATCATTGGTTACGTCGGCGAAGACATGCGGTGCAACCACCCGTCCCTCGATTGGGCCGGATACGCATTCGCGGAAGCCGCTGTCGCGCGCCCGCGCAATACTTGCGGTGACGCTGCGCAGCTGGCTGTCGTTGCAGAGCGGGCCGATCAAGGTATCCGGCTCGTTCGGGTTTCCGAATTTGATCGTCTTTACTGCAGCAGTAAACGCCTCGACGAAGTTGTCATAAATCGAGGCATCAACGATGATGCGGTTCGTGCTCATGCAGATTTGGCCTTGATGCATGAAGCGGCCGATCAGGGCTGCTCCCACGGCCTTTTCCAGGTCGGCATCATCGAGAACCACCAGCGGTGCATTGCCGCCAAGCTCAAGGCCTACACGCTTGAGCAGGGAGGATTCACCCGCCACCTGGGCGATATGGCGTCCGACAGGTGTGGAGCCGGTGAAGGTGAGGACGCGAGGAACCGGATGACGCGAGAAAGCGTCGCCGATGACGCTCGAGCTACCGACCACGACATTGAGCAAGCCTGCGGGCAGGCCAGCTTCCTCATAGATCTTGGCCAACAGAAGGCCGCCTGTGACCGGCGTGTCGTTCGATGGTTTCAAAACCACGGCATTTCCAAGCGCAAGCGCTGGCGCCACAGAACGGTTCGACAGATGCAGCGGAAAATTCCACGGGCTGATGACGCCGACGACGCCGACGGGCTTTTTGTAAACCCGGGCTTCCTTGCCTGGCTTGTCGACTGGAATGATATGTCCCTGGGCGGCAGCGGGCAAGGTGAAGGCTTCCAGCATGCCAGCGCGCACCGCGCCCCATTCTATGCCAGCTTTGATGCGCGTACTGCCGGATTCACGGATAATCCAGCTAATGATTTCTTCCTTGCGGGCGTCAAGAATCGAGACCGCTCTCAGGAACACCGCTGCGCGCTCGCTCGGCAATACCCGCGCCCATTCGGTTTGGGCAGCCTTGGCTGCACCGAATGCACGATCGAGGTCACCAAGACTTGCCTGGGCGATTTCCGCCACAACCGTATCATCGTAAGGATTACGATCGATGGCGGTGTTTCCCTCGGTGCCTTCCACCCAGCGACCGGCAATATACTGTCCGGAAAACCCTTCATAGGCCTGTGGTTGGAATGCGGACTGACCAATATTCTGTTGCAAGACGTCTCCTCCTCTTGCCGGTTTTACGCGCCTTCGCCACGCCAATGCCGCCAGCATAGGATGGCGGTAAACGAAGGCGGTCTATCTCTTTGCGGCGGGAAGAATACGGCGAAAGCCTCAGTCAATCAATACGAATTATTGATTTATGATAAAAATGGTAATTCATAATTTTTATTGTATCAATAAATGATTTTATAAAGCGCTCAGTCCGTTGTCTTTTATGCTCTCGCTTTTTAAAGGCTCATAGCCTGGCCGCTTTATCCGTTTCTTAGAGTTTGTCAGGGAAAAGTGGAAACCGGTTTTCCCGAAAAGACAAGCGAAAACAAGAAAATCTAGTGTCTGTCTGGTTCAATCTGAACCTGACAGACACTAGAGGAAATCGGTTCTGGATAGTTCCTCCGTGTTTTCAAAGGCATTCTCCACCCAATCCAGAATAGTTTTTACGTCCTTTGGTTGCGTCGTGTCGATATTCAAAGCCGGGCCAAGCCCGATGGGTTTCGCACGCTGCGCAAGTTCGATAAGTTCCGGGATATAGGATGCGCCGGGATGACCGGGAAGGCGATTTTCAAGCCTTGATCTATAGCGCTCGCCTATCGTCTCGGCGGGGGCGTGGCACCAGAGTTCAACGATCTGCGTGATGCCGGCCATGGCGATATGCTGTTGCAGAACATCTGCTGGCTGAAATCCAAACCAGGCATCAACGATGAAGGTGGTTCCCGGAGCGGCAGCGCGGATGATGGAGAAAATCGACTTGTAGCTCGCGCGTCCCAGGAGGCGATTGAAGGGGCGGTCCACATTGTCCATCAATTCCAGGAAAGGGTTCTTGATCTCATCCAGGCTCAATACCTGCCAGCCGGTTTCACCGGCGATTTTATGGGCGATCGCGCTTTTGCCGGAGGCGGGTACGCCGTTTACCATGACCAGTCTCTTGTCAGGGGCAGATTTGCCATGATGGCCAGCGTTGATGAGATCGAAGGCCGCCAGCCCGCAGCCGATGACACCGGCATCGTCGTCGAGGCGTGCTCCCCGAATATCCGCTTCATACCAGGTCTCGCTGCGAGGCAGAAAACTGAGGGCAGCTAAGGCTGCCTTGCCCATGCCTCCACCAAGCAGAACCACGTCCGGGTCGAAGGCGGCGGAGAGCGTGTTAATGGCTGACTTCAGGGGCGCGGCCCATGCCGTCATCACCTGCAAGGCAGCCTCATCTCCTGCTTGCGCAAGCGCCAGGATGGCTTCAAATCGCGTTTCAGGTGCGTAGCCTGCCTCGCGGAGATGGCGTTGCAAGGCGGTTCCTGAGGATTCCGTTTCAATGCAGCCGCGTTGACCGCATGGACATGGTTGACCATGGAGATTGACGACAAGATGGCCCAATTGGCCAGCGCATCGTCTGCCATTGACGATCCGGCCATTTTCCATGACGGCACCGCCAATCCCGGTTCCGATGGTCAGCATGACCGAACTGTTCATTCCCCGCGCCGCGCCCACGCGGGCCTCGCCAATCAGGGCCATGCTGCAATCATTTGCAACGGTTACCGGACGAGCTGATGTCGCTGACATCTCAGACTGGAGATCACAGCCGGATAGGTTCAGAAATCCGCCCGATATGATCTTTCCCGTCCAGCCATCGACGCGGCCGGGTATTCCTATTCCAATCGCCGCGGCGTGCGCACCGTCCATCCCGTGGATCAGGCTCTTTATAAGAGTAACGGCCTTGGAGGGGTCGCGGCTGCCTGTAACCGACGTCTTACGGATGATTTCGCCTTTTGGCGAAATCTGTGCCGCACGCATGTTGGTTCCGCCGACATCGATGCCGATAGAGAACAATTGAAGAGACATGACATCCGCCGATCTTACGCCGCAACTCTCTGCTTGTTGCGGTAGCGCCCGATAATGTCTTGAATATCATGCAATCGAGACACGGCAATTGTCGAAAGCTTCTGTTGTGAGACATTTCGGTCAAGGTCGATGCAGTCTTTCCAAAGGGAGCGGCCAGCGATGACGCCGGAGGCGCCGTTCTTCATGGCGGCCTCGACCTGGTGAAGAAAGGTTTCATGATCGACGCCAGCCGAAAGCACGGCCCAAGGCACATCGCCGGCAACCTTCGTGACCTCGGCGCAGGCTTTTTCGGAGCCGGGATAAGGAATTTTCAGAACTTTGGACCCCAGCTCCAGGCAGGCGCGTGAGCCTTCGACAATAAGTTGCGGAATCTTGGCCTGATAGGCTTCACGGCTTTCGCCTTCAAGCTGGTAGGTCAGGAATTCCACGACCAGAAGAAAGTCCTCGCGGGCGAAATCCTCTATGGTCCTCTTCAGGGTTTCAAGGTTTGCAACATTGGCCGCCGGGGTATCCATCCGCAGATAGACCATGACCTTGCCGCCGGTGGCCCCAAGGGCGCGAACGCGCCGCGCATCGACACCTTCCACCATCTTGGAAATGCGATAGCCTTCTGGCGACGTGTCCCATCCGGAGGCATCGATGCCGATCAGAAGGGCCGTATCCCTTGGAAGGATGTCGTTGTCGATCAGCCCGGGTACGGCGCAGATGGGGTCAACGAGCACGCAGCCGGCATGAGAGGCGAGATAGCGCGCAATGTCAGCCTTGGTTTCTCCCAGAATATCATTGTCGATTTTTGCCTGTTCTTCCGGGGTCGCGGCAAGAATGGATCGCATACCGCCGCGCTGGTCGCATGCAATAACCATCATGGATCCGCTACCGTCGCAAATTTGATGGTATCCGCGTCGTTCTGCCGTCGTCATTGCCGTCATGTGTCCACTCCGAAAGAAATTGCAGGCAAAAGCGAACAGCGCAAAGCTTTAGCCATGCGCGGGCTCTCCTGCGTCAGGTGATTTGATGATGCCTTGAAAGTCGCAGGGCCTTGGACGTCATAGGGCCTGGGAAGTCACAGGGAAGGGCGCCGTATTGCATTGAGTCCGGAGCCGTTTCAGTGTAGCCTTCCCGCTTCGTGTAACACATTTCAGAAAGGAATTGCAAGCTGCTTCCGCAAACTTCACAGGATACGGCGTCCCGGGCGACATTGCATATGGTCGCAAAGCTGCATTACGAAGCGGAGATGTCTCAGGTTGAGATCGCGCGCAAGCTTGGAATCTCGACCGCGACCGTCTCCCGTTTGCTTCAACGGGCCAGGGTGCTTGGGATCGTCAAGATCGAGGTGCTTGACCTTGTCTCGCCCGCCGGTCTGACCCAGGAATTGATCGAGGCGCTGTCCCTGAAGAGGGCGGCGGTGATCGATACCCCATCGACAGGTGTTCTGGGTGCGCTGGCAAAGCCGTTGGGCGATTTGCTCAAGGAAGAAGGCCTGGCCGCAGGGTCGGTCATCGGCATCGGTTGGGGTCGTGCCATACGTGAGGTTATTGCCGCTGGCTTGCCGCGTATCCCGGGCATTGTTGCCGTCGCGTTGAACGGCGGTCTCCAGCAATCAGCGCCGCATTTCCAGATTAGCGAATTCGTCCGCCAGGCCGCTGATCAACTGGGTGGCAGCGCCCATTTCCTGCACGCGCCTTATCTTTCCTCCGCCGAATTGAAGGATGCCTTTCTTGCCGATGCATTCGTGCAGGAAACAACGAAACTTTGGGATCGCTTGGATTGCGCGATTGTCGGTATAGGGCTGCCGCATGCTATCAATCCGCCTGAGGCGAGTGCCGCGACAGTGAATGAGCGCGCCATTGGAGGCGCGGTTGGTGACGTCATCAGGCACTATGTCGATATCAACGGCAGGCTTTTATCCTGGGATGGGGAAGAGCGAATGATTGCAGCATCCAGCCAGCAGCTTTGCAAAGCCAAACTCTCCATCGGTGTGGCCGCAACAGTCGAAAAGGCAGCTGGAATCATTGGAGCGGTCCGTTCCGGAATGATCAATTCCCTGGTTACCGACGCCAATACCTGCATCGCAATTCTCAATCTTCTCCAACAGGATACGCCTTCCCAGACTTCGGAAAAACAGACGAAAGCGAAAAAGAAATAAGTTTCTGAAAAAAATTTCTTGACGGCAAGATGAAAACCGCGTGATGATGCTGTCGTGAATTGAGTACTAAATTCACGACAGATGACTGTTTCGATTTGGGAGGAGAGAAACATGGAACGTCGGCATTTTCTTCAATCTGCGACCGCTCTTGCCTTGTCCGCACCGGCTGTTCTGGCGGTTACGCGGGCTCAAGCCGAAAGTAAGAAATTCAAAATTGCGCTCATTCCGGGTCTAACGACCGATGCGTTTTATATCACAATGCACAAGGGCGCAGAAGCCGCAGCCGCAGCCATTGGCGCGCAGATCATCTTTCAAGGGGCCCCGGATTTCAACCCGGTAACACAGGTTCCTGTCCTTGATGCGGTCATTGCGAAAAAGCCGGATGCCATTCTCATCGCTCCCACCGATACGACCCAATTGGTGCAGCCTCTCAAAAAAGCTGCGGATGTCGGCATTCCGCTGATCACGGTCGATACATTCATCGGGACCGGTGACTATCAAACCGGCGCAGGGGACGGGGATTTTCCGTTGTCCTATATCGCATCCGACAATGTTCTGGGCGGCGAAATCGCAGCGCGCTCTTTGGCGTCGGCCATTGGTGACAAAGGCAAGGTCTACGTCTCCAACGTAAAGCCCGGCGTATCGACGACGGACCAGCGTGAGCAGGGGTTCAAATCCGAGATGGCCAAACATCCCGGCATCACGGTTCTCGAAACGCAGTTCAATGACAATGACGCTAACAAAGCCGCCTCTCAGCTCCAGGCTGTCTACGCTCGCAATCCAGATTTGGCCGGCGTATTTGGTGCCAATCTGTTTTCCGGGCTTGGATCGGCGAATGGCGTCCAGCAGGCTGGTCAGTCCGGCACAATCAAGGTTGTGGCTTTCGACGCACCAGGGTCGGTGGTGGACAATTTGAAATCCGGCCTTATCGATTTTGCAATCGCTCAGCATCCTGCGGAAATCGGCTATTACGGGGTGATCTCCGCCTATGCGCACCTGACCGGGCAGTCCATCCCAACCAAGATTGGGACTGGCTTTACGGTCATCAACAAGAGCAACGTGACTGATCCAGCCATCGCTCGGTTCATCTACGCTGAATAGACCTCCACGGCCTCGTTAAAACGTCAGCCAAGGCTGATCGGACGCCAGGATAAGCGTCCAAATCCCTTCATTGACAGCTGACCAGAACTCAGGATGGAATTCATGCTGGAACACCAGACCATGGCGCCCGAGAACGCACGCGCCGTCGCTCCCCAGGCCGACCACGCCGACGTTACCAAGACGATCGTGCAGCGTATCGCTCAGTTGCGGGCGTGGGTCTTTCTGGCTGCACTTATTGTGATCTTCGAGATTTGGGCGCAGACAGATTTTGGAGGGACGTTCGTTGGTTCACCCTTCAATTGGCAATCTGTCGCGGTCTTTGCCGTTGCGCCTCTTCTTTTGGCAATCGGCCAGACCTTCGTCATTATCTCTGGCGGCATAGATCTTTCTGCGGGTTTCATCATGGGGCTTGCGGCGGTCGTCGCTGCCCACGCCACCAATTATTTCGGGGTTTTCATGCCTTTGCCAGCTGCGATGGTGGGCGGCATCCTCGTCGCCATCCTTGCAGCTACTATTCCAGGCATCATCAACGGGTTGCTGATCTCCAGGCTCAACGTGCCCCCTTTTATCGGCACGCTCGGCATGTTCGGTGTTGCCAGAGGCGCGGCTTTCCTTCTTGCCGGAGGAACAACCGTGCCGGTCAAGAACTCCTACTTCGCCATGCTGGGGAATGGACGGATAGAGGGCATACCGTATCTCGTTCTGGTAACCGCCGTTTTCGTGCTGGTAATGCATTATATTCTCAGCCAGACGCGATTTGGGCAGCATAATTATGCGATCGGCGCCAATGCCCAGGCATCACGCCGGGCAGGTATCGATATCAAAGGCCATATTTTGCGGCTTTATATCCTGTCTTCGGTCTGTGCAGGCCTTGGCGGCGCATTATACGCCGCGCGCTTCACGGCGGGCGCTGCCCAGGCCGGAGAACCCTTGCTTCTCGACAGTGTTGCCGCAGTGGTGATTGGCGGCGCCAGCCTGTTTGGAGGCTCTGGAACAATCAGCGGAACGGTGGCGGGAGCCCTGGTCATTGCGGTCATCCAGTATGGTCTGGTCTTCATGAATGTTGAGCCATTCTGGCAATTCATTGCCGTTGGCGTCGTTATCATCATTTCCGTTCTTATCGATCAGGCGCAACGCCGCTTCAGTGGAGTCAAACATGCTGAGTAATGTCGCACCCCTTCTGGAAGTTCGTAATTTTTCCCGGTATTTCGGCGCTGTGAAAGCCCTTGATAATTGCTCGCTGACGGTCGGTGCCGGTGAAGTCGTGGCTTTGGCCGGAGACAATGGTGCCGGAAAGACCACGATGATCAAGGCGATCTCGGGTGTCTATTCGCCGACATCGGGTGAAATTCTGATCGATGGACACCCGGTTGCTTTTTCCTCGCCGCAGGATGCGCGCGAAAAAGGGATCGAGACCATTTACCAGGATCTGGCGCTCGCCGATAATCTGTCCATTGGCGCCAATATTTTTCTTGGCCGTGAGCCAATGAAACGCGCTTTCGGCTTTATTCCCGTCCTCGACCGCAAGGCGATGGCCAAGGCCGCAGCCGATACCATGGCGCTTCTCGACTTTCATGTGAAGCGATTGGATGCACCGGTCAGCAACTTTTCAGGCGGGCAGCGCCAGGCGGTGGCAATCGGTCGGGCCGTTTACTGGAATGCCAAGATCCTGATCATGGACGAACCAACAGCGGCGCTGGGCGTGCCGGAACAGCGTAAAGTTGTTGCCCTGATCAAATCGCTGAAAGCCCAGGGCAGGGGCGTTATTTTCATCTCCCATAACCTCCAGGACATATTCGCGGTATCTGATCGTATCGTTGTCCTGAGACGGGGTATTGTCGCGGGAACGCGCAATATTGCCGATACCAACCACGACGAAATCGTTAAGCTGATGATTGGTGGCTAATCCGAAAAGGCAGCAAGCAAATCAACGCAGGATTATACTCATGTGGGACCTTGATGGAAAAGCAATCCTCGTCACCGGTGCAAGCGGTGGAATCGGTGGCGCGACGGTGAAGAGGCTGAAAGAAGCCGGGGCCAAGGTCTATGCGGCCGGACGGTCGCGAGACGAGCTTGACACGCTGGCCGCGCAAACCGGTTGTGAGACGTTGATTTTCGATCTCACCTCGGAAGACGAAATTCGCAAGGCTGTGGAGGCTTTGCCATTGTGGGGCGTGGTGAACTGTGGTGGCTTTGGCGGCGAAATCGCCACCCCGCAGGAAACCGACATCTCGATCTTCGACAAAGCCATTGCCATCAATGTGAGAGGCGCGCTTCTGGTGACGAAATATGCATCGCGCTCGATGATCAACGAAGGCAAGGGTGGCTCGATCGTCAATGTCTCGAGCCAGGCCGCATTGGCGGCATTGCCGGGCCATGTCTCCTATGCGTCTTCCAAGGCAGCACTTGATAGCATCACCCGTGTCAGTGCGCTTGAACTTGGCAAATACAAAATTCGGGTCAATAGCGTCAATCCCACCGTTGTCATGACGGAGATGTCGGCATTTTATTGGGGACGCCCGGAGATAGGCGAACCCTTCCTGCAAAAAATGCCGTTGGGACGGTGGGCTACCGTCGATGACATCGCAAAGCCGATCCGCTTCTTGTTGAGTGAGGAGGCGTCAATGATCACCGGTGTCTCTCTCCCAATTGACGGTGGCTTTACAGCCTGTTGATCGCCTCATCGCTCAGGCCGTGCAAGATCCTCACCCAGGATCGGATGCCTTTATGAAAAGAGGTGAGGTTGTATTTTTCATTGGGTGAGTGAACGCAGTCATCGTCTAGGGAAAAGCCAACCAGTAGCGATTCCATGCCGAGCATGGACTGAAAACTGCCGACAATCGGGATTGATCCGCCGCCGCCGACAACGATGGCGGGTTTTGGCCATTCCTGTGAAAGAGCAGCCTTGGCCTTGTCCAGGATCGGCGAGTCATAGGGTAATTGAATGGCAGGCGAGGCTCCTTCGGCCTGAAATTCAACTTGGCAATCCCTGGGTAACTTTGAGGTTACATAGGCGCGAAAACTATCGCGGATTTTTTGCGGGTCCTGCTTTCCCACCAGACGGAAGGATACTTTTGCCATGGCTTCGGCAGCAATCACGGTCTTGAAGCCCTTGCCAGTATAGCCGCCGGACATGCCGTTGATCTCGGCGGTCGGGCGGGCCCAGAGCAATTCCAGCACGCTACGGCCCTTTTCGCCTGACGGAACGGAAAGGCCGATATCCGTTAGGAATGAGGGTTGGGTTTTCTCCAGATCCGCCCAGACAGCCTTGATATCGGGCGGTGTTTCTTCGACACCATCGTAAAAGCCGGGCAGCGTCACAGCACCGGTTGCATCATGCAGGCCAGCCATGACATCGCTCAGCACATGCAGAGGATTGGCTGCAACGCCACCATATCCGCCCGAATGCAAGTCGCGGCTGGCGGCCTTGATGGTGATTTCCTCGCCAACCAGACCGCGTAGGCTGGCGCAGATCGCCGGAGTTTGCGCGTCCCACATGCCGGTGTCGCAGACCATGGCAAAATCGGCCTTCAATTCCTGGGCATTGGCTTCTAGAAAAGGCTGAAGCGACGGCGACCCCGATTCTTCCTCGCCTTCGAAGAGAATGGTGACGCGCAACGGCAGCCCGCCCCTGGTGTCTTTGAAGGCGCGTAAAGCCTCGACGAAGGTCAACAGCTGCCCCTTGTCATCCGACGTGCCGCGTCCGGTGATGATCTTTTCTCCGGTTGAACCGTCACGAATGGCTGGGTCGAACGGGTCGTTCTGCCACAGAGCGAGCGGGTCGACCGGCTGAACATCGTAATGGCCGTAGAACAGCACATGCGGGCAGTCCGCGCCCTGTCCCTCATGATGAGCAACCACCATCGGATGGCCGGACGTGTCGCGCACGGATGCTGCAAAGCCTATGCCCGTCAGATATGCCGCCAGAAATTCCGCAGCCTTGCGGCAATGCGGGCTGTAGGCCGGATCGGTGGAAATCGAGGGAATGCGCACCAGATCGAACAGTGTTTCCAAACTGGAGGGCAGATTGTCATCAACGCGGGCGAGGACGGTTTCAATATCGGTCATGGGTGGATTTCCAGTCGGTGGTAGGATGGATGTTTGCAGCAGATCAGTCTGTTCGAGCCGCCGCCATTGCCGCCTGCAAATCGCTCCACAGTGCCTCGGTCCCCTCAAGCCCGACATGGAGGCGCACAGAGAGCGGATCAACGCCAAAGGCATCAGCGAAACTCGGCGGGGCTTTCTGGTTGGCCACCACGTCGCCGGGGACGACAAGGCTTTCATGACCACCCCAACTGACGCCCAGTTTGAACAGTTTCAAATGATCGCAGAAGGTTTGAATATGGGTGCCTTCCTTGAAGATGAAGGAAAATAGCCCGGACGTGCCATGCAGGCCCGGAGGCAAGCCATTGTTCAACGCCGGATGGCAGACTCTTTCAACGATATCGAGCGCCTGCAAGCGATGGGCAATCTCCAGCGCCGAGGCCTCATGCGCTTTCATGCGGATCGGCAATGTGCGCATGCCCCGGATCAGCAGCCAGGCATCGAAGGGAGACAGTTTTCCACCGAGATAAGGCAGCGTTTCATTGCGGATACGATTAATCAGTTCCTTGGGGCCAGCCACCACACCGGCGACAACGTCACTGTGACCGCCGAGATATTTCGAGGCCGAATGCAGCACGAGATCGACGCCGAGCGATAATGGCTTTTGGAAAACCGGGCTTGCCCAGCTGTTGTCAATCACCGACAACACGCCGTGCTGTTTGGCAAGGGCTGCCAGCGCGCCGACATCATGGGCGTCCATCACCCAGCTGGTGGGGCTTTCGAGATAGAGAAGCTTTGCGCCCGGAAGCGCTTTGGCCACGGCATCCTCATCGCGGCCATCGACGTAAGTGACCTCGATGCGCATGCGTTTCAGCATGGTTTCGAAAAACCTGTAGGCATCGGGATAGAGATGGCGAACGGCAACGACCCGATCTCCCGGCTCGACAAAGCTCAGGACGGTCGAAGAAATCGTCGCCATGCCACTGGCAAAGGCCAGCGCATCTTCCGCACCTTCCAGTTTTGCCAGCATCTCCTCGAAAATCCGCACGGTGGGGTTCAGCCCGCGTGAATAAACCGGCCGAAGCTTTTCACCGCGATAGGTCGCGACCATCTCGTCATAATCGCTGAAGGTGAACAGCGAGGTCTGCACAATCGGCGGCACCACCGCATCATAAGCATTGGCCTCATCATGCGCCGTAATCAGCGATGCCTGTTGCAGATAATCGAGAGCGTCGCTCATTTGGACATTTCCTTGATGTCTTCTTCCACCACGGCAAGAATTTTGAGGGTTTCACGGCGGGCCGCTTCACTATCCTGATCGGCTATCGCGCTGAACAAGGTGCGATGATAGGGAAAGGAGCGGCGGGCAAAATCCGGCCTGTCGAAAGGCTTATGCCAGAAGCGCTCGAAGGCTTCGCGCATCTGCTCCAGAAGCTGTTTGAACAGCGGGTTATGGGTGGCATCGTAGATCGCCACATGAAAGGCCAGATCTTCCTTGCCGGATGTACCCTTGGCAAGATGTACCCGCTCCATTTCATCGAGCTTTTCCTCGATGATGCGCAGATCGTCTGCCGTTCGGCGCATGGCAGCCAAGGCTCCGGCTTCGACTTCAATACCGCGACGCACTTCCAGCGTTTGCAAAAGAGCATCGCGTAAATTCACCGTCTCCAGCATCAATGGCATGTGGACCGTGGCAGCACTCACGGGCTGCAAAAGATAGGTCCCACTGCCTTTTCGGGTCTCCACCACGCCCAAAGCCTGAAACCTCCCGATCACTTCACGCACTGTTGAACGGCCAACACCGAGCGCGTTCATCAATTCGCGTTCCGTCGGCAGGCGATCTCCACGCTTGAGACCGGCCTTGTTGATATAGCCAACCATGGCCCCACTCACCTGCTGGACACGGTCCAGCGGTGGCAGCGCGGCGATATGTTGGGTGTCGTTCAGCGCGTTTCCGGTGCGCATTGTCATTGAGATTTCTTCCTCCTGCCGACCGCTTGACAATTGGTCTGACATCTTAGCAGTATGCCGCCCAGGAACAATGTCAAGGCGACCAACGAGGCATTTGGTCTACTCCAAAAACTGAATTTCATCGTCGCGGATACGGTGGAAGAAATGAAAACAATAATTTATCCGCACACATAAAAAATGAGGGTGCCGCAAAGGCGCGAACAAACAAACTGGGGATTAAAGGCATGAAATTTCGTCTATTCGGCGGAGCTGTGGCCGTGTCGGTTGCTGCTTTGCTCACCAGCCCGGCTGTTGCTTTTGAAGGCAAGAGCCTTGTGGCGCCCGATTGCAACTATGGTGGCAAGATCAAATCAATCGTTGCGACCGACGAGCACACGGTGACCTTCTCCATGTGCTCGCCTGATCCGGCCTTCAAAGCCAAGGCAGCCTTCGTGCCCTTCGGCATCCAGCCGGCCAAGCATATCGAAGAGGCTGGACCGAAGAAAAAGCTGCTCGAAAATCCGATCGGCACCGGTCCTTTCAAACTGGAAAGCTGGAATCGCGGTGATTCCATCACCATGACCCGCAACGAGAATTATTGGGGCGCCAAGCCAGCTTTCGACAAGCTGGTGTTTCGCTGGAACCAGTCCGGCGCGGGTCGCCTGAATGAATTGCGCTCCGGCACCGTCGATGAAATCACCAATATCAGCCCGGATGATTTCGACAGCGTCAAGAACGATCCAGACCTGCAATTCCTGCCGCAGGAAAGCCCGAATATTCTCTATCTCGGCATGGTCAATACCGCCAAGCCCTTCGAGAATGAGAAGGTGCGCCAAGCCATTGCCATGGGCATCGACCGCCAGCGCATCGTCGATAATTTCTATCCAAAGGGTTCGGTCGTCGCCAGCCATTTCACCCCCTGTTCGCTGCCCAATGGCTGCGCCGGTAAGGATTGGTACGGGTTCGATGCCAGCGCCGCCAAGAAGCTATTGGCCGATGCCGGGTTCCCGAATGGCTTTAAGACCAAGATCTACTACCGCGATGTGTTCCGCGCTTACCTGCCGGAACCAAGTGTCGTGGCTGTCGAATTCCAGACCCAGCTGAAGAAAAATCTCGGCATCGATGCAGAAGTGGTTCCGATTGAATCGGGCAAGTTCATTGACGATACCTCGGCAGGCCGGATCGATGGGCTCTATCTGCTGGGCTGGGGCGCGGACTATCCGCATGTCACCAACTTCCTCGATTATCACTTCGGCAAGACGTCGAAAATGTTCGGCACCACCTTCCCGGAAATTACCGAGGGGTTGACCAAAGGCGGAACGATTGCCGATACCAAGCAGGCCGAACCGATCTATGCGGCCGTCAACGATGCCATTCGCCAGCATGTGCCGATGGTGCCGATTGTCCATGGTGCCGCTGCCTATGCAGCGCGTGCGACCTTGAAGAATGCCATCGTCCGCCCCTTCGGCTCGCCGCTGTTGCAGGATGAGATTCCAGGGAAGGATACGTTGGTCTTCATGCAGAATGCCGAGCCGATCAGCCTCTATTGCGGTGACGAAACCGATGGCGAAACGCTGAATGCCTGCACACCGATCACTGAAACGCTGCTGAACTATGCCAAGGATAGCGGCGATATCCTTCCAGGTCTTGCAAAAAGCTGCGACGCCAATGCCGACTCCACTGTCTGGATCTGCCATTTGCAGGAAGGCGTGAAATTTACCGACGGCTCTGCCTTCAACGCCAATGACGTTGTCGTTTCCTGGGCTGCTGGCCTCGATGCATCCAATCCGGCCCATGTCGGCAATACCGGTTCCTTCGATTATTTCTCCTCCCTCTGGGGCGGATTGATGAACGCCAAGAAGTAATCGTGAGGATTTCGACGCTTCGGGCTAGGCGCAAATGTCTGGCCCGTCCTGTCTGACGAGATCGTTTTTATATGTGGCTACCTCCCTCTGGCTTGCCAGCCATCTCCCCCTCAAGGGGGGAGATCAGAGTGAGTTAGATCATCCATTTCCTCGAACACGCAGCAAACTTTGATGCGTGAGATTTCGAGCGAAGGGTAAACTCCAAGGTGATCTCCCCCCTTGAGGGGGAGATGCCCGGCAGGGCAGAGGGGGTGTCCTGGCGCAGTCGCCTATCGGTGACATCTGACAAACCAAACGGCGCTGTAAAATCTGGTAATGAGGACCTGCAATGCTTGGATATGCAGCCAAACGCCTGCTGATTTCCATCCCGGTGATTCTTGGCATCCTGATCGTGACTTTCGCGCTCGCTCGGCTGATCCCTGGAGATCCCTGCAAGGCCATGCTGGGAGAGAAGGCCACAGCAGAGACCTGCGCCGGTTTCATCACCCGCTACGGCTTCGACAAGCCGCTGCCGACGCAGTTTTTCATTTATATGGGGGATATGCTGCGAGGTGATTTCGGGACATCGGTGCGCTTCTCGCGGCCCGTGACGCAGATCATTATCGAGCGCCTGCCGATGACCGCCGAGCTTGCGGTCCTGGCTCTGATCACCGCAACCATCATCGGTGTCGGGCTCGGCGTTATTGCCGCCCGTCGCCATAATTCCGCAGCCGATGTCGGCACGATGATCGTTGCCAATGCCGGGATTTCCATGCCGGTGTTCTGGCTGGGGTTGATGTTGGCTTATCTGTTTGGGGTGATGCTGCGCGGCACGCCCTTCTGGCTGCCGCCATCCGGACGGCTTTCCGCCGGGGTCAATTCCATTCCCTTTTACGAGGTCTGGCACTGGCAATTGGCGGCGGAGAGCGGCTGGAGCAAGGTGCTCGAATTCTTCTCCAATTTTTATATTCTGAACGCCTTGATCACTGGCAATTGGACGGTGTTCTGGGATGCCATACGCCATATGATCTTGCCGGTCATCGCGCTCTCCACCATTCCGATGGCGGTGATTGCCCGCATGACCCGCTCCTCGCTGCTGGATGTGCTGGGGCGTGATTATGTCCGCACCGCCCGGGCCAAGGGCGTGCCGGAGAAACGCGTGGTCAGCGAACATGCGCTGGGCAATGCTTTGTTGCCGGTTGTCACCATTCTGGGCTTGCAAATGGGCGCCCTGCTCAGTGGTGCTGTGTTGACTGAAACCGTTTTTGGCCTGTCCGGCGTGGGGCGTATGCTGGTGGAGGCGATTTTTGCGCGCGACTATCCTGTCGTACAGGCCTTCACGGTGATGATTGCCGTGTCCTACGTGGCCATCAACCTGCTGGTGGACCTTTCCTACACCTATCTCGATCCCCGCATTCGCCCACAATAGGACAGTTCATGACGCGCTTGAATAGTGTATCGGCCAGTGCAGCAGAGGCCATTCTTGAAGATGGCCTGATTGGTGAACCGGTCGCCCAGTGGCGGAGAACCTGGGGACGGCTGCTCAGGCTGCGTTCCGGGCAGGTCGGGTTGTTCATCATTGGCATGCTGATCCTGATTGCCATTTTTGCACCGGTGCTTGCCCCTTATGATCCCGATCAGGTGTTGATCGGGGTCGAGCAGGTCAAGCGCCGCGAGCCGCCTTGCGTGCATCTGCTTGGATGTGACGCCAGCCGTCCGCAGCACATCATGGGTATCGATGGCAATGCCCGCGATTCCTTCTCGCGTATCCTGTATGGTACGCGCGTCAGTCTGGTCATTGGCCTCACCACCGTTACCTGCGCGCTGTTCTTCGGCGTGCTGCTGGGGGCGATTGCCGGGTATTTCCGGGGCTGGGTGGACAATATCATCATGCGGATCATGGATGTGATCCTCGGCTTTCCGTCGCTGCTGCTGGCCATTGCCATCGTTGCGGTTCTGGGGCCGGGCATTCGCAATGCATTGCTGGCCATCTCCATCGTCTCGGTTCCCGCCTATGCCCGCGTCACCCGCGCCAGCGTGCTCTCGGTGAAAACCTTTGATTTTGTCGCGGCCACGCGGGTGCTGGGTGGCAGCAAATGGCGCATCCTGTTTCGCCGCGTGCTGCCCAATGCCATCACGCCGATTGTGGTGCTGGCAACACTTGGGGTGGCCACCGCCATTCTCGATGCCGCTGGTCTCAGCTTCCTTGGCCTTGGCGCACAGCCGCCGACGCCGGAATGGGGGACGATGCTGGGGGCCGCCCGCAACGAGATCTTTTCCGCGCCGCATCTGGTGTTCTTTCCCGGCCTTGCCATCATGCTGACCGTGCTTGGCTTCAACCTTCTCGGAGACGGGCTGCGTGATGCCCTCGATCCGCGGCTCCATACGTGAGGACAGCATGACCCGGCCTATTCTGGAGATCCGCGATCTCACCACCCATTTCCAAACCCGATCCGGCACCGCCCGCGCCGTCGATAAGGTCTCGCTGTCGCTTAAGGCCGGAGAAACGCTCTGCATTGTTGGCGAAAGCGGCTGCGGCAAATCCATCACCTCGCTCAGCATCATGGGGCTGGTGCCTTATCCCGGCAAAATCATCGGTGGCGAAGTGCTGCTGGATGGGGCCGATCTGCGGACAATGTCACCGATGGACCTCAGCAAAGTGCGCGGCAACCGGATTTCGATGATTTTCCAAGACCCGTCTTCCTCGCTCAATCCGGTCCACACCGTGGGGCGGCAGATTGCCGAGGCTTACCGCCTGCACAAAAACATGGGCAAGCAGGAGGCGGAAGTGGCGGCAATCGCCATGCTGAAAGCCGTCGGCATTCCCGATCCCCAACGTCGCATGAAGGCCTATCCGCATGAAATGTCCGGCGGCATGGCGCAGCGGGTGATGATTGCCATGGCGCTGGCCTGCCAGCCGGAAGTGCTGATCGCCGATGAGCCAACAACGGCGCTGGATGTTACCATTCAGGCGCAAATTCTGGATTTGATGCGCGATTTGCAGCGTGATTTCGGCACTGCCATCATCCTCATTACCCATGATCTTGGCGTGGTCGCGGAAATGGCCGACCATGTCGCGGTGATGTATGCGGGCCAAGTGGTAGAGCTTGCCGATGTGAGAACCCTGTTCAAATCGCCCAAGCATCCCTACACGCAAGCCTTGCTGCGCTCGGTGCCGGTGCTGGGCGAATCCCCTGACATGCTCGAAGTCATCGATGGTCGCGTGCCGCAATTGACCCATCTGCCCCACGGCTGTCTGTTCGCGCCGCGCTGCACAGCCCGGCGCGAGGCTAATGAACCGCGCTGTCTGACCGCTGTTCCGGCGCTGACCGAAATCCACAAGGCCCATCACTGTCGATGCTGGCTGACCGAACCGGCCAATCTTGCCGGTGAACAAGAGGTTCAGCCCGCATGAGCGCCCTGATCGAAATGAACGGCATCAAAATGGCCTTCGCCGTGACTGGCGGGGCGTTCCAGCGGGTGAAAGGCTATGTCAACGCCGTCAATGATGTGAGCCTCACCATCGAGCGCGGGCGCACGCTGGGTGTGGTCGGTGAAAGCGGCTGCGGAAAATCCACACTGGCCCGCATCGTGGTGGGTCTTTTTGCGCCGACCGCAGGCGAAATCATCTTTGATGACAAGCAGATTGCCGGACCCGGCATGGGTGTTGATTTTGCCTCCAGCCGCCGCATCCAGATTGTCTTTCAAGACCCCTATTCCTCGCTGGATCCACGGCTGCCGATTGGCGATTCCATTGCCGAAGGCCTGGTCATCCATGGCATCGGCGACAAGGCCAGCCGTCGAAAGGCCGTTGCCGACATGCTGGAACTGGTGGGCTTGCCACCGCAAGCCGCAGACCGCTATCCGCATGAGTTCTCCGGCGGCCAGCGCCAGCGCATCGGCATTGCCCGCGCCCTCATTCTCCAGCCGGAATTTCTGGTCTGTGATGAGCCAACCTCGGCGCTCGACGTTTCGGTGCAGGCGCAAATCCTGAACCTCTTGAAGCGGCTTAAAACCCAGCTCAACCTGACCATGATGTTCATTTCCCACAATCTGGCCGTGGTGCGCCACATCGCCGATGATGTGGTGGTGATGTATCTCGGCCATGCGGTGGAACTTGGTCCGGTGGAAGCGCTGTTTACCAATCCACGCCATCCCTATACCAAGGCCCTTCTTTCGGCGACGTTGATTGCCGATCCCGACCGGCGCGGCGAGCGGATCAAGCTCGTCGGCGAAATGCCGTCTCCGCTCAATCCACCCACGGGCTGTCCCTTCCATCCGCGCTGCACGCTGGCCAATGACCGCTGCAAGGCGGAAATGCCGCTGATGACCATGACCGATACCGTCCAGGTGGCCTGTCATGCCGTTGAAGAAGGCCGGGCTTGAATTTTACCAGGGAAACAGACCATGTCATTAAGCGCATTTCCGCCGAAAATCTCCATGGAAGAGCGGGTTCTCCGGTTAGAAACCCTTCGAAAAACCATGGCGGAAAAGGATGTCGGCGCGGTGCTGATCGGCTCCACCGAGAGCCTGCGCTATTTCACCGGGCTGGTCTGGCATGGCAGCGAACGGCTTGTGGGTGCGGTGATTACGGCATCGGATCTCGTTTATGTGGTGCCGGGCTTTGAGCGCAGCCGGGTGGAGACATTGCCGCATCTTCCGGGCGATATCAGGGTCTGGGAAGAAGATGAAAGCAGCGCCGCCCTTGTCGCGTCCTTCCTGCCACACGGTGGCACGCTTGCCGTCGACGATTCCGTACCGCTTTTCGTCTACAATGCCCTAAAGGGTGAAATAGCAGCAGATCGGCTGATTGATGGGGGACCGCTGCTGCGCGGTCAGCGCCTGCGAAAATCCGCCACTGAAATCGCCATCATCCAATATGCGATGAACCTGACACTGGATGTGCAGCGCAAAGCGCATGCCATGATCTGCCCCGGCATTGCCGCTTCGGAGGTCGTGCGCTTCATTGACGACGAACACCGACGCCTAGGCGCCAGCAACGGCTCCACCTTCTGTATCGTTTCCTTTGGCGAGACCACGTCCCTGCCGCATGGGGCCGATGGCGAGCAATATTACCAGCCGGGCGACGTGGTGCTGGTCGATACCGGCTGCCGCATTGATGGCTATAACTCCGACATCACCCGCACCTATATGTTGGAGGAGCCAACCGCCGAGTTTGCCCGCATTTGGGAGATCGAGCGGGCGGCCCAGCAGGCGGTTTTTGATGCGGCCCGGATTGGCGCGACCTGTGGTAGCCTGGATGATGCGGCCCGCGACGTGCTGACCCGCCACGGCCTCGGCCCGGATTACCAGCTACCCGGACTGCCTCATCGCGCCGGTCATGGTCTTGGCCTTGAGGGGCATGAGGAGCCCTATATCGTGCGCGGCAACACTGTTCGTCTTGACGCGGGAATGTGCTTTTCCTGCGAGCCGATGATCGTGCTGCCCGGACAATTCGGCCTGCGTCTGGAAGACATTATTTACATGACCTCGGATGGACCGAACTGGTTTACCCAACCCGCCAAGGGGCCGACGGAGCCTTTCTCGGGATAAGGGCAGCATCTGTTTGCCTAAAATAAAAGCAGCATGAAAAAATATGCAGAGTCGGATTGACTCATCTCTTCGTTCGTCTGAGTATGAACCAATTATCAATTGGTTCGAACCAATGCATGATTGACGATCACGACAATTCCAATCTCGCCCTGAACAAATTGCGTGAACTGCTGAGCTCCGGCCGGTTCAGTGCAGGGGAAAAACTGCCGACAGAGCGGTCACTCTGCGAGGAACTTTGCCTTGGCCGCCGTTCCGTTCGCCGGGCCCTGGAGGTTCTGGAAGCAGAAGGGCTTATCTGGCGGCGGCAGGGGTCTGGTACGTTTGCTGGCGCACGCCCCGACGCATTCGATGATTATGTCGGCGCCCTGGTTGCCGGAACCGATCCTTTGGAAGTCATGGAAGTGCGCCTGCGGCTTGAACCGCAACTGGCGCAGTTGGCGGCCTTGCGGGCCAATGCCGCGGATGTGCAGGCCATGTATGATCTGGTGGGAAAGATCGGCGCCAGCAAGGATGCCGATGGGCGTGAGCTTTGGGATGGGGCGCTGCATCGAAAGATTGCCCAATGCGCTGGCAACAGCCTTTTCCTGGCGCTGTTCGATGTGATGAACCGGACGCGGCAGGACCCGGCCTGGCAAAATATTCGTGAACAGGCACGGGCTTTTGCCCAAACCCGCCCTGTCACCCATGGCCAGCATCTCGCCATTATCGATCGGATTGCATCGCGCGACCCGATCGGCGCGGGCGAAGCCATGCGGACCCACCTTCTCACCCTGCAAGAGAGCCTGATCCGCATTACCTCAATCGATACCGCCGTCCACCTCGCAGAGGCATGACGGCCAAGAACTGCCTATCATCAGCATAAAAACAACAATGAGGGGAATGGCATGAAACTGAACAGAGTTTTGACCGCGCTGCTTGTCACCGCCGCTTTTGCCGCACCTGTGATGGCCGCAGACCTGAAGATCGGCTTGTCGGAAGACCCTGACGTTCTCGATCCGGCGCAGTCGCGCACGTTCGTGGGGCGCATCGTCTATACGGCGATGTGCGATAAACTGGTCGATGTGTCGCCCGACCTGAAGATCATCCCGCAGCTTGCCACCGGCTGGGCCTGGAGCGAGGGTGGCAAGGTTTTGACCATGACTTTGCGCCAGGGCGTGAAATTTCACGACGAAACACCCTTCAATGCCGAAGCGGTTGTCGCCACCATCCAGCGCAACATGACCATGCCGGAATCGCGGCGCAAGAGCGAGCTTGCCTCCGTTGAAAAGGTCGAGGCTATCGGCAGTGATACGGTGAAATTCACGCTCAAGGCGCCGGATTCGACCCTGCTGGCGCAATTGTCCGACCGGGCCGGGATGATCGTCTCGCCCAAGGCCGCCAAGGAATTGGGCGCTAATTTCGGCAGCCATCCGGTCTGCGCCGGTCCGTTCAAATTTGTCGAGCGGGTGCAGCAGGACCGGATCGTGCTGGAGAAATTTGCTGATTACTGGAACAAGGATCAGATTTTCATCAACAAGCTCACCTATCTGCCGATTGTCGATAGCACGGTGCGCCTCGCCAATCTGCGCTCCGGCGATCTCGACATGATCGAGAGGGTGGCCCCAACCGATGCCGCCTCCATCAAGTCCGATGGCAAGCTGGACTTTGAACAGGCGGTCGGCGTCGGTTACATGGCGATGTATGTCAATATCGGCAATGGTCCTCGCGCCAATAACCCGCTTGGCAAGGACAAGCGTCTGCGTCAGGCCTTCTCGCTGGCCATCGATCGCGAAGCACTGAACCAGATCGTCTTCGAGGGGACGGCTCTGGCGGGCAATCAGCCATTTCCGCCTGTCAGCCCCTGGTATGACAAGCGGATTCCGGTTCCTGCCCGCGATGTCGAAAAGGCAAAAGCCCTGATCAAAGCCGCTGGATTTGACCGGGTGCCGATCGAACTCCAGGTGTCCAACAGCGCGACGGTGTTGCAGATGATGCAGGTCGTGCAATCGATGGTCGCTGAGGCTGGTTTTGACGTGACGCTGAAGACGATGGAATTTGCCACCATGCTCAACGAGCAGACGGCTGGAAATTACCAGATCAGCCGTTCGGATTGGTCCGGGCGTGTGGACCCGGATGGCAATCTGCATCAGTTCGTCACCTGCAAGGGTGGCATCAACGATACCAAATATTGCAATCCCGCCGTCGATACGCTGTTGAACGAAGCACGACAGTCCACCGATGAAGCCGTGCGCAAGCAGAAATACGATGCGGCCGATGAAATCCTGAACGATGATCTGCCGATCATCTATCTCGGTCATCAGTCCTGGCTCTGGGCGTCCAGCAAGAAGATCACCGGTTTTGTGCCTTCACCGGATGGAATGATCCGGCTGACGGGCATGCAAAAGGCCAATTGAACGCTTGCTTGTCGCCCTGATGATCCTGTCACGGAAGCGATCTTTGTCAGGCGGCAGGTCCGCCGCCTGACACAAACGTCTCATTCATCCGGAGACCGTCATGCCCACTTTCCTTGCCCGGCGCCTGTTGCTGGCCATACCGACGCTGTTGATCATTTCTGTCTTCGTGTTTTCGCTGCAAAAGCTTCTGCCTGGTGATCCGGTGCTGATCATGGCGGGAGAAGATCGCGATCCCGCGGTGATGGAAAGCCTGCGCGAGAAATATCACCTGAATGATCCTATGCCCGTTCAATATGCGATGTGGCTTGGCGCTGCTCTGAAGGGTGATCTCGGCATGTCGTTGCGGACCAATCAACCCGTGCTGGAACTGATCGGCCAGAAATTGCCCGTCACTTGCCAACTGGCCATCATGTCGATGATCTTTGCTCTCGCCCTCGGCATTCCCCTCGGCATTCTGGCGGCGGTCAAGAAGAATACGCTGATCGATTACCTGGCAAGCGTGGTGGCGCTGTCTGGCCTGTCGATCCCGAATTTCTGGCTTGGTATCATGCTCATTCTGCTGGTTTCGGTCCGGCTTGGCTGGCTGCCGGCCTCCGGCTATCAACCGTTCTTTTCCGACCCATGGATGTCGATGAAAACCATGCTGATGCCGTCTTTCGTGTTGGGCAACGCCTTGGCGGCATCGATCATGCGCCATACGCGCTCGGCCATGCTGGGGGTTCTCAGTTCGGATTATGTGCGCACCGCCCGCGCCAAGGGCATGCCCGAACGTTCGGTCATCCTGTCGCACAGTTTTCGCAATGCTGTTTTGCCCATCGTCACCCTGACCGCCTTGCTGTTTGGCGAATTGCTGGCCGGTGCGGTGCTGACGGAGCAGATTTTCACCATTCCCGGCTTTGGCAAGCTGATCGTCGATGCGGTTTTCAATCGTGACTATGCCGTCGTCCAGGGCGTCGTGCTCTGCACCGCCATCGGCTTCATCCTGATGAACCTGATGGCCGATTGTCTCTATCTTCTTCTCAATCCTCGGATGAGGGCCAGCCTATGACCGCCATAAGTGAGGCCGCAACCGCCCCGTTCCATCCATCCGGAAGAGGCTGGCGAAAACTGAAAGCCAATAAGGCGGCGTTGGTTGGCCTGGCAATCATCCTGTTCTTTCTCACGGTGGCGCTGCTGGCGCCATTACTGCCGATTGCCGATCCCTTGGCGTCGAGCTGGTCGGCCATTCGCAAGGCACCGTCGCTGGCCCACCCGTTCGGCACGGATGACCTTGGGCGGGATATCATGTCCCGGATGATCTGGGGGGCGAGGGCATCGCTTGCCGCAGGAATTTTCTCCGTGGCGATTGCTACCATCCTCGGCGTTCCGCTTGGCATTCTCTCCGGTTACTTCGGCGGCTGGATCGATATGGTCATTTCCCGCATCACCGAGGCCTTCCTGGCAATGCCCTTTCTGATCATGGCCATCGCCCTTGCCGCTTTTCTTGGGCCCAGCCTGACCAATGCGATGATCGCCATCGGCCTTTCGGCACTGCCAACCTTCATCCGGTTGAGCCGCGGTCAGGTTTTGGCGGTGAAAACGGAAGATTATTTGGAGGGCGCACGCTCCATTGGCCTCGGACATGTGGCAATCATGAGCCGCTATATCTTTCCCAATATCCTGGCGCCGGTTTTGGTACAGGCAACGCTGACGGTTGCCACTGCGATCATCGCCGAAGCCAGCCTGTCTTTTCTGGGGCTTGGACAGCAGCCGCCAGCGCCCAGCTGGGGTTCGATGCTGAATGTCGCCAAGAATTTTCTCAGCCAGGCGCCGTGGATGGCCATATGGCCGGGCGGTGCGATTTTTCTCGTCGTCATCGGCTTCAATCTCCTGGGTGATGGGCTGCGTGACGTTCTCGATCCGCGCTCTTCCTGAGGCAAACAGCCGAAACCCACCTCCATTTCAATTCTGGGATATATGCTATGACTGATTTTACCACCCGGCCTGAAATTCTCGGCACCTTTGGCGTTGTCGCCTCCACCCACTGGATTGCCTCTGCCGTCGGCATGGCCATACTGGAAAAGGGCGGTAACGCCTTCGATGCCGCTGTGGCCACCGGCTTCGTGCTGCAAGTTGTCGAGCCGCATCTGTGTGGTCCGGGTGGCGATATGCCTGCCGTGATCTATTCGAAAAAGAAGGACAAGGTGGAGGTCATCTGCGCCCAGGGGACAGCACCGGCGGGCGCCACCATCGAGCATTACACGGCGGAAGGCCTGGATCTCATTCCCGGTGATGGCCTGCTGGCAACCGTTATCCCCGGCGCCTTTGACGGCTGGATGCTGATGCTGCGCGATTACGGCACGATGAGCGTGCGCGACGTGCTGGAACCAGCCATTTATTACGCCGAAAAAGGCCACCCGGTGTTGGCCAGAGTTTCGGCCACCATCAAGGGCCTTGGCAGTTTCTTCGAACAGCATTGGCCAACCTCGCACCAGACCTGGTTGCCGGGCGGCTTCGCCCCGGAGCCGAACAACCTGTTCACCAATCCAGTTCTGGCCGAGACCTGGAAGCGGATCATTGCGGAAGCCGAGGCGAAATCCGGCCGCGAGGCGCAGATCGAGGCTGCTCGTGATGCCTTCTACCGTGGTTTTGTGGCCGAACAAATCGATCGCTATGTCCAATCCACGGCGGTGATGGATGCGAGTGGCGCGTGCCACAAAGGCGTGCTGACGGCTGACGATATGGCGCAGTGGTCTGCGACGATAGAGGAGCCGCAAACCTTTGACTATCATGGCTGGACCGTGGCCAAGACCGGACCATGGGGCCAGGGGCCGGTGCTGTTGCAGGCCCTATCGCTCCTGAAAGGCTTCGATATTGCGGCCATGGCCTCGGATGGCCCGGATTTCGTTCACACCGTCACCGAAGCCATGAAGCTGGCCTATGCCGACCGCGAGATCTATTATGGCGATCCGGCCTTCGCCACGGTGCCGATGCAGCATTTGCTGAGCGAGGCCTATGCCACTGAGCGTCGCGCCTTGATCGGCGAGACGGCGTCTTTCGATCTGGTGCCGGGCCGGGTTGCGGGCTTTGAGGATCAATATACCCGCACCATGGAGATGTTGGGCGCCACGTCGAAAACCGGGGCGGTGTTTGAGCCGACCATGGCGCATTTGAGCGAAAAGCGCGGTGATACCGTGCATATCGATGTGATCGACCGCGACGGCAATATGGTGTCCGTCACGCCATCCGGCGGCTGGCTGCAATCCTCGCCGATTGTGCCGGGGCTGGGCTTCTGCCTCAATTCACGGGCGCAGATGTTCTGGCTCAAACCCGGCCTGCCCACCTCGCTGCAACCGGGCAAGCGCCCACGCACCACCCTGACGCCATCCATCGCGCTGTATGAAGGCCGTCCCACCCTGTCGTTTGGCACGCCGGGCGGCGACCAGCAGGATCAATGGCAGTTGTCGTTCTTCCTGCGCTATGTTCACCATGGCTTCAATCTTCAGGCGGCTATCGATCAACCGCTCTTCCACACCTCGCATTTCCCCGGCTCGTTTTATCCGCGCACCCGTGAGCCGGGCAGCCTGATGGTGGAGAAGAATTTCCCCGAGGCGACGATTACTGAGTTGGCCAGACGCGGTCATGCCCTGACCGTTGCCGAACCATGGTCTATTGGCCGGTTGACCGCAGCGCGACGCGATGCCGATGGACTGTTGCGAGCGGCGGCAACGCCCAGATTGATGCAGGCCTATGCTGTCGGACGATAGGGTTTGCCTTGGGAAAGGTGAAATCCGCTTTCCCGAAAAGACAAACGAAATCAAGACAAACTCGAGTCTGTAGCCCGTAGCCAACGAGGACCCGCCATGAGCGCGCAAACACTTGCACCGATCTTGTCCGTAGAAGGGCTGAACACCGCTTTTCTGGTGGATGGACGCTGGAAAACCGTGGTCCGCGATGTGTCGTTCGATGTGATGGCGGGCGAGACGCTCGCCATTGTCGGCGAGAGCGGTTCGGGCAAAAGCGTGACGTCGCTATCGATCATGCGGTTGCTGGCTGACCAGACCAGCCGGACGACCGGGAGGATCATGCTGGAGGGCCGCGATCTGATGGCTCTATCCCGAAAGGCCATGCGCAACGTACGCGGCAGGGACATGGCGATGATCTTTCAGGAGCCGATGACCAGCCTCAATCCGATTTTCACCATCGGCCGGCAGATTTCCGAGGCCTTGATTGCCCATGGCGGTCTGTCCAAAGGCGAGGCGCGGGCGCAGACTATCCACTTGCTGGACAAGGTTCGCATCCCCAATGCCGGGGCGCGGTTTGATGATTATCCGCATCAATTCTCGGGCGGAATGCGCCAGCGGGTGATGATTGCCATGGCGCTGGCGCTGAAGCCGAAAATCCTGATCGCCGACGAGCCGACCACGGCCCTTGACGTGACGATCCAGGGCCAGATCCTTGATCTCATCAAGCAATTGCAGGCGGAAGAGGGCATGTCCGTGCTGTTCATCACCCATGACATGGGCGTTGTGGCCGAAATTGCTGACCGCACCATGGTGATGTTTCGCGGCGATGTGGTGGAAACCGGCACGACGGGCGATGTGTTTCACAAGGGCCGCCATCCCTATACCCGCGCCCTGCTCTCTGCGGTGCCACGGCTGGGGGAAATGGGCGATGCCGCCTGGCCGAAGCGTTTTCCGGTCGTGGATATGGCGACCGGCGAACGGGTGGAGCCCACGGTTGTCGCCGATACTGTCGAGCGGGGCCTGACGCCGGTTCTCCAGGTGCGAGATCTGGTCACCCGGTTCGATATCAAAGGTGGGTTGTTCGGCAGAAAAACCGGCGTGATCCATGCTGTCGAGGATGTCTCCTTCGATCTTTTCCAGGGCGAAACATTAGCGCTGGTGGGAGAATCCGGCTGCGGAAAATCGACCACCGGACGCTCCGTCATGCGGCTGATCGATCCGCTCAGCGGCTCGGTCCAGCTGGATGGCTATGATGTCCTCTCCCTGAGGGGCCCCGATATCAACCGGATGCGCCGCTCCATCCAGATGATTTTTCAAGACCCGTTCGCCAGCCTCAATCCGCGCATGACTGTCGGTGCTTCGGTGGCCGAGCCGATCACCACTCACCGATTGGCCACGCACCGGCAGGCGCGGGACAAAGCCGCCGACCTGATGGAGCGGGTGGGCCTCAGCGCCGATATGGCCAACCGCTATCCGCATGAGTTTTCCGGCGGCCAGCGCCAGCGCATCGCCATTGCCCGGGCGCTGGCGTTGGACCCGAAAGTCATCGTCGCCGATGAAAGCGTCTCGGCGCTTGACGTATCCATCAAGGCGCAGGTCTGCAATCTGCTCATGGATTTGCAGGCCAGCCTGAAAATCGCTTTTCTGTTCATTTCCCACGACATGGCGGTGGTGGAGCGGGTCAGCCACCGGGTCGCGGTGATGTACTTGGGCGAAATCGTCGAAATCGGCCCGAGAGCTGCTGTGTTCTCCAATCCGCAACATGCCTATACCCGAAAACTGATGAAAGCCGTGCCGGTACCGGATCCTTCCCGCCGAAATATCCGGCGCGATCTGGACAGCGAAGAGCTGAAAAGCCCGGTGCGCCCGCTCGGCTATCAACCGCCCAAAAGACGCTATGAACAGGTGTCACCGGGCCATATGGTCATGCGGGATGACGCGAGGGTATGATAGGCTTTCGGACAAATCCGCTGCACTAGTTTGTCAGGGAAAAGTGGAAACCGGTTTTCCCAAAAGACAAACGAAAACAAAAGAATCTAGAGTCAGTCTGGTTCAGACTGACTCTAACGTCAGATGATCACATGCGGCACAAAGCGCGAGAGATTGGCGGTGATGCGGGATCGGTCCTCGCGGATGCCAAGGGCGCAGGCGCGATCACCGACAATCCAGCTACCAAGTACTGCAAAGCCCGCCTCGCTCTTAAACAGCGGCGCATAGGCTTGCACGATAAATCCCTCCTCGCCGTAACCACCTGGAGAGACAAGAGATTCCCTGCCACCTTGGAAAAGCGTGACGTTTTCTCCCTCGCGCGACAGAAGCGGCTTTCGCACGTAGTCGCCAAGGCTTGAGGCGGCGGGGTCATCTGCAAAGAAGCTTGGCAATAGATTGGGGTGGTTGGGGTAGCGTTGCCAGAGCAGTGGCAGCAGCCCCTTGTTGGACAGGATTGATTTCCAGGCAGGTTCGACAAACACATCGCCGGACCGTGCCAATTGACGCGAAAACGGCTCGCGCAGCATGAATTCCCAGGGGTAAAGCTTGAAACACTGGTCGATCACACGGTCTTGCAGATCCGTGAATCGGCCTTCTGCATCGACACCAATATCGCCGATATCGAGAAGCTCGACACGATGCCCCGCCTGGAGGGCGCAATCCATCAGATAGACCGTGGTGCCGCGATCTTCCTCATTCTCGGTCATCGCCGCGAAATGGAACATCGGCTGTTTTGGAAACTGCTCGAACGCCTCCACAAGGCTTTCCTGCAATAGATTATACTGGTCGGCATCGGCGGGCAGTGCGCCAAGCGCCTGCTGGTCGGTGAGCCAATTGAACTGGAAATAGGCTGTCTCGAAGACCGAGGTCGGTGTATCGGCATTATATTCCAGCAGCTTGGCAGGGCCTTCGCCATCATAGGCGAGATCGAAACGCCCATAGAGATGGCGGTCCTGGCGTTGCCAGGATCTGCGGATAACGTCGCGAAGATCGTCTGGAATGGCCAGCCGGTCAAGCGCCTCCTCGCTGCCGACGATATCGCCGATCAGGTCCATGCACATATCATGCAGTTCCTGGCTTGGCGCCTCTATCCGGGTCTCGATTTCTTCCAGGGAGAACACATAGGCGGCATCGTCCACCCAATAGGGCTCGCCATACATTTCATGAAAACCAAAGCCAACGGCGCGCGCCTTGTCGCGCCAATCTGGACGTTCCGCAAAAGTGATGCGCTTCATGTCAGCCGCCGAAACTGAAGGAGGATCGCCCCCCGAAGCCCTGGCGGCTCACCGTGCGGGTATTGACATTGGCGGGCTTGGAGCTCGATGGAGCAAGGATCGTGTCGCGGCCTTTGTTGATGGTCACTGTTTGGCCGCTGCGGTTGCGATAGATCGGCGTGCTGCCTCCGCCGCCATAGCTGCTGCCTTGCGTCGCTTCCCGCTGGTATCGATAATAGTCGCCAATATTGTTAATGGTCGAAGATAGCAGGTATCCTGCCATGAAGGGCATAAAAAAGCTGCCGCTACCGGTGCCACCTGTATTGGGCGCTGTTTGCTGCACGCATTGTTTTGCGCCATATTCAGCCTCGCAGGCGGCCATGCCATCAAAGCGCGGTGCGTTGGCCATATGGGTTTTGACGGCATCCTGGTAAGCCGTCTGACATACTTCCCGATCCATCCCTTGAGAGATGCATTGATCGACGGAGGTGAAGGTGCGCTCGGTGGGCGCATCCTCGCCGCAGCCGGAGAGCAGTAGGCTGGAAGCGGCGATGGTGCCGAGGGCGAGGATAGGGGGCGTTCGCCCGCTTAAACGTCTGCGCATCCTGGCCTCCTCAATAGGTCATGCAGGCAGCATTGAGAATGCCGACGATCAGCGCGATGCCGCCGCCCCAAAGGCCTGCGGCAATATCACCGGCGGTGATTTTCTCATGCAGATCCTTCATGGTGAAATTGGCGACAAAAAACGCGAAAATCTGCACGAGAATGCCGACGAATGCCCAAAGAATATAATCGATCATGCTAACGGAATTGGCCGCCGCCGAGGCAAGCGGCAGGCTGAATCCCATGAGAGCGCCTAGAAATGCCGTGACCGCCGCCAGATTGCCTGCCCGGATCAATTCAACTTCCTTATGGGGTGTCAGCCACGTGTAAATTGCTGCAAAAACACCATAAGCCGCGATGCCAATGAAGAAATAACCCAGAAAGGCTGGAAGTCCCGCCATATAATGCAGCATGAAATATCCCCTCAGGAAAGGTTTTGGTCAGACGCGACGAACATCGGCGGCACCGATACCGTAGCCAATGAGAAATTCGACAGAGCGGCCCGCCTGCGCCTGGGAGGGATCGAGATCCCGCTCCACATTGATCAGCAGCATTTCCTGTGTGTTCCCAAGGGGCCGATAATACAGCATGCAGGATTGATGGATCGAACGCCTGGTTTCACCATCCTCGATATCTTCGACGAATTGCACGGTCTCGGCGCGTTCCGGCCCTTCGCCCCAGAAGCGGTTAAACAGGATGCCGTCGGCATCGTAGGACGACGCACCAATCATGCCTGATGGTCCTGTCCAGCGGCTCCATTCGCTCTGGCTGACCGGCACGACGCTATCCCAGGGCCGATAGAAGCTGATATCCTCTATGCCATCGCCCGGCATGCCGGATGGGGACATGACCTGGATCATATGGTGGTTTTCATCGTAATAGCGCGACAGTACCGATGCTGCATCGAGCCGGACTTCCCCATAGGCGGCAATGATGAAAGCGCCGCTTTGAGGCAGCGGCATCGCCGGTTGCGACCCCAGCGCGTCGGCCTCCAGCGACAGGAAATCAAGATCGAGCGCGCCACCGATGACGGCACCCAGGGGACCGAGTTCCTTTTGCATCGGCTTTTCGGTTTTGCGTCCGCTGAACCAGCCCAACATCAAGCATCTCCTCTCAGGCGCAATCGATAGCTGCGGTGAATATGGCATCAAGATTGGAAAGAACAACCTCGACCATCATTCTTTCGTCGTGAAAAAACGTCAGGATTGAGCGACAAGAGGGCGACCGCTCCTTGAAAACAACGAGAGGGAAAGGCCAGCAAGGGCGCAGGTGTTATCACTTGAGCCCTGTCTTTAAGGCGTTTTCCACGCAAACTATTTAGCATGACAGGCTTTTAACTGCCTGCCGGAATACCCAGATAACGCTCAGAATTTCAACCGATGGAGGAATGTTTGGAACCCTGGACTTTGACAGGTTTGACCCGTCTGTTTGCAGCCGATCCCGAGGCGCTGGGCGATGTCGATGTGACCGTTCCCCAGAGCGGCGACGTGATCTGCGTAACGCTGAAGGAAAAGGGCGACATGGATGTTTTCGTCGCGGTCAGCGGCGAACGCGATATTCTCGCCAGCATTGTTTTGGTGCCATGCGATGATGTGCCGAACCGCGCGGATTTCGAGCGCATGGTTCTGAAGACCCATAAGTTTGTACCGCTCTCCAGCTTCGGCATTACCATCATTGATGGTGAGGAATGGTATGAGCTGTTTGGGTCGCTTTCGACCCGCTCCCGCGCCGAAACAGTGGTCGAGGAAGTCGCTATACTCGCGGCCAATGCGGTGGATGCGGCTGTCATGATCGACGAATGGAAGAACGGGGAGATGGCAGCATGAGCACCTGGGCAAAGATTTTCACCGCCATTCGCGGCGGCGTCAACGAGGTGGCTGAGGCTGCTGCCGATAGTCAGTCCATGCGTATTCTCGATCAGGAACTGCGGGACGCCGAGCAGTCCTTGCGCCGGGCGCGCTCGGATCTGGCTGGAATCATGGCATCCAATAAAAGCGTCATGCGCCGGCTGGAAGAAGCCCGTGCCAAGGAGCTAAAGGATAGCGACAGCGCGCGTGCCGCCGTCAATGCTGGCCGTATGGACCTTGCCCAAGGCCTGGCACAGCGTATCGCTACTATCCGTGGGGAGATCCAGCGCGACGAAGAGGAATTGAACCGCCTGCTGCCGCGCCAGCAACAGATGCTGCGCACGATCCAGGACACCGAGGCGCGCATTACCCAGATGAAGCGCGAAGTGGAAAATGTGAAGGCAAACGAATCGCTGCTGCGGGCGCAATCGGCCATTTCACATAGCCAGTCTGGCATTAACACCCGTCTTGGCAGTGCAGTGGAAAGCCTTGAGCGGATCAAGAAACGCCAGGAAATCACCGCAGGCCGGATCGAGGCCGGTGCGGAATTGGCAGCGCTGGAAAATGGCAGTGATCTTGATCGTCAGCTGCGGGAAGCAGGCATCGGTGGCTCCAGCCAATCGGCGGACGATGTGCTGAAGCAGTTGATGGCCCCCAGCGGTTCCGGCACCCAGGTTCTGCTGCCCGCGCCTGCCGAAAAGGTTGAGCGCTAAGAAAAGGGACGCGGCTTTCCGGACACGCAAACCTGAGCCGGTATAGTCCAAAATAAACCGGGTGGAACGCTGATGCATTCCACCCGATTCTGGCCACCCGGTTTTCGTATCAAATGATGCCGGGCACGACGAAGACAAGCCAGGCGATGACCGGTCCGATCAGCGCGATCAGGGCGCTGTAGATCAGCATCTGGCGCATGACCTTGTCGCGTTGCTCATCTGGCGCATTGGCAACCACGAGGGCCCCATTGGTGGAAAACGGGCTGGTATCGACAATGGTCGTAGAGATCGCAATCGCCGCAACCACGCCAACGGCGCTGATATGCCCTTGCAGCAGAAAGGGAACGGCGAGCGGAATAATTGCCCCAAGCAAAGCAGTCGATGAGGCAAAGGCCGAGACGATGGCGCCGGTAAAGCACAGCAGCAGGGCTACGAGGAGCGGCATGCCGAGGCTGGAGATGCCATGGGCGACGTAATCGATGGTGCCTGCCTTTTCCATCACGCCGACATAGGTGATGATGCCGGAGATCAGCAGCACGGTTGACCAGCTTACCTTGTCGATAGCCGCCTTTTGCGTTGTGGGCGAAAGCAGAGCCAGCAGAACCGCAACAGTGATCGCCACCAGCCCAACATTGAACTTGAACACCAGAGCCCCGACGCCGAGCGCGGTAAGGCCGATCAGGGTCGTGACCTTCTCGGTCGTCAACCGGACCTTTGCCTGCGTGTCTGCCGCTGTGCCATAGGCATGGTCACGGAACGGCTTGGCAGGCGTGCCGCCATGGCCCTTTATCGAGGCCGAGATGCCCTCAGGATGAAGTTCGGGCAGGGGGCCTTTGACAGAGGATCTCTGTTTCAGGATGGAAAGGCCACCAAAAACGAAGAAGACCAGAACCGCAATCGCCAGGTTGAAGAAGAAGCTGGAGAGAAACAGTGAGGTCGGCGCGAAGGGAAGACCTGCCTTGGCAACGATCTGGTTGGTAATGCCGCCATAGATGCTGATCGGCGAGAACCCACCGGCCTGTGCGCCGTGAATGACCATCAGGCCCATCAATACCGTATGGATCCTGTATTGAACCGCAAAGCTGAGTGCCACGGGCGCGAGGATGGCCACCGCAGCAGGCCCTAGGGCGCCGAAGCCGGTGATGATCGCTGCAACGAGGAACATCACCCAGGGTATCAACCCGACACGCCCGCGAACCATCCGGACAGACCTCTCCACAAGCCAGTCGATGGTTCCGTTAATCTGAGCGATAGCAAAGAGATAGGTGACGGCCACCAGTGTGAGGAACAGGTCGGCGGGAAAGCCCGCAAAAATGTCGGCGGGCTTCATGCCGATAATCAGCGAGCCCAGGACGAAGGTGCAGCCAAAGGCCAGGACCCCCATATTGATCGGCTGGATTGTCGCGATAATGAAGATCGCAACCAGCAGCCCTATAGATAGGATTTCGATGCTCATAAGTCCCCTCCCTGCGGCGTGATGAGCGCCGGCAGCATGTGTGTTTTCGGATTGAATATGTCCGCACGCGCCCCTCCCAAATGACGCGGCGTAATCCGGGAGCGATTGGAGCGCGCTCCCGGGTTTAATCAGGCTGCCGCGTAAAGATCGGCATATTGCTGGCGTAGAACATTCTTCTGGACCTTGCCCATCGTGTTGCGCGGCAGATCTTCCAGGAAAATAATGCGCTTGGGCTGCTTGTAGCGGGCAAGCCGATCCTGAAGCGCATTGAGAATTGCCTTCTCATCCAGCGAGACGCCCGGCTTGCAGATGACAATGGCGGTTACGCCCTCGCCAAAATCCGGGTGCGGTACGCCGATAACAGCACTTTCGACCACGCCTTCAAGCTGGTCGATCTCGCTTTCGACCTCCTTGGGATAGATATTGTATCCGCCTGAAATCACCAGGTCCTTGCCGCGTCCAACGATATGAACATAGCCGTTCTCATCGATCTTGCCGAGATCGCCGCTGATGAAAAAGCCGTCCGCGGTGAACTCCGCAGCGGTCTTTTCAGGCATCCGCCAATAGCCCTTGAAGACATTCGGTCCCTTGATTTCGATGGACCCTGTTTCTCCCGCCGGGAGAATGGCACCGCTGGCGGGATCGGTGATGCGCACGGTCACGCCCGGCAGCGGCAGGCCGACTGTGCCTGGAACCCGGTCTCCGTCATAGGGATTGGACGTGTTCATGTTGGTTTCGGTCATGCCATAGCGCTCAAGGATAGCTTTGCCGGTGCGCTTGCCGAATTCGACATGGGTCTCGGCCAGCAATGGCGCCGAACCGGAGATGAAAAGACGTATATTGGCCGTGATCTCCCGGTCCAGTTTTTGGCTTTGCAGGAGGCGCACGTAAAAGGTCGGAACGCCCATAAGAAGCGTGGCATTCGGCATTAATGACAGCACTTCCTCAGGATCGAATTTTGGCAAGAGGATCATTGACGCGCCCGACAGCAGGGTCACATTGGTGGCGACGAACAGCCCGTGCGTATGGAAAATCGGCAGGACGTGGATCAGCCGGTCATCGCTTGTGACGCGCCAGAAATCACGCAGGGTCAAGGCATTTGACAGAAGATTGTCATGGGTCAGCATCGCGCCTTTGGAGCGACCGGTCGTTCCCGACGTATAAAGGATGGCGGCGAGATCGTCTGGCGCGCGGGCGACATTGGCGAAATCGGCCGGTTCGATGCGGGCAAGATCGATCAGCGAGCCTGAGCCGTCGGCATTCAGCGTTTCAACATGCGCTCCATAGGGGGCAGCCACTTTCCTGATGGGTTCCAGCGCGGAGGAGGAGACAACCACCAGCTTCGGCTCGGCATCGCCAATGAAATAGTCCAGTTCGGCGAGCGTATAGGCGGTGTTCAGCGGCAGATAGACCGCGCCAGCGCGAAGGCAGGCCAGGTACAGGATCAGCGCTTCCGGGCTTTTTTCGATCTGCACGGCAATCCGGTCGCCGGGCTGAATGCCGAGCTTGGCGATAGCGCCAGCAATCTGTCCGGAAAGCGCAATCGCATCGGCATACGTCCAGGTCTTCCCGCCATTGGTCAGAATGAACGGTGAATCAGGCCGTGCTGCAGCCTTGATAGCATCAAAAAGATGGTTGCTCATATTACTCTACTCCTCCGATCATGGTGATCGCCGTCTGTGCCGCGGACCGTAAATCCGTCCTGGCTCCAGGCAGCGTGCGGGTCTCTCTCCAGTTCGGTTAAGAACCGGACAGGCTCTCCGCCTTTTTGATATCCCTGGTTTTTTCGGGAAGACCCAGCTCGATTTTTCCCTGCAAGGCTTTAACGCCTGGCGACGCTGCCACTTCTCCGCGCTGTGCCAGGGCCTCGTGATTGGTCTCGATGTCCTCCAGCTTGTAGAGGTAATTGACCATCAGCCCATGCGCCTGGCGCATTGCCTTCACTGAGCGGTCGCCCAGAAAGTTAAGCCGCTCCAGCCTGGCGCCATTGCCAAGGTGGAAACGGGCAACCGGATCGACCGGGCGGTTGTCCGGCGTTCTCTCGGTGATGAAATATCGTGCCGCGAGCGGCAGCAGCACGCGCTCCACGGCATCCGCCCTTGCCTTATCTTCAGGCCATGTCGGATCATCCAGCAAAGCCAGCGTGTTGCGGTCCTCTTGCGACAGCGGGAAACCGGACTTCGGATCTCTGATCTTCGAAATCCAGCGGGCAAAGCCCGGAACCGGCGAGAGCGTGACGAATTCCTTGAGGCCGGGAAGATCCCGCCGCAGGTCTTCCACCACCTGCTTGATGAGAAAATTTCCGAAGGAAATGCCGCGAAGACCGTCCTGGCAGTTGGAAATCGAATAGAAGACCGCAGTCGTTGCGGTATCGGGGCCGATATGATCCCGGCTTTCATCCAGCACATCGGCGATGGCACTCGGTATCGAACGGGTCAGCGCGACTTCCACGAAAACGAGCGGGTCATCGCGCAGGCGCGGATGAAAAAAGGCAAAGCAGCGCCGATCTGCGGGCGCAAGCCGCCGCCGCAACTCTTCCCACCCGGCAATCTCATGCACGGCTTCGTATTTGATGATCTTTTCCAGAATATGCGCCGGTGTCGTCCAGTCGATGGGTTGCAGCGTCAGGAAGCCACGGTTGAACCAGGAGCTGAAAAGATGGGCGAAATCGGTATCGACGGCACCAAGATCGGCGCGATCCTCCTTGGTTTCCAGCAGTCGTTCGCGCATGCGGACAAGCTTTTGCGTGCCGTTGGGTGCAAGGTTGAGGCGGCGCAGAAGCTCCTGCCGGCGTGGTTCGGCTGCATTGTGCAGCGCGATGACGGCCATCGGGCTTTTGTCGGTCCGATAGGCGTCTATCGCCTTGTCGAGCGCTGCGGCTTCCGCGCCGAAACGGTCAGACAGCATGTGCAAGAACTGGACGGCCTCCGCGGCATCGAAACGGCTCCAGCGATCCAGGATTTCCGCTGCGATTGCCATGCCCGAGGCTTCGCCACGACTTGAAAGCAGCATCTCGCACAGGGTTTCGATGTCAGTATCAACGACCCTGTCGCGTGCCTTCGATCCCGAAAACAGCAGCGCGCGACCGCGTTCCGTGACGCCCGAAAGCAGGTCACTGAGAAAAGAGGTTCCGGCCATCTAAAATTCCTCCGATCATCAGGACGGCGCCCCCCGCGCTGCCCCTTTTATTATCATTGTCTATTCAATATCCACCGCAATATGGTATGTAAGCTGGCCCACAATGTGCACGGTGTCAACAGCCTTGTATACAAGAATGGAAAAATTGCATTATGAAGGCCGGATGCATGTCTGAAAACGCGGGGCGTTGGCTGCGAGACGAAATTGAAAATGCGATTTTGTCCCATGAATTCGCACCCGGTCTCCGCTTGGATGAGACCTTGCTGGCTAACCGGTTCGGTGTGTCACGCACACCCGTGCGCGAAGCGCTGATGCAGTTGAACGCCATTGGCCTCATCGAGATCCGTCCGCGCCGTGGCGCCGTGGTTATCGATCCGGGGCCGCACCGTATCTATCAAATGTTCGAGGTTATGGCCGAGCTGGAAGGTCTGGCCGGTTCGCTTGCCGCCCGTCGGCTGGATGAGCAATCCAAAGAGGCGATCCTTGATGCCCATAAGCGGTGCGAAATCTCCGCGGGTGCTGGTGACAGCGATAGCTATTATTATGACAACGAAGCCTTTCACAAGGCGATCTATGCGGCAAGCCGAAGTGAATTTCTGGAGGAGCAGTGCAACCAGTTGCATCGTCGCCTGCGACCCTACAGGCGGCTGCAATTGCGGGTGCGCAACCGCTTGTCGACGTCATTTTCCGAACATGGGGCGATTGTTGAGGCGCTTTTCCGAGGCGATGTCGAGGAGACAAGACGGCTGCTCGGAATGCATGTGGCCGTTCAGGGTGAAAGGTTCAGCGACCTCGTTGCCAATATGGCTGCACGGTGATTAGAGTATTATAATTGCGTTTTGGTCTCTTACAGTCTGTTCAAGAATTGCTGTTGGCCTGGCGAAAATGGTGATTTCGAGAACCGGAACGGAGCGTACTTAATGTACGTGAGTACAAGCATTCCAGGAAAAGTGCGAAGCGGTTTTCCGTTTGGAAATGCGAATGAAGCAGGCAAGCGCAGAAATTTCCATTTGCAGACGGCCAGCGGCGATTATTGGATAGACTGTTAGGCAGACTGTAAGCGCTGATGTCGAAGCATAATGCGAAATCCATGACCTCACCCCCCGATGCGCCGATTGCGCGAAGCGATCTGATCGCGCGCATTGTCCATGACGTCAGCCCTGTCATTGTCGTGACTGCGCCCGCAGGCTTCGGCAAGACCTGGCTTCTTCAGGCATTGATCGTCGCGCTGGGGGCTGATGCCGCCCGGTGGACGGTGTATGATCGCCCAACCATTTCTCCCGATCTTTCGCGGCTTGAGCAAGGACATCGCTATGCCGTTGCCCTGCGCCCCGGCGAGAGCTTGCCCGGACTGGACCGGCTGCGCCTTTATGGTCAGGTTCTGGATCTTGATGGTGAGGATCTTCTGCTGCCTCAGGACGGGTTAAGCCATCGTGACTGGGACAGGTGTGCAGGCTGGCCAGTCCTGTTGTCGCCGGGGGTAGATTGTCAGGATGCGCTGGCTGGACAGAGCCGGCTTTCGACGTTTCTGGGCGACGACTGTCTGGCTGGCCTGGATGATGCTGATATGTCGGCGCTGCTGGTCTGTGGACAGGATTGGCCGTCCTGGCTTGCCATGCGTCTGCCGCCGCTTGCACATTCCGCCACCGCAGCCTGCCAAAGGATCAACAGCGCCTTGCCCGGCGCGCTGGAGCAAGAAATGCTCCGGCGTCTTGCCGATCCGTCCCGGACTGCTGATCCGTCTGGCGTTCTCGCGCAGGCTTTACGTCGAAACCCGCGAAATCTGGAGGTGGTGATCCTGCGATTGCTGGCGTGCAATCAGGGCAAGGACGCGCTGGCACTGTTTTGCAAGACAGGCGGCTGGTTTCTCTATTATCGGCTGGGCCATGATGCGTTCTTGCGTGTGGTGACAGGTCTTGAGGCGGGCTGTGATGATCTACCGGAAGAATTGGCCATCAGTCGCGCCTTTCTGATGATCAAAGCCGGTGATGTGGCATGGGCAATGCAATTTCTGGTCCAGTGCTTCGGTGTGGAAATGCGCAATGTTTTGGCCGTTTTCTCGCGCGACAGTGCGCTTTCCCTACGTGTCAGACTGTTTCGTATCACGGTCCTGATTTATGAGGATGTTGCGCCGACCGATAGATTGCTGGAAGCGCTGTTTGAGATTGGTGGCGAGTTACCGCTGGGCGAGCCGGAGCAGCGCGGATCATTTTACAACGCCATGCTGGAGTTTTTCCTTCGGCTCCGGCGCTACGAAGAGGCAAATGGCATGGCCGAAAAGGCCATGAAGGCCTATCGGCAGGCGGATTGTCCCATTCTTTGCTTCTACATAGCGCTGCATCAATCGGTGCTCAGCCTTTTGACCTCCGATTTCAACCGTATGGACCAGTCTCTGCGGCTTGCCGAGGACATGCTGGCAAAAACAGGCTTTGACAGTCCCGGAGATCGTCGCTTTCTTGATCTGCTGACAGCTTGCATGGCCTATGAAAACGGCGAGCCAGCGGTGCTGCTTGGCTTTTTGCAAGAAGAGATGGCCGCACTGATTGCGGGCGAGTTGTGGCCAAGTCTGGCCGATGTCGCCATCTACTACGGCAGCCAAGCCTTGAGCGTCCACATGTCCACCCGCGTCGCTCTTCGCTTTCTGGATGGCTGGAGCGTTTACCAGCCGATGAACCGGCAGTTTCGTCTCTCCCTGGATGTGCGCAAGGCGCAGATCCTGCAAAGCGGTAATTGCTGGGGTGATGCGACCCGGCTTCTTGCACCGTTGCGGGCCGGATTTGATCGGGTGTGGATTGAAAGCGCGCAGGAGGCTTTGGCCCGTCTGGCGGGTCGAGACGAGATTACGCTGGCCTTGAGCTGGCTGCGGCAAATCTCCTACGAGCGCCCGGGTTTTCCCCATCTCGACCGCAAGCTTGAGGTGATGCTGACCAACCCGCATCTGCTGGTCCGGCAGGAAATTGCGGTTTCCCTCTGGTTGGCCTTTGTCTTGCGGCAAACGCAGCAAAATTCCAGAGCTCGCACTCTGCTGCGGCAGGTGTTTGAACGCTGCGCAAGCCATGGAGGGTTGACGGCCCTTTCAGAGGAATGGCTGTTTCTCGATCAGCTGCTGCAAGACAAGCGGATAGTCGAATTCGTGATGGCGGCCACCCCGGCGCGGGCTATCCTGCGGCGGCTGGACAAGGGGCGTCACAGCAGTCTTGCGGCGGCCCGAACCCGGCTGACCCAGCAGGAGCTGAAAATCCTGACCATGCTGGCGGAAGGCGCCTCCAACAAGCTGATTGCCCGCAACAGCGGCATTTCAGAGCCGACGGTGAAATTTCATCTGAAAAATGTCTATCGCAAACTGGGCTGCTCCCGGCGACACGAGGCGATTGCGGCGGCAAAGGCGCTGGGGTGGGTGCGCTAATAGTTCATCACTGAAATGCCTTAAAACCTATCCTTATTTTGTAAAAACCTATCCTTCGTCCGCATTGCTCTTGCCCGTCCTTCCGCGCCACCATGGCGCAAAGAGGGAATGGCGGGATGATTTTGCATGTTGTCGAACAGATCGCGAGGCGGGTTTTCTCCGTGGTCATGGTGCTGTTCGTGCTGTCTTTGATGATTTTTGCGCTGGCCCGCGTGGTGCCCGGTGATCCGGCCCGCATGGCGCTTGGGCCGTCCGCATCGCAGGAGCAGGTCACGGCGCTGAGCCGCGAAATGGGCCTCGATCAGCCGGTCATTGTGCAATATGGCCGGTATATCGCCAACGCCCTGCAAGGCGATCTTGGCCAATCGCTGTCGTCGCATCGTCCGGTCATTCATGATGTTGTCGAATTTCTTCCCGCCACGCTGGAGCTTGTGGTGGTTACGGTCATTCTGGATCTGCTGATTGCCATTCCGCTAGGCGTCATTACGGCACGCCATCGCAACACCTGGATCGATAATCTCGGACGGCTGTTTTCCATGGTTGGCGTCACGGTGCCGTCCTTTCTGTTTGCTATTGGCCTGCAATTGTTTGCGGCGAATTTTCTGCCGGGTTGGCCTTTGTTGGGGCAGGTGAATTTCGATCTTCACGCCCCCGCCGGGCCAACCGGCTTTCTGCTGGTGGATAGCCTGCTCCATGGCCGGTTTGATGTGTTCACCGATGCCCTTCAGCATCTGCTCTTTCCTGGACTGGCGCTGGCCATGGCCGGTATTGGCCAGATCACCCGCATCATGCGCTCGGCAATGATTGAAAATCAGCGCAAGGACCATGTGTTGACGTTGCTGAGTTTTGGCGTGCCGGATTATGTCGTGACCTTTCGCTACCTGCTCAAGCTGTCGTCTGTTGCGCCGCTGACCATCATGGGGCTGGAATTTGCCTCGCTGATTGGCAATGCCTTTGTGGTGGAAATGGTGTTTGGCTGGGGCGGTTTTGCTTCCTATGGTCTCAATGCCATTTTGCAAAAAGACCTGAACGCTCTAATGGCTGTGGTGCTGATTTCCGGCCTGTTTTTCATCCTCGCCAATCTTGTCATCGATCTCACTGTCAGCCTGATTGATCCGCGCCTGCGTTTTCGGGGAGGCCAATGATGGGCCCCAATTCTATGATGAACAAGCGCGACCTCTCAGCCGGTTACATGAACTGGTATCGATTTTCCCGCAATCCTGCTGCTTTGATCGGTGCGTTGATTGTGATTTCGGTCGTGGTCATGGCGATCCTTGCACCGCTGATCACGCCCTTTCCAAGCCATATCGGCTCCATTGTCGATTTTCGCCATCGGCACAATCCGCCGAACCTCATCAACTGGTTTGGAACCGACAAGGTGGGCCGCGATCTGTTCACCCGCACCATTTTTGGCTTTCGCGTCTCGCTGCTGCTGGTGTTTGGCGTGTTGGGGATTTCGGTGCCTGTTGGTGCGGTGCTGGGCCTGTGTGCCGGTTATTTCGGCGGCTGGACAGAGCGGCTGATCACCGGGTTTACCAATATCATGCTGGCTATTCCGCCACTGGTGATGGCGCTGGCGATTGGCAATGTGCTGGAGCCAAACCTGATCAATGCGATGATTGCGATTACGCTTTTGTGGTGGACATGGCATGCGCGGCTTGTCTACCGCGTCACAGTCTCGATTGCCGGTGAAGATTTTATCGAGGCGGCACGTCTCGCCGGTGCCGGGCCTATCCATATCCTGTTTCGGGAAATCCTGCCCAATTGCATTGCGGTGATTTCGGTGAAGACCACGCTGGATGCGGCCTTTGTCATCCTGTTTGGCGCAACCTTGTCCTTCCTCGGTTTTGGCGTGAAGCCGCCAACGCCGGACCTTGGCTCGATGGTGGCCGATGGGCGTCAGTTTCTGCCAGAAAAATGGTGGGAAGTGCTGGCTCCTGGTGGTGCGATTTTTTACGCCACTCTCGGCTTTAACCTGCTGGGCGATGGCCTGCGCGACATGTTTGATGTGGAGGCGTGACCATGGCTGATCCCTTGCTGAGTGTGCAGGATTTGACGGTTGCCTTCTCCGGCTATGGTCGGGTGAACCGGGTGTTGCACGACATCTCCTTCACCATCGATGCCGGAGAGCGGGTCGCCCTAATTGGCGAAACCGGATCGGGTAAATCCGTCACGTCAAAGGCCATTCTCGGCACGTTGCCAAACAATGCCAAGGTGGAGGCGGGCGCAATTGCCTATCGCGGACGGCAATTGTTGAGCCTGCCATCAGGTGAACGCAACAAGCTGAAAGGCACAGCCTTTTCCATCATCATGCAGGACCCGCTGTCCTCCTTCAACCCGGTGTTTCGCATTGGTCGGCATCTGGAAGATGTGATGCATTATGCTGATCGCAATCAAGGCATCTATGACACGCCGAAGGGGCGCAAGCAGCGGATTTTCGAGGTGTTGCGCAAGGTGCAACTGGGCGATGTTGAGCGGGTGTTCAACGCCTGGCCGTTCGAGCTGTCAGGCGGTATGCGCCAAAGGGTGTTGATTGCGCTGGCGCTTTTGCATCAGCCCGATCTGTTGATTGCCGACGAGCCGGGCACGGCACTGGATGTGACCACGCAGGATGAAATCTTGCGGCTGATCAATCGGCTGGTGTCGGAAGAAGGCCTGTCACTGCTGATGATCACCCACAATCTCGGCGTGGTGCGCCAGACGGCGGACCGGGTGATTGTGATGCAGCATGGCCGCATTGTCGAACAGGGACCGTTGAAAGCCGTATTTCAGGCCCCACAACAGGCCTATACCCGCGAGCTGATGGCGGCGGTGCCGCCGCTCTATGGCGAGGGTGTGGTTGATCAGCCGGTCAGTGACAAAGCTCCGATCATCACTCTGAGTAATGTGCGCAAACTCTATGCCAAGCGGGCGCTGTTTGGCGCAAAACGCGGCCATCTGGCCGTCAACAACATCAATCTTCACGTCAATGAGGGCGAAATCTTTGGCCTTGCCGGAGAAAGCGGCTCTGGCAAAACCACGCTGGCGCGGATGATGATGAACCTATTGCAGCCCAGCGGTGGCGAGATTGTTGTGCGCGGAACGCCCAGAGCGGGCGCTTTGCGCCTCAGCCAGATTGTCTACCAAAATCCCGGCACATCGCTGAACCCCAAACGCACGGTGGCGCAGATTTTGGCTGTTCCCTTGGCCCATGTTGGTCTCGATAAGGAGCAACGTAAATCACGCATGGTCGAGCTTCTGGACCTCGTGCGCCTGCCCGCCAATTTCGTCTCAAAATATCCGCATGAACTTTCCGGCGGGCAAAAGCAGCGGGTGGCGATTGCGCGCGCCTTGGCGGCCAATCCGCAGATCATCATTCTGGATGAGCCAACATCGGCGCTGGATGTCTCGGTGCAGAAAACCGTGATTGAGCTGCTGTTGGACCTGCGCGCAAAGCTCGGTCTGACCTATGTGATTATCTCTCATGATCTGTCTTTGATGCGCAATTTCTGCTCGCGCATTGTCATCATGTACAAGGGCGAAATCGTCGAGCAAGGCACGCCTGCCGAGGTATTCGCACAGGCCCACCACCCCTACACCCGCGCCCTCATTGCTGCCATTCCGGTTCTGACCGATGCGCAAGAGGCGTTGAAACCCACCATTAGTGAAGAGGAACGAGGCCGCTTTCTGGTGCAAAGCACCGGACATTGACCCGTTGTTGAAAGGAAAACATACGTGTACCGATTGGGAATAGATGTGGGCGGCACCAATACGGATGCTGTGGTCATGCAAGGCGGCAAGGTTCTGTCCGGGATCAAGGCTCCAACGTCGGAGGATGTCACCACTGGCGTGGTTGAGGCCATGGAAGGGGCGATCAAAGCCGCAGGCATTGACCGCAGCCTCGTGACCAACGTGATGATCGGCACTACCCATTTCACCAATGCGGTGATTGAGCGCAAGCATATGACGCAGGTGGCCGCCATCCGCCTCGGCCTGCCCGCCACCGCCTGCTTGCCGCCAGCCATCGACTGGCCGGAAGACCTGAAACCCGTGGTTGGCAAGCACGGCTATATGGTGCGCGGCGGTTATGAATTTGATGGCCGCGAAATTTCGCCACTGGATGAAGATGAGATCAAGCGCATTGCCGGTGAAATCCGCGCCAACAATCTCAAGGCCGCAGCCGTCACGTGTGTATTCGGCCCGATCAATGCGGCGATGGAGCAGCGGACCAAGGCAATTTTGCAGGAGCATTGCCCCGGCTTGCCGGTGGTGATGTCCACCGATATTGGCCGTATCGGGTTGCTGGAGCGCGAAAGTGCGGCGATCATGAACGCCAGCCTGTTGGAACTGGCCTATAAAACCGTGCGGGCCTTTGGCGAAGCGCTCAAAAGTGCTGGTCTCACTTGCCCCTTCCACATCACCCAAAACGACGGCACGCTGATGGCGGCAGAGACGGTGAAGGATTTCCCGGTTCTGACCTTTGCCTCCGGCCCCACCAATTCCATGCGCGGTGCGGCCTTCCTCACCGGCGTGCAGGAAGCGATTGTGGTCGATATTGGCGGCACGACCTCGGACGTTGGGGCGCTGCATCTGGGCTTTCCACGTCAGGCAGCCACGGTGGTGGATGTTGGCGGCGTGCGCACCAATTTCCGTATGCCAGATGTGTTTTCCATCGGTCTGGGCGGCGGTTCGCTGGTGCGTGGGGACGCGGAAACAGTTACCGTTGGGCCACAATCGGTGGGCTATCGTATCACCTCTGAAGCTAAAGTGTTTGGCGGCGCAACGCTGACGGCTACCGATATTGCCGTGGCCGCTGGCCATGCCGATGTGGGCGATAAGAGCAAGGTGGCCGATGTCTCCCCAGAGCTTGCCAAGGCAGCGCTTGCGCGCATCCACCAGATGCTGGAAAATGCCATTGAGCGCAGCCGGGTTTCTCCAGAGCCTATTCCGGTCATCGCCGTTGGTGGCGGCTCTATCCTGATGCCGGATAAGTTGGGTGATTTTCAGATTATCCGGCCCGAAAACTTCTCGGTTGCCAATGCCGTTGGTGCTGCCATTGCCCAGATTTCTGGCGAAGTAGACCGGGTCTTTGCCCTTGAAAATGGCCTGACCCGCGAGCTGTGCCTGAAGCAGGCCGAAGAGGAAGCCACGAAAAACGCCGTTGCTGCCGGGGCTGATCCAACCACCATTCAGGTGATTGAGCGTGAAGATGTGCCTCTGGCCTATCTGCCCGGCAATGCCACCCGCATCCACGTGAAGGTCGTGGGTGAGATGGGAGGGCAGCTATGAGCGCGATTATCTCCCAAAAGGATTATTTTGATCCGAAAGATCTCTGGATTCTCGATCACGATGATCTCCTGTCGCTGGAAATCGGCGCGGGCATTCTGGGGACCGGCGGCGGTGGCAATCCCTATATTGGCAAGCTGCGCGCCCGACAATTGCTGGATGAGGGCTATACGCTTTCCGTTCTGCCGCACCAGAAAATCCACGATGATGCGCTTTGCGTTTCCGTGGGCGGTATCGGTGCGCCGGTGGTTGGCATTGAGCGTTTGCGGGAGGGCCGGGAAGGCTTGCGGTGCATTCGGGCGTTGGAAGCGCATCTGGACCTATCCATCGATGCCATTGTCTGCGAGGAAATCGGTGGCTCCAATGCTATGGAGCCGCTGGTCGTGGCCGCTTTGACGGGCCTGCCGGTGATCGATTGTGATGGCATGGGCCGTGCCTTCCCGGAAATGCAGATGACCACGTTTTCCATCTACGGGCATAGCTCTACGCCATCGGCCATGTGCGATGTGCATGGCAATGTCGTGCTGTTTCAGCATGCGGTGTCGGAGCTTTGGCACGAGCGCATGGCGCGGGCCTGCGTGGTAGCGCAGGGCGGAGCATCGACCCTGGCCTCGGCACCCATGACCGGGGCTTTTGTCAAGCAATTCGGCATTCCCAATTCCTACACGCAAGCCGTCAGCCTCGGGCAGGCAGTTAGGCTTGCGCAGAAAAACCACGATGACCCGATTGAAGCGATCTGCAAAAAGGAGAATGGCAAAAAGCTGTTCACCGGCAAGATCAACGATTTGAAGCGTCACTTGCGCGGCGGTTTTGTGCGCGGCGAAGTTCAGCTTTCCGGCATTGATGCCCACCACGGCGAAACCGGCTCGGTGCTGATCCAGAATGAAAATCTGGTGTTCTTCCACGATGGTGAGATGGAATGCTGCGTGCCAGACCTGATTCTGGTGCTGGATGTCGATAGCGGCGAAGCCATCACCACCGAAATGCTCCGCTATGGCCAGCGCGTCGCCATCGTTGCCTTGCCGTGCCATGGGTTGTTGCGCTCACGCGAAGCGCTGGACGTGGTTGGCCCCAAGGCCTTCGGGCTGGATGGCATTGTCTATACCCCGATGAAGGGATCGTGATCATGTCCTATCAGGTGCAAGAACATGATCTGGAGGCCATTGCCCTTGGCGGTGCCTATCTCGGCACGGGCGGCGGCGGTGATCCCTATATTGGCAAGTTGATGGCGCAAGCGGCCCTTCGCGAGCATGGGCCAGTCACAGTGGTTGCCGCAGACGAAGTGGATGACGACACGCTGTGCATTTCCGTCTTTATGATGGGTGCGCCCACAGTGATGCTGGAAAAACTGCCATCTGGTGCGGAAGTGTTGAAAGCCCTGCATGAGCTGGAGCAGTTTTTGGGCCGCAAGGCCGGAGCCATCCTCTGCGTTGAGGCAGGCGGGCTGAACTCCACCATTCCCTATATGGTGGCGGCTGTGACTGGTCTGCCTTTGGTGGATGGCGATGGCATGGGCCGCGCTTTTCCGGAATTACAGATGGTGAGTTTCACCCTGCATGGGATCTCGGCAAGCCCACTGGTTCTGGCCGATGACAAGGGCAATTCCTCACTGTTCTCAGCCGTTTCCAATCTGTGGACCGAGAAAATGGCCCGCGCCGTGACCATTCAAATGGGCGGTGCCGCCCTTGTTGCGGCCTATGCCATGAGTGGAAAGCAGATGAAACAGGCGCTTTTGCACGGCACGATGTCGCAAATCCGTACCATTGGCGAGACCATTTTGCATGAGCGTGCCCGCTCCCGCCATGCCGGGCAGGCTTTGCGCGAAAAGCTTGGCGGCACCCATCTTTTCACCGGTCGCGTGGTGGATGTGGAGCGCGCCACAACGGGTGGCTTTGCCCGTGGCAAGCTGATTTTGCGCGGTGTGGACCGCTTTGCAGGCCAACGTTTTGCCGTGCATTTCCAGAACGAGTTTCTGCTGGCCGAGGGCGAAAATGGTGAAACCGTCTGGGCCACGCCGGACCTGATTTGTGCCCTTGATGCCGATATGGGCCTGCCTGTCACCACCGAACAGATGCGCTACGGCTTGATGGTAGAATTCACCGGCATCCCCGCCGATCCGCAATGGCATACGCCAGAAGGCTTGGCGCTCGCGGGGCCGGGCTATTTTGGCTACGGCGACAGCGCAAAGCCACTCTCTGCATGATTTTTTAAAATACAGCGAACTGTCAAAAAAAGGGGAATGAGATGAACGCAACACAGATTTTTAAGCACCTTGCGGTGGTTTTGGCGATGGGAACCGCCATTGTCGCGCCACAAGTGGCCGTGGCAAAAACCTCCACCGTGATGAATGTAACGCAGGTGTTTGGCACCATCGATCCGGCCAAGATCACCGATTACACTCAATATCTCGCCGCCGTGAACCTTTACGATGGCCTGACCACCGTGGACAGCACCGGCAAGATCATCCCCGAGCTGGCCGAAAGCTGGGATGTGTCCAGCGATAACCTGACCTACACCTTCCATCTGCGCAAGGACGCAAGTTTTCAGGATGGCTCACCGGTTGAGGCCAAGGATGTCGTCTATACTGTCCAGCGCCTGCTGGCGATCAACAAGGGGCCGGCCTATCTGTTTGCGTCGCTGATCAACCCCGACAATGTGAAGGCGGTGGATGCCCACACCGTCTCCATCACGCTGAACAAGGTCTATGCGCCGTTCCTGACCACCACCCCGCTGCTGCTTGTCATCAACGAGGATGCCGTCAAAGCGGCATCCAAGCAGCCTTGGGGCGAGGATGTTGTCGGCGAAAAATCCATGGGCGCAGGCGCTTATGTCCTGTCCAGCTGGCAGCGCGGCTCGGAAATGGTCATCAGCCGTTATGAGAAATATTACGCGGGCTGGCCAACAAACCCGATTGATGAAGTGCGCTTCGTGCAGACCAATGATGAGGCAACCGTCAAGGCGCTGGCCACATCAGGCCTATTGGGAATCTCTTCCACAACGCAGGCCAATGAAACGTATGACGCGCTGGCCAAAACCGACGGCTATGTGGTGCAGACCACGCCGACAGCGACAGGTTTTTATCTGAAGCTCAACACCAAGGCCGCGCCGACAGACGATGTGCATGTGCGCCGCGCCTTGCAATATGCCACCGATTACAAGACGATCCAGACCCAGATTATGACCGGTGACACGCTGGCCGGGCCAATGGCACCGGTGTTTAAGGAAGCCTATCTTGACAATCTGAAAGCACCCGAATTCGACCTTGAAAAGGCCAAGGCCGAGCTTGCTCAGTCCAAATATGCTGGCAAACCCATCAAGCTGACGATGACCTATGTCGCGGGCCTGTCGTTTGAGGAGGATATTGCGCTTCTGATGCAGTCCAATTTACAGCAGATCGGTGTGGATGTGGACATCAAGCCCGAACCCTGGAACCGCATCACCGAATTGGCCGCCAAGCCGGAGACCACGCCTTCGGCAACGCAAGTGTTCTATGGCCCAACCTATCCTTCGCCGGACAGCGTATTCTACGTGCAATATCACTCCAAATCGGCGGGAACATGGGCCTCGATGGAATGGTTGCAGGATGCCGAGGTCGATAAATTGATCGATGATGCCCGCTCCACCACCGATAGTGCCAAGCAGAATGCGCTTTACAAACAGATCCAGCAGGTCATTTCCGACAAGGCGCCAGATGTGAATTTGCTAACGAAAGTGCAGCGTGTCGCCTTTAGCAAATGCATCTCCGGCTACAAATTTGTGCCGATGCAAAGCTGGGATTACAATTTCCACAATCTGACATGGACCTGCCCGGCCAAGTAATCCGGGGTCTGTTTGCGACTATTTCAACTCTGGAAAATCTGGCTGTTCTGCCAAAAGATTTTCCAGGGTTGGTGTTTTTATCTCAACCTCACAATCGACCGGTGACCTGATCAATCAGCCCCATCTGGTGGCGTTGCCGTCTTCAATGCCTTGAACAGAAAGCGCGTTTCCAACAGATTGACGATACGCAAAACCGTTTCCACCGTATCGATCGGTTTGACGAGGAAATCCTTTGCGCCCAGCGACAGGGCGCGGCGGCGTGTTTCTGTTGTCACATCGGCTGTCAGCACGAGGATGGGGACAAAATCATCCGGTCCGATCAGCCGTGTGAACCTGTCGAGCAAGGCAAAACCATCCAGATGCGGCATCAGAAGATCGAGCAGGATAATATCGGCTTTATGCTTTGTAAAAAGAGCGGTGGCCTCGCGCGGGTCCGTGGTCGATGCAATCCTGTCGAAACGCTCGCGCCGCAAAAGCCTTTCCAATAGGGCAATATTGGCGGGTTCGTCATCAATGATCAGTATCTGCGCCTCTGAGGCGAGGTCGAAGGGAAATTTCACGTCAGAGCCTCATCCAGGGTTTTCATCAAGCGGCGCACGTCCAGCGGTTTGGTCAGGTACTGTGTCGCGCCTTTTTCCATCGCCAGCATGCGTGTTTTTTCCGTGGCATCGGCGCTTATCACAACGACCGGGGTGGTTTGCGTCCGAGGATCGGCGCGCAAGGCGGCAAGCACCGATAGTCCATTCATGTCGGGCAGATCAACATCCAGCAAAATAAGGTCGGGGTGGTGCTCGAAGGCAAGCGTCAACCCAAGGCCGCCCAACATGGCCGGAATGATCCTGGTTTTTAAACGGCGGCGCACGAGGTTCTCAATCAGGTTGAGATTGACAAGGTTGTCCTCAATGCAAAGGACCGTGGCTTTGCCGGTCGATCCGCTTGGGGCTGCCCGTTTCTCATCTGTTTTAACGCTCTCTGTGAAGGCGTCAGGGGCTTGCGACACGGGAATATGGATGGAGAATACCGAGCCGGTCGCGCCACTCTCGGTCAAGAAAAGATCGCCATCCATGGCCCGCATCAGATTGAGCGACAGAGCAAGGCCAAGGCCTGTGCCGGTCGTGGCGTTTCGGTCGGTGCCAAGCCGCTCGAACGGCTTGAACAGCCGGTCTCTATCCACATCAGCAATTCCGCAGCCCGTGTCGGTGATATCGACTGCGATGATGTTTTCTGCCAAGCAATGAGCGGACAACCGGATATCACCACCATCCCTGTTGAATTTCACCGCATTTGAAAGCAGGTTCAGCAGCACCTGCAAAAACCGGCGACGATCAACCGCAACAATGGCTTGGCCCGCTGCCTCCATCTCGACGCTGATCGTCAATTGCTTCGGTTCGGCCAAGGGAGCCGCCAGGGCAATGGCTTCAGTTACGATATCGTCCAATCCGACCGGCTCGATCAACAGTTCCATGCGGCCCGCTTCGATCCGGGCAATATCGAGAACTTCATCGATCAGGCTGAGCAGATGCCGCCCGGCTCTGAGGATTTGCGCCAGACTTTCGCGCATCTCCCGATCTTCGATGTCCATGTCGAGGATCTGCGCAAAGCCCAGAACGGAATTTAGGGGCGTGCGCAATTCATGGCTCATGCGCGAGAGAAACTCGCTCTTGGCCTGGCTGGCCCGTTCGGCGTCGCGCCGTGCTGTCAGCAGGGCTTCTTCGGTTCGTTTGCGATCCGTCACGTCGCGGGTAATCTTGGAAAAGCCCCGCAATTGTCCTTGTTTATCGCGCAGGGCTGTCATCACCACATTGGCCCAGAAGCGGCGGCCATCCTTGCGCAGCCGCCATCCCTCGTCTTCGACACGGCCAAAAGCGGCGGCCTGCGCCATTTCCTGAAGTGGCAGTGTTTCTCGATGCTCGAGAGGATAGAAGCGAGAAAAGTGCTGGCCGATGATGTCGTCGGCGCGGTACCCCTTGATACGCTCTGCACCCGCATTCCAGCTCACCACATTGCCGTCGGTATCCAGCCCAAAAATACCGTAGTCGTGGACACCATCGACAAGCAGTCGGAAGCGTTCCTCGCTTTCCCGCAAGGCCTCCTCGCGCGCTGTCAGCAGGCGACTTGCTTCTTCGAGCGCGCTCGACAATTCACCGATTTCGTCTGTTGCATGTTCTGACAGCCTCAGGCTTTGGCCCTGGGCGAGGCGGCTGGCGGCCAGTTTCAGCCGGTCGACCCGCCGAACGATACCTTTCGACATTAGGACGATGGCGCCGATGCATCCGATAACGCCAGCGATGGCGCCCGACAGGGTAATTCTTTGCGACAGCGCCCGGATTTCATCGGCCTTGGCCGTTCGTTGCGCCAGAAGCGCGTCCTCCCTCAGCCGCATCTCGGCGATCTGCAGGCGCAGCTCGTCCAGGAAGGCCTTGTTGGCAATCAATGTCTGCCGCAAAGCTTCCGGAATCTGGTTATTCGAAACCGAACCTTGCATCAGCGAGGCAAGGCCCTTCAGCTTTTTATCGACCAGTGGTTCCATCCGGTTTAGCCGCTCAAGCTGTTCCGCATCGATGATCAGTGGCCGATCGCGGCAAACACCGCCGGTAACTCCGTCACGGCTTTGTTGTAGGGGGCGAGGAACGTTTCGTCGCGGGTGAGAAGATATCCCCGCACACCGGAGGCTCCTTCGGCCAGCAAAGCGTGTAGCTCCAGAATATTCTGCTGAATGGCGAAGGTGACGCGCACGTAATTTTCGGCCTTTCGGCTTTCACGATCAGCGAGGAAGACCGAGCCGAGGGCAATGAGAAGACAGGCCAGGGGCAGGGCAATCACGATCAGGCCTTTGACGGCCAAAGGCTGGTTGAGAAAGCGAAAGCGACTGTGGGCGGACACCATGGTCTTTGCCGGGATATCCGTCATCATGCCTCTCCCGCAACCAATCCGGCCTGCGCTGCCAGCACGGCGGCCTGGGTTCGATCGCCCACCCGCAATTTCGCAATGATGCGCTCGACATGAACCTTGACCGTGCCCGGAGCGATGGACAGTCTGCGGGCGATTTCCTTGTTGGTCGCGCCCCGTGCCACTTCCTGCAAAATTTCCCGCTCACGGGTGGTCAGCTGTGAAATGGCATCCTCGGCTGGCGATGTGCGCGAGACGCGGGTCAGCATCCGCCGCACCAATCCAGTATCGAAAAATTCCTGGCCGTCGAGAACAGCCCGGATCATCCGCAGCAAAGTGTCACGCCGCACATCTTTCAGCGCGTAGCCACTGGCTCCGGCCTTAACGGCTGCTTCCAGATAGTCGAGGCTGTCATGCATCGTCAGCATCATGATCCGTGTCGAGGGAGATACGCGGCGGATTTCTGTCGCCGCCGCCAACCCGTCCATCGGTGTCATCCTGATATCGAGCAGGGCGATATCAGGCAAAAACTGTGCGGCAAGCGCGATTGCTTCCAGCCCATCTCGCGCTTCGGCCACGACCTCCAGGTCTGGCGCACCCGACAGGACCGAAATAATGCCGGATCGGGCCAGATCATGGTCGTCGGCAATCAGAATACGCGCTTTGGTCATCGGCTCTGGTCTTTTTCGGTCAGAGGAACGCGGGCGATCAGCCGCGTGCCTTGATTTGGGGCGCTGATGATATCCAGCGTGCCGTTGACAAGCGACAGCCTCTCTTGCATCGCCGACAGACCGATCCCGAAGCCACGGACGGGTTTGGTTTCGCCTTGCCCTGCGGAAAGGGGAAAACCGCAACCATCGTCGCTCGCCTCAAGGACGACATGCCCGGCATCAATCCGCAATTGCACATGCAGATTTTGGCAGCCCGCATGTTTGCGGGCATTGGTGATCGCTTCCTGCGCCACACGATAAAGGACGATCTCAATGGCTTGAGGCAGACGGCCATCCGGCAACCGGTTGTCCAGCCGACAGGCAATCTCATCGACGGTGTCCAGCTTTGCACTGATGGCGGCTGGCAAGCCAAGGTCATCGAGCTCGGCGGGCCGCAAGTCGGCAATCGCATGGCGGATATCCTGGATCGCCATGCGGGCAATCTCGCTGCATTGATCGACCTTTCTTGCGAGTGCTGTTGTCAAGCCCGGATCTGCTTCCAATGCCTGCAAGTGATGCAGCAGACTGACAAGGGTCTGGGCCACGCCATCATGAAGGTCATAGGCAATATGGCTGCGCTCTCGTTCCTGTGTGGAGAGAATGGCGGCCACCAATTGCGCGAGCTGCTTTTCTCGCTCGGCAAGCGTCAGGAGCAGGGCTTCCCGCTCCTGTTCTCGGTCATCGGCAAAAACGGCTGCGGCAAGAAGGTCGGCGACGATCTGAAGACTGGTTTTATCTTCTTCACCCATCCTTGCGATCGATCGATCCTCGAAGGTGATGACCGTTCTGCCATCCTTGCTTGCCATGGCGTTATCGGCAATCGTCTGGTGTTGCTCTGTTGGTGGGCGCAAATGAATTGTCGCGCCGCCGCAAAAGCTGGAGATTAATCCGGTGATATCAGTGATCGCGCGCGATAGCGGATAGTGATCAAGGCTGGCGCGTGTTTCCACAATGAGACGTAACCGGCTGGCCCTGGCTTCCGCCTCCCGGTAAAGTTTGCGCAACTCCTGAATGGGAGAGGCAAGGTGTTCCGGGTCCGTCGCCGTCATCATTCGTCATCATGCTCCTGTATCAAGGTGCGTTCAGCTATCCGAGGGGAGAGATAAGAAATCATGGGGCCATTTTACATAGGCCATTCGGCATATCCTTTCGACACCATGCGGCAGACGTAACAGCCCGTCTTGATGGCCACTTTTCTAAGCAACCGACCGGCGTTTGGCTTGGCTCGGGCTTGATAAAGGAGCACTTTCATGCAGAAAATTCTTTTGGCACTCGGTGTAACCGCCGGTCTTTCGGTATCGTCTTTTACCGCACCCGCGATGGCACAGGAATGCGCGCCGATGACAGAGGGACAGGTGGAAAAGCTGTTTGACCGTTGGAACGCATCCCTTGCGACGCTCGATCCGGAGAAAGTCGTCGAAAATTATGAGGGCAATGCGGTTTTGCTGGCGACCCTGTCAAACCAGCCGCGGCTGACGCAGGACGAGCGTCGCGCGTATTTTGTCGATTTTCTGAAAAAGAAGCCGCAGGGCGTGGTCAATAACCGGACGATCAAGCTGGGCTGCAACACGGCCATTGATACCGGCGTCTACACGTTCACCCTGGGGGATGGCACGAAGGTTCCGGCGCGTTATACCTTCACCTATGACTATGATGGTGGGAAATGGCTGATTTCCTCCCATCACTCTTCGGCAATGCCGGAACGCACGTCGTAAAGGAAAGCTATGAACATGTCGCCGCGCTCGGATGCGCGGCGACATGCAATGACATCCGTTTATGCTGCGGTTCTGGAACCGAGCGCGCCATAATAGGCGATATAGACGTAGCAGAAGATCGGCATCAGGAAGGCGAGGTGGATGCCGACCGTATCGGCAAGCCCACCCTGTACCAGTGGCAACAACGCGCCGCCGACAATGGCGAGGCAAAGAATGCCGGAACCCTGGCTGGTATGGCGACCGAGGCCCTTCAGCGCCAGGCTGAAAATGGTCGGGAACATGATCGAGTTGAAGAAGCCGATCGACAACACGCACCACATGGCGACATGGCCTGTTGTCAGCACGGTGACCAGCAGCAAAATACCGGCTGCGACCGCATTGAAGGCCAGAACCTTGCCGTCATCCATGTAGCGCATCACGGCAGAACCGATGAAACGCCCGATCATGGCACCGCCCCAGAAATAGGAGACGTAATGCGCAGCGGTCTGTTCCGGCAGGCCAGCAATGCTGGGCTCGGCCATGAAGTTCACCAGGAAACTGCCAATGCTGACTTCTGCGCCGACATAGAGAAAAATCCCGACCGCGCCGAGAACCAGATGGCGATAGCCCCAGGCGGAGCCGGAAATGTCGCTGGACTTGGCGTCTTCTTCGGCCTCGACAGCCGGCAGTTTCAGCGCTGCGAAAATGGCAGCGAGAACAAGGAAGGCGGCAGCCAGCATCAGATAAGGAAACTTGACCGCTGCGGCTTCCGCCATGCGCAGGGCGTCCATCTGCTCCGGTGTGGCATTTTCAACGGCAGCCGTTGCCGAAGACAGGATGAGGAAGGCGCCGAAAATCGGCGCGACGGTGGTGCCCAAGGAATTGAAAGCCTGGGTCAGCGTAAGACGGCTGGAAGCCGTTTCAGGGGCGCCCAGCACGGTAACATAGGGGTTTGCCGCAACCTGGAGAATGGTGACACCTGCCGCCAGCACGAACAGCGCGCCGAGAAACAGGCCATAGACCCGCATGCTTGCAGCGGGGATGAACAGGGCGCAGCCGATGGCAGCAACCAGAAGCCCCGTGACGATGCCCCATTTATAGCTGATGCGCTTGACCAGAGCCCCTGCGGGCAGAGACACGATGAAATAAGTGCCGAAGAAGCACAGCTGGATCAACATGGTCTGCGTGTAATTCAGCTGAAATACGTTTTTCAGATGTGGGATAAGAATATCGTTGAGGCAGGTGATGAAGCCCCAGAGGAAGAAAAGAGAGGTCAGCGCAATCAGCGGACCGGTGTAGGAGCGGCTGGCTCCTGCGCGCGCGGTTTGTGACGCGCCTGTTTGAATTCCTGCCATTTTCGGTTCTTTTTTCTTGATGCGGCGCAGCGGGAACACTGCGGCATGGATTAACGATCTGGCGGAGCGATGGCCGTGGCTGCGGCTCGAATACGCAAGTGCCGGCCCGCAACGCGGAGGAGAGCGTGATTGTTCCGCAAAAATGCCTGGCCGTGATTTCGGCGTGCTGGCTGCGGGCAACCGCGACTGACAACTGTCCGCTTGGGAGGACGGCCAGTTGTAAGCCCTGTTGGCTTATCGCTCCTGATAGGGCACCGCAAGAAGATGCAGGGTGTAATCCCGTGCAATTTGAGGGACCGAGCCTTTCGGCCCGGTTTTCTCTATGTGTTTGAGATATTGGTAATTTATACAAGGCGAAGATGTGTAAACATCCTCCAGCATCGTGCGGTTTCTAGGTTGCCGCACGATGCTGATGCCTTGTGATGCATGATTCAGGCGCTTGCCGGATAGACTTTCCAGCGTTTGGGCCGGAAGGATATCCCGGTTCGGGTGGCGGCGGGATGATCGACGGGAACGTCGATTTCCGCCAGATGCCGTGCGCCGCCAAGCTCCAGTTCCAGACGACGGGTTCCCGACAGCCTTCGGCTGCTGATCACCGTTCCGGCAAAGCAACCGCCACAGCCATCGACAATCTCGACTTCCTGCGGCCGGAAGAACAGGGTCGCATTGCCGTTGCCCTCGGATTTCAGCCCGGTTGGCCGGTCATCAAGCCAGATCTGGCCGGATTCGATGCGCACCGGCAGCGCCGAGGATTCACCAATGAAGCGGTGAACGAAGGGGGCCGCCGGATTGTCATAGACGTCATCAGCGGTGCCGACCTGCTCGATGCGGCCCTGGCTCATCACCACCACCCGGTCGGCAAGCTCCAGGGCTTCTTCCTGGTCGTGGGTGACGAACACGGTGGTATGGCCGGTGCGATCATGAATTTCCCGCAGCCAGCGCCGCAAATCCTTGCGGACCTGGGCATCGAGGGCGCCAAAGGGCTCGTCCAGCAGCAGCACCTTGGGCTCGATTGCCATGGCGCGGGCCAGCGCGACGCGCTGGCGCTGGCCACCGGAGAGCTGGGCGGGGTAGCGCTTTTCAAGGCCCGATAGCTGAACAAAATCAAGCAGCTCCAAGGCCCTCTTGCGGATTTCTGCCTTGGGCGGACGCGACGACTTTGGCCGAACGGTGAGGCCGAAGCCGACATTTTCCAGCACCGTCATATGCTTGAACAGCGCATAGTGCTGGAACACGAAGCCGACTTGCCGCTCCTGCACCGTCTTGCGCGACGCATCGTCGTCGCCGAAGAAAATCTGCCCGGCGCTTGGCCGCTCAAGCCCGGCGATCAGCCGCAGCAAGGTGGTTTTTCCCGAACCGGAGGGGCCGACAAGCGCGATCAGCTCGCCGGAGCGGATGTCCAGCGACAGTTCGTGGAGGGCGGCGGTCGCGTTGAAGTCCTTGCGGATATTGCGAATATTCAGTTCCATGAGCGAATTCCCGATCAATGCCCACGGGCAGCCGACAATTGGTCGGCATAGCGCAGTTCAATGGTTGTCTTGAGAACGAGGGTGACCAATGCCAGCCCAGCCAGCAGTGAAGCGACCGCGAAGGCAGCGGCGAAGTTATATTCGTTATAGAGAATTTCGATATGCAGCGGCATGGTGTTGGTCACACCCCGGATATGGCCTGAAACCACCGAGACCGCGCCGAATTCTCCCATGGCCCGGGCGTTGCACAGCAGCACGCCGTAGAGCAATCCCCAGCGGATATTCGGCAGGGTGACCCGCCAGAAGGTTTGCCAGCCGCTGGCACCGAGGCTGATTGCGGCCTCTTCATCGCCAGTGCCCTGCTCCTGCATGACCGGGATCAGTTCGCGCGCCACGAAAGGGAAAGTGACGAAAATCGTTGCCAGCACGATGCCCGGCACGGCAAACAGGATCTCGACGCCATGCGTGCGCAGCCATGGGCCAAGCAGGCTGTTGGAGCCGAACAGCAGCACATAGACCAGACCGGATATGACCGGCGACACTGAAAATGGCAGGTCGATCAGGGTGATCAGGAAGGCCTTGCCGTGAAATTCGAATTTCGCAATCGCCCAGGCGGCCGCAATGCCGAAGATCACGTTGGCAGGAACGGCGATTACCGCGACCAGCAGTGTCAACCGCATGGCCGAGAGGGCGTCGGGTTCGACAAGCGCTTCCAGCCAGGCGCTGGCGCCATTGCGGAATGCCTCGGAAAACACCGCCACCAGCGGGAGCACCAGAAACAGCAGCAGGAACAGCAGTGAGACGAGAATGAGCAGACATTGGACGACAGGCGTCTCGGTCGTCGCTCGATGAAAGGTAGGGGAGCGGCGGTCAGTCATTGCCATATTTTCTCCGGCTTGCAGCCTGAATGAGATTGATCAGCAGCAACATGGCAAAGGAAATCGCCAGCATCACCGCGCCAACGGCGGTTGCGCCCGCATAGTTGAACTCCTCCAGCCGGATGACGATGAGAAGGGGTGCGATTTCAGACACATAAGGTACATTGCCGGCAACGAAGATCACCGATCCATATTCCCCGACCCCACGCGCCAGGGCAAGGGCAAAGCCGGTTAGAATAGCCGGTGCAAGGCCCGGCAGAAGCACTTTGAAAATCGTTGCGAAGCGGCTGGCGCCCAGCGTTGCTGCGGCCTCCTCCACGTCGCGGTCGATTTCTTCCATGACCGGCTGCACGGTGCGCACCACGAAGGGCAGGCCGATAAACACCATGGCAACGACGATACCAGCCTGGGTATAGGCGACTTTAAGTCCAAGCGGCGCAAGAAGCGAGCCGATCCAGCCGTTTGGCGCGTAGAGCGAGGCAAGGGCGATACCGGCAACGGCGGTTGGCAGCGCAAAGGGCAGATCGACCATCGCGTCGATGATCCGCCGCCCCCAGAAATTGTAGCGCACCAGCACCCAGGCGACCAATACGCCGAATACGACATTGAGCAGTGCCGCCAGGATGGCCGAGCCGAAGCTGACCTTCAGTGCGCCAAGCGTCCTGCGGTCAGACGCGATATGCCAGAAATCCGCCCAGCCGAGTTCGGCGGAGCGCCAGACCAGACCGGACAGGGGAATGAGAACGATGAGGGCGAGGTAAAACACCGTGAAGCCGAACGTTAACCCGAATCCGGGAAGAACGCTCGGCTGACGGAATTGCCACCTGCCTTGAACAGGACTATGGGCCATTCTGTTTTTCTTACTTTCTTGGCTGACTTATTTTCCGGGCTGGTAGATCTGGTCGAACAGGCCACCATCAGCGAAGAATTGCGGTTGTACTTTTGCCCAGCCACCGAAATCCTCGATGGTGACGAGATCAACAGACGGGAAGCGCTTCAAATCAGCGGGATCGGCCAGCTCCGGCTTTGCAGGGCGATAATAATGCTTGGCAGCGATTTTCTGCCCGGCGTCGGAATAGAGATAATCGAGATAGGCCTTGGCGACTGCTTCCGTCCCATGGGCTTTGGCATTGCCTTCAACGACGGCGACTGGCGGTTCTGCCTTGACCGAAACGGACGGCACAATGATGTCGAATTTGTCGGGGCCGAGTTCATCGATTGACAGGAAGGCTTCGTTTTCCCAGGCAAGCAGAACATCGCCGATGCCGCGCTGCACGAAGGTGGTGGTGGAGCCGCGCGCCCCGGTATCCAGAACCGGCACATGCTTGAACAGGGCGCTCAGATAGTCCTTGGCTTTTTGCTGGTCGCCATTATTGGCCTTCAACGCCCAGCCCCAGGCGGCCAGCACGTTCCAGCGGGCACCGCCCGAGGTTTTCGGGTTGGGGGTGATCACTTCGATCCCGTCCTTGGTGAGGTCGGCCCAGTCCTTGATGCCTTTCGGATTGCCCTTGCGCACCAGAAAGACGATGGTGGATGTATAGGGTGCGCTGCTGCTTGGCAGTTTGGTTTTCCAGTCGGCAGGGATCTTGCCGGTCTTTTCGGCGATGGCGGAAATATCCGCTTCCAATGCCAGGGTCACGACATCGGCCTCAAGACCGTCGATCACCGAGCGGGCCTGGGCGCCGGAACCGCCATGCGACATTCTCACCGAGACGCTATCGCCGGTCTTCTGCTTCCAATAGGCGGCGAAGGCGGGGTTGAAATCCTTGTACAACTCGCGCGTGGGATCATAGCTGACATTCAGCAGCGTGACATTGGCGGCGACAGCTGGGGCCACCAGAACCGGCATGGCAAGGCTTGCCGCCAGTGTCATTGCGGCAACGATCTTCATGGTTCGAAAGCGGGACATTGCGATCTCCTTACCCCTAAGACTGTAAAATCTATTGAGGTTATAGAGTATGTCAACGGATAAGGATAATTCGAGAGAGAACGTGCCCTCAAGCGCTTCCAGTTTAGCAATTTCAAGCGTCATTCCGGCTCAGAGCGGCAGGATTTTTCAGCGCCGGGGGCATTGCCTCACGGCGCCAGATGGAAAGTATCGCTTGCGCCGGGCACCAGTTCCAGCGGCCAGAGACGGTTGCCGGCATGGGTCTTGTAGCTCTCGGCATAGTCGGGCATCGAGGCCAGCAAGGTTTCTGCCAGCTCTACGCCGAGATCCTCCAGGGATAAGCGATAGCAGGTCAATGCCGGTTGCAAAAATTGGGCGCGCGGGGACTCGCGAAAACCGATGACGGCGATGTCCTTGCCGGGGATGATATCTGCTTCGGCCAGCCGCCGGTACAGGCCAATCGCCATCAGTTCATAGACCAGGATGACGGCGGTGGGGCGCGGATCGAGCGCTAACAGTTCGCTGCCAACATTATAACCGCCGCTTTCACTGGATCTTGCCCGCAGCACCAGCGCCGGATCGAATGTGATGCCATTGCGCTCAAGTGCGGCCTGATAGGCATCGGTAAACACGGTGCCGAGGTTGATATCGGTGCAGGGGGCGGCGATGGCGATGCGGCGATGACCTTTCGACACCAGCCGATCCACGGCGGAATTGGCGACACCGGCAAAATCGAGGTCGATCCAGGTATGGCTGCCACCGGATGTGCTGCGCCCCAGGGTTACAAAGGGTATCTTGGTTTTGATCAGCAGGTCGATGCGCTTATCGACCCGTTGGGTGGCGGAAATGATCATCGCATCGACCAAGCGGCGGGCCACCATGCGCTGTAGATACTCAAGGGGGTCTTCGTCGGCGGGGCAGGGGAGAAGGACGAGGTCGAGATTGTGGCGGGCAAACACCGTTTGCAAGCCGTCCATGACGCCGAAAAAGAAGTTGTCGCTGTTGTCGGCATTATCCTTGCCGGCCTCGATCATCAGTCCGATGACATTGGTCGTGCCTTTGCGCAGGCTGCGGCCGGACTGATTGGCGACATAGCCCAGCTGCTCAGCGGCCTCCAGCACCCGCCGTCGCGTTTCCGCATTGACGTCGGGGCGTCCATTCAGCGCGCGCGACACGGTCCCGATGGAGATGTCGAGATGTTTTGCAAGCTGATGTATGCCCTTCATGCCAGATACTTTCTCCCTGAAGCCACCTCACCAAAAGGCGCTACGATGAGCAGGCCGGTTGTAAATCCCATGCTCTGCCTTGTCCGGTGTACTGTAAAATTTCGCAAGCAGGAATCGGTTTTTCCCTTGAGCTTGAAGCGGTTTATCGTGTCGCCGGGCATAATAACCAGGCCGCGTATTGACATGAGACAAAAACCGCGATTAGTATCGTAAACGTTTACGGAAACCGATGCAAAGAGGAGTTTGCGCGGCTGGAGGCTGTCGGAAGAGCGTTTGCTGTTTCGGCCTATCGAAAACCGGAAACTGGAACCATGTCTGGCGCGATAGCGACCGGATGGGATGCAAGGGAGGATATCTTGCAATTCAAAGCCGTTTTATGCGGGTGCGGAGCTATGGCCAAGGGCTGGCTTCGGGCCATTGCCGACACGCCCTCGCTTGCCGAGCGAATTTCTGTCGTCGGGCTCGTTGACGTCAATGTTTCAGCAGCCGAGGCCTTGGCAGAGGAATTCGGCTTCGAAGGTGCGGTGACGGGCAACAGTCTTGCCGATGTTCTCCAACAGACGGCACCCGATCTGGTCTTCGATGTCGTCATCCCGGCGGCCCGCTTCGATATCGTGTCCACCGCGCTGAAGGCCGGATGCCACGTGCTCAGCGAAAAGCCCATGGCCAATACGCTGGAAGAGGCGAAGGCCCTGGTTAAACTGGCCACTGAGACGGGGCGTATCCACGCCGTCGTGCAGAACCGCCGCTTCATTCAAGGGGTCCGCCGGATGCGGCAATTCCTGGACAGCGGCGCGATCGGTGAGTTGACGGCAGTGCATTGTGATTTCTTCCTGGCACCGCATTTCGGCGGGTTTAGGGATGAGATGGAGCATGTCCTGCTGCTCGACATGGCAATCCATACATTCGATGCCGCCCGTTTCATAGCCAATCGTCAGCCGCTGGCGGCCTATTGCGTGGAGCGCAATCCGCAAGGCTCCTGGTATGCCCATGGCGCCAGCGCCAATGCGATCTTCGAGTTCACTGACGATGTGGTCTTCACCTATCGCGGCTCCTGGTGCGCCGAAGGGCACAGGACGAGTTGGGAAAGTGCGTGGCGGCTGGTCGGCAGCAGGGGCATGCTGACCTGGGATGGGGAAGAGACGTTTGAAGCCTCCATTGCCGCAGACGAACCCGGCCTGTTGCGTGGATATTCGACCGTAAACGTTTCTGAAGACGTCGCGCCGGGCGAGACGCATGGCCATGCCAGCGTGCTGGAAAGCTTCATTGCGGCAGTTGCCGGTGGCGATCCGCCCGAGACCGCCGGTTTCGACAATATCAACAGTCTTGCCATGGTGTTTGCCGCCATCGAAAGCGCCAAGAGCGGCAAGCGTATCGACATTTCAGCTTCGCTATAAGGACCATGACTGTGAGCAATCCTGCAAAATCCATTCGTATCGGCACCATGATCAGCGGCAATAACGGCGATGCCGCCACCCGCATCCGGGAAATCGCCGGTCTTGGCTTTGAAAGTTTCGAGCCGTTTTTCTGGCAGACGACCAAGGGCCAGAACCTTGCCGAACTCGGCAAGCGCTGCGTCGATGCCATCGGCGACCGGGACATCACCATTTCGACGCTCGGCATGTTCGGCAATCCGCTTGAGGAAACCGACATCGACTTTGAGACGCTGGAGGGCTGGAAACAATGCATCGATAATGCCCATCATTTCGGTGCTACTTGCGTTGCCGGCTTTACCGGGCGGCTGCGAGGTAAGGTATTGACGGACAGCCTGCCACGCTACCGCGAAATTTGGAGCGAACTGGCCAAGCGCGCTGCCGACAAGGGCATTCGCATCGCCTTTGAAAACTGCGCCATGGACGGCAACTGGCAGAGCGGAGACTGGAATATTGCCCATAACCCCGATGCCTGGGAGTTGATGTTCAACGAGACCCCGGATGACAATATCGGCCTTGAATGGGAACCCTGCCATCAGATGGTCTACCTGATCGATCCCCTGCCGCAGATCCGCAAATGGGCATCCAAGATCTTCCACGTGCACGGCAAGGATGCCACCATTCGCTGGGATGTCATTCGTGAACACGGCATTTTCGGCAAGGAGCCGTTCGTGTTCATGCGCACACCGGGCTTCGGCGACAGCAATTGGACCAATGTGATCAGCGAGTTGCGCCTTGCCGGCTATAGCGGCGCGATCGATATCGAAGGCTGGCATGATCCCGTCTATCGCGACGCTTTGGAAATGACCGGCCAGGTCCATGCCCTCAACCATCTGAAGCAGGCGCGTGGCGGCGATTTTATCGACGAAACCGCCGTCTATGGCGGGGGAGACCCAACGCTGAAATAGCATGAAGTCTCGAGATCGTCCGGCATGGAGGTGCCGGGCGATTGGAGGACGGGATAGAAACGGAGGAGGAAACCCATGATCATCAACAGACGTGCCTTGATCGCTGTGCTGGCTCTTGCCACGGCTTGCCCGCTTGCATCGACCGCCCGGGCGGACGACGTTACACTCAATCTCTGGTCGCTCGACAAGGATATCCAGCCTGCGCCCAATCTGGTCAAGCAATTCAACGCGCTCAACAATGGCATCAAGATCGAGTATCGGCTCCTTCAGTTCGACGATGTCGTAACGGAAGCGATGCGCGCCTATTCGACCGGACAGGCGCCAGATATCATCGCGGTCGATAATCCGGAACACGCGCTGTTTGCCTCGCGGGGTGCTTTCCTCGATCTCACCGACATGATCGCCAAGTCGGATGTGATCAAGCCACAGAACTATTTTCCGGGACCGCTTGCGTCTGTGACCTGGAAGGAGCGCTATTTCGGCGTGCCGAAAGCCACCAACACCATCGCGCTCTACTACAACCGCGACATGTTCAAGGCTAAGGGGCTCGATCCACTCAAGCCACCGCAGACCTGGGACGAACTTGTGGCCGCTGCCCGCAAGCTGAACGACCCGGCTAAGAACGTCTACGGCCTGGCTTTTTCCGCCAAGGCCAGTGAAGAGGGAACGTTCCAGTTTCTGCCCTGGGCGCAGATGGGCGGCGGCGGCTATGACCATATCAATGCTCCGGGCGCGGTAAAGGCGCTGGAGACCTGGAAAACCATCATGATCGAAAAACTGGCCTCGCCGGATACGCTGACCCGCGGCCAGTGGGATTCGACCGGTACGTTTAATTCCGGCAATGCCGCCATGGCGATTTCGGGGCCGTGGGAACTTGACCGCATGCTGAAGGAAGCCAAGTTCGACTGGGGCGTCGCCCTGCTTCCGGTGCCAAGCCCCGGCGCTGAACGGTCTTCCGGCATGGGTGATTTCAACTGGGCGATCTTTTCCAGCACCAAGCATCCCGCCGAAGCCTTCAAGGCGCTGGAGTTCTTCGCCTCGCAGGACAAGGATATGTTCAAGAATTTCGGACAGCTGCCAGCCCGTTCCGACATCGCCATTCCGCCATCGGGTTCGCCTTTGAAGGATGCGGCGCTGCAAGTGTTTCTCGAGCAGATGAAATATGCCAAGCCGCGCGGGCCACATCCGGCCTGGCCGAAAATCTCCAAGGCGATCCAGGATGCCATTCAGGCCGCCCTGACTGGCCAGATGACGCCCAAGGATGCGCTGGACCAGGCGCAGAAAAAGATCAAAGCCGCCCTGGGCTGAGCGTCGACACCATCCCGCAATCACGTCATGCGCCGTCAATGCGCGTGGCATGGCTACCCTTCCTCCCGGCAGGGGCTGCATTTCTCCTGGGAGAATGCGGCCCCTGGACGGCGCTCTGAATGGAGAAAGAGGTCTCATGAAACGGATCATGTCGAGTATTGTCGATGGGCGTGGCTTCGACTTCGGTCTGGCCGGGGTGCCGCTGGCCTTTCTTCTGGTCATGTCGGGTCTGCCGTTGATCTATAATATCGTGATGAGCTTTCAGGAGGTTGACATGTTCAGCCTTGGAACCTTTTCCCGTCCCTTTGTCGGTTTTCAGAACTATATCGACCTGATGGCGCAACCGGAAACGCTGCCCATATTCACCAATACGGCGATTTTCGTTGTGGCATCGATTGCCGGGCAATTCCTTCTGGGCTTTGGTCTGGCGCTGTTTTTCGGGGTGGGATTTCCTGGTTCCTCCTGGCTGCGCGGCCTGTTTCTGGTGTCGTGGATCATGCCCGGTCTCGTCGTCGGCGCGACCTGGAACTGGATACTCTCAGGTGATTTCGGCGTATTCAATTATATGCTGCGCGAAACCGGGCTGATCAGCGCCAATATCTTCTGGCGGTCCGATCCGGCCTATGCGCTATGGGCGGTGATTATCGCCAATGTCTGGCTGGGCACCTCCTTCAACATGATCCTGCTGTCCGTGGGGCTATCCGGCATCCCCAAGGATCTGTATGAGGCAGCGCAACTGGATGGCGCGACCGTGCTGCAACGGTTCTACACCATCACTTTGCCGATGATGCGCTCGTCCATTGGCGCGCTGGTGTCGCTGGGGTTGATCTTTACCTTGCAGCAATTCGACCTGTTTGCCGCCATTACCTCCGGCGGACCGGCCAATGCATCGAATGTGGCGCAGTATTGGGCCTGGGACCTGTCTTTCCGGCAATATGATTTCGCCAAGGGTGCGACTGTTTCGGTGATCATGACCGTCTTCGTGCTTCTGGCATCGCTCGTTTATGTCCGATCCACACGTCATGAGGTGCGCGGATGAGCGAAACAGTTCGTAACCGCCTGATGCTTGCCATCGCCCTCGTCATGGCGGCGATCTATCTCTTTCCGCTCTACTGGATGTATGTCACGGCACTGAAAACCGGCTCGGCAATGTTTGCCACCCCGCCGCATTTCTGGCCCGACGATCCGCAATGGGGTGTCTATGCTGATGTCTGGCAAAGCCGCAATATGGGCCGCTATCTGTGGAATTCGACAGTGATCGCCCTGGGTTCTGTCAGTATCATCTGCGTTCTCGGCACCGGCTGCGCCTATGTGCTGGCGCGCTATCGCAATGGCTGGGTCGATGCCGGTCTGTTCCTGATCCTGATGCTCCAGGTTCTACCGGCCTCGCTGATGATCACCCCGATCTTCGTCGGCTTTTCGCAGCTTGGCCTGCTGAACACGCCGCGCTTTGCCGTGATGCTGGCGGTGGCGGCGAAAAGCATGCCGTTCTTCGTGGTTTTGGTGCGTTCCAGCTTCATGACGGTGCCGATCGAGCTGGAGGAAGCGGCCATGGTCGATGGCAATTCGCGGATCGGGGCGTTTTTCAGCATCGTCCTGCCGCTGGCCCGCAATGGCATTCTCGTCAGCGCCATTCTGATCTTCATGCAGGCTTTTGGCGAATTCGTCTATTCCAAATCAATGATCCAATCGGTGGACCTGCAACCGGCCAGCGTCGGGCTGAACAGTTTCATGGGTCCCAATACCAATGAATGGAACGGGATCATGGCCTATGCCTCGATCTATGTGACGCCGATCCTCGCCATTTTCGTTCTTTTACAGCGCCGCATCGTCTCCGGCCTCACTTCGGGAGCCCTGAAATGACCATCCAGATCGAATTGAACGGCGTCAACAAGCATTACGGCGCTTTCCATGCCCTGAAGAACATCAATCTCGCCATTGAAAAGGGCAGTTTCGTCGCCCTGGTCGGTCCTTCCGGCTGTGGCAAGTCCACACTCTTGAGGTCACTGGCCGGATTGGAGAAGATTTCCGCCGGCGAAATGAAAATCGCGGGAAACCTGATGACCAATGTGCCGCCGCGCAAGCGCGACATTGCCATGGTGTTCCAGTCCTACGCGCTCTATCCGCATATGACGGTTGAGGAAAACCTGACCTATAGCCTGCGGATAAAGGGTATAGGCAAGGCGGAGGCGCGCCAGGCCGCCGAGGCGGTGGCGACAACAACCGGGCTGATGCCGCTGTTGAAGCGCTATCCGCGTGAACTTTCCGGCGGTCAGCGCCAGCGCGTCGCCATGAGCCGGGCGATCATCCGCAATCCCAAGGCCTTCCTGTTTGATGAGCCGCTGTCCAATCTCGATGCCTCGCTGCGGGTGCATATGCGAAAAGAGATCCGGCTGCTGCATGACCGGTTGAAGGCGACCTCCGTCTATGTCACCCACGATCAGGTCGAGGCGATGACCATGGCCGATCATGTCGTGGTGATGCGCGATGGCGTGATCGAGCAGCAGGGGCGGCCCCTGGACCTTTACGACCGGCCTGCTAACCGCTTCGTTGCCGGTTTCATCGGTTCCCCGGCGATGAATTTCATTCCTGCGCGGGTCTCGCCGGATGGACTTCGCCTGGAACTCGATTTCGTCGGGAAAGCCGAGGTACTGACATTTGCAGCCGGGATTACTATTGGCGTTGCGCCAGGCCAGCCCCTGACCCTTGGCCTGAGGCCGGAACACCTGTCGCTGATGCCATCCGGGCAAGGCGCGTTCGACGTTGAGGTGGCGCTGGTCGAATCGACGGGATCGTCAACCTATGTGACGACCAGAACCGACCCGGAATTGACCATTGTCGTTTCCGGTGGGCGTGGCCTGCGCTCCGGCGATCGGCTGGGTGTCGGGATCGATCCGAAGACCGTACATCTTTACGATGCGCAGACCGGTTTGCGGCTGGATTTTGAGGGCGCGCGATAAGAATTTTCCGCTTGTTGTGTTCTAATTATTAGAGCGCTTATTTTTTGACCGACGCTAATTCTTTGCTTGCGGCAAGTTCGTGCCGCAGGCTGTTGAAATATAAGGATCGGGGCCTTCAGTTTTGAAGGCTACACGCCGCGAAACTGAGTTTCGCCTATTTTATATGCAAAATTATGCATTGTTTAAAACTCTTGCAGAATGCGCGCTTGCGTGAAATGGTTTGGACGCGAGTAGAAGCGGTCTGAGCCTGACGCTCTGGGCATTGCTCGACGGTAAACCCTGTCGAAGAGATGCTTTCGTGCCGCTATTCTTGCCGCCATTTGCCGAAAATCACCATCACAGCCCGGTCTTTTTGATGCGGGGCGTGCCATCGCACGTCTGCCAGATTCATGCTTCCCCCCGTCAACCGTCCTTGAAAATCGAACACTGAGCCTTGGAGAAATACACCATGTTTCGTCGTAAGCTTGCGTCCACGCTGTTCACCCTTGGCCTTTTTTCCGGGACTGCCCTTGCCGCCGACAAGGTCACATTCCAGCTGGACTGGCTGCCGGGTGGCGACAAAGCACCGATTTATGTCTGTATCCATCAGGGCTTCTGTCGGGACGCGGGGCTTGATGTCACCATTGCCTCGGGCCGCGGCTCGACCGAGGCGATTTCGAAACTGGCGGCGGGCTCCTCCGATATCGGTGTTTCGGATATCGGCGCCTTGATGGCGGCTCGTGCCAATGAAGGCGTGAAGGTTGTTGGCGTTCTGTCGGTGTTCAACAAGGGGCCGCACGCCTTCTATGTGATCAAGGGCGGCTCAATCGCCACTGTTGCCGACGTCAAGGGCAAGACCATCGCCACATCGCCGTTTACCTCGTCCAATGTCTATCTGCCGCTGGTACTGAAGGACCAGTCCATCGATCCGTCCGCGATCAAGTTGATCAAGGCTGATCCCGGCGCGCTCGGTCCGATGCTGATGACCGGCAATGCCGATGGGATCATTGCCTGGATGACGGATTTCACCCGCTATTCCAATCAGGCCCGCCAAGCGGGCAAGGAAATCGTCGCGCTACCCTGGTCTGCTGCCGGGCTTGAGCTTTATTCGGCCTCATTGATCGCCAGTGAGGATTTCCTGGCCAAGCGCCCGGATGTCGCCAAGCGTTTCATCGAGGCCTACAAAAAGTCTGTGACATTTACCCGCGCCAATCCTGATGCCGCCGTCACCTCCGTGACCAGTGTGGTGCCGGAACTTGGGTCGGAAGACGTCAAGGGATCGATCAATGACACGCTGCCGCTGATCTTCAATGAGGTCACGGACAAGGATGGCTTGGGCGTGTTCGAGCCCAAGCGCCTGACGGAAACCTGGCGCCGGGTTGCCGCCGCCCAAGCCATCGATCCGGCCAAGCTTGACCCGGAAACCGTGGTCAACCGCAGCTTCATTCCAACGGAGTGAAGAGCATGACGATACCCGCAATCCGCTTCGACCGGCTTGGTCAGGTATTTTCGACCCGCTCGGGACAAACGGAAGCGCTGCGCGATGTCAGCTTCGAGGTGGCGCGGCATGAGTTTCTGGCCATTCTCGGCCCGTCCGGCTGCGGCAAATCCACCTTGCTGCGGATGATCGCCGGGCTTCTGGCCCCCAGCAGTGGTTCACTCCAGGTGTTCGGCCATCCCGTCACCGAGCCGCGCGACGATATTGGCATTGTGTTCCAGAAGCCGACACTGCTGCCCTGGGCGACAGTCGAGGACAATGTGCTGTTTCCGGCCCGCCACAAGCGCGGCAGGGTGAGCGCCGAGGAACGGCAGCGGGCAGGCGAGTTGTTGCGGATGGTGGGTCTGGAGGGGTTCGCCTCCCGGCTTCCCGATGAATTGTCGGGTGGCATGCAGCAACGGGTTGGCATTGCGCGGGCCTTGCTGATGGACCCGGATATCCTTTTGATGGACGAGCCGTTTTCGGCGCTTGATGCGCTGACCCGCGAAGTGATGGGCTTTGATCTGCTGCGGATTTTTACCGACCGTCCGAAGACAGTGGTGTTCATTACCCATTCCGTCAATGAGGCGGCGCTGCTGGCCGACCGCGTGCTGGTGATGACCGGCCGTCCCGGCACGGTGCTGACCGATATTGCCGTGCCAGTCGGTCGGCCGCGTGGTCCCGAAACAGCCAACGAGAAAGCCATTCATGACCTTACCGCTTATCTCCGCGACCTCCTCCTCAAGCGACAGGCGGCCTGAGCCTGTGGCTGGAACTGGCGGGCGACTGTCGTTGCGCAATACTGTCTCCAAGCTCATGGGCCTGCCGGGCCTTGCAGCGCTTGTCTCGCTGGCGGGTGTTATTCTGTTTTGGGAATTGGCTGTGCGGCTATTTGCTGTTCCGTCCTATCTGCTGCCGTCGCCATCGTCGATCTTCAATGCGTTTTCGTCCATCGGCATTGACCGTTGGGGCCTGCACCTCTGGGCGACGCTGCGGGTGGCGATGATTGGCTATGTGTTGTCGATTGCCATCGCCATTCCGCTGGCCATTGTCATGATGCGCTCGCCGCTTCTGTCAAAGACGCTTTACCCGCTGCTGGTCGTCATCCAGTCAACGCCGGTCGTCGCGGTGGCACCGATCATCATCGTCGTGCTGGGGGCGGGCGATGCGCCACGGGTGGTGATCACCTGTCTCATCACCTTCTTTCCGCTGGTCGTCTCGACGGCGACCGGGCTTGCGGCGACGCCGCCGGAATTGATCGAACTGTCCAGAAGCCTGCGGGCGCCCGCCTTTCGGGAGATTACCCAGATCAGGCTGCCCTTTGCCGTGCCTTACATCTTCTCTGCGCTGAAAATCTCGATCACGCTGGCGGTGATTGGCGCGGTGGTTGCGGAATTCTGCGCGTCCGAAGCGGGGGTGGGCTATTTCATCCAGTTTTCGACATCGCTGTTCAAACTGCCCCAGGCCTGGGCCGGATTGTTCGTGTTGGCAGCCTTGTCGCTCATCCTGTTTCAGACCGTGCTGCTCGTGCAGAAATTGCTCTTTCCGTGGAGCCTGCCGAAGAACAGTTGAAGCCTCTTGCCGGGGAAAATCTCCCCGTTCTTTTCGGAGTAGAAGCAGTCGGGCATGCCCGGACATTGCTCCTCAACGGCCGGTATCCGGCCCAACCTCAAGGAGACTGCCATGACCATGCAAAGCTACAGCCTTGCCGAATTGAACAAGGAAACCACCATTGGCGGCGTCGGCAAGACTGTCGAGCGCGAGGTGCCTGTCATTGATCTCGCCGATTTCGACAATCGCAAGGCAGAAATCGCCGATCAATTGTGGGACGCCTCTGTTGGTATCGGGTTTTTCCAGGTCTATAACCACGGCATTCCGCAGCAGGATATCGACGCGGCGTTTGAGACCGCCTGGTCCTTCTTTGAATTGCCAGCCGAGGTCAAAGCCCAGTATCCGATGCCCAAGGGCACCAATGCCGGTTGGGAATTCAAGGCGCAGGTGCGCCCTTCCACCGGCACCCCTGATAACAAGGAAAGCTACCAGATTACCCGTCCGATGATGGGTGGGCTGTGGCCGAGTGAAGAAGAGCTGCCTGATTTCAAGGAGAATATGCTGCGCTTCGAGCGGCAGAATTGGGAACTCGGCATGAGGATTCTCTCCTGCTTTGCTCTCAAGATGGGCTTTGCCGAGGACTTCTTCACCAAGGCGCATGATCCGGCCTCCGGTGAGTACCAATCGACGCAGCGACTTATCCATTATATGTCGATGGAACATGCCAAGCCGGAGGATTTCGAATTCTGGCGGGCCGGTGCCCATTCCGATTTCGATTGCCTGACCATCCTGCACCAGAAGGAAGGCGAGGGCGGCTTGCAGGTCTGCCCCGGCAAGGATGCGGCCTCCGGCGAGTGGACGGATGTACCGCCGAAAAACGGCTATATCACCTGCAATATCGGCGACATGCTGATGCGCTGGTCCGATGACCAGTTGCAATCGACGCTTCACCGTGTGCGCATGCCGCGTCCGGGCGAATATCTGGGCCGCCGCCTGTCGCTTCCCTTCTTCTGCCAGGCCAATCGCGATGCGGTCATGCAGGGTCCGCTCGGCAAATATGAGGCGATCACCGCCGGTGATTATCTGACGCAGCGCATCAACGCCAACTTCGCCCGGAAATGATGTTGAACCCGGCGAGCCATGATGCCATCGTGGCCAGACAGACAGCGGACAGGGGCAAACGCCCCTGTCGCGTGACGGGAACGCTGATGCTTCATGGCCGCGCTTTGCGCTATATCGACGAAGTCGCCCGGCAGGGCTCGATCCGCAAGGCGGCAAAGACACTGAATGTCGCTGCCTCCGCCATCAATCGCTATATCCTCGACCTGGAGCAGGAGTTGGATGCGCCGATTTTCGAGCGATTGTCGCGCGGCTTGAAGCTGACCAGCTCCGGCGAAATCCTCATTGCCCATATCCGCGAGACGCTGAAAGCGCATGACACGATGCGGGTGCAGATCAAGGCTCTGCGTGGCCTCAGCCGCGGCGAGGTGGTGATCGCCACCATGGCGACGCTGGCGGCAGGCAGGCTTGCCGACATCATTGCTGCTTACCGCGCCGATATTCCGCAGGTCAGCTTGCGCATCAAGGTCGGTGATCGCGCCGCAGTTTGCGACATGGTCGCTTCAGGGGCCGCCGATCTGGCGCTGGCCTACAATCTGCCGGAGGATAACCGTTTGCAGCGGGCGGCGGAATTCATGCATCCGCTCGGCGCAGTGGTTGCGCCCGACCATGCGTTGGCGGCGCGCAAGACGGTGCGGATTGCCGATTGCCTGATCTATCCGCTGGTACTGGCTGACAACAGCCTGTCGCTGCGGGAGGTGGTTGAGAACCTGACACCAGCCCAGGCCCAATTAATGCCGGTGGTCGAGACAAATTCCATGGAGTTGATGAAGCGGCTGGTGCATGGCGCACCGCATGTTACCTTTCTCAACCGCGTCGATGTGGACCGCGAACTGCAAAGCGGAGAACTGGTCTTTCTTCCGCTGACCGGGTCTGCGGGACTGCAAAGGCTGAACATTCTTCACCGGGCGCGCGGTTCTCTCTCGCCTGCTGCCAGCCATTTCATGCACTACGCCCAGGAACGGCTGCGCATGGTGGAGGACAGCCGTTGATGGCGATATTCGACGACGTCGCCATCCCCACACCTTGAAATTCGGCTTATGCCCTATCGAGATCGATCATGATTGACAATTCCGTCCGCGCGCTAGCGCGTTCCAGTTTCACCGGCCATGGCCGCATCGCTATCCGTCAGGCCCGCGTGCCAACGGTCTGTCTTGCGGACGGTGTGCCGCCGGGTAGCGTTCTCGACCGCGACGGCTGTGCTCTGGTTAATATTCTGCTGGATGACGGACGTGTTGCAGCCGTGCTGCCAGCGGCAAGCGGGGTGAGCGGCGGTGGCATCGATCTGGAGGGCCGCCATCTCTGGCCGTTGATGGTCGACATGCATGTTCATCTCGACAAGGGCCACACGATCAGCCGGGCACCAGCCTCCGATGGCACGCATCCCAGCGCCCGCGCGGCAACGACAGCTGACCGGCAGGCCCATTGGTGTCACGACGATCTGGTCCAGCGGATGGAATTCGGTCTGGCCTGCGCGGATGCTCACGGCGTTGCCGCACTCCGCACCCATCTCGATAGCCATGCGGGCCAGGCGGAAACCACCTGGGCGGCATTTGAAGAAGTGCAGGCCCGGTGGTCGGGGCGTATCGCATTGCAGGCGGTCGGCCTTGTGCCGCTGGATGCCTATCGCACTGACCATGGAAAGCAGCTCGCCGACCTGGTTGCCCGTCAGGGCGGGCTGTTGGGCGGCGTGACCCGCGCCTCGGGCGGGACACATGGTCGAGGTCTCGATGATATCGATGCTTTGCTCGACAGCCTGTTTTTGCTGGCCCGAGAGCGTGATCTCGATATCGACCTGCATGTGGATGAAGCCGAGAAAGCCGATGCCCTGCCGCATGTGGCCCGCGCCGCCATCCGCCATGGCTATGAGGGCCGCGTTACCTGCGGCCATTGCTGTTCGCTGGCTTTGTTCAGTGATGCGGAAATCCGCGAGCGGATTGCGCTTCTGGTCGATGCCGGAATGTCCATCGTCACACTGCCGACCGTCAATATGTATTTGCAAGGCCGTGCTCCGGGCGTCACCCCGCGCTGGCGTGGTGTTACGCCGGTCAAGGAGCTACGCGCTGCCGGTATCCGCGTCGCGGTTGCGGGTGACAATTGCCGCGATCCGTTTTTTGCCTATGGCGATCATGATATGGTCGATACCTGGCGCCAATCGGTGCGCATTCTGCATCTCGACCACCCCTATGACGATGCCGTGGCACTGGCGACCACCCAACCCGCCGCGATGACCGGCTTTTCCGCTGGAACCATCGGCGCCGGGCGTCCGGCGGATCTGATGATCTTTGAGGCCTGGAGCATGGACCAGGTCATTGCCCGCCCGCAAACCGACCGGGTGATCGTGCGGGCAGGCAGGGTCAGCGAGGCAGTGTTGCCATCCTATCGGGAGATCGAATTGCCCTTTCTCACCCCATCACTCTCATCCTGCCATCACTCTCATCCGGAAGGTGAGCGTTAAAGGCTCACCCGGTTCGATCATGTATTGAGGATGCGGCAGCGCGCCCCAGCTGTCGTCACCACCGACGCCCATCTGCCGGGCCATCAGCGTGACGATGGTGCGGTTGGCTGGCGGCAGGTCGTAGGGCCGGGCTGCGGCTTCCAGCTGGAAAGCCGTATAAGGCGAAACGCCCAGCTCGAACGGCATATCCACCGCCTCGAAGCGCAATGTGTTGCCGTCAGCGTCGAACAGATCGGCCCAGCGCACGCCGGTTCGGTTTCCGGATTCCTGCGGGATGACATAGGGCGTGACATTGTCGGCCACCGCGCGCTCGTAAATGCCAAGCCGTGCGCCATGGGCGCGGTCGATGTGATTTTCCTCCGGTCCAAGTCCATAATAACGGAAGCGGTTGAAGGTTGCTGGCATGGGGATCGTCAGGCCGAACAGTGGCAGCGAGGGCAGGCTGGCATCGCCCGGCCAATGGGCGGTGACGGCAATCGCGCCATCCTCCTCATAGCGGTAGGACACCGTGGCCTGCATGCTGCTGTCAGGTAGGGCAAAGCGATAATCGGCCCCGGTGTCACGATAGGTATAGGAAGCCTGTTTCTGGTCGAGGCTAGCGCGACGCCAGCTACCGAATTTGAAGCCGAAGCCTGCGCCCCGGTCATTGTCGGTCGGCGCGCGCCAGAAGATCGGCAGGGGCGGCCGTTCCAGGAACTCCACGCCCGCCGTATTGACCAGCGATACCGGTCCGCCAAAGCGACGGCAGAACAAGGTGCGGCTGTGGCCATCGGAAATGCCGAGATTGTAGCTGCCTTCGGCGCGGGTGAGGGGACGGGAAACCGAGCTTGGTTTTTCGTCTGCCACGGTCCAGGCATGCTCGCCAAACGCCACTTCGTGGTCAGCCGGTGCCCAGGCGCGCTCATGGCGTTCGCGCAGGGAGCATTGCAGGGCATATTCGCCCGGCTGCTGCGTGACAGGCACGGACAGACGCAGATAGGTCTGTTCCTGGGCCGCAAGCGCAATATCGGCCTGCCCTTCTGCCACCGCGACACCATCCTTCAGCAGGTAATATCTGAGGTAGAAAGCGTCGAGGTTCAAGAACAGGTTGTCATTGATCACCTTGACGCCGTGCGCGTCCGGGATTAGCCGGACAGGCTGGTAAAGCGCCTTGATTTCCTGGACTTTTGGGGTCAATTGCCGGTCAGCGGTGATAATGCCGTCGCAGCAGAAGCTGTAATCGGTCGGACGGTCGGCAAAATCGCCGCCAAACAGCAGGCCTTCGCTGCCATCCGGGCGGGTGCCGTAGAGGGCCTGTTCGATATATTCCCAGATAAAGCCGCCCTGGCACTGATCATAACGATAGGTGAGGTCGGTATAGAGATGCATGCCGCCGCAGGAATTGCCCATCGCATGGGTATATTCGCAGGACACAAAAGGCTTGGACGGGTTGCTGCGCAGGTAGTCCTCGATGTCCTGCGGGCGCGCATACATCCGGCTTTCCATGTCACTGGAGCGCGCATCAAAGCGACGGTCGTGGAACACGCCTTCGTAATGGACGAGGCGGGAGGGATCGCGGTCCCTAAACCAATCGGCCATATCGGCAATCACGCTGCCGCCATAGCTCTCATTGCCGCAGGACCAGATCAGCACGCAAGGATGGTTCTTGTCGCGCTCCAGCATGTTGGCGGCACGGTCGAGCACGGCGGGCCGCCATTCGTCGCGGTCGCCGGGCAGGACTTTGTCCGGGTCCAGGGTCTCGACCGACCAGGTGCCATGGGTTTCAAGATTGGCCTCATCGATCACATAGAGGCCGTGCTGGTCGCAGAGCGCGTAGAACTCGCTGCGGTTTGGGTAATGGCTGGTGCGCACCGCATTGATATTGTTGCGCTTGAAGAACAGTACATCCCAAAGCATGTCCTCGACCGTCAGCGCACGTCCACGGCGTGGATGGAAATCATGCCTGTTGATGCCACGGAAAACGATGCGCTGGCCATTGAGGCGCATCACCCCATCGCGCATTTCAAACCGGCGAAAACCGATCGGCTGCGGCACGGCCTCGACTGTTGCGCCGTTCCTATCCTTCAGGACAAGCATCAGGCGATAGAGATGCGGCGTCTCGGCACTCCACAGATGCGGGGCGGTGACGGGCAGGGCGATATCCATATTGATTGCGGCATCGAAGGTGGCCGACAGCACGGTATCGCCGTTTGGATCATACAGCGTCACGCCAAGACTGGCCGTTTCTGTATCCGCCAAGTCGAGGGCCAGCCGCAGGCGCAGGGAGCCACTGTTGAAATCATCAGCAAGATCTGTGGTGACGAACAGGTCGCGGATATGCAGGCTCCGCCAGGCCTCCAGCCGCACGGGCCGCATGATGCCCGACAGACGCCAGAAATCCTGGTCTTCGAGCCAGGCGCCGGAAGAGCGGTGATAGACCTCGACGGCCAGCAGGTTGTTGCCGTCAATCAGCGCATCGGTAATATCGAAGCGTGAGGGCGTGAAACTGTCTTCGGCATAGCCAATAAAACGACCGTTCAGCCAGACATAGAAGGCGGTCTCGACACCGTCGAAGGTCAGAATGATCCGCTGGCCGGCAAGGGCCGGGTCAAGTCGGAAGGTCCGGGCATAGCAGCCGACCCGGTTGGCCCCGGCGGCCTGCCCAAGCGCCAGCGCCTCATGGCCGTCCCAGGGATATTGGGTGTTGACATATTGCGGGCGGCCATGGCCCTGCAACTGCATGGCGCCAGGCACGATAATGTCGCCGAAGCCGCTGCGGTCGAAGTCTGGCTGGTGAAAACCTTCAGGGCGCTCAGTTGCTGATGTGGCGGAGACGAACTTCCAGGTGCCATCCAGGCTCTGGCGAAGCGGAGAGGCAGATCCCGCCGCAGCGGATGCTTCATCGGGATAGACGATATGATCGGAATGGGCAGACAACCGCCCGACGGCAAAAACCTTGGGATCGGAAAGCCAATCGAGATGTGCTGTGGCAGGCAGAGTATTGGTCGTCACATGTCCCTCCCGGACGTCTATTCTAACTCATAATACCAGTGTCTCTTATCATATTACAAGCGAAACCGGAATCGGATAGTGGCAAAAATATCCAGCATCTATAGAGTGTTATCGATTTTTTGCGCGCAAAAGAAGCTTGAAAGACAAGAAAAGTCTGGAACACGGCGAACTCGATCGCGGCGATAAAAAAATCCTATGCTGGCTCCGGTTGCATTTTCCTCAGGCAATTTGCGGTGGCATTGATCGTGCTATTGTTCTCGCGTATCAACGGGGTGAGGACGAATTGTGGCAAGATGAGATAATTCGTCACGGGGACGAACTATTTGCACCTGTGACCCAGTCGTGCGATACGTGTCGTCAAGATTTAAACATGCCTGTTGTCGATAGGATGAGGTGATTGCGGATGAATCTCTGGACGAGCACACCGCCGATGTTACGCCAGATCTCCGTTCGTGCCGCCATGGACATTCTTCTGCACCAGGGGCCGACATCGCGGGCGGATCTGGCAAAAAAGACCGGCCTGTCGAAACAGACGATGTCCGAGGTCATCCGCACGCTTGAGACAGCGGGCTGGGTCCGGGTCAAGGGCATCGTGTCCGGCAAGGTCGGGCGCAGCGCCGTGACCTATGAAGTCGCACCGGATGCCGGTTTCGTCATTGGCCTGGATATTGGTGCAACGACCATTCGGGTGGCGATTGCCGATATTGCCGGGACAATTGTGCAGGAAGCCGAGAAGTCAGCCGGGGAGCGTGGTGGAGAGGCCCTTCTGGCCCATGTCAGCGGCATTGTCGAAGCGTCGCTTAAAAAGGCGCGTATTCCCCGCAGCAAGGTTCTTCTTGCTGCCGTGGCCATGCCGGGGGTGGTCGATCCTGAAACCGGTCGGCTTTCCCTTGCCCCGAACCTCTCTGAAATCGGCAGTCTCGATGTGATCAAGGCCTTGCAGGGCCTGTTTAGCTGCGATGTCATCGTCGAAAACGATGTCAATGCGGCAGTGATCGGCGAAAGCTGGAAAGGCAGTGGCATCGGTCTCGATTCGGTTGCGTTCGTATCGCTGGGAACCGGTATTGGCCTTGGTGTTCTCGTCAATGGCAAGTTGATGCGCGGGGCCAAAGGGGCGGCGGGCGAAATCGCCTATCTACCGTTTGGCACCGATCCCTATAGCTCTGAAAGTCTGGAGCGCGGCGCGCTGGAATGCGCGATTGGCGCACGCGGCATTCTGGAGCGCTATGGCAATCCCGGAGACGGCGGGATGACCGTTCGCGATATTCTCGAAGCGGCTGAAAAGGGCGAAGCAAAGGCGCTGGCGACGGTGCAGGAGACCGCCCGGCTGGCGGCTTTGCTGGTGGTTTCGGTTCACGCCATGCTTGATCCAGGCAAGATTATTCTGGGCGGCAATGTTGGTCGCAATCCGTTGATGGTGCGCATGGTCAAGGAGGCGTTGGCAAGTTCGACCCGCAGCTGCATTTCGCTTGAGGCCAGCACACTTCAGTCCCGCGCCACCCTGGTTGGCGCGGTGGCCATCGCGCTCAACCAGCTTCACAATGCGCTGTTTTCTCCCCAGGACCTTCCAAGCGAAATGCGCCTGCCAGCCTGAAAATTGCTTTCCATATCACTCCGGCTTGAGTTCATCGCGGACCTGGCAATGGGCAACAACGGCAAACAGTCCGGTGCCGCCGATGATATTGCCGATCAACGTTGGAAGGATGAAGCCGCCGATAGCGCCCCAGACGCTTGTTTCGCCCGCCAGCATCAGCAGCCAGGCCTCTCCAGACCCGGCGACGACATGGCTGAACCCGCCAAGCGCCACCGTATAGGTAATCATCACGATCACCCAAAACTCATTGCCTCGGGCATTGGGGAGAATCCAGGCGATTGAGGCAATCAGAAAGCCCGCAGGCGTGGCAAGCAGCAATGTCGCTGCAAAATCATGCCCGAGGATCGCCCTGGAAATATCCAATATCGCCTCGCGCTGCTCGGCGCCGATGATGAGCTGGTTTTCCATGAGCACCGCGATGAAAAATGTTCCGAGCAGATTGGCCAGCAGCACCGTCACCCATAGGCGAACAAGCCGGAAAAGGTTGCGACGTGTCGGGTGGGCGGCGATAGGAAGCACGGCGGTGACGGTCGTTTCGGTAAACAGTTGCAGATTGCCCAGAATGACGATCACGAAGCCGACGGTATAGCCAAGGGAGACGATCAACACCCGCCAAGGCGTGTCGGGTAGTCGCGCGTGCAGGAAAGCCTCCGCCAGCAGGGATGCACAGATTGCGACCCCGGCAGCAAAGCCCGAAAAAAGCAGGGACTGAAGCGGGCGGCCCAATTCCTCATCGCCTTGCAGACGAACGACTTCATGGACCACCTTGGGCGAACCGGACCCTCGCTCGCCAATATCCTGTTTGTCTTCCTCCGACATGGCGTTGGAGGGCTGCGCCTCCTTGTCGGCTTCCTGTTCGGCGATATCAGGCATTCTTGTCTTTCCGGGGTAAAACTGGCGAGCGTGCTCTCTCATCATCCCTGATTGAACCGGGGTGGACGCTCGCACGGCAGGCTAAACTATCGAGAGCCCATTCGGTTCCAGCGGCAACTGTGCCGCCGCTTTTCCATGCCGATCAGGCCACCTTGCATCCGTCGATAAACACGGCAGAGATATTGGCGCGCGATGCCGTAAAGACGATTTTCTGCAGCAGGGTCTCCGTCATTTCATCGCTCTCGTAGAACCGCACCGTGCCTTGGGCCGCCTGCGGATCAATGACGATGGCATCGAAACGATAGCCCGGGGCAAATTGCCCGATGGGGAGATCCAATGCCTTGCCGCCGCCAGCGGTGGCGATATGGAAGGCGTGGCGAAAGTCGATGCGGGCCTTGGCGCCGCTTGCGCGCTTTTCCGGCGGGAGGCCCGGATCGACGCCGGTTTCCAACATGCGGGAGACGAGAATGGCGGCGCGCATATTGTCGAGAAGCGAAGCGCTCGGTCCACCGGAAATATCGCTGCCCATCCCGACATGCAGACCCTTTTCCAGGGCAGCGCGCAGGGGAAAGACCGCACCGGCGAAATAGCCATTGGAGAGCGGGCAATGCGCCACTGCCGCCTGTCTGAGCTTGATCAGATCCATATCATCCGCAGTCAGCAGATTGGCATGGGCCAACATGCTGCGGCGGGTGAGAAGGCCGAAACGATCAAGGCTCATCGCATCCGTCATGCCGTGGCGCGAGAGCACATAGGCATGTTCCCAATCGCTTTCCGAACAATGGGTCTGCACATGGCAGCCGCAGTCCCGTGCCATCGCACCCAGCCCTTCCAGCGTCGCATCCGTGCAGGCCGGAATGAACCGTGGCGTCACCACCGGCCAGACGCGGGACGCTGTGTTATCCGGATGGGTGCTGATATAGTCGATCAGCGCTTGTGTTCCCTGCAAAGCCGCATCCGGTGAGGCGTCCCGGTAATAGTCCGGGCATTGCTCTACATTGTCCATGGCGACCTTGCCGATCAGGGCGCGCTGACCTTTTTCCAGGCAGGTATCGACCAGAACGCGTGTCGCATCCTGGTGAATGGTGGAGAAATACAGCGCCGTGGTCGTGCCATTGGCCAGCAGATCATCGACCAGCAGGCCATAGACGCGCTTTGCATAGGCTAGGTCCGCATAGCGGGCTTCCAGCGGGAAAGTATGGGCATGCAGCCAGGTTTCAAGCGGCACATCCAGGGCGGTGCCAAGCTGCGGATATTGTGGCGCATGCACATGGCAATCCACCAGACCCGGCAGGAGCAGGCAGCCCGCCGGTAGACGTGAAAGCCGTCCTTGGCGGTCGGCATCGGCTTTCGCCAATCCGTATCCTTCATCGTCGGGGTGCAGCACGGAGAGTATCACGCCATCCGCATCGATGGCGATCAGGCAATCAGTCAGCACATCGATTTCACCAGCCACCGGCGCATGAAAACCGCTGGCGATCAGCACCGTGTCCCTGAAATCACTCATTGCTGGTGCGCGGTATTGGTCATGCAACGGCTTTCAGCGACGTTCCATAGGTCACGCCCTTTTCCTTCAGCCATCGGCGGTAGGCGATGGAGGTTGCGTCAGCACGGGTGGGGATTTCCGAGCGCGGCTCCATCGGCAGCAGAACCGGGCGCTGGTTTTCAAGGATGATCCGGTCTTGCAGGAAAATCAGCTGCTGGAACTGGATCAGCGAGGCGGTGGTCGATTGATCATCGATCAGATACATGATCGGATGGGCGCGGCAGCGATCCGGGTCCAGGGGTTGGACGAACAGGCAGATCACATCCCAGCGGCTGTCAGAATTCGGACAGGTCTTGTAGAGCAGCGTCGTGAAGGGTGTCATCACCCGGTAGATATAGTGGGTCATCAATCCGTCCGTGGCGGAAAGGGCCGCTTGCGGCTGGAAGAATTGGCAATTGGTCGCCCAGACCTCATCGACGTCGCGGCGGATTTCCACATTATAGTGCTCGACTTCCGTATGCGGTTCGGAGCCGAGAATATCGGTATGGACGAAGGGAAAATGCGCCATGTCGAGAAAGTTTTCGACGATCCGCAGGCCTGATGCCTTCACGGTGACAGCACCGCAGGGCACGATGCGACGATCCGGCTCATCGGCTTCCTCAATGGGGAAAAGCTCCTTGTCCGGGCTGCCGAGCGTCGTCCAGATATAGCCGTAGCGCCGCCGGATTGGCAGGTTGTTTTCCTGCGCTTTCACGGTAACGTCACCGTCCTCGGTGCGGGTCACGGCGAGATCAATGCCCAGCAGCCGGTTGGCGGATAGACCATAGGGAATGAGCGTTTCGGTATCGATGGGATACCATTGATCGAGGCTTGTTTTGTCGATTGCCATCACTGGGTTTCTCCCTGCATCCTTGGTCAACGAAGGCTGCGGTAATAGGGCAGGCCAAGGGCGGCTGGTGCCGCCATCAACCGGCGCATGCGCTGCCAGGCGATCACAGGCACGATAATGAAGGCGATGGTTCCGGCATAGGGCAGCATGGACAGAAAGGCCGGAGCAATCGGCCAGCCGCGCGCCTGTCCGACGAAGCCGAGCGCGGTGATGAAGCCGAATAACAGGCCGGAGAGAGCCGCCGGAATAGGCCGGTAGCCAGCAAAGATCACCAGCGCCACCGCGATCCAGCCGCGCCCCGCCACCACGCCATCCGACCAGGATGGCACGAAGGCCAGAACCAGATAGGCACCTGCGCCTGATGCAAGCGCCGCGCCTGCGCAGACATAGCCAAAGCGGATGCGATGGACCGGAATGCCCGCCGCATCGGCAGCCGCCGGATTTTCGCCAACGGCGCGCATATTGAGCCCGTGGCGGGTGCGAAACATCAGAAAGGACAGGCCCAGCGGCAGGATGATGTAGATCAGGTAGACGAGAATATTCTGGCTGAAAAAAGCCGGTCCGAGGATGGGGATCTCCGAGAGGATCGGCATCTTGACGCCCTGGAATGTCGCCGGAACCGGCATGCCGGAATAGGATTTACCAATCGTTTGGGCAAGGCCGGTGCCGATCAAGGTCAATGCCAGCCCGCAGAGCACCTGATTGGCCCTGATCGTCACAGTCGCCACCGCAAACACCATGCCGAACAAAGCGCCGATAGCGAGCGCCGCCAAAAAGCCGAGGATGGGGGAGGGAAAGGCGGTGACGGTGGCAACAGCGGTGATCGCTCCCATGGCGATCAGCCCTTCGACGCCAAGATTGACGACGCCGACCCGCTCGGCCAGCACTTCGCCCATGGCCGCCAGCGCCAAGACGCCGCCAGCCAGAAAGGCGGTGGTCAGAAGTCCGGTCAACAGTTCCATCGCGGGTCCTTTCAGGTCTTGTCGCGGACGATGCGGTAATGGGAAATCTCGTCGCCGATGGCTGTCAGGAAGAGGATGAGGCCGGTGATTGCCAGCACGGTCGAGGTTGTCAGCCCCTGCGTTTGCAAAATGATGCCCGAATTGAGGATGAAGGCCATCAGCGCGCCCGCAAGGATAACCCCAATACAGGACCCCCGCGCCAGCACCGCGACCATGATGCCGAGATAGCCGTAATTGTTGGAAATGCCGCCTTGAAGACGATGCACTGTTCCGGTGACTTCCAACATGCCCGCCAGACCGGCAATTGCCCCCGATAGCAGCATGACGGTGATCAGATGACGGCGGGCGGCAATGCCCGCATAGTTTCCGGCCTGCGGATTGGAGCCGATCAGCCGCACCTCATAACCCCAGCGGGTAAAGGCCAGCAGCGCCGCCATGGCCAGCGCGAGAAGCACTGCAATTGGCAGGCCCCAATGCACAAGACCCCAGAATTCCGGCATTTCGGCCTTGATGCGCGGAGTGGCCGAGTTGGCGACGCCGCCGCGTTCGCGCCACGCATCCGTGGAGACATAATAAACCATCAGGATGGCGACGAAATTGAGCAGCAGCGTGGTGATCAGCTCGTTGACATTAGCATAGGCACGGGCAAGGGCCGGAATGACGATCCACACGCTTCCGCCAAGCGCTCCGGCGAAAAACATCGCCACCAGGCTCCAGCCTTCCGGCAGCGGCACAAAAAGACCAACGGCACTGGCGGCGAAGGCGCCTGCGTAAAACTGCCCTTCCGCTCCGATATTCCAGGCGCCGATCTGTTGCGCGACCGTGACGGACAGGCCGGTCAGGATCAGCGGGATAACCAGAAGGCCGAGATCTTCCAGGCCGAAACTGGAACCGAGCGAGGACGAAACCACCTGAATGCCAAGGTTAACAGGGCTTTTCCCCGCAATAGCCAGAATGACACCCGCGATCACTAACGCCAGCGCAATAGCCGCCACCCGTGCGCCAAGGGCAGCAGTGGGCGTGGCTGAAGGGAAGCGTTGCAGGCGAAGACTAGCCATGATGCGTGCCTCCTGCCAACTGACCCGGCTGAAGCTGTCGCCCGCCCATCATCAGGCCGATCTGCTCGATATCGGTGCTGTCATTCTCGACGATGCCCATGATCCGGCCTTCGTAAAGCACGGCGATGCGGTCGGAGAGGTTCAGCAATTCTTCAAGCTCCTCCGAGATCAGTAGGATACCGGCGCCTGCATTGCGCAGGTCAACGATATAGCGCAGCATGGTGTTGATCGCCCCGACATCCAGCCCCCGGCTGGGATAGGCGGCGACCAGAATTTTCGTGGCGATCCGCATTTCGCGCCGCGCCACCAGCCTTTGCTGGTTGCCACCCGATAGATTGCGGATTGGCATGGCGAAATCCGGGATGGCGACCTCTGCGACGCTGGCAATGCTGCGGGCCAGCGCCTTGGCGGCGGAGGGGCGAAACAGTCCGCCAACAGTGACCGGCGGTTTGCCATATTCGCGCATCACGGCATTGACGGTGATCGACAGCCCCGGTGCCAAGCCGCTTTGTAGCCGGTCTTCCGGGATATGGCCGATGCCGCGCCGCACGAAATCAGCGGCATTTGCGGGACCAACCGCTTCGCCGTCGATTTCGATGGTGCCGGAAGCGATGGGCCGCGTGCCGGTCAGGACCTGCGACAGTTCACGTTGGCCATTGCCTGCTACCCCGGCAATCCCGAGGATTTCGCCTGCACGCAGATCAAGGGAAATATCGTGCAAGGTCTGGCGTCCGCTATCGTCCAGCGCCGTCACTGTGCTGACCCGCATGACAGGAGCAGACGATAGCGCGGCGGCACCCTGCGGACGGCCCCGCATGTCGGCCAGCACGATATCGCGCCCGACCATCAGCCGCGCCAGCTTGGCCGGGCTGCAATCGGCGGAAAGCTCGGTGCCGACCTTTTGCCCGCCGCGCAGGATCGTCACCCGGTCGGAAATTTCCAGCACTTCATCGAGCTTATGGGAGATGAAGATCACCGCATTGCCGGTGGAGGCGAAATCGCGCAAGGCCTTGAACAGCTCGCGTGCTTCAAGCGGTGTGAGGACGGCGGTTGGCTCATCAAGGATCAGCACGCGAGCCTTGCGGGCGAGAACCCGCAGGATCTCCACCCGCTGCTGTTCACCTGTCGAAAGCTCGGTGATCCGCGCCGAAGGCTTGACCTGAAGATTGAACCTGGCCGCAAGCTCTGCGGTGCGTTCCTCCAGAACCGAGGCTGAGGCACGGCGTGGCGTATCGCTCCAGCCGAGATGAATGTTTTCCGCCACGGTGAAGGCATTCACCAGCTTGAAATGCTGGTGGATCATGCCGATGCCTGCGGCAATCGCCTGTTGCGGCCCGGTAAATTGCCTTGCATAGCCGTCGATGATGATCTCGCCCGCATCCGGTTGGTAAATGCCGGTCAGGATATTCATCAGTGTCGATTTTCCAGCGCCATTTTCCCCCAGCAGCGCGTGGATTTCACCGGGCATGACTTCAAGATCGACATCGCGATTGGCGATAACGCCGGGGAAATATTTGGCAATGCCTTTCAACTGGACGAGAGGGGCTGCCCCCGTCGGCACTGTATATTTCGCAGGATGTTCATTCATTCTCGGCACACCGGCATGAGAGACTGCGAAGGGCCGGGCATCATCGCCCGGCCTCTATATTGCGTCGGGTGCTTTAAAGCCCCGTGACGCCTTCCACCGACCAATCCCAATTATAAAGCTCGAGTTCGGTCATCTTCTGGCCCTTGGCCACCCGCACGGCACCCTTGGCGTCCTTCAATTCGCCGACAAACGGCGACCAGCCGCCGAGGATTTTCGTGCGCACGTCATCCGCCGCCTTGCCGACTTCGGCGGGAACCTTGGCTCCCCAGGTATCGCGGTCAACGCCAGCGCCCATCGCGAAGATGCTTTCCGAAGGCGACCATTCGCCTGCCAGCCGCTTGCGCACCTGATCGATATAGAACTCCTTGAAGTCTATAATGATCGAGGACACATAGGAATTGGGGCCATAGCGGCGGATGTCGGTGTTCCACATCGCAGCCCAGACGCCGCGTTTTTCAGCAACCTGGAGATAGGCGGCTTCATCCATGATGCCGAACAGGAAGTCACAGCCATTGTCGATCAGCGCGGTGCCAGCCTGGGCTGCGGCCTGCGGATCAAACCAGGAATTGATGGTGATGGTCTGGCAGGTGGCATTGGGGTTGACGGTGCGCGCCCCCATCAGGAAGGCATTGGTCGAGGCATAGACCGAGGCAACCGGGAAGGAGGCGACGTAACCGAGTTTGCCGGTTTTCGACAGATGCCCGGCGGCGACGCCGACCACATAGGTCGGATACCAATGGGCCATGTAGTACCAGCCGAGATTGTCCATCGTCACATGGCCATTGCATTCCATGAAGGCGGTGTCTTTGGCGCGGCGCACCACGTCATGCAGGAAGTCGCCTGTCGAGGACGTGTCGAAGATCATATTCGCGCCTTCCGACACGAATTGCCGATAGGTGCGGGTGGCATCCGCTGAATAGGGGACGTTCTCGACCTCGAGGATCTTCTTCAGCTTGGGGAATTTTTCCTTTACGGCGATAACACCCTGATGGTGCGACCAGGTCCAGCCTTCATCCGTCACCGGGCCGACATGGCCGAAGCCGATCACGGCGTCCTCTTCCTTTATAGCAGGCAAGGCACTTGCGGCTGCGGCGGTGCGCAACATGCCGGGAAGCGCCAGCGAGGCGCTGCCGGCTGCTGCCATGTTGAGAAAGCCGCGACGGGAAAGGCTGCGCAGGTCGATCATTGGAACCCCCATATGTTTTTGTTGAACTGGTTTTGTCGAACTCTACCGGTTGGAAAGCGGCGATCCGCATCCACCTGCCGTCCTTTCTGACGCAACAACCGTGCCAGATGGTGACGTTCAACGGCCGATGCTTCAGCATCGACATTGGTAGGACGACGTCATACACGCTGGGTTGTTCACCGCGCTGATGTTCACCCCATTCCAATCGGCTTTGACCTTTTCAAAACGCTGGTGTTCCGCATAGTCGAAAAAAATCGATCAAGACGATGCGTAAAAGGCAACATCTAGGCTGAAGAAAATGCTTGTAAGCCTGCTTCTCCTGACGCTAGACTGAATAAAAATCAGGCATGCACAAGATTTAATCTTATGCGTTTGAAACGGTCAATCGGAGACGAAATATTGCGCAGGATTGAGCCTGAGGTTGAGCCGAAAAATGATGTACCAGCAATGGTGGATCTGTGATGAGCCTGACGGTCAATCTGGTGTTCGAGGGAAATTTCAACTGCCAAAGCTTCCTGAGTTTTGCCCGCCATCGCGCTGGCAGGCTTGATATCGGCATTGATGTCGAGGCTTGCAGCGAAAACCGCGTTGCGGTTTGCGTCATCGGGCAGGAGGCCTTGGTCGATATGTTTGAAATGGCCTGTAGCCTCGGCCCGGCAGACTGCATCGTGTGGGATGTCCGGCGGCTTTCGTGATGGCACAGGTTTGAGAGTGCGAGACAGGCAGTTTTTGAAAGGTGAAGGGGTCATGAGCATTGAAAAAGCATGGGTGCCGGTGGCACTGTCTTCATCTATCGAGCCTGGAACCTCGGCTGGCGCTGTCGTTGATGGTGCGGAGATCGTCATCTGGCGCGATGCCAAGGGGGCAGTGCATGTCTGGGAAGACCGCTGTCCGCATCGCGGTATGCGGATGAGCTTTGGCTTCGTGCGGGGTGACCATATTGCCTGCCTCTACCACGGGTGGTCCTACGATACGGCGGGACAATGCACCCATATTCCAGCGCATCCCGATCTGGATGTGCCGAAGACCATCCGGGTGACGACCTATGCCGCCGAGGAGCGCCATGGCGTGATCTGGACAGCGCTTGCCGATCGTGCCGACGTGGCCAGCATCCCGGATCTTGGCTTGGGCTTAAGCGTGCGCAGCCTTTATGCAGATTGCACATTGCAACAGGCCATGAATGTGCTGAAGGAAGCGCAACTCCCCACCAAAAAGGGAATTTTGCCCGCACATTTTGAGGTTATTGCCGCCAATGCCTGGCGGCTTGAGGCTGGCGATCTGCGTGTCGCCGTAGCGGTTCAGGCGGTCTCCGCCGGAAGGCTTGCCCTCCATCTGGTGACAGATGCTGCGTCGGCGGCATCTAGGCCGACGCTTGCCCGTTGGGCAGAGGCCCTGCGCCTGACACTTGAGGCACCCTCCGCCTTGGCGCAGGTGGCCTGATGTCTGCGATCACGCTTTACAATTACGATCTGGACGAAAACTGCTACCGGGTGCGGCTGCTGCTGTCCTGTCTTGGGATGGCCTATGAAACCCTTGCTATCGATATGGTGCCGGGCCGGGAGGAACAGACCCCGGCGATGCTGGCGCTCAATCCGCTGGGGGAGCTTCCGGTGCTGAGGGATGGCGAGCAGGTGCTTTACGGCACGCAGGCCATTCTTGCCCATCTGGCCAGGGCGTATGACCCCTCCGGCACATGGCTGCCACTCGATCCAGCCATCTTTGGCGGCGTCATGCAATGGACGTTGTTTTCAGTCTCGCCGCTTGGCTGTGCTGTCACGGCCCGGCGGGTGGCGCTGTTTGGCGGTCCAGGTGATGCCGAAGCACTGAAAGCGTCATCCCGCGCCGCCTTCCGGATCATGGACGACCACATGACGCTGCGCCAGATGGATGGCTGCGAATGGTTTGCCGGGGCAGGCCCGACCATTGCCGATCTCGCCCTGTTTCCAAGCTTTGCCCTCAGCCGCGACTACGGCATCGATCACGATGAATTTCCAGCGCTGCGGCGGTGGATAAGGCGGTTTCGCAGCATCCCCGGTTTCCGGACTATGCCGGGCATACCCGATTATCACTGACGATAGGACAGAGCCGGATCTCACCATTCTGTCCATCAGAGGAGTTCATGCCGATGGCTTTAACCCGATTTTCCGTTGCCCCGCTGGCGGGCATGACACGGCACTTGGCAAATGTGGCGTCCGGTCGCGCCGCGCCTGATCTGGTGATCACCGGTGCCCGCGTTCTCTCGACCTATTCCGAGCGTATTTTGCCTGACAGGGAAATCTGGCTGGCTGGCGGACGGATCGCCGCCGTCAAACCGGCGGGCAGCTCGAAAGTTTTGGGCGTGCCGCGCTACGATGCGCAGGGCGGCATTCTTGCGCCGGGTCTGGTCGATCCGCATATCCATATTGAATCCAGCATGGTCACGGCCTGCGCCTATGCAGAGGCAGCGCTTCTCAACGGTACGACGACGATTTTCTGCGATAGCCACGAGATCGGCAATGTCATGGATGTGGCCGGTGTCGAGGCGATGTTGGAAGACGCCCGTCATGCGCCACTATCGATTTTTCTCACCGTTCCCTCAACCGTGCCTGCCACCTCACCGGAGCTGGAAACGGCGGGCGGGGATCTGACAGCGGAAAAGATCGCTGCCCTGTTCGACAGATGGCCGGAAGCGGTGGCGCTGGGTGAGAAGATGGATTTCGTCCCCGTCACCATGGGCGATGAGCGCGCTCATGCTATTCTGGCCGCGGCGCTTGGCCGGGGCAGGCCAGTTTCCGGGCATGTCTATGGCCGTGAATTCGTCTCGGCCTATGCCGCATCCGGCGTGACCGATACGCATGAAGCCATCGACCGCGACATTGCCGATGATCTGCTGGAGGCGGGGATCTGGCTGTTCCTGCGCGGCGGCCCGCCAACCACGCCCTGGCATTCACTGCCGGAGGCGATCCGCACCGTCACCGAGCTTGGCGCTTCGCATAAGCGCATCGCCGTCTGCACCGACGACCGCGATGCCGAGGACCTGCTGGCCTTCGGCCTCGACTGGGTGGTGCGCGAGGCACGACGCGCGGGCATGAGCCGGGAGCAGGCCTGGGCCATGGGCTCGCTGCATGGCGCGACACGGTTTGGTATGGATGGGGAGATCGGCGGGTTGGGCGGCGGTCGCCGGGCCGATCTGGTGCTTTTGAATGACGACCTTGAACCGGTCAGTACTTGGTATGGCGGTGAACTGGTGGTTGACCACAAAAAGATTACTCCGGTTCTCGATGCCGCCCTTTCCAGCCGCTGGCGCTATCCCGATGCTGCCTATCACACGGTCAAGCTGCCTGACGTGGTGAAGCTGACGCCAGATCTGCCGAGTAGCAAAGTCATAGCCAACACGATCCGCACTGAATTGCCGGGTATCATCCTCGGACACGAGAAGATCGAGCTGGAACCGGCCAATGACTGGGAAACGCATTTTGCCCGCCATGGTCTTTGCTTCGTGACGGTGATCGAACGGCACGGCAAATCGCCGGGCAATGTGGCGCATGCGCTTCTTTCCAATTTCGCGCTGAAAAGCGGTGCCGTTGCTTCTTCTGTCGGTCATGACAGCCACAATATCATCATCGCCGGTACCAATGAGGCCGATATGCAGGTGGCTTTGCGCGCCATCGAATCCCATCAGGGCGGGGTCTGTGTGGTGCAGGATGGCACGGTGACAGCCATGGTGCCGCTGCCGGTGGCGGGCCTGATGTCCGACAAGCGGGTGCATGAAGTGGCAGCTGAAGTTCAGGCCTTGAAAGTGGAGTGGGAAAAGGCTGGCTGCACCATTCCCTATATGGGCTTCAACCTCATCCCGCTGTCGGTGATCCCGGAAATCCGCATTACGGACAAGGGCCTGGTGACGGTGCCGCAAATGGTGATCGTGCCGCCCTTCGAGGCGGCGTGATGGATGCCTACCGGCTGGGCCTGGTTGCAACGCGCATCCATTATTTCCAGCTGGTGGCGCGGCTGGGCTCGATCCGCCAGGCTGCCCTTACCCTCAATGTGGCACCTTCTTCCGTCAGCCGTATCCTGCGCCAATTGGAAGAGGAAATCGGCACGCCATTGTTTGACCGGGTGCGCCAGCGCCTGAAACTGACCAGCGCCGGTGAATTGCTGCTGTATCACGCCAAAGCATCGCTGTCGGAACTCAGCCGGGCCTGCGCCGAAATCAACGATCTGCACGGGCTGCACCGAGGCACCGTCTCGGTGGCTGTGGTGGAAAGCGTGGCGCGGGGCCTGTTGCCGGCGGCGCTGGAGGCATTCTGGAGCCGCCATCCGGCCATTACCGTTGATATCAAGGTCATGGCTTCGCAGCAGGCAGCAAATGCTGTGGCCGAGGGCGAATGTGATCTTGCGGTTATTTTCGACGTGCGCGTGCCGCGCACTGTGCGCCGCATTGCCAGCGTCTCGCTGCCAATCGGCGTTCTGGCTCTGCCGGATAGCGACATGGCCAAGCGCACGGAAATCAAGCTGTTCGATCTTGCCAATCTGCGGGTGATCCTCTCGGATGCCAGCCTGACGCTGGGCGCTTCGGTGGAAGAGGCCTTGAACCGGTCACTGGTGGATCTCTCGCACCGCTCACGCACCAATTCCATCGGCCTGATGGTGGAATTGGCGAGGCGCAATCTCGGCCTTGTCTTGCAGACCCGGGTCGGCGTGGAACAGGAGTTAGCCGAGGGTTCGCTGGTCTTCGTGCCGCTCTCCGACAGCCGTTTGCCGAACCGCAAGCTGATGCTGCTATCGCGCTCGGCCAAGGAGATGTCGGATGCGGCCTCGGCGCTGGGTCGGCTGCTGGAGCAATCGGTCGAACAGCTTGCCCAGGCGGCAGGACAGGCCGCGCGAGAGACATCGTAACATGTTGCCTTTTGCGCATCACTTGCGTCGAAAAATGCCGTCTATTCGAAACATGTGCAGTTTGCGAACCTCACTCGGAAACGAGGGATCACCATGAAACCATCATCCGTCGATGCCGTTATCCGCGGCCTCAAGAAAGCCGGGGTCAGTGTCGTTTGCTACCTGCCCGACTCGCTGTTCAAGGAGCTGTATCCGGCACTCGATGCCGATCCTGATATCCGCACCATCCGTGTCACCAATGAGGGCGAGGGGGCAGCAATCTGTGGCGGCGTATTTCTCTCCGGCAAGCGCGCGGCCCTGGTCATGGAAAATTCCGGCCTGCGGGCTTCCGTTGAACCGCTGGCCCGCATGGGGCTGGGGGCTGGTATTCCGGTTGTCATGCTGATGAGTTATCGCGGCGAACTGGGTGAAAACAACTGGTGGGCCATTCCCCATGGCATCACCATGGAGCCGGTGCTGAACGCGCTGCGCATTCCCTACCGGGTGGTGCGCGAGGAAGACGAAATCGAGCAATCGATTATCGATGCCTATAACTGGTCCTACAATGCCTACTACCACTCGGCCATCGCCCTTGGCGGGAGCATCGTCCGATGAAGCGCTATGATTGCATGAAATTGCTGGCCGCGCGGCTGGAAAATGAGCTTGTCATTCTCTCGCTCGGGGCCTCCGTCGATGAATGGTATAACGCCGCCCCGCATATGCGCCAGGCCAGCCTGTTTCAGCAGCAGCTTGGCTGCGTCACGCCGCAGGCCTTCGGGCTGGCAGCCGGGCTTCCGCATCGCCGCATCATCTCGCTCGATACCGATGGCGGCATGATGTTCAACCTCGGCATTCTCGCCACCCTTGGCAATGAACAACCGAAAAACCTGCTCATCGTCGTCTGGGACAATGAGTGCTACCAGTCGATTGGTGGCCCGCCGACCCACACGGCTTTCGGGCGGGTGGATATTGCCGCGATTGCTCGCGGTGCCGGGATCGACAATGCCTTTACCGCCCGCACGCTGGAAGAGTTCGATTCCCATTGCGAGGCCGGGCTGAAGGCGGATGTTCCCTATATGGTGGTTGCCAAGGTGGCAGGCACCGTGCAGCCGGATATCAAGCGCAAGCATTCGGATGGGCGCGAGGACAAATATATCTTCGTACGCCATGTCGAGGCCAGCGAGGGCATCGTCATCATGGGGCCGAGCGAGCACAATTGAGGCCGATGTCCCCATGTCCAATACGATGACTGAAGCACGGCCCCTCTTGCCACAACGCTCGCTGCAGAAGGCCTATGACTATATCGTCGTCGGCGCTGGCTCCGGCGGCTTGCCGGTGGTGCGTCGCCTGATCGATGGCACGGATGCGACCGTGCTGCTGATCGAGGCAGGCGAACCGGGGATCGGCGTGACCGAGATTGACGATCCCCGCCAATGGGTGCCGCTGGGGCGCGGACGCTGGGACTGGGGCTATGATTATGCGCCCACCTCTCGCGTCAATGGCCATAGGATTGGCATTCCGCGCGGCAAAGTGCTGGGCGGCTCCTCGGCAATCAATGCGATGATGTGGTATCGCGGCCATCCCAATGACTATGACGCATGGCAGGCCGCTGGCTGCGAGGGCTGGTCCTTTGAGGATGTGTTGCCATTCTTCAAGAAGGCCGAGGATTGGCAAGGGGGTGAAAGCCGCTGGCGTGGTGCTGGCGGTCCCCTGAAGATCACGACCAGCAAGACGCTCCATCCGGTGGCCCGGGCGATGATGGAGGGCGCTGCCGATCTCGGCATTCCCGTGATCGATGATCCGAACGGGCCAAGCAATGAGGGTGCCTGCCCCTCGAATTTCAATATTGTCGATGGCAAGCGCTGGAGTTCGGCTGAGGGTTATCTCTATCCGATCCTCGATCATCCGCGCCTGACTGTGCTGACCGGCTCGCAGGTCATCAGCCTGATGGTCGAAAAGGGTCGCTGCACGGGCATTCGCCATCTGGTGGACGGCAAGACAGTTGAGACGCTTGCCCAAAGCCAGGTGGTGCTGGCGGCGGGCGCTTTCGATACGCCGCGCCTGTTGATGCTTTCAGGCATTGGCGATCCCGAGGCGTTGAAACGGCTCGGCATTCCGCTCAATCATGCCCTTCCCGGCGTTGGGCGCAATCTTCAGGATCACCCGCTGGTGCAGGCCGTAGTCTGCCGGTCGAAAATGCCGCTGGGCGATATGCTCGACAATGGCGGCGGCACGATGATGAACTGGAAATCGTCGGTCCATCTTGGCCAGCCGGATGTGCATGCCTTTCCCGTGCAGGGCAATAGCGCCACGCCTGCGCTGCGCGCTCTTTACGACATGTCCGGCCCGGTGTTTTCAATGGGGGCGGGCTTGATGCGCTCGAAAAGTATCGGATATCTGCGCTTGCTCTCTGCCGATCCTTTTGGCCCGCTGGAAATCCAGCCGAATTACTTTGCTGACCCTGACGATCTGGAGGCGACGCTTCTGGCCGTCGAGACGGTGATGGCTCTGGCGCAGACACCGGCTTTTGCAGGGCTGTTCGATGGCTTTGTCGCGCCGGACACAAAGCTTTCGAGGGAGGGCCTTCGGGATTTCATCCGCAATGGCTGTTCCACTTTCTTTCATCCTGTCGGTACGGCCAAGATGGGCAGTGACGAAATGGCGGTGGTGGATAGCCGGTTGAGGGTGCATGGCCTTGCCGGGCTGACGATTGCCGATGCCTCGGTGATCCCCATTATTCCGACCTGCAACACCCATGCGCCGGTGACGATGATCGGCGAGCGCGCCGCCGCCTTTCTGATGCAGGCGGCGTGAAATTTGCATGCCCTGAAACGGGAATACCACCCTGGAGATGAACATGACTTCGAGCGCAATGATCGTCACCGCCGACACTCTGTTGACCATGGATGCGAAAAACAGCGTCATTTCTGATGGTGCCGTTGCCATTGAGGACGGTCGTATTCTGGCGGTCGGCGCGCTGGAGAGGGTGAAAGCCAGCCATCCGGCTCTGGCGGTCAAGCGGATAGACAATGCCCTGCTGATGCCGGGGCTGATCAACGCCCATGCCCATTCCGGCTTCCTGCGCGGCACGGCGGAACATCTGCCGGTCTGGGACTGGCTGACCATCCATATCAACCCGATGCACCGCGTGCTTCTGCCGCATGAAGCCGAGGCGGCGTCCTTTCTGTGCTATGCCGAATCTGCGCTGTCCGGCACCACGACTGTTGTCGATATGTGGCGCTATATGGATGGCAGTGCCCGGGCCGCACAGTCCATCGGCACGCGCCTGGTTGCCGTACCCTATGTCGGGGAGCACCCCGATTACAATTATTTCGAAACGCTCGACAATAACGAGGCGATGATTGAGACCTGGCACCGCAAGGCGGGGGGCCGCATCAATGTCTGGGTCGGGCTGGAACATCTGTTTTATGCCGATGCAGCTGGCCAGCAGCGCGCTATCGCCATGGCCAAACAGTATAACACCGGCTTTCACACCCATTGTTCGGAAGCGGAAGTCGAGGTTGGCGGCTTTATCGACACCTATGGCAAGCGCCCCATGCATGTTCTGGAAGATCTGGGGTTCTTTGAGGCGCCGCGCACCATGCTGGCCCATGCCGTCTGGCTGGATGAGGCGGAAATCGAGCTGATTGCCAGATACAATGTCTCGGTCGCCCATAATCCGGTGTCAAACATGAAGCTTGCTTCCGGCATTGCACCGATTGCCGATATGCTGGCGGCTGGCATTCCGGTCGGTCTTGGCACGGATGGCGAAAAGGAAAACAACAATTTCGACATGTTCGAGGAGATGAAGACCGCCTCCCTGCTCGGCAAGCTGCGCCACCGCGATGCTTCTGCCATGGATAGCTGGCAATGCCTGCGCATGGCGACCATTCTCGGAGCCAAGGCCATCGGTCTTGAGGATGAAATCGGCTCGATCGAAGTCGGGAAACGTGCTGATATCATTGCCGTGCGCACCGATACGCCGCGTATGACGCCGCTGTTTGCCGAGGGCCCCTATTTCAATGTGCAGCACAATCTCGTCCACGCCGTGCGCGGCGGCGATGTCGCCATGACCATGGTGGATGGTCAGGTGATCGTGGAGGATGGCGTGCTGAAGACCGGTGACATCAAGGCGATCATTGCCGATATCCATGGCATGGCGCCTGCACATTTTGCCCGCCGCGCCGCATGGCTTGCCGAAAACGGCGGCGGCACCAAGCAATGGATCAGCGAAGCGGAGGGTGTCAAATGAAGACGACCGACCGGGTCGCGCTTGACGATTGGTATGCGATCGCCACTGCCGGGGATCTCACGACCCAGCCGGTGAAAACAAAGCTGCTGGGCCAGCAGATCGAATATCGGCTGAACACGGATGGTGCGCCGCTGGTGCGCGAGGCGGGCCTGGACGGCTGCTATGGACCGGCCTTGCCCTTCCAGGTCAAATACGGCTGCCTGTTTACCACGCTTGGCACACCGGGAAAGGACATTGTCGATATCGTGGAAGCGGAAGAGGCGGATCGCCGGTTCGTGCTGTGCGGTTGGGTGACGATGCGGGCATCGGGTCTGCGCGTCGTCGAGAATTTCCTCGATATGGCGCATTTTCCCTTCGTGCATACCGATATTCTCGGGTCTGTGCCGCATACCGAAGTGCCACACTATCTGTCGGAAATTCGCCGCGATGTGGATGAGGTCTGGGCGACCAATTGCACGTTTTTCCAGCCGCGCATTGCCGCGACCGAAAGCGATGGCGATTTCGTGCACCTGACCTACCGGGTGCCATCGCCCTTCGTGGTGATGCTCTACCGCGTCTGCCCCACATCGCCGAGCCGGCTCGATGCGATTGCCCTGTTCATCCAGCCGATGGAAGACGGGCTTTGCCGCGCCCAGCCGGTCATGTATCTGGTCGATACCGTCTCGCCGCATAAGGCACTCCTCAATTTCGAGCAGGTGATCTTCCTTCAGGACCGGATCATCGTTGAAAACCAGCGTCCTTTGCTGCTACCGCTTGAGCCGCGCGCGGAAATCCCGACAAGGGCCGATTCCTCCTCCATTGCCTATCGCCGCTGGCTGAAGGAAAAAGGCCTCCGCTTCGGCACGACCGCAGGAGCCGGATGATGGAGGTGCTGGCCCCGAAGACGCTGGACCTGGCCATCGCTGAGGCGCAGCAGCCGGGCGCGCGCATCGTCGCCGGAGCGACGGCGTTGCAACTGGAATGGGCGAAGGGGCTGACGAAGCCGGAGCGTATGATCAGCCTCAGCGGGCTTTCCGCTTCGCTATCGGGTATTGTGGAGGCCGATGGGCTCATTCGCATCGGTGCGATGACGACGCTTGCCAATCTTTTGGCATCGCGTGATCTTGCTATGGCTTTGCCCCTGCTTCATGCCGCCGTCAAATGGGTGGCAAGCCCCGCTGTGCGCACTCTCGCCACGCTTGGCGGCAATATAGCGGGGCGGGCCGGTTGCCTTCTGCCTGCGCTGCTGGCGTTGGACGCTGTTCTGGAATTTGCCGCCTATCCTCACGGGTTTAGCGTGTCGCTGGAACATTGGCTGGCCGACGCACACCAGCCTGCCGCGATCCTGACGGCTATTTTGATCGCGCCCCAGCAACCACAGGAGTGTTTCACATTCCGCAAGATCGGTTTGAGAACAGCCTTCAGCCCCAGTGTCATCAATGTGGCAGGTCGCCTCATAGCGGGTCGGAGCGGTGCCGATGCGGTGCGGTTTGCCGTGGGCGGCGGCATTGTGCCGCCCACTCGTCTGCGTGAGGCCGAAGCGCTAGCGGCTTGTGCTGCCGAGGACGGAAGCGCTTGGGCGCAGGTTCATCCCTGCTTGGTTGAGACAATGCATGTGCCGGGCGACGCATTTCGCTCTGCTGCCTATCGTCGCCACGTTGCGGCGAATGCCTTGACCTTCGGACTCGGCGGCTTTCTGCCCGGACGCATCCCGGACTGTCCTGTCGCCTTACCTATCGAGTTTGCCCGCCCACCGGAAGGCGAACTGGCGCTTGAGCGCATGCGGATGCCAGCTCGCTGGCATATTCGCCCGGATGTGGAGCAGAAGATCCGCGGCGAACTGACCTATCTAACCGATCACCGGGAGGAGGGCATGCTGGTCGGCCGCATCCTGCGCGCCGGGGTCGCCCATGCGCGGATCCTGTCCATCGACACAGCGGCGGCAGAAGCATTGCCGGGTGTTGTCGCTGTTGTAACGCATCGCGACGTGCTGGGGCTGAATGCGTTTGGCATCGTGGTCCAGGATCAACCGGCACTATGCTTCGACAAGGTGCGCCATCGTGGCGATCCGGTCGCAGGGGTAGCCGCAGTTGATGAAGAGACAGCGGAAAGAGCGTTGTCGTTGATCGAAGTCCGCTACGAACCGCTGCCTATGGTGGATGACATGGAAGCGGCGCTGGAGCCAAAGGCAGTGCTGGTGCACGCAAGCGGCAATCTCCAGCGGGAAATTCTCTTTACCCGTGGCGATAGTGTCCAAGCCTTCGCGAAGGCCGACCATATCGTCGAAGAAGTCTATATCACGCCCCGCCAAATGCACGGTTTCATGGAGACCGAGGGTGGCTATGCATATGTCGGGGCGGATGGACGGCTGAACATATGTGCTGGCGGCCAGCATGGCGGGCGTGACCGGCTGCAATTATCGCGTATCCTTGGCTTGGACGAAGACGATATCCGGGTGGTGACGTCGCCGACCGGCGGTGCTTTTGGCGGCAAGGACGAACTTTCTGTTCAGCCAGCGCTGGCGCTTCTGGCGCTGAAGGCAAAGCGGCCTGTCAGGCTGCATTTGTCGCGGGCAGAGTCCATGCTTGCCGGTCAGAAACGCCACCCGATGAAGATCCGCATGAAAACCGCCTGCGATGCACAAGGTGTTTTGCTGGCCCAGCAGGTCGATCTGGTGGCGGATGCGGGGGCTTACGCGTCGCTTGGCCCGAGCGTTCTGGAAACGGCGCTGGAACATGCCATCGGCCCTTATGTGGTGGGCAATATCACCACGCGGGGCCGTCTCGCCTATACCAATAACGGACTTTGCGGCGCTTTTCGCGGTTTCGGCGCCAACCAGATGACATTTGCGGTGGAGTGCCAGATGGACAGGCTGGCAGCACTGTGCGGCCTCTCGCCTTTGGAGATCTGCAGGCGCAATCTGCGACAGCCAGGCTCTCCCGGCTATTTAGGGCAGGTCGTGTCGACCAGCGAACGACTGGAAGAAATGCTGGCGGCCGCCACGGCCTCTGTGCTTTGGCGCAAGCCACAGGGGATAGGTGCCGATCAGGAGTGGATAATCGGAACCGGCATGGCGCTGAATTATCAGGGTAATGGTCTCGGATCTGTCATTCCCGATCCGGCGGCGGGGAGGCTTGCGCTGAACAAACAGGGCCTGATTGAAGGCGCATTTGGGCTGGACGAAATGGGGCAGGGGCTTTTACCGGCAATCTGCGCGGCCATTTCCGCCGAACTGGGGTGCGCGCGCCAAGATGTGCTCCCGCTTGTCGGAGATACATTGCTGGCGCTGGATTCCGGCTCCACCACCGCCTCGCGTGGCAGCCATGTCGTCTGGGCGTCGGTTCGGCTGGCCGCTCCTGAATTTCGCCTAGCAATGTGCCGTGCGGCGGCAGGACTACGTGGCTGCGACGCTGAACAACTCGTCCTGGTGCCCGGCGGTTTTGCGGAGTCCGCCAATCATAGCGACGCATTTTTGCTGTCCTATGCGGATCTGGCCGCCGCCTTGCCGGAGACGGATTTGCCAAGCGTGACGGTGACGTTTGATTTTCCCAAGACCGATTATGCGGATGCCAATGCCCGTTATATCTTTGCCTTCGGCGCTTCGCTGGCCCGTGTCGCGGTCAGTCGGGTGACGGGTGAGGTGCGGGTGCTTGATCTTCACCAGCATTCCGCCGCCGGACCGATCATCGATCTTGCTGCCTATCTCGGGCAATTGGAGGGCGGTGCGGTGCAAGGTCTGGGCTTCACGCTAACGGAGGATTGCCCGATGCAGGATGCAGCATATCTGACCGGCAATTTCGACAATTATATGCTGCCCGGCATTCAGGATGCCCCGCTCGGTCTGCATGTCTTTGCGCTTGACGATCTCGACCCCGGCGACGTGCTTGGTCCGCGCGGGGTCGGCGAACTCGGGATCGGCGCAGTCACGCCCGCAATCGCCAATGCCATAGCGGCTGCCACCGGCTATTGGCCGCCGGTCATGCCTGTCGTGCCGGAAACGCTTCTCGCACATCTCTCGGTGTCAGCATGAACCTGGGCTTCACACTGAATGGCGAGCGGGTCACTTTGGAGTGCCAGCCGGACACGCGGCTCACGGCGATCTTGCGTGACAAGCTGCATCTGACTGCCACTAAGCTTGCCTGCGCTATTGGTCGCTGCGGGGCCTGTAGCGTGCTGTTGAATGGCAGGCTTGCCAATGCCTGCCTGCTGATGGCCTGGCAGATTGACGGTGCCGACATTTTTACGGCGGAAGGACTTGCCTCCCATCCATTGGGAGAGGCGGTGCGCGAAGGGCTGGCGGAGGAAACCGCCTTCCAATGCGGCTATTGCGCGCCGGGCTTTTCGCTGGCGCTGGTGGCCTTGTTTGCCGACAACCCGCAAGCCGTGGAAAAGGACATTCGCGCTGGTCTGGAGGGCAATCTCTGCCGTTGCACCGGCTATCATTCGATCATCCGAGGGGCGTTGAACGCCGCTTGCCGCATTCGCGCTGCACACACCATTTCCGGAGACTGACATGACCCTGGCACTCGACCCTATCGGCCCGAAAAGCGAGGGCGCCAAAGCCTTTCTGGCCCGCCGCCGTAAACAGATCCTGATTGGCGGGTTCTGGCGCGATGCCGGTTCCCGGCAATGGTTCGAGACGGCTGACCCGGCCTCTGGCGAGGTTCTGGCCGAGGTTGCCGAAGGAACGATTGCCGATGTGGACGAGGCCGTGGCCAGCGCCCGTGCCGCTCTCACCTCTCAGGCATGGAAAGGGCTGACACCCTCCCAGCGCGGCAGGCTGCTGTGGAAAATCGCCGAATTGATCGACGCCCATGCGGAGGAACTGGCGGAACTCGAAACCCTCGATCAGGGCAAAAGCTTCAGGACCAGCCGTTTTGCCGAAATTCCAGCCAGCGCCGAACAATTCCGCTACTTTGCGGGGTTCTGCACCAAGATCCTCGGCACCACCATTCCGACCTCTATCGGCTATCAGCCGCAGGGCAAGCAGATCTTTGCCTATACCACCCGTGAGCCTGTCGGCGTGGTGGCTGCGATCACCCCCTGGAATTCGCCGATGTTGATGGCGGCCATGAAGCTTGCGCCAGCGCTGGCCGCCGGTTGCACCGTCGTGCTGAAACCGGCGGAAGAAACCTCGCTGACGGCATTGCGGCTGGGCGAACTGATGCTGGAGGCGGGTCTGCCTGACGGCGTGGTCAATATCGTCACCGGTTTTGGCGAAACGGTGGGGGCGGCGCTGTGTTCCCACTCCGATGTTGATAAGGTGGCTTTCACCGGATCGACTGAGGTCGGCAAGCTGATTGTTACTGCTGCTGCCGGTAATCTGAAAAAACTGACACTCGAACTGGGTGGCAAGTCGCCTGCCATCGTTATGCCAGATGCCGATATCGCCCTGACCGTCGAGGGAATCGCGCGCGGCATCTTTAGCAATTCCGGCCAGGTCTGCGTTGCGGCTTCGCGTGTCTATGCCCATCGTTCAATTTGCGAACAGGTGGTAGAAGGGTTGTCGAAGGCGGCTTCCACGTTGCGCCTCGGTCATGGGCTTGACCCCGCCGTTGATCTGGGGCCGCTGGTCAATCGCCGTCAGGCAGACCGTGTGGCGGCCTATGTGGCAGAGGGGAAGGCAGAAGGCGCTGAAATCGCGGCGGGTGGCAGCCAGACAGGAGACACAGGCACGTTTTATGCGCCGACCGTGGTGACAGGCGTGCAGCCTGACATGCGGATGATGCGCGAAGAGATCTTCGGTCCTGTCGTGGCGGTGACGCCCTTCGATGAGGTGGAAGAGGCGCTCCTCTATGCCAATGACAGTCCTTATGGGCTGGCGGGCAGTGTCTGGACCCGGGATCTTTCCCAGGCCCATCGTCTGGCGGCGCAGGTCAAGGCCGGGACGATCTGGGTCAATTGCCATTCCTATTTTTCCCCTGAACTGCCGAAGGGTGGTCACCGCCAATCCGGCTGGGGTTATGAGAATGGCGCGCCGGGCCTGGAAAACTACCTGGAAACCAAAACCGTCTGCGCGTTGATTTAACGCTAAGAGTTTTTCTACTTTAGAGATCAATGTTGATCACGGTTTCTTTCCTCCGTGCACTCCTTTGCGCTTGCCGGACGCATTGTGATGCAGTTTAAAGTTACTCTGGAGGCGCCAGCTCAAACAGGTTTCAGGACTGATTATTCAGGCGGGAGATACAGATGAAGAAAATATATGGTGACGCAAGCGCTGCCTTGGACGGATTGTTGTTCGATGGCATGACGATTTGCGCCGGTGGTTTCGGGCTTTGCGGCGTTCCCGAACGCCTGATCGATGCGATTGTCGCATCCGGGGTCAAGGATTTGACGATTGCTTCCAACAATGCCGGCGTCGATGGGCATGGGCTTGGAAAGCTTCTGCGGACCCGCCAGGTGAAGAAGATGATCTCCTCCTATGTCGGTGAAAACAAGGAATTCGAGCGGCAATTTCTGAGCGGCGAACTGGAAGTCGAATTCTGCCCGCAGGGAACACTGGCCGAGCGCATGCGGGCTGGCGGTGCCGGTATTCCCGGTTTCTATACACGAACCGGCGTCGGCACCCAGGTGGCCGAGGGCAAGGAAACGCATGTTTTCGATGGTGAAGTCTATCTGCTGGAACGCGGCATCCGGGCCGATCTATCGATCATCAAGGGATGGCGCGCCGATGAGGCTGGCAATCTGATGTTCCGCAAGACGGCCCGCAATTTCAATGCGCCTGCGGCCACATCCGGCAAGATCTGCGTGGCGGAAGTCGAGGAGGTCGTGCCGGTCGGAAGTCTCGACCCTGATGCCATCCATCTTCCCGGCATTTATGTCCGGCGGATGATCGACGGTTCGCCTTATGACAAGAAGATCGAATTCCGTACCGTTACAGTAAGAGGAGCAGCCTGATGTCCTGGAGCAGAGATGAGATGGCGGCACGCGCCGCAAAAGAGCTCAAGGACGGTTTCTATGTCAATCTTGGCATCGGCATTCCGACGCTGGTGGCAAATCACATCCCGCCTGGCGTTGAAGTGACGCTGCAATCCGAAAACGGAATGCTGGGGATCGGGCCGTTTCCCTTTGAGGGTGAAGAGGATGCTGATCTGATCAATGCTGGCAAGCAGACGATCAGCGAATTGCCATCCTCCAGCTATTTTTCGTCTGCCGACAGTTTTGCGATGATCCGTGGCGGTCACATCGACCTCACCGTGCTGGGCGCGATGGAAGTCTCGGCCAATGGCGATATTGCAAATTGGATGGTCCCCGGCAAGATGGTCAAGGGCATGGGCGGCGCGATGGATCTCGTGGCCGGTGTCAAAAAGGTCATCGTGGTGATGGAGCATTGCTCCAAGGCAGGCGAATCCAAGTTCATTCCCGAATGCACGCTGCCGCTGACCGGGCTGAATGTTGTAGACATGATTATTACCGATCTCTGCGTATTCGTACGGTCTGATCGCGCCGGAGCATTCCGGCTGGTGGAACTGGCGCCTGAGGTCACCGTGGCCGATGTCCAGGCCAAGACCACGGCTGCTTTCGAGATCGCCGAAGGCCTTTAAATCAAGATTTCAAGCCAGTCATGTCAAAGCCCCTGCAGCATCGCTGTAGGGGCTTTTTTATTGGGCAGTCGCGCCCCTCATAATGATCAGTTTACACATTTGGTCCTACCAATTTTGAAAAATATGAAAGAAATATCAGTATACTTCTGAATATTGCTTAATTGAGAAAAATTTGGTACGACCAATAAAACACGAAAAGGTCTTACCAATGTTGCTGACCGAGCGCATCGAAGCCATGATTGCTGAACGCAAGCTCAGCCCGGGAGATCGTCTGCCGCCGGAGCGCAGCCTGGCGGCGGAGCTTGACGTCTCGCGGTCGCGGCTTCGAGAGGCAATCCAGCAGTTGATCAGCCGTGGGATCGTCACCAGCCGTCGGGGAGGTGGCACTTTTGTCGCCATTGAGGACGCCGCGCAATCGCTGGAACGGGCGCTGGAACGGGCGCTGGAAAGGTCCCTGAAACCGCTTTTGCCGATGGTTCAGGGCGAGGCAGGATATTGGCGCGATGTGATGGAAATTCGAAAATCGCTCGATACGGATGCTGCCTATTACGCGGCCTTGCGGGCCACTGACCTGGACAAGGAGCGGATGAAGGTGGCCTTTGCAGCGATGAGCGCTGTGGAAGGCGGCAATCCGCAGAGCCAGGCGCGGGCCGATGCGGCTTTTCACATGGCGATTGCCGAGGCCTCGCATAATGTCGTTCTGCGCCAGATTGTCGCCGGACTGTCCGAGCTTCTACAGCAGAGCATCGCGCAAAGCTTGATGCAGTTCTATCGCCAACCGGATCTTGGGCCAGCGCTAGAGCGCCAGCATGGCATGATTTTGGACACGATCCTGGCCGGTCGGCCGGATGAGGCCCGCAAGGCGGCGGCAGATCACCTCGCCTTCGTGGAGGAAAACCTTCGTGTCATCGAGGACAACCGAGCGCGGGAGTTGCGAGCCTCAGAGGCTTTGCAAAGACCGGAATTTCAGAGGGAAAACCTATCATGATCATTTCATCCTCGACCGATTACCGCGAGGCCGCCCGCCGCCGCCTGCCACCCTTTCTGTTTCATTATATCGATGGCGGCGCCTATAGCGAGCACACGATGCGCCGCAATATCGATGATCTTACCGATCTGGCACTGCGTCAGCGAGTGCTGAAAAGCGTGGGTACGGTTGATATTTCCACGACGCTTTTCGATGAAGAGCTGGCTATGCCGGTCATTCTCGCGCCCGTAGGATTGACGGGCATGTATGCGCGGCGCGGCGAAGTGCAGGCCGCGCGCGCAGCGGAAAAAAAGGGTATTCCGCTGACGCTTTCGACCGTGTCCGTCTGCCCGATCGAGGAGGTGCAGGCGGCCATCAACCGTCCAATCTGGTTCCAGCTCTATGTGCTGCGCGATCGCGGCTTCATGAAAAATGCGCTGGAGCGCGCCTGGGCGGCGGGTATCCGCAAGCTGGTGTTCACGGTCGACATGCCCGTTCCCGGGGCTCGCTATCGTGATGCCCATTCCGGCATGTCCGGCCCGAATGCCTCCGTTCGTCGCATTATCCAGGCCGTCATGCACCCGACTTGGGCTGTCGATGTCGGGTTGCTGGGAAAGCCGCATGATCTTGGCAATGTTTCGGCCTATCGCCAGCAGAAAACCAATCTGGCCGATTATGTCGGCTGGCTCGGCGAAAATTTCGATCCCTCGATTGGCTGGAAGGATCTCGAATGGATCCGGGATTTCTGGAAGGGGCCGATGATTATCAAGGGCATTCTCGACCCGGAGGATGCGAAAGATGCAGTGCGTTTCGGTGCCGATGGCATTATCGTCTCCAACCATGGCGGGCGTCAGCTGGACGGCGTCCTGTCTTCCGCCCGCGCCTTGCCGGCCATTGCTGCTGCGGTCAAGGGTGACCTGACGATCCTTGCCGATTCCGGTATTCGCTCGGGTCTGGATGTCGTGCGGATGATAGCGCAGGGAGCCGATGGCGTGTTGATCGGACGCGCTTTCGTCTATGCATTGGCCGCCGCCGGTCAGGCGGGCGTGGAGAATCTTCTCGATCTCTTCGCCAAGGAAATGCGGGTTGCCATGACGCTGACCGGCGCACGTTCCATCGCGGAAATCTCACCCGATAGCCTGGTACGCGGCCTCTGAAAACCCAGAGTTCGCCTAGAGCATTTCGAGGAAAAATCGAGCCGGTTTGGCGGAAAGACCCGCGTGGGTTTTGACGGAGGTCGGCTCGAATCAACACCGCAAACATCGCTTTTCTGCAGACCGCAGGTTCCCTTTGATGTCTTCCAGCAGCTGTGTGTGGTTGCGTTCCGTCAATTCCGGCAGGAATGGTGGCGCGCGGCCATATTACGTATATTTATCAATTTTTTTTGATATCTCGTTTTTTGATATTGAATAATTATCAAAAAACGATAATTTGTAAAAACATCATCAGGGAGGATCAAATGGCATTCACAGCCGTTCAAGCAGGTGCGTACCTGCATCACGTTGCATTCGAAAGCTCCAATCCTGAGCGTCTGGCACAGTTCTATGCCGATGCCATGGACATGAAGCTCGAGAAGGTTGGAGACGCGTGGATTTGCGAAGGGCCAAAGCGCCGCTTCATCGCCGTTGCTGGGGCCGACAAGAAGCTGGCTTATTCCGGACTTGCTTGCCGCAACGCCGAAGGACTTGCGCTTCTGCGGGCCCGGGTCGATGCCGAAGGCATTGCTGTGCTGGCCAGCCCTTCGCCCTATTTCGAAGATGGCGCATTCGCAATTCGCGATCCCGATGGGCGCATGGTGTGCTTCGGTATTGCCAAGCCTGATAAGCCGGGCGCCAAGGGTATCCAGGGGCCAACGCAGCATCTGACCTATGCATCCGAGGATGTGGCTGCATTTGTCGATTTCTACGTCGGCAAGCTCGGTTTCCAGCTGACAGACCGCGTGCTGCATGAAGATGGTCGGCTTGCCACTGCCTTCACGACTTCCAATCATGAACATCACACCATCGCCTGCTTCTATACGCCGGGCCGCGTTGGTGTCGATCACCATTCCTACGAGGCTGGTGAATGGAACTATATTCGTGATTGGTGCGATCATCTGGCAACCCTTGATATCCAGCTCAGCTGGGGTCCAGGCCGCCATGGTCCCGGCAACAATCTCTTCATCTTCATCACTGATCCCGATGGCAATTGGATTGAGATCTCGGCTGAACTGGAAGTTATCTACGATCGCGACACGATGGATTGGCCGCAGCATCCGCGCACGCTCAACAAATGGGGCGAGGCGATTCTTCGCTCCTGATCTTGTCGTCTGATCTCACTTCCAGGACCAATTCTAGGAATTAGTGACATGCAATTTTTAAGTTACACCCGGCTTGGCCGGGCCGGGTTCGGCGTTCGTGTCGAAAACGGCATTGTTGATCTCACCGGCAGGCTCGCCGCCGATGTCGTCACGTTGAAACAGGCCATCGAAGCCGGTTTGCTCGAAAGCGTTCAGGATTATATTTCCGGGCGGCGAGCAGAGTTCACCGAGGCTGATATCGCCCTTCTACCTGTTGTGCCGGATGCCGGCAAAATTCTCTGCGTCGGGTTGAATTATGAGACCCACCGTTCGGAAACCAAGCGGCCTGACGCCAAATATCCGACGATCTTCACCCGTTTCGCCGACACTCAGATCGCTCATCGCCAGCCAATCCTGAAGCCCAGGGTCTCGGATCATCTGGATTATGAAGCCGAGCTTGCTGTCGTCATCGGCCGCGGCGGACGCTACATCGCCGAGGAAAATGCGCTTGATCACGTGGCGGGCTATACCTGCTATAACGATGCGACCATCCGTGATTGGCAGCGGCATACGTTCCAGTTCACGCCAGGCAAGAATTTCCCGGCAACCGGCGCATTTGGACCGCAGCTCGTAACCCCGGATGAAGTTGGCGACTACACGAAGCTGAAGATCACCGGCCGTCTCAATGGTCAGGTGATGCAGGATGCAACACTGGCCGATCTGATCTTCCCCATCGCCACCCTGATTTCCTATTGCTCGCACTTCACGCCGTTGCAGCCCGGCGACGTGATCCTCACGGGCACGCCAGGTGGTGTTGGAGATCGCCGGGAGCCGCCCATCTTCATGAAGGCGGGCGATGTGTTCGAAGTGGATATTCCCGGCGTTGGTTTGCTGGTCAACGCTGTCGGCACGGAGCCCTGAACAGCGCAGCCCTGCGGCGCGGGGCGGGAGGACTGCGCCACCCATCTACAGCGTTGCTCCCTGGGTTCATATTCGGACCCGGGGACAAAAAACACTGTAATTATAGGGTTTTGCAGTGAAGTTTAATAGACAGAACATGATACGGGCGCTGTAACGTTCAGCGTGGAGAGGAGGGCCTGATGAACGTCGAGGAACTTGAGACCGAAGTCGAGGTCGTCATTGTCGGGGCGGGTCCAACCGGACTGACCCTGGCCAATCTTCTGGGCGGCATGGGCGTGTCGGTAGCGCTTGTCGAGCGCAATCTGACGACGGTTCAGGAGCCGCGTGCCGTATCCATCGATGATGAATCGATGCGAACCATGCAGGCTATCGGGTTGGAGGACGCGGTAGAGAAAATCGTGATGCGCGGCTACGGCTCACGCTATCTCTCGCCGGCTGGCAAGTTGTTTGTGACTGTGGAGCCGACGTCGCGCGATTATGGTTTCGACAAGCGCAATGCATTTCAACAGCCGGAATTGGAAGCGCTTTTGCGCGAAGGGCTTGCCCGCTATCCCAATGTGATCCAGTTCTTTGGCTGGGATATGCAAACATTTTCCCAGAATGCAGACTCCGTCACCGTGGAAATCGCCCATGAGGCGAAAGGAACCCGCCTCATCCGGGCGCGCTATATGGTCGCGTGTGACGGAGGACGTTCCCCGACCCGTGGAAAACTCGGCGTCCATCTTGTCGGCTCCACCTTTGTGGAGCGTTGGCTGATTGTCGATCTGGTGCGGACGGAAAACCGCTTTCGTCATACGCAGGTCCATTGTGATCCCGCTCGCCCATGCATATCGCTGCCCGGCCCGGACAATATCCGTCGTTACGAATTCATGCTGCATACCAATGAGGACGAGAAGGACGCGACTGAGGAGGCCTTTGTCCGTGGTCTTCTGGAGCGCGTTGGACCTGATCGGGATTGTGAATTTCGCCGCGTGCGGGTCTATACATTCCATGCCCGTCTGGCCGATCGTTGGCGGGACGGCAATATCTTTCTCGCCGGTGATGCCGCGCATTTGACGCCTCCCTTTGCCGGGCAGGGAATGAATAGCGGCCTGCGCGATGCGCATAATCTGGCCTGGAAACTGGCGGAAGCATTGCGTGGCGATATGCCATCCGATTTCCTGGATAGCTACGAGATTGAGCGGCGGCCGCATGCCTGGGAAATGATAGCATTGGCGCTGCGCATGGGGCAGGTGATGATGCCAGAAAATGGGATCAAGGCCCTTTTGACACGCGCGGCCTTTCGTATCCTTGGGCTCTATCCGCCTGTCCGTGATTATTTTGCCCAGATGCGTTACAAGCCAAAGCCGCGCTTTCGTCAGGGACTTCTATGGCCCGACTCCAGACCTGAGAAGGAAACCATGGTGGGCCGGTTGGTGCCGCAGCCCGTGGTGGAAGACAGCCACCGGCACCGCGTATTGCTTGACCGCGTATTGCCGGATGGACCTGTTGCTCTGGTCTTCGATGAATTCCCTGACCGTGCTTTGTCCGTTGATGTCATCAGGGCTCTGGAGGCGGCGGGTGCAACCGTGGTCGGTTTGACCCCTGAATGGATGAACCCGATTGACGGCACGTTCCCGGTTCACCGGGATGTCGGGCGGCTGTTCAGCACCGGTCCGATGAAATCCTATCTTGGCCATGTGCTCTTGCTACGCCGTGACCGATATATCGCGGCAGCCACGCCTATCGATGAAGCTCTGCATCTGGTGGAAAAGCTGGGGATGCTTGGTCCACGCCCGGTGATCCGCGCAGAAGTGAAAAACCCTTTGGCTGCGGCATCCTAGAGTCTATCGGAGAGCCAATCTGCAAGATACCGGCGCATCAGCCTGTTGTTGAGCGCCTGTGTCGTGAGCATGGTGCTTTGCCGAAGAATTGCGCAAATTCAGTCAACGAGAAAGCTATCCATCGCATTTCTATGTTTAGTTATAAAATATCATAAAATGATAAATAAAATTTTATATATGAAATTCTATTAGATTTTATGATAATAAACTTGATAAAATGCAGGAATTGATAATAATCGTACTTGCCGTCGCGGAGAGGCTGAGACATCGGGGAATGTCGTCAGATAGGCAAGAAGAGGTCCGTGACGACAAGAAAAGACTACGCCCAAATCTGCAAGACATCCCATGCCGTTATCGGCGCATGGCCAGCGATCCAGCATCATCAGTTCACTGAACAATTTTGCCTTCGATCGGGTCTGTTTTACGGGTTTGTCGGCAGCGTCGTGCCTTTTGCGCTTTCCCTTTTCGAGGGTTAGCCAAAGGGGGAGGCACAATTGACGATCATTGGTGGAGGAGCGCTATGATGACCGAACTGAAGTTTACACGCCGAGGTGCCCTTGGGTTGCTGGCTGCTGCGCCATTGGCCGGTTGGGCCGGGCAGGCACGAGCCGCCAGTCAGCCGATCAAGATCGGGCTGGTCTTGACCATGTCCGGTCCGTTCGCGTCGAGCGGGCAAATCATGGCCAATGCGGCGAAACTCTACCTGGAGACCGAGGGCAAGTCCGTGCTGGGGGACATTCCGGTCGAACTGGTCATCCGCGACGACGGCGGTGCCAATCCGGATGTGGCTAAACGGCTGGTGCAGGAGCTGGTGACGCGCGACAAGGTACAATATCTTGGTGGTTTCCAGTGGACGCCTAACGCCAATGCTATCGCTCCATTGCTGCTCAAGGCCAAGATGCCCTGTGTATTGTTCAATGCGGCGGGCGCCAATACCACGCAGCTTGCTCCCTGGTATGTGCGCACGGCCTTTACCCATTGGCAGGTGAACCAGCCGCTGGGTGAATGGGCGGCGGCCAAGCGCGGTTTCAAGCGAGCCTACCTGCTGACCACGGATTTTGCCCCTGGCCACGATGCAGAGGAAGCGTTCACAAAAGGCTTCACGTCCAAGGGGGGAGCCATTGTCGCCTCGGTGAAAATGCCGATCCAAAGCACAAATTTCGTTCCCTTTCTGCTGGCGGCCAAGCAGGAAAAACCGGATGTGGTCTTTGCATTCCATCCGGGTGGCGTGCAGGCCTCCGCGTTCATGCGGGCCTATCAGGAAGCCGATTTGCGCGGCGCCGGCATCCAGTTGATTGGTCCGGGAGACCTGACAAGCGACGAGGAATTGCCGAATATCGGCAATGCTGCGCTGGGCGTCATCACGGCTGGCCAATATAGCATGGCCGGTGATCGCCCCGCCAATGCCGCTTTTGTCGAGGCCTGGAAGAAGGCCTATACGTTCATGCCGGTCCGGCCCAATTATATGGCCGTCGGCGCTTATGATGGCATGCATCTGATCTGCTCGGCCATTGCCGCCACCAAGGGTGCCGTGGATGCCGCAGGTGCCATGGCCGCGATGAAAATCTTCAAGGCGGAGCAAAGCCCGCGTGGGCCGATTTCGATCGACCCCGAGACGCGCGACATTGTGCAGAATATCTACATCCGTGAAGTGCGCGAGAAAAACGGCGAGCTTGCCAATGTGGAACTTGAAACCATTCCAGCTGTCAAAGACCCCTGGAAGGTTGAGCATCCTCTCTGATTTTCGGGCGCACAGACGTTCCTGCTAGCGTTTGTCAGGGGAAGTGGAACCCGTTTTCCTGAAACGACAAACGAAAACAATGGAAGCGAGAGTCTGTCTGGTTCGATCTGAACCTGATGGACTCTCGGAGTCATCCCGCAATATTGCCGGATGACAGGGAGGAGGCTTGTCATGACACTGGTGGAAGTTGCGTTCCAGTCGCTTGCCTATGCAAGCGTGCTTTACCTCATATCCGTCGGCCTGTCGGTAACCCTCGGACTGATGGGTTTCGTCAATCTGGCGCACGGCGTTTTCGCCATGGCAGGTGGCTATATAGCGGCTACCGCGATCAGCGTCTGGGGCCTGCCCTGGCCGCTCGTGTTGCTCTGTGCTCCCCTTGCCGTCGCACTCCTGGCGGCGGTCGCGGAAAAGCTGCTCTATGCCCGGCTTTACGGTCGGTCTGAGCTGGATCAGGTTCTCTTCTGCATCGGATTGATCTTCATCGTCGGTGCGCTGGCGCGGTTGTTTTTCGGGCCGTTGATGCGCCCGGTGGTTATTCCTGCGTTTCTGGCACAAAATCTGACGGTCGGGCCTTTCTCATTCTATCTCTACAAGCTGGTGGTGATCGGTATCGGTATTCTCACTGCGGCCTTCATCCTGTTTGTGCTTGAACGCAGCCGGATCGGCGCCATCATCCGGGCCTCCGTTGAAAATCGTGGCATGGCGGAATCGATCGGGATTCGCACGAAACATGTGTTCATGGCCACGTTTGCTTTTGGGGGCTCACTGGCGGCGCTGGGCGGCATGCTGGGGGCTGATGTCTTCGGGCTCAATCCGTCCTATGCCTTCGATATTCTCGTCTATGTTCAGATCGTCGTGGCTGTGGCGGGGCTTGGTACGTTGCGAGGCTCTTTCGTCGCAGCGCTTCTGGTCGGCACGGTCCAGACCGTTTCGGCCTATTATGTGCCGGCTTTTGGCACCGTCATGCTGTTTCTCCTCGTCTTCATCCTGCTGCTGGTCAGGCCGCGCGGGCTGTTTGGAAGGGTATGAAGATTGAAAATGTCAGATCGCTCCACTCTCGTCTCTCCACCGTCCAGGTTTGCCGGTTTCTTGCGCCGCAAGCATGGATTTAATCCGGCTGATGGGCTGATCGTCCTTGCATTGGCGCTGGTGCCGCTGCTCGGCGACGATTATTACGCGCTCGGCTCCCAAGTCCTGGTGACGGTTATCTTCGCCTTGTCCCTTGATCTTCTGGTTGGCTATGCCGGGATTGTCACGCTGGGCCACGCCGCGTTTTTCGGGGTTGGCGCTTATGCCACCGGCATTGCCTCCAAATACGGCTGGGGCGAGCCATTGAGCGGCCTGTTGATTGGCGCAATCGCAGCCGGGCTGGTGGGCGCGGTGGTTGGAGCCATTGTTTTACGCACAGCGCGGTTCACCTTGCTGATGCTGACTCTTTGCACGGTGTTTCTGTTTGGCGAAATCGCCAACAAGGCGACCTGGCTGACCGGAGGCGTCGATGGCTTGGTGGGCATGGAGACCTGGCCGGTTTTGGGTGTTTACGAATTCGATCTGCTTGGCCAGGTTGGTTATTGGTTCTCTGCCCTGGTCTTTCTGCTTGTCTGGCTTGGGGTGCGCCGACTGGTGCATTCGCCTTTTGGACAGTCGATCATGGCGATCCGCGACAATCCCGGTCGCGCTGCTGCCATCGGCATCGCGGTCCGGCCACGCACATTGCTGATCTTCGTCATTTCCTGCTTGCTGGCCGGGCTCGCCGGTGCCCTGCAAGCTGAGGTCAATCAATTCGTTGGCCTGAAGGATATGAGTTTCGAACTGTCGGCAACTATTCTTGTCATGTTGGCGCTTGGGGGCTCAGGGCGGCTTTACGGCGCGATTATCGGACCGGCTGTCTATCTCGTCGCCCAGGACATTTTGTCGAAAGACAATCCTGTCATGTGGCAGCTCTGGCTGGGGATCATCCTCGTGGTGCTCGTTCTGTTCGCACCAGGGGGCATTACGCGGATTTTGGCTCAACTGCGCGGAAGGATCGGTCGATGAGCGCTTTGCAACTTGAAAACCTTACCTTGCAATTCGGTGGACTGGTGGTCACCAACAATGTTTCGCTTGTCCTCGAAAAGGGCGCACGCCATGCATTGATCGGGCCGAACGGTGCTGGCAAGACGACGCTGATCAATCTCATCACCGGCAGACTGACCCCACGCAAGGGAGCGATATTTCTCGACGGTATCGACCTTACAGGCATGGCGCAGCACAAGCGCGTTGCGCTAGGGCTGGTGCGCAATTTCCAGGTCACCAATCTCTTCACCTCCTTCACCGCCTTGGAAAATATCGCGCTTGCGATTGGCGAACGTGAGGGTTTTGGGCTTTCGGTGGCACGGCATCGGGGCTTCCCGGCAAAGGTGGTGGCGGAGGCAGATGAGATCGCCCATCGTATGCGCCTCGCCAATGTCCCGCATGTTCCAGTCCGCGATCTGGCCTATGGCCAGCAGCGTCTCGTGGAACTGGCGGTCGCCATGGCCTTGCGCCCGAAAGTGCTGCTGCTGGATGAACCGGCTGCGGGCCTGCCTGCGGCGGATCATGAGGTGATCCTCACTATTCTTGACGAATTGCCTGATGACGTCGCCGTCTTGCTCATCGAACACGATATGCCATTGGTTTTCCGCTTTGCACGGGAGATCACGGTTTTGGCCGAGGGAACCATCATCGCGCGGGGCACGCCAGAGGAAATCCGCCATGACGCCAATGTCCGTGCCGCTTATCTGGGGAACCGTTCATGACCACAGACCTGCTTGAAATCCGAAATGTGGTGAGCGGTTACGGTCCGACCCGCATTATCAATGGCATTGACCTGACCCTGCCCATGGGGGGTGGGCTGGCGCTGCTTGGTCGCAATGGCGCTGGCAAAACCACACTGCTCTGCACCATTGCCGGGCGCTTGGCGCTCAAGGAAGGCAGCATTCGCTTTAACTCTGCGGAAATTGGCGGGTTTTCGCCCAGCCAACGCTGCCGGCTTGGCATAGGCTTCGTGCCGCAGGAGCGGCAGATTTTTGCCACCTTGAGCGTCGAGGAAAACCTGCGCATTGCCGATCTTCGTCGAGGATGGACGATGGAGCGGGTCTACGAGCTTTTTCCCCGGCTTGCAGAGCGCCGGAAAAATGGTGGCAGCCAGCTTTCTGGTGGAGAGCAGCAGATGTTGGCAATAGGCCGTGCGCTGATGAGCCAGCCGACCTGCCTCCTGCTTGATGAGCCCTTCGAGGGCCTGGCACCTGTTATCGTCGATATGCTGCTTGAAGCACTGATCAAGCTTCGCAAAGAAAGCGAAATGTCGATGATCATCGTTGAGCAACATGCCAAACTGGCACTTGAAATCGCCGAACAGGGCATGGTTATCGAACGCGGCCAGGTCCGCGTCAGCGGTTCGCGTGAAAGCTTGCTCCAGGACTGGACCGAGATCGAGGATATGCTGGCCGTGACGCATTAAAGTTTGCCTTAGGAAAAGCGGGGCATGATTTCCCCGAAAAGGCAAACAAAAACAAGAGCAGAGACGATCTGTCCGGCTCAGATTGAGGCGAACAGATCGTCAGCGATAGCGGCAGTCATTCTTATCTCGGAACGCCATCCGGGCGCAGCTGCCGTCGCTGGGCTGCGATACGGAACGGGGCGTTCATCGCACCATAACCACCATAGGCACCCCGTCGCTCGACGATTTCGAAGAAAAAGCCCTCACCGAAGGTGCGGCTGTAGATCTGGAAATACTCGCCATTGTCGTCGCGGTCGTAAAGGATGCTGGCCGAACGCAGGGCATCGGCAAAATCCGGTTCCAGACCGAAACGGGCTTCCAGATCGTCGTAATAATTGCGCGAGATGGTCAGCGCCTGGAAGCCGCAGGCTGAGAGCGCCTGCGCCGTCGCGAAGATATCGTCGGTCGCCAGGGCGATATGCTGGATGCTAGTGCCGAAGCCTTCCTCGAGAAATTTTCCGGCGACGGTTTTCCGGTTATCGGCGCCGTTCAGCGTCACCCTGAAACGAGGGTCTGGTTTGCTTTCGATCGCCTGGCTGCGCACCAGACCGCCCGGATCGACCACATCGACCATGGGCGTGCGCCGCGTGGCGAAGATCGAGCCATAAAACAGCAGGCATGTCAGCATCTCGTCATAGCGGGTTGTCTGGGCGAGATGGTCGATACGGGTCAGGCGGGTATTTGCCGGAGCCGGATTGGCCTCGACGTCTTTGAATTCCTGTTTCCAGATGCCGGATAGGGCAGGCGTGTCATCAAGGAAATAAATGACGCCATTGCTGACCCCTTGAATGGCAGGCACGGGTACTTCGCCCGGTTTGCGCGGTTCGGAAAAGCTCGTTGCCCCCAGCGCCGTGGCGCGCTTCAAGGCGTCTTCGGCACTTCCTACCTTCATGCCGAAGGCGTAGGCACTTGTGCCGTGGATTGCGTAGGATGCCCCGGCAAAACTGTTGTTTGTCGTATCTGTATTGATGAGAATGCGGATGTCGCCCTGGGTGTAAAGGTCAAGATCCCTGTTGCGATGGGTGGCGGATTTCGAAAAGCCGAGTGTCGCTAAGAACGCCGCCAGATCCTGTTTTTCCTCGACCGACGTCGCAAATTCCACGAATTCGACGCCCTGGGTTTCGACAGGGGCTGGCATGGCCGGGGCGCTGAGCCGGATATCGGGCTCGAGGCGTTGGACCTGATCCATGAGGTAGACCAGCGAGCGGTGGCCGTCCTCGGCAATGGCACGCGGTGAGCCTCCCCGGAACTGGTCGTTGAAAATCTCCAGGGATAGCGGCCCGGTATAGCCTGTGGCGGCCACAGCACGCATGAAATCGACCACCGGCAAGTCACCTTCGCAGGGCATGTTGCGGAAATGGCGGCTCCAGTAGAGCAGATCCATGTCAAACAGCGGCGCATCGGCGAGTTGGACGATGAAGATCTTGTCGCCGGGAATAGAGCGGATCGAGTTCGGATCGATCTTGCGCGACAGGGTGTGAAAACTGTCGAGGATCAGGCCGACATTGGCATGGTTTGCCCGGCGCACCACTTCCCAGGCATCCCTGTGGTCGTTGACGTGACGACCCCAGGCGAGCGCCTCGTATCCGACGCGGACGCCGTGCTTTGCCGCGCGTTCTCCCAGTTCCTGGAAATCGGCGGCGGCCCGGTCGATGCCGCCCAGCGAGATCGGCGAGACATTTGAGCAGATCAGCATCAGGTCGGTGCCTAGCTCATCCATGATCTCGAATTTGCGCTCGGCCCGCTCAAAAGCGCGGGCCCGGTGCAGTTCCGGCATGCCTTCGAAATCGCGGAAGGGCTGGAACAGCGTAATGTCGAGACCGTGGTCGGCGACCATTTTCGCCACATCCCGGGGGGAGGCATCATAGGTCAGGAAGTCGTTTTCGAAAATTTCGACACCGCTGAAGCCTGCCTTGGCAATGGCTGCCAGCTTTTCAGGAAATTCCCCACTGATCGATACGGTTGCAATCGATGTCCGCATGGTTACTGTTCCGGTGCCTGGGTGGGGTGCTGAATGGGTGCTCGTCCGGTCGCTTTTGTCTGGGCTTGCCATATTGCTTCCTTTCCGGCTTTATGTACTGCTTGGTTAAGAAGTAGAGCCTGGCGTTGCTGCCTGGCGGCGGATGGATGATGAAACGGGACGCAACCACGCGAGACGGTAAAGAGGCTCGCCCGGTCAAAGGGGAGCCTGGCAAACGGGACACGGCCAAACGGGACCCGGAAGGCGTTCGCCGCGACATCCTGTCGGTTGCGATGGAAGAGTTTTCGCAAAACGGCCTGTCTGGCGCACGCATTGATGAGATCGCCGCCAGAACCCGCACGTCCAAGCGGATGATCTATTATTATTTTGGCGATAAGGAAGGGCTTTACCAGCGCGTTCTGGAGGAAGCCTATGGCAAGGTTCGCGGCGGAGAAATGGACCTGGAGCTGGAAGGGCTCGACCCCATCGCCGCGCTCGACAAGCTCTGTCGGTTTACCTTCGACCATCACCGCCGCAACCCTGCCTTCATTCGCATGGTGATCATCGAGAATATTCATCACGGCCGTCATATGCAATTGTCCGAGACGATCAGGGGTCTCAACCAGCCGGCAATCGAGGCGCTGCACGGCGTTTTGCTGCGCGGGCAGGAGCAGGGACTGTTCCGGCAGGGCATCGACCCGCTTGAATTGCACTGGCAGATCAGCGCGCTGTCGTTTTTCAATGTGTCGAACGCGGCCAGTTTTTCCGTGATTTTCGGCAATGCGCTGTTTACGGCAGACGGCCAGGAGACCCTGTCGCGCCACGTGGCCGACATGGTGCTGCGCTATGTGCTGCGTGCCGAGCATATCAGCCCGATCGAGCAACGCGGCCGATAAGATGGCGCAATGCCATTTCATAGCCCTCGATGCCCAGCCCTGCGATGACGCCCTCCGCCCGCGTTGAAACGTAGGAGTGATGCCGGAACACCTCTCGCTTGTGGATGTTCGAAATATGCACTTCGATGACCGGTGCCTCAAAAGTGTTGAGCGCGTCAAGGATCGCCACCGATGTGTGGGTGAAGGCGCCGGGATTGATGACGATTCCAGCCGCCTTGCCGCGCGCTTCGTGGACCCAGTCGATGATCTCGTATTCCCGGTTGCTTTGCGCGAAAAAAATCGAATGTCCTGCCGCCTCGGCAATCACCCGGCAATTGTCCTCGACATCGGCAAGGGTTTCACGACCGTAAATCTCAGGCTGACGTTGGCCGAGAAGATTGAGATTTGGACCGTTCAGGATGAAAAACAGGCTCATGCCGCTCCCTCCGAAAGACAAAGTTCAGTGAAATGGGCGCTCATCCGCTCGGCATCCGGCTCATAGCCGCAGAACAGACGGAAGGCACCGACCGCCTGAAACACCGCCATCCCGCCGCCGGGCAGTGTTTGGCAGCCCTTGTCGCGCGCTGTTGCGATCAGTTCGGTGACGAGCGGCATATAGACGATGTCGGCAACCCAATGGCGCGGCGCGATCAGGTCAGCGGCGACCGGCATTCCCGGATGGGCGGGCATCCCGACCGGGGTGGCGTGAATAAGGCCATCGGCCTCAGCTAACGACTGGCCAGGATTGGTGACGGCATGGGCGCGTCCCGCGTTGAACCGGTCATTGAGTGTCGCTGCCAGCCCTTGGGCTCTCGTGAGGTCCTGGTCGAAAATGTCCAACTGCTCGATCCCCAATTTCAGCGCGGCATGGGCAACGGCAACCCCCGCGCCGCCTGCGCCGATCAGCAATGCCCGTTTCAGCGCTGCATCCGGCAGGCCGCGCTGGAAGCTTTCGTAGAAGCCTGACCAGTCAGTATTATGGCCGATCCGCTTGCCATCTTTGAAGACGACCGTATTCACGGCGCCTAGCATCCGGGCATCTTCGGAAAGATCGTCAAGATATGGAATGACCGCCTGCTTGAAGGGATGGGTGATATTGGTGCCGGCAAACCCGCGTGCCTGGCACTCGTCCAGCAGATCGGGGAGCGCGCTTTCCGGCAGGTTGCGCACATGGATATCGAGCAATTCGTAGCGATAATCCAGCCCGTGCGCCGCCCCTTCGTGCATATGCAAAGCGGGAGATTTGGAGAGCTGGATATCGGTACCGATCAGCCCGACGTGAAGAATGGGTTTCTCTGTCATGAATGCGTCCACTTGGTCGGCGTGGTGAAGGCTCTTACCTGCCTGTTGCGTTGTCGCGGCGGCAATTCCGCTCAGTGATGGGCAAGAATTTCGCCCAGGAAGGCGCGGGTGCGCTGATGCTGAGGATTGCGGAAGAACTCCTCCGGTGGTCCTTCCTCGATGATCTGCGCGGAGGCCATGAACACGACACGATCTGCAACCTGACGGGCAAAGCCCATTTCATGGGTGACGCAGATCATCGTCATGCCGTCGCGGGCAAGACTGATCATTGTATCCAGCACTTCCTTGACCATTTCCGGGTCAAGAGCCGACGTTGGCTCATCGAACAGCATCGCCTTCGGTTCCATGCAAAGCGCGCGCGCGATAGCGACGCGTTGCTGCTGACCGCCGGAAAGCTGGGCGGGATATTTGTCCGCCTGGTCCAGAATGTGAACACGATCCAGATATTTGCGGGCGACCTCTTCGGCTTGTGGCTTCTGAAGCCCCTTCACCCGCATCGGCGCAAGGGTGCAGTTTTCCAGGATGGTCATGTGCGGAAACAGGTTGAAGCTCTGGAACACCATGCCAACCTCGCGGCGCACGGCGTCGATGGTGCGGCTCGCGCTGGTGAGCGTGGTGCCTTCGACGGTGATCTTGCCTTCCTGGATGTCCTCCAGATGATTTATGCAGCGGATCAATGTCGATTTTCCGGAGCCGGACGGCCCGCAAAGGACGATTTTTTCACCTTTGCGGACTGTCAGGTTGATGTCTTTCAGCGCGTGGTAGGCTCCATACCACTTTCCAACGCCTTCAAGTGCGATCAGTGGAACCTGTGCGGTGGATTGTTGCATGGAAGCCTCTCCATTACTTCGCGGTGAACGGGATGTCCGGAAGCGAATCCGGGAATGCCGGAACGTCGCGCTTCATCCACTTGGCGTAGATCTTTGCCAGTTGGCCATCGGCCTTGATCTTGTCGATGAAGCTGTTGATGCTTTCGTTCCAGTCCTTCTCGCCCGGACGCATCCCGGCGCCGTTATAGAGCGTGACAAGGTCGAACTTCGTTTCATACTTGCCTGCGGCAGCAGCGTTCAGGCGGTCGCCATAGAACTGGTTGCCACCAACAGCCTCGACCTGACCTGAAATCAGAGCCTGGATGTTTGCTGCGTCATCATCGAAACGCAGGATGCTGGCCTTGGTGCCAGCGCCAGCGGTGATGGCGGTGTCCATGGCGCTGGATTTCGGCACGCCGACGGACACGCCGGTCAGATCGTCATAGCTGCCGATCTTCTTGTCCTTCGGTCCGTAGACTGACAAGACGTTGCCGGCATAGGGCTTGGAGAACTGGATGGTCTTGGCGCGGTCGGCAGTCATGCCCATGGTGGCAAACAGGATATCGACCTTGCCGGTCATCAGGGCGGGAATGCGGTTGGCCACGGCCAGCGGCACAAACTCGGCCTTGACGCCGAGATAGTCCGCATAAGCCTTGCCGATATCTGCATCCAGACCGTCCTGCACGCCGCTGGAATTAACAAAGCCCCACGGCGAATTGTCGCCCTGAATGCCGATGATGACCTTGCCCTTGGCCTTGGCCTGTTCCAGCGTACCGGCGAAGGCCGTGGCGGGAGCGACGAGCGACATGGTCGCCGCCGCCGCGATGAGGGCGAGCGCCGTGCGGCGCTTGATTGTCATTGTCCTGGATTTCATCATTTGCTCCTCCTTACAAAGCTGATGAGAGTGGTGCTTGGCACCAAACCTGGTGTCGTCTTTTGTTGTGCTTTCCTTGTTTTCGTTTTGTATTGAGGAAAGCCGGGTTCTACACGTCGTCTGGCAAACTTTACCGGGCGGCGGCTTGAAGCCGTTTCTCTTTTCTGGCGCCCCAGAGTGAAAGCGGCCAGCAAATCAGGAAATAGATGATGCCGACGATGGCAAAGACCGTCAGCGGACGGAATGTCTGGTTGGAGACGATCTGCCCCGCCCGCGACAGCTCCACGAAACCGACAATGGCGGCAAGCGAGGTGCCTTTGATCAATTGCACCAGAAAGCCGATGGTGGCGGGCAGGGAGACTTTGAACGCCTGCGGCAGGACCACGTCCTTCATGATCGATGCGTAATGCAGGCCGAGCGCTTTTGCAGCCTCTGTCTGCCCCTTGGGTACGGCCTGAATGCCACCGCGCCAGATATCGCCCAGAAAGGCGCTGGCATGCAGCGTGAAGGCAATGGCGACAGCGATCCAGGCATCCACATCCAAGCCCAGCAAGGCAACGCCGTAATAGACGACGAACAGTTGCATCAGCAGCGGAGTGCCTTGAAAGACGGCGATATAGCCAGCGGTCGCCGTGCGCAGGGCGGCACTGTCGGCCACCCGGGCCAGAGCGACGCAAAGGCCGAAGAAGCCACCGCCGACAAAGCCGATGGCGGTCAACGCCAGCGTCCATTTCAAGCCTTGCAGCAGGAAGAACAGTTCATTGGGTCCGATAGAAGCCATCGTCTCTTCCTCACTTTACCGGGTAACTGAAGAAAATGCGGGAGATGAGCGCGAAAGCCCCCATCATCAGTGAGGAAATCACCAGGTAAAGCAGGGTGATCGAGAAATAGACCTCGAAGGACCGGAACGTATCCGCTTCGATTTTCTGGGCAACAGATGTCAATTCGTAAGCCGCAATTGACGTGCAGACCGATGTCGTCAGCGTCAGCATGATGAACTGGCTGGTGAGCGACGGATAGACGGCGCGCAAAGCTGGCTTGAGAATGATGTGGCGCAGGATTTGTGCGCGGTGCAGGCCGAGCGCAAGGCCCGCCTCCACCTGCCCCTTGCCGATGGAATCCACCCCGCCGCGAATGATCTCTATGGCATAGGCGCCGCCGTTCAGGCCGAGCGCAACGATTGCCGTCACTGTCGGGTTGAGCCGGACGCCGATTTGCGGAAGGGCAAAGAAGATGAAGAAGATCTGCACGAGGAAGGGCGTATTGCGGATCAACTCGACAAAGCCGATCGTCGCGCCTCTGAGGATACGCGACGGCGACCGGCGGGCAACAACCCCAAAAATGCCGATGACGGTGGCAATGGACATGCCTGCAATGGCAAGACCAATGGTTGCGAGGCATGCCAGGATCAATTCCGGCAACCGCTCGATCACAACCGAAAAGTCGAGTGTGTAACCCATTTTCCCTCCCAGGCATTGTCTAAGCCTTGACTGACAAGGCTTGCAGCTCCTCGTGCAAGCGGCAAGGCTGGCACGCTCCCTTAAATTGTCCGCGGGTTGTGGCGCTCTCTCCTCGCGCCCAAACTCTATCGTTAATATGTTTGTACCAGTTAGTTCATAGTTAGGCAATATGATTTGCGAAAGATCAATCGATGTGGATTGACGAATTTCGGGTGCTCTTGAGCATCGGTCCGAAAAGTGGAAGCCGACTTTCTGCACGATGCTCTAAGCCAAGGTAAGGCGATTACAACATTTGATGTCTGTCGCCTCCCTTTATTCAAGCTGAATTGAATGCGGGCCGACCCGCTTCTGCCAGTTTGATGCAGCGAGTGCAGATAGAATGGGGAAATGGGAGGAGAGGCGACAGGTCCCACGCCTCTGACGCGCCAAATAATATAGACGCTCATCTTATGCCAAGTCTCGAAGATGCTGACGCATCTTCAACTTAAAAAAACTAAAATATCTCAAATGTGTCAGAGGCTTGAGACGTTTTCAAAAAGAATATGGAGATCCATTTTCAATGAATCTCCATAGGACACGAAAGCCCGAAGATGTGTTGGCATCTTCGGGCTTTCGTATGCGGAGAAATTTAAGGGGCAGGCGGTTGAATTTCTGTCGGATCGCCTGCCCGGAACGCTCGTCTGGAAAATCGAGCTGTATCGGATAATTCTAGAATTTTGTTGCGACATTCACCCAGAGAGTGTTGCCTTCGCTTCGGTTTTTCGCCACCACGTCATGCTGCCAGGATGCGCTTATGCCCAGGCCCGGATTGAAGCTATAGGACAGTGATGGGCCGACCGCGAGGCCTTCGCCGCGATGGCCGTCGGAGGCGACGCCGGGTCCTTTGTCATCGGTGAACTGCTTAAGGTAATATCCTGTTGCTCCGACCCTTATCTTGCCGAAATTCCAGCCAACTGCGTAATCGAGGACGAACTCATTGCCGGTTTTGTAATCGGTTGCGGTGTTTTCGGAATTGAAGATGACCCGGGCTGCGGTTGCGAATTCAAGGCCTTGCGGGTCTGAATAATGATAGGCAATCGTTGGCTGCACGGACCAGTGATTAAGGCCGGCATTGGCCAGTGCATTCTCATCGTAAGCGCCGGTCGGCATGCCGATGTCTATGCCGGTGATGAATGTCTGCTTTTGATCCGGGTGCCATGACAGCCCAACAGTTGCGGTTGCATCTCCCATGTTGAAGCCGGAGTCTTTTGCAAATGCGTTAGAAATGTCGAGATGAATAAGCGGAAGGACGAGCTGTCCCCAAAGCTGGGCTTCGCCGATACGGATATCTGATACATACATGAAGCGCAGTGTTTCAACGGTGGCTTTCACCTTGAAGTCTATGGGTATTTCACGACCCTTGCCGTCGTTGACTCTGTTGGCGGTGAAATAACTTGTCTGCGAGAGAAAATAAAATCCCTCAAATGGAGGAATGGCACCCGCATAAAATTGTGAAGCGCCCGGCGCATATTGCGTATTGCTGTTTTCGGCTGCGTTTGCCACGGTCATACAGTTGATGAGTAAAAGTGCTGTCCCCAGCAGCGTCCTTGCTCTTTTCATTTTTCGCTCCTCCTCTTGCGATAATTGAAAATATCCCACAGGTGATCGATCACTGAATGTGATGATATTTGAATCTACTGATGTTGCTGTGTTCGGTGCAAAAACGTATTTTTAAATACTATTCACCCTTGGTGATCTGTATTTCTGTCGTTTTTTGATTGGATATAAGTCCCCAGCAATATTTTAATCACAGCGCCGCCACCCTTGGTGTATGACGACCAATGATAATCTCCCTATTCTCCTCCCATTTCTGGTAGAGAAGGGATTGACGAATGTAAAATTCCAATTCGCAATAGAATGTATTGATTTGATAAATGACCTGAGGCGGAGAGGTCTTGTTTCCACACTGCGGACGTAGCGCCGTGTTGATGAGATTTAGACTATCTCGCATTGCATCTATGCTTGAAGCGACCTCGAAAACAACGCCAAGAGCCGTTGTCGGGGTCACCCCCTATGGCTCCACGAATCGGGTGCAATTTAAGCCGAAATTATGCAGCAGATACAATGCGTTACAGCGCCAGGCACTCTATGTGGTGCCTGGCCCTGTCGCTCAGATCGGCAGGGTTGCCCTTCGCCTCAGCGAGAGCCGATATGCCAAACAACGGCCCAGGGGCCGAGCTGGTTATCCGGCTGGGCGCCGAACGTGAAAAAGCAATCTCCGCTTGCCTTTACGGGTTTTTTTACATCCTCGGCAGACAGATTGGCGGTGAGTGTCAGGACGTGTTCGCTGAGCGTCCAGCGCACAGTTATCACGGGTCCCTGGCTGCTATGGCTGGCGACATGGCCGCGCGTATCGCGGAGAAGAGGCGTGATTTTCTCTTTGCGAAGCGCCAGCAATTCGCGATAAAATTTCAAAATATCGCCGTCTTGCTGGTCTGGTTTCCATGATAATTTGGCGCTGTTGAACGTTGTCTGCGCTGTTGGGTCGGAGGCATCCTCGGCATCGAAGCCGGGTAGCCTGGACAGTTCCTTGCGTCGTCCCTGCCGTACCGCTTCATTCAGCTCTTCATTGAAATCGCAAAAGAATGGAAAGGGGGTCTTGGCGCCCCATTCCTCTCCCATGAACAGCATGGGGATCTGCGGGGCCAAAAGATAAACTGCCGCCAGTGCCTTTAGCGCCTCTTTTGGTTGCGATGCGGCCATTCTGTCGCCCATGGCGCGATTGCCGATCTGGTCATGGTTCTGGACAAAGGAAATGAACGCGGTTGGCGGCAGGTGGGTGCTCGGCATGCCCCTTTGCTTGCCGCTATAGGGCATGTGTTCGCCTTGATAGACAAAGCCCTCCGCCAGCGCCCGGCCAAGTTTCGACGCGTCATCTGCATAATCCTGGTAATAACCAAAATTTTCACCGGTGGCAGCGATGTGCAGGACATGGTGAATGTCGTCATTCCACTGCGCGGTGAAATGGATGGGCGCACCATTTTCATTACGCTCAAGCAGGTCGGCATTGTTGTCTTCATTCTCGACGATCAGATGCACGGCCCGTCCGGGTGCGCAAGCCCGCGTCCGTCTGGCAATATCATGCAGGATATGGGGCTTGCGCTCGTCCTCTATGGCATGCACCGCGTCGAAGCGCAGTCCGTCAACCCGAAACTCCTCCACCCAGTATATGGCATTGCGCACGACGAATTCACGCACGGCTTCCGACTGGTCGCCGTCGTAATTGATACCCGCCCCCCAGGGCGTGATGTGCTTGTCGGTAAAGATCGGCGCATAGGTGGGAAGATAATTACCATCAGGGCCGAAGTGATTGTAGACCACGTCGAGAAAGACACAGATACCCCGCGCATGGGCTTCGTCCACCAGTCGCTTCAGATCTTCCGGTCGGCCATAGCTGCTGTCGGGCGCATAGGACAATACGCCGTCATAGCCCCAGTTCCACCGGCCCGGAAAATCATTGATCGGCATAAGTTGTAAGGCGGTGACGCCAAGGTTTTTCAAATGGTCCAGCCGCTCGATGATGGCTGAAAACGTACCGGCGGGCGTGAAGCTTCCCACGTGCAGTTCGTAGATGACGATGTCTTCCCAGGGTAGTCCCTGCCATTGGGTTTGCTGCCAGGCGTAGGCGGGGTCGATGACTTCGCTTGGCCCATGCACATCGTCAGGCTGGAAGCGTGAGGCGGGATCTGGAACAGCAAGACCATCTTCCAGGATGAAATTATAACGGCATCCGGCCCCGACCTCCGGCACTTCGATGCTGTGCCAGCCATTTTCACCGGTTGTCATGGCACGGGGCTCCTGTCCCTCGATCTTCAGCAGGACCTTTTCCTGGAGCGGCGCCCAGAAGCTGAAAATCGTGCCATTGTCGGTAAGAACCGGGCCAAATATCATATCCTGCATCGTATCTCCTGCGCATTTCTATGGGTGATCGGGGGCTGATCGGGCGAACCGAGGCGTTAACTTCCAAAGCGCTCCGGTGTTCCGTCTTTCCCGGTATTTGATGCCCGCCTGTATCGGCATACCCACGCAATTATTGCCCGGGACTGCGTGGAACCGATGGCGGCCAGCCGTGTTACTGGCAGACACCATCAAGAGGGCAGCATGACCATCCCAACAGCGACCTACCGCCTGCAATTTCGAAACGGCGTAACATTCGATCATGCGATCGACCTTATTGCGCATTTGAAATCGATGAGCATCAGCCATCTCTATGCATCGCCGATCTTCACGGCCACCCGTGGCTCCACCCACGGTTATGATGTGGTGGATGCCAACGAAATTGACCCGGCCATCGGTGGGAAAGCCGGTTTCGAGCGGATGTGCGCGGCACTTGCAAAGGCGGATATTGGCCTGATCCTCGATATCGTTCCCAACCATATGGCGGCCTCGGTCGAAAATGCCTGGTGGTACGACGTGCTGCGCAATGGCAGCCGCAGCGCCCATGCCGGGCATTTCGACATTGACTGGAGCCGGAAACTGACCTTGCCGGTGCTTGGCAAGACGCTTGAGGAGGCCCTTGCCGATGGTGAGTTGACTGTCATACGGGATGACAACGCCGACCAGTTCAGCCTTGCCTATTTCGAGACGCATATTCCCTTGAGCGATGAAAGCATTGCGCAGGCGCTTGTCTCTGAAAACACCGACCGGGCGGACTTGGCTGAAATGCTCGCGGTGCCTGAAAAAGTCAGGGCGTTACTCAATGGCCAGCATTGGCAGCTTCAACACTGGAAACAGGCCGCAGAAAGCCTGAGCTATCGCCGCTTTTTCGAAGTCACCGGCCTGGTAGGTGTCTGCGTGGAAAAACCGCAGGTATTCGACGATAGCCACCGGTTGATCCTCGATCTGGTGCGGTCGGGGCAGGTTCAGGGATTGCGGATCGATCATGTCGATGGGCTGGCTGACCCGACTGGCTATCTCGCTCGCCTGCGCGAGGCGACGGGACAGCAGACCTATATCACTGTTGAGAAAATTCTGGGGGCAGGTGAGGTGATTGCGCCAAGCTGGCCGGTGTCCGGCACGACGGGCTATGAATTCATCACCGCCCTGTCGCAGCTCTACATCGATGGCGACGGGCTGGAGCGCCTTCAGCAGGCCTATAACGAGACCGATTCAGGCGCTGCGGACTATGTCAAAGGCCTGCGGGACGCCAAGACCCGAATGGTTCAACGCAACTTCAAGGGCGAAGTCACCCGGCTGGTGGCGCTGGCGCAATCGATTGGCACCGGCCACGGCGACGACGAACTGCGCAAGGCGATACAGGAATTGCTGATCGCTTTTCCGGTTTACCGGACCTATGGCTATCGGGGCGGCCTCGATGCGCAAGACAAAATCGTTCTGGAAAAGGTCGTTGCGCAAGCGCGGCTTTGGGGTGTGGACGAGGGAGCGCTTGGCGTTATTGAGCGCCTGCTGCTTGGCGGGTTCGAGGCGGCGGCGGCGGATGAATTCCGCACCCGTTTCCAGCAGTTGAGCGGTCCTGTCATGGCCAAGGCCTTGGAAGATACGCTGTTCTACCGCTATAATCGCCTGATTGCCGCAAACGAGGTTGGTGGTGAACCCGCCCATCCGCCGGGCGGTGTCCGCGCCTTCCACGCCGCAATGACTGAGCGCTTGCAGACCCAGAAGCATGGTCTCACTGCAAGCTCCACCCATGATACCAAGCGTGGGGAGGATGCGCGCGCCCGTCTCTACACACTGTCGGAAGGGGCCGATGCCTGGATCGACGGTTTGAGCCGTTGGCGCCAGATGCATCGCGGCAATCTCACCTCTCTGCCGGATGGTCCCGCACCCGATCCGAATGTGGAGTGGATGCTGTACCAGACTTTGGCAGGGATCTGGCTCGCGCCGACCGAAACGCCCGATCCTGCCACGCTGGCCGACCGCTTTCTGGCCTATACTGAAAAAGCACTTCGGGAGGCCAAGGTGCGAACGGATTGGGCCGAGCCAAACGAGGCTTTCGAACAGGCGGTTCGGGCCTATGCCGAACAGTTGGTGTCACCGGAAAACCGAAGCTTCCTGACGGATTTCAGCGATACGCTGCGACCCTTCATGATGGCAGGCGAGATTAACAGTCTTTCCCAGACGCTGATCAAGCTCACCGCGCCGGGCGTGCCGGATATTTATCAGGGAACCGAGGGCAAGGACGATAGCTTGGTCGATCCGGACAATCGTCGCATCATCGATTATCAGGCGTTAGCAGCCGAGATGAGTGCGCTCGCCGATGAGCGCCCGGTCTCTTTCATTCAGCGCAAGCAAAGGCTGATCCGGGAGGTGCTTGCCCTTCGTAGCCGCCATGCCAGCCTATTCAATGATGGTGATTACGTGCCGTTGGAGGTGACGGGCCGTGGCAGGGATCACGTCATCGCTTTCGCTCGGGTACAGGGCAATGATATCGCGTTGACCATCGCGCCCAGATTGGTGTTTGGCCGGATCGATCCTGAGACGGCAGGGGTTGCAGCGGCCTTTTGGGCGGATACCAAGCTTGTCTGGCCTGAGAGCGTGCAGGGACCGTTGCATAATATTCTGTCAGGCCGGTCGTTCAATCGTGAACAGATGCTGGTTTCGAACTTGCTCGAAGGTAACGATATTGCCCTGCTGGTGACGCCTTCACTCACTGCAACCGACATTCAGCGATAGGGGAACCGATCTTGCGCCGGGGTGTTAACTCATCATCCCGGCCAATGGCCCGCTTATGAATGGAGCGGCGGGGTCCCATAGTTGGGCCTATTTGCATAGAACAAGGAGATTGCCATGAAGATCGAAAAATACGGTTCGGCCCAGTGGTCCGGTGGTTTGAAAGACGGAAAAGGCAAGATTTCGACGCAGAGCGGCGCGTTGGATGCCTATCCTTACGGGTTCAACACCCGCTTTGAAGGCGTCACCGGCAGCAACCCGGAAGAGCTGATCGGTGCGGCCCATGCTGCCTGCTTTACCATGGCCCTATCGATGATGCTGGGCGAGGCCGGACTGACCGCCGAAAGCCTGGAAACCAAGGCCAATGTGACCCTGGAAAAGCTGGAGGCCGGTTTCGCCATCACGGCGATCGAGCTTGTCCTGAAGGGCAAGGTGCCGGGAGCCGATGAAGCCCGGTTTACGGACATTGCCAATCAGGCAAAGGCCGGATGCCCGGTTTCCAAGGCTTTGTCCGCCGTGCCGATCAGCCTGAGCGTAACTCTGGGATAACTCAGCGTTACGCCTGGATAAGTGGTTACCCTGGGATAACTGATTACCCTGGGATAATGACCCAGCCATATCCGGTCTGACTTGCAGGTCAGGCCGGTTGCTTGTGCTGTTTTGAAGAGATGACAGCGCCCCCCTGTGATAACCGGCTGGCACGTGCTAGGCAAACTCAGCAGCTTGACAATCACCGATCGCTGCCAACCGCGAGGGACGCCGTTATGCCTACACTGAGTGACGAGGGCCAAGCGCGTCTGAGCGACATTGCCACCCGCCATGGGGTGAGCTTCGGGGCGGTCGAGCATTTGCTGATGGCGTTGATGGCCGGGAACGGCTACCAGGCCCAGTTCAACCACCCGGATCTCGGTGGCATGGGGCAATGGTCGCAGGGTGGCATGACCATGGTTGGCGACATGTTCAACAATGGGCTGAAGGCCCGGGTTGATAATCTTTGCTCGGATATCGCCACGTTGCTGCAAACCAGTGATCTGCATCGCCCGGCATCCGGCTACGCCTCATCCTCGCAATCACAATCGCAGGGAAATGGCGGGTTTGGTACCTCTTCGAGCGGTGTCAGTCTCTTCATCCCCGGCAGTCTTTCAGCGGCAAACTGGTGGCCAGCCGATCTTGGCTTTCCGGCCTCGACCGGCGCTCAGAACAATTTGCGCTATGCGTTTTTCCCGTCAAGCCGCAGACTGGCGATTGATATTGGCGGGCGCATGACAGTTTACGATACCAGAGACCACCAGATCGGCGGATTTTCCCAGCAACAGGGCGGCGACCAGACGCTGAGCTTCACCTCCCAATACGGTTTGGTGCGGATATCAGAGCTTGAAGTCGTGTCTCCCGGTGCGACTGCGCCCGTTACGAATGTGGTCGGCGAGGCCGCGACTGCGCCCCTCGCGCCAGTCATGCCACCCGTCGCCACTGTTTTTGACCATTCCGAACCAGCGCGTGAGCCTTTGGCACCGGAGATTCAGGCATTTTCGGCAGGCACGTCTCCCATGCCTCCAGCCACTCCCCCGGCAGCCAGTGACGATGAGATCTTTGCCAAGATCGAGAAACTCGCCGCCCTGCATGGCCGCGGCATCCTGACCGACAAGGAATATCAGGACAAAAAGGCCGATCTTCTGTCGAGGCTTTGATTGCAGACGAATTCTGCTCAATAAGGGACATTCGGGATCTGGGATGATGGGGTGGCGGAACAGGCTGCCGTATAGTTACGCCTGCATGGCCTTATCGTGTCATTGAAAAAGCGCTGCAAAAATAGGCGCTTAACACTTGTTTTTTCCCACAGCGATAGGTCGTGTTATCCTGCATGCAAATAGGTCCAGTGGACATCTTTCAATTTAATCTATATATTTTATAGTCAATACATAGTGGCATGAATCGAGGACTGGCAAATTCAACAGGCACTCAGGGCATGCCTGTAGGGCTATCCTGAATGCCGCTTGATGGAGGGCATCATGCCCCAGTTTATTTCAGGGGTTTCTCACTTGGGGGCTGCCCAAGCGAAAAGCAGCATTTCACCTGCCCGCAAGACAGTCGTTATTGTCGGTGGAGGGGTTGCCGGGGCGTCCGTGGCGCGGTTTTTGGCGCAGCGGCAGGACGAGGATCTGCAAATTCTGGTATTTGAGCCGCGATCCACGCTGGGGGCCGGGCTTGCCTATGATACGGATGATCCGGCTCTTCGTCTCAATGTTGAAGCAAACCGGATGATAGCCGATGCTAGGGAGCCACTCGCCTTTGCCGAGTGGTTGCGGCAATCCGGCACGCTTGCAGACGATCCGGACGCCCGCGTCGAATGCACAGGCAGTGATGCCACGCAGGTGTTTGCACGCCGTGAAGCCTTCGGTCGCTTCATGGCGGAACGGATGGCCCCCTATCTCGAAGAGGGTCGTATCCAACATATCCGCGAGACGGTGGAAACCGTGACCCGGATTGGGAGCCGATGGTTGGTGACCGGCAATTTGGGCGCCTGGATCGAGGCCGATATCGTCGTCATGGCGGCCACCCACCCGGCCCCCAAGGCACCGCGGGCATTGCAATCAGCCCTGCAAGGTCATCCACGGTTTATTACCAATCCCGTCGCGGGCCAGAGTCTGTGCGGTATCCGTGCGACGGATCGGGTTCTTGTCGTGGGCATGGGTTTGACGGCAGCGGATATTGTCGCCAGTTTAACGGCCCGTGGCCATCGCGGCGAGATCACCGCTTTTTCACGGCGCGGCATGTCGTCCCGCGGCCATACTCTTCAGCCCCAGGATTGGTCTTGCTCGTTCAGCGAGGATGATTGTCGCTCGGTAAGGTCGTTGATACGTGCCGTGCGGCGTGCGGTGTCCGATGCGCAGGCCCATGGCGTCACCTGGCATGCGGTGACCGATGCCCTGCGCAAACAGGGCCAGACCATTTGGGCGCGTCTCAATACGACGGAACGAAAACGGCTGTTGCGCCACGCCCGCCGTCTTTGGGACGTGCATCGCTACCGGCTGCCACCCCAGGCGCAGGCTATTTGGCAGGAGAGGATGGCTGAGGGCAGTCTGACACTTGCCTCAGGCCGGATGATCAAGATCGAGCGGGGTATCGAGACCATCGCCATCGATCTCGTGGCCGCCTCTACCGGGCTGGTGGAGCGCAAACTGTTCGACTGGGTGGTGCTGGCAACAGGCCCCGATCATGCCAGTGTGTTAAAATCTCAGTCGATGTTTCTGGCGCTGGAAAGCACAGGCCACCTCCAGGCCGATGCTTATGGGCTCGGTATCGCCTGCGATGAGGCCGGTCAGGCCATTGCTATCGATGGGCGACCGCAAGCGGATTTGTTCATTGCTGGACCACTGGCCCGCGGTACGTTTGGCGAGTTGATGGGCGTTCCAGAAGTCGCCCGGCAGGCCGAACTTGTCGCAGATCGTATCGCCGACGCCGTTATAGTGAGCCGCAGCATGGCAAGCCATAGCGTCGAAGCGCGATAGTAGTGTGCTGCCAGCCCGACCGCTTCGGTGCCGGGCTGGCGTAGTCCTCATGCAGGGGCCGCGTCTCCCAGCAGTTTCTCCAATATCTGTGCTTCAATTGCCGCGCATTCCGCCGTGGCGTGCCGCCTTGGGCGTGGCAATGCAACCTTGAGGTCGAGCGCGATGCGTCCGGCGTCGATGACGACGATCCGGTCGGCGAGGGCGACGGCTTCCGACACATCATGGGTGACCAGCACCGCCGTAAACCGCTGCTTTTGCCAGATCCGTTCCAGCAATTGCTGCATTTCGATCCGGGTCAGCGCATCAAGCGCGCCCAGCGGTTCATCCAGCGCCAGAATATGCGGATGCGCCGCCAAGGCGCGGGCAAGCGCGACGCGCTGTTTCTGGCCGCCGGACAGAACGGAAGGCCATTCACCGGCCCGTGTGCCAAGGCCGACCTCTTCCAACAGGGCGCGGGCTGCCGAAAGCGCTTCTTTGCCCTTGGCAATTCCGGTCAGTCCAACGGCGACATTGTCGTCGATCTTTGCCCAGGGAAGAAGACGCGGCTCCTGAAACATCATTCGAACCCGGGCAGCATCGTTCTTGTTGGCATGATGGACAAGTTCGCCGGAGCTTGGCTTATCCAGCCCAGCCAGCAGCCTCAGCAGGGTGCTTTTGCCGCAGCCGCTCTTGCCGATGATCGCCAGGAACTCACCTTCTGCGACATCAAGGTTTATGCCGTCGAGCACGGTCTGGGTTCCGAAACTCTTTCGGACATTGCGGAAGGAAAAGGCCGGGCGGGGGCTGGCAAGCACCGGTTGGGATGCCTGTTCCTGTCTTGTTGCAGGATGCGCTTCCTGAACTGGCCGAAGCCGCGTCACTGTTATTGCGGTCATGGGTCTTACCTCGCTGTCTGGTAGGCCGGATGCCATTGCAGGAACACGCGCTCCAGGAAACGGGCAAGCAGATCCGCCAGTTTGCCGAGCAGCGCATAGATGAGAATGGAAAGAACAACCACGTCGATCAGCAGGAACTCACGCGCCTGCATGGCCATGTAACCGAGGCCGGAAGAGGCGGCGATGGTTTCCGCGACGATCAGCGTCAGCCACATGATGCCAAGGCCATAGCGCAGTCCGGCAAAGATCGCGGGCAGGGCGCCCGGCAGGATAACCTTGCGAAACAGCCGGTAAGGTTTCATGCCGTAAAGGCGGCCCATCTCCACCAGTTGCGGATCGACGCTCTGGATGCCCAGCAGGGTGTTGACATAGATCGGGAAAAACACGCCAAGCGCGACAAGAAAGAGCTTGGCCTCCTCATCGATACCGAACCACAGGATGACCAGCGGGATCAGTGCCAGATGGGGAATATTGCGCACCATCTGCAAGGTGGTATCGGTAATGCCCCGGCTCAATGCCGACAGGCCGTTGAGCAGACCGAGTGCAAAACCGATGCCGCCGCCAATCGCAAAGCCGGCCAGCGCCCGTAGGGTGCTGACGCCGATATTGGTTGGCAACTCGCCTGATAACGTCAGCCGCCAGAAGGCTTCTGCGACGGCAGACGGTGCTGGCAGCACGTTTTGCTGCAATAATCCGGCGCGCGATGATGCTTCCCAGGCAATCAGGATCAGTAAAGGCAGCGCCCAGCCGATGCTGTTGCCAGCCAGACGTGACAGGCCAGCCCCGAACCATGCAAGTCCCAGCGATGGGGCATGTCCGGCATCTTGTCTGATGTTTGAATTCTGCATCGCTTCAACTCCGGCTCATTATCTTCAGTTGCCTGGGTCTTTAGTTGGCTGGCGCAACCCACACGGCGTCTTTGATGTTGATTTTCTTCGGGATCAGGCCGAGCCGGAAGAAACGGTCTGCCGTCTCTTGCTGGGTCGCGACGATCTCGTCGGTAATCTTGAAAATGCCGAACTCGGCCCGGTTGGCAGCCAAAGTCTGGGCATTGAGCGGCACGCCGGTAATGTCATGCAGGGCGGCGGCCAATTGATCGCGATTGTTGGCGGACCATTCCGCTGCGACGGCCAGCGCCTTCAATACGGTCGCCAATGTGTCGGGATGGCTTGCCGCAAAGTCACGATTGGCGAGAAAATAGGTTTTGACCTCAAGCACGTCGCTGGAGCGGGCGAGCGTCACCAGCTCGTATCGGGTCTCGGCAATGGCCAGGAACGGGTCCCAGACGGCCCAGGCGTCCACCTTGTCGCTGGCAAAGGCTGCCGCCGCATCAGCAGGACCCAGATAGACCGGGATGATCTCGTCAAAGCCGATCCCGGCCTTTTCCAGGGCAACCACGACGAGGTTATGGGCGCTGGTGCCTTTTCCGACCGCGACCATGCGGCCCTTGAGACCGGCCAGATCCTTGATGCCGGAACTGGCCTTGACGACGATGCCTTCTCCCTTGCCATTTGGTGGCAGGGCCGCAGCATAGACAATGGCTGCACCGGATGCCTGCCCGAAAATCGGCGGCGCATCTCCTGTCCAGCCGACATGGACGGAGCCGACATTCAAAGCCTCGACCAGCGGCGGTCCAGCGGCGAACTCCACCCAGGATACTGAGGTTCCCTGCGCCTTGAGGGCGGCTTCGATCACGCCCTGCTGGCGTGCGATGACCGGCAGACCGGTTTTCTGGTAGCCGATTTTCAAGGTACCCAATCCTTCGGCCCGAGCGCGGAAGGCAGCGCCAAGCGTCAGGGATAAAACGAGGGAGCCAAGGGCACCGGTCGCAAACAGGCGGCGGGTCAATTCTGTCATGTTGCGTCTCTTGAAAACCTAAGTCCGGGCGATGGTGTCTTCGATTAAAGTATATAGTCTATGGAAATAATGGAGATAATATCGATCAATATTCTGCAAATTGCGGAAACAAATTTCCCCATTAGTGCGGCTTTTAGGTTGGGATGTGCGTCGAGGATGTCCTTTGATGGTAGGGACCTGTGCTGGGTGAAAACCGGCTCTGTTCGTGCAGGTCGGGATCTGGGCATTCGGGAAAGACGAAATTCCGACCCTTGGAGACGGTAAAATGGCGGCAGGAAATTTCCGCAGTCGCCCATAAAGCGAAAAATATTCCTTACAAATTCCATAGACTAAATCATCATATAGGCCTGACGAATGCGACAGACCAAAGGAAGAGACCGTTGATGATCAACCGCAGACAGACCCTTGGCTTGCTTGGCGCTACCGGCACCATCCTCGCCTTGCCAGCAATCCGTACCGCCCAGGCGGCAACCACGACATTGCGGATCGGCTGGCAGAAGAATGGTGTGCTGGCACTGGCCAAGCGCACGGGCGCGCTGGAAAAGCGTCTGGCTGCACGCGGCGTCACTGTGACCTGGGCCGAATTCACCTCCGGCCCGCCGCTGCTGGAAGCGCTGGGTGCCGGTGCGCTCGATTTCGGTCCGACAGGAGATGTGCCGCCACTGTTTGCCCAGGCGGCGGGCGGCAATCTTCTTTATGTCGGCACGTATAAGGGAGCACCCTCCGGCACGGCATTGCTTGTGCACAAGGATTCGCCGATCCAGACGATTGCCGATCTCAAGGGAAAGAAGCTAGCCTTCAAGCGCGGCTCAAGCGCCCATAATTTCGTGGTCAAGGCGCTGAAAACGGCCGGATTGACGCCAGCCGATGTCAAGGCAGCGGATCTGTCGCCTGCCGATGCGGGGGCGGCATTCAAATCTGGAAATGTCGATGCCTGGGCGATCTGGGACCCTTATTTTGCCGTGGCCGAGACCGATCCCAATGCCAGGGTGCTGACGACGGCCAGCGGCATTGTCGATAGCTGGAGCTTCTATTTCGGCAATGGTGATTTCACCACTAAAAACCCGGAGGTGATCACTGAGGTTATCGATGAATTGCGCAAGACCGGTGTTTGGGCCCAGAGCCATCTGGATGAAACCATCACCGCGCTTGCCGAAATCACCGGCGTGCCGCGCGACACGACAAAGACCGTGCTGACCCGGCCCGGCGCCGATCTGGGTAGCGTTTCCACCCTGAACGATGAGGCCATCGCCTATCAGCAGGCCTTGGCCGACGAGTTTCACGCCCTGCAAATCCTGCCGAAGCCTTTGAAGATCGCCGAGATCGTCTGGCGTCCGAAGGCCAGCTGAACCATTTTCATGAAAGGACTTGTCCATGTCTAAAACGTCCAATGCGCAAAATGCGCGGCCCATCGATTTTCTCTGGTTCATCCCCACGTCGGGTGACGGCACCTATCTCGGCTCCAACGATCTGACCCGTCCGGTCGATCACGGTTATCTGCGTGAGATTGCCAGCGCCGTCGACCGGCTCGGCTATTACGGTGTTTTGCTGCCAACGGGGGTCGCCTGTGAGGAATCCTTCGTGACGGCGGCATCGCTGGCTGCCCATACGCAGAAACTGAAATTTCTGGTCGCCATTCGCCCCGGCACGGCATCGCCCGCCTATTACGCGCGGTTGGCCGTGGCCCTGGACCGGGTCTCGAATGGTCGCACGCTGCTGAATATCGTTGTCGGCGGCAGCCCGACGGAGTTGGCGGGTGACGGCATTTTTGTCTCCCATGACGAACGCTATGCCCATGCCGACGAGTTTTTCACCGTCTGGGAAGATCTTCTGAGCAAGGGCCATGCCGACCTGAATGGCAAATATATTCGTGCCGAAGGCGCCCGTCTGGGCTTCCCGCCGGTGCAATCGCCGCGCCCGCCGCTTTATTTCGGCGGCTCTTCGGAGGCCGGGATCGACTTTGCCGCCCGTCGCGTTGACAAATACCTGACCTGGGGCGAACCGCCAGCGCAGGTCAAGGAAAAGGTCGAGGCTGTGCGCGCTGCTGCTGCCCGCAGCGGGCGGGATGTCTCCTTTGGCATCCGTCTGCATTTTATCGTCCGCGAAACCGACGAAGAGGCCTGGGCTGCCGCAGACAAGCTGATCTCTAAACTGTCCGATGAAACCATCCGCGAAACCCAGGCCCGCTTTGCCAAGGAATCCGATTCTGTCGGCCAACGCCGCATGACTGAATTGCACAATGGCCGGCGCGACAAGCTGGAAGTCTCGCCCAATCTTTGGGCTGGGGTGGGGCTGGTACGGGCAGGGGCCGGTACGGCCCTGGTCGGTTCGCCGGAAACAGTGGCGGAACGCCTGCGGGAATATCAGGCCATCGGCATTGATACGGTGATCGGCTCCGGCTATCCGCATCTGGAAGAAGCCTACCGTGTAGCGGAATTGCTGTTTCCGAAGCTTGGCCTGGGCAGGTCGAGCGAAAACGACATTAAGCACAGCGATTTCGCCGATTCGAAAGTTTTTGCCGGCGGAGGCCATTCGGGCGGTTTCCGGGTCGTTTCAGGGTCCTGACGCTCTGCAAGTATCGCTTATTCACTATGCCGCCCTGGGTTGTTCCGGGGTGGCCTTGCCTTTTTTGATGCTTCCATGCAACGAACGGCGGTGAAACGTCGGTCGTTCTGACGTTTGCCAGCCACAATCCCTTGCGGCAAAGCTTGAATGTGAAATACATAATTTTTATATGTTTTTAAAATTCATGCTGTAGTTTGGCTTTATTGCCATGGTGAAATGCGGATGGGGTCGAGATTTGTCGGTCCGGAATGTTGGGAAAGCAGACAGTCATGCTGACGAAAAAAGGCAAATACGGTTTGAAAGCGCTGGTGGATCTGGCTCAGCTTGGACCGGGTGAAACAGCGTTCATCAGCGAGATTGCGCTTAGAAACAACATTCCGAAGAAGTTTCTCGACACCATTCTGCTTGAATTGCGCAATGGTGGCATCCTGCGTTCCAAGAAAGGCCCGGGCGGCGGTTACTCCCTGTCGCATCCCGCCAGTGAAATCCGCATTGGCCACGCCATTCGTCTGCTGGATGGGCCGCTTGCGCCGATCCGTTGCGCCAGCCGCACCGCTTTTGAGGCTTGCGACGATTGTGCCGACCCGGTCAACTGTCAGGTGAGGCGGTCGATGACCCAGGTGCGCGACGCCATCGCTTCTATTCTCGACAATATGACCCTGGAACAATTCGTCGCTACGCCAAGCCTGAATGAGCTGACGCAGGATGAGCAGCAGGAAAAACGCGCTACTGCATAATTCCTTAAATCCTCATGGATTTAAGGGTAAAATTATGCGGCGAATATAAAGCGCTACGGCGGACCTCCAGTATGAAACATGTCCGTCAAATACAAAAATCAGCCTGCCGGATCTGAATAATCCGGCAGGCTGATTTTTTGTTTTGGCCGAAAAGTCAGCCCAAAATCGGTGTGAAATTGCCGTAACGGCCGTTCTGATAGGCCAGTGGGTTTCCTTCGCCGAGCTGGATCGAAATGACCCGGCCAATGATGATGCCGTGGCTATGGCGGTCGATGATCTCTTCCACTTCGCAGTCGATTGCGGCGAGCGCACCGACCAGCAGCGATGCGCCGCTAGGCCCAACCAGCCAGTTTGACCCGTCATAGCGGGCCTCTCCCTTCAGCCCCCCAACGCCGGCAAAACGATTGGCGACAGGCTCGTCATGGCTGGCAAGGATGTTGAGGCCGAAATGACCGTATTTCCGGATCACCGGATAGCTGGAAGATGTCCGGTTGATATTGACGATAACCGTTGGAGGATCGACCGACAAAGCCGTGGCGGAGGTGACGGTTGCACCCGTGCGCTCTGCCCCCTGGCCCGCCGTGATCACCGAAACCTGGCCGCTGACGTGGCGCATTGCCGATTTCAGCAGACCCGGCTCGACGGAAGGCTGCGGATAGGCCGTAGCGTTGGCGTCCTTGCGCGGCATGGTGAGGATCGTCATGAGCAATCTCCAAATGGCTGTCTGTTTCTGACTGTCAAAATGGAATCTTACGGCTCTTTTGTCAAAGTAATCCATAATTTTAATAGATTATATTATGAGAAGAAAATTCTAAAAAATGGCGGTCTTCTGCATTCCCTAACCCGTAAACATGTCAATGCTACCACGCAGTCGTTATAATGTGCCATAAACGCGAGACCCTATCCGGTTCACGCTGAACCAGATGGGCTCTTATGTCTCTTGGTTTCGTTTGTCTTAGGAAAAGCCGGAGACCACTTTTCCTAAGCCAAACTCTGGCAGCATTCATCGATAAGTCATCCGTTGGAATCATCATCTGAAAAGCCGCTCAAGCCAAGTGTGCCCTTGCGCAAAAGCGAAACGATGATACCGGCGTCAGCGCTTTGGAACTCGGCTACGCCAAGAGGCGCGGTTGCATGCGCAAAGCGTGGGTCCGCTGCGACAGAATGAGCGATTGTCGAAGCTTCCAAGGCGGCTGCATTGGCTGCCGATGCGATCAGGAAGGCGGTATGTCGATGCCGGTCCTGTGTGCCGATCTGGGCGGCATCAATGGCGCTGGCGGCTTTTTCGATTACGGCTTCGGCTGTTGCCAATCGCAGGGCGGCATCAGCGATGGCGCCGGTTTTTGATGGGTCAAAATCGGCTTCGAACGTGTCATGTGGCAGATGAGAGGGGGCCAATACCGGGTTTCCGAACAATTGGCCGAATGCGGCTTTGCCTCTCCCCAGTTCCACCGCTGCCTGCAAGAGAAGATCCATGGCCTGAGGCACATCCGGCCCCTGTGCCGGACGCCGGGCCTGCAATTGCGCGTCCTTTTCGCCTCTCTGGTCACGAAATAGCACCGGTTCACCCCGATCCGGCTGGCTTTTGTCTGAAAGGGAATTGGCGATCGGCGTTATCGCCGCCGCTGCGGCGGGGAAAAACAGATGGGCCGGCTCTTCAGCCTGATCATGGACGGACACTATGATCCAGTCGGCAGAGGTGGCATTCGGCGAAGCCATGCCGGTGCCATTCAATGACCAGCCAAGTCCATTATAGGAAAGGTGCAGGCCGCTGTCTTTCTGGCCTGCCGCAGACGGCGCTTTGACGCGCGCTAAGCGCATGCCTGCCAGTGCGGCAGCAAAGAAATAGGATTTCTGTGCTTCGCTGCCATGGCTGCGTAACAATTCCAATGCACTATAATGACCGGCAAGCATGGCCCCTAGGGTGGGACAAGCCTTTGCCAGGACACAGCAAATGGTCGATAACAACACATTTGAAACGTCGATCCCGCCATAATCGGTCGAGACGGAAATGCCGAGAAGCCCTGACCTCAGCAGATGGTCGAGGATTGCTTTTTGATAGGACCCGTCATCTGCTGGTTCTGCGCTTTCGGCCAGTATATGCGCGGCGCCTAGGGCTTCGTCCTCGGCTTTGATGAAGGCAACTGGTCTAGCCAGTCGGTCGAAAACGGGCGAGAATGTTCCCATGACGGCATCTCCCTTTTGTCTCGATTTCGAAATTCCGGGCCAGTGAGGTATCTTGCCGCTTCACGAGAGCCGCAGCCCGCCAAACAGGTGGGCAATAAACGATATTATCATATCGATAGATTTTGTATAGTTTCCTTTTCAAAGGGTTGTGGGCGTCTGTGACGTCGTTGTTTCAGCCCTCATTGAGCCTGGCTTCGAGCAACAGTTTTACCAGCCAATCCACGAAGACCCGGACCTTGTTGCTCAAATGCCGGTTCGGCGGATAGACGATGTAGAGAGGAAGCGGCTCACGCCTCCAGTCTGCCAGCACCTGCACCAATTCGCCTGATGCGATGAGGCTGGCGGCCATGAACCGGGGAATTGGCGCAATGCCGAGGCCGTTCTGGGCGCAGGTCATATAGGTGCGGCTATCGTTGACAGACACGATGTAGCGGGCGCTGATTTCCAGCTCTTCTTTGTCCTTTTTGAACGTGAACGGCATTTTCCGGCTATTGTTGCTGCTGAAATAGTTCACGCAATAGTGGTGGTTTTCCAGCTCGCGCGGATGGGCCGGGATGCCGAATTTTTCGATATAGCGGGGGGCGACGCAGGTGATCATTTCCACGTCGCAAACCCGTCTGGCGATCAGTGACTGATCGGACGGCGTGCCAGCCCGCAAGGCGCAATCGACGTTTTCGGCAAGATAATCGACCATCCGGTCGCTGACGCCGAGATCGATGTGCATATCTGGAAATTTCTGATGAAAGTCGCAGAGGGACGGCACGACGATCCAGTCGGAAAAGGCACCGGACATTTCGACACGCAAGCGCCCGCGGGGTGTGCTTTGCGCATTGGAAAGACTTTCGTCCAGCTCAGCCAGTTCCGAAACGATCTGGACCGCTCGCTCATAATACAAGGCCCCGTCCGTGGTTACCATGACGCGGCGGGTGGTCCGGTTGAGCAGTTTGGTTTGCAAATGGGCTTCCAACCCCTGGATGAGATTGGTGACCGTCGCCTTTGGCATATCAAGCCGTTCAGCCGCTCGGGTAAAATTGCCGGTTTCCACCACGCGAATGAAGGCGCGCATTGCCGAGAGCTGGTCCATGGGAGTTGGCCTTGTTGATGTGCGTTGCACTATTATTCGAAAATCCGAACAGTGTTGTAAGAAAACGCCAGCTTGTTCCTATTGGCGAATAACAATAGATTTTAACTGAAATTGCAAGCGTGCATATCCTATCTCGTCTCGGGGGCTGCTGGTCAGACCAGGGAAAATTAGAGGCCCCGAACGTCGGGGCTTAAGGAAAGTTGAAGCAATGTCGGTGCCAATGCCGGTGCAAGTGAAAGATATGGTGCTGGACAAGGTGGCCGTCGGGCCGGTGTCGGCGCGTGTCTATCAGGGTGCCGAATATGGCAAGGGGCCGCCGGTCGTGTTGTTTTTTCATGGTGGTGCCTTCATGGCATCCGGCGTGGTGGACAGTTCGGTGGCGGCCTGTCTGGCGAGGACCGGCGCTATCGTGGTGGTGCCGGACTACAATGCGCCGCTTGGGCCAGTCTTCCCCAGTCCGCTTGAGGTGGGTTTTTCGATCTTCTCCTATCTCGCCAATAAGCGTGCCGGGCTTGGCGACCGTAAATCGCTGCTGTTGCTGGCAGGCGTGGAGGCGGGTGGTAATATTGCCGCCAGCGTCGCGCTGAAGGCGCGGGATCATTTCGCTGACCAACTTGACGGCCAGATCCTGCTGTCGCCGCTGCTCGATCCATTCATGGGGACGGCTTCCATTCGTGAAGCTGAAGCCATCGGCATGCGGGAGCGCTGGGCGGAAGGCTGGAGCCGCTATCTCAGCGGTGGCGGATGCCATCCTTATGCGGCACCTTGCCTCTGTTCGCGTCTCACAGGCGTTGCACCCGCCTTGGTTTTGAGCGCTGAGGACGATCCTTTGCGCGATGAAAGCCTTGGGTTCGCGCAAAGCCTGAAACAGGCCGGCGTTAAAACCTGTAGCCAGATCCTGCCTTCGGGTAAGGGTTGGTCATCTATCTATGGCGGCAAACAGATCCATGCATCGACATGGGAGCCTGAGCTTGAAAGCCAGTTCGAAGACTTCGTTAAACAGATCAACATTCGCTAGAATGTCGTGAAACCTGAATGAACAATGGCGGCCTGTGGGGGCCGCAAGGAGATTGCCAATGTCATCCAGAAAACAACGCTGGGCCCTTATGGGCGCCGGCCTGGGCCTTGTTGTGTCCATTTCAGCTGTATCCGTGGTTCTTCAATTGCCGATGAGTGTTGCGGCAACGGCGGCCTCGGTGGCTGCACCGGCTCCTGCCGTGCCGGTCACGGTTTCCAAGGTTTCCAGCCGGAATTTCACCCATTGGGAGCTGTTTTCCGGCCGTCTCGAGGCCGTTGAACGCGTCGATGTGCGGCCACGGGTCGGCGGAGCCATCCAATCCGTCCATTTCCGTGAGGGCGCGCTGGTCAAGGCAGGCGATCTGCTGTTCACCATCGATCCCGCCCCTTATCAGGCCGCTGTTGATCAGGCGGAAGGCCAGTTTGCTTCAGCCGAAGCCAAGGTCGATCTTGCCAGGATCGAACTGGACCGCGGCTTGAAACTATCGGGCAACAGCACGATTTCGCAAAGCGATATGGACCAGCGTCGCAATAGCTTTACCCAGGCTCAAGCGGCCATGGGAACCGCCAGAGCACAGCTGCAATCGGCTCAACTGGAGCTGGATTATACTCAGGTGCGCGCGCCGGTCTCCGGTCGCGTTGGTAAGCTAGAGGTTACGGCTGGCAATCTGGTGGCCTCGGGGTCGTCTTCTTCCGTCTTGACCACACTGGTGTCTGTCGACCCGATCTATGCCAGCTTCAATGTCAGCGAACAGCTGGTGGCCAAGGCTCTGTCGCAACTGCCGCAAACCGGAGCTGCCTTGGCCGACATCGACCGCATCCCCGTTGAAATCGGTACTTTGGCCGATGATGGCACGCCGATCAAAGGCAAGCTGCAATTGATCAACAACCAGGTCGATGCCGCCAGCGGTACGATTGGCGTGCGCGCCGTCTTCGACAATCCGGGCGGCAGGCTTATTCCTGGCCAGTTCGTGCGGGTGCGCATGGGCCAACCAGTGCCGGAAAACAAGATCCTGGTCAGCGAACGGGCAATTGGCACCGATCAGGACAAGAAATTCGTTTTCGTTGTCGATGGCGATAACAAGGTGAATTACCGCCAGATCCAGCTGGGCGCCGTGGCCGAAGGCCAGCGTGTGGTGGAAAGCGGGCTTGCTCCTGGCGATACGATTGTCGTCAACGGCCTGCAACGCATCAAACCGGGCGCAATCGTTGCGCCGCAGCCGGAAGAAAAGCTCGCGGCGTCGAAGTAAGCATAGTCTCCGCATCGACCTGATGCCTCGTCCGTAAGCTGCGAACACTCGTCAGGTCCAATATCCTCCCGGCAGCAAAGGCCGCCGGGCAGGACTGTCATATCCATATCCACCGTTTGTCGGACGAAACATCGCTTTTGTCCGAGGGCGGAGTTGTTTCACGCCGGAGAGGGCTTTGAAATGAACATTTCCCGATTTTTTGTCGACCGCCCGGTGTTTGCCGGGGTGCTGTCGGTGCTGATCGTCGTGGCCGGATTGATCGGCATGCGGTCGCTGCCGATTTCCGAATATCCCGATGTCGTGCCGCCGTCGATTGTCGTGCGCGCCACCTATCCTGGCGCCAATCCGAAGGTGATTGCCGAAACCGTGGCGACGCCGCTGGAAGAACAGATCAACGGCGTCGAGGGCATGCTTTATATGTCGAGCCAGGCGACCTCGGACGGCGTGATGACGCTGACCGTGACCTTCAAGCTCGGCACCGACCCTGATCAGGCCCAGCAATTGGTGCAGAACCGGGTGTCGCAGGCCGAGCCGCGTCTGCCGGAAGAGGTCAAGAGCCTCGGCGTGACCACGGTCAAAAGCTCTCCCGATCTGATGATGGTCGTCAACCTGATCTCTCCAGACAATCGCTATGACATTACCTACCTGCGCAATTACGGCGTCCTGAACATCAAGGATCGGCTGGCGCGGATTGCGGGCGTCGGTCAGGTGCAGATCTTCGGCTCCGGCGATTATTCCATGCGTATCTGGATCGATCCGCAGCAGGCGGCAGAGCACGGACTGGCGGCCAGCGATATTACCACCGCCATCCGCGCCCAGAATGTCCAGGCCGCAGCCGGGATCATCGGTGGGTCGCCAAGCCTGCCGGGGGTTGATGTACAGCTGAATGTCAACGCCCAGGGGCGGCTGCAAACGCCAGAGGATTTTGGCAATATCATCGTCAAAAGCGGTGCAAATGGCCAGATTACCCGATTGCGCGATGTTGCCCGCGTCGAGCTTGGCGCTTCCGATTACGCGCTCCGCTCCCTGCTGGACAGCAAGGCTGCAGTCGCCATTCCGGTCTTTCAGGCGCCGGGCTCCAATGCCATCACCATTTCCGATGAAGTGGTGAGGACCATGGATGAGCTGCAATTGGCGATGCCTGAAGGCGTGAAATACGAAATTGTCTACGACACCACCAAATTCGTCCGCTCTTCCATCGAAAAAGTGGTCGATACCCTACTGGAAGCTGTGGCGCTGGTCGTGCTGGTCGTCATCCTCTTCCTCCAGACCTGGCGGGCGTCGATCATTCCGCTGATCGCGGTTCCGGTGTCGATCATCGGCACATTTGCCGTGATGTATGCCTTTGGCTTTTCCATCAACGCACTCAGCCTGTTCGGCCTGGTTCTGGCCATCGGCATCGTGGTGGATGATGCCATCGTCGTTGTCGAAAATGTCGAGCGCAATATCGAAAATGGCCTGTCGCCGCGTCAGGCGACCTACCGTGCCATGAAGGAAGTGTCGGGGCCGATTATCGCCATTGCCCTGGTTCTGGTGGCGGTATTCGTGCCGCTGGCCTTCATTTCCGGTCTGTCGGGCCAGTTCTATCGCCAGTTCGCCTTGACCATCGCCATCTCGACCGTGATCTCGGCGCTGAATTCGCTGACCCTGTCACCGGCGCTTGCCGCTCTGCTTCTGAAGGGCCATCATGCCCCGAAGGACCGGCTGACGCGCGGCCTGGATTTTCTGCTGGGCTGGTTTTTCCGAGGCTTCAACCGGGTGTTCGGCGCTGGCTCCCATGCCTACGGGAAAAGCGTCGGTGGCTTGCTGTCACGCAAAAGCATCGTCATGGTCGTTTATCTCGCCCTGGCCGGTGCCACTTATGGCCTGTTCAATGCCGTGCCGGGCGGATTCGTGCCAGCACAGGACAAGCAATATCTGATCGGCTTTGCCCAGTTGCCGGATGCTGCCAGCCTTGACCGCACGGAAGATGTGATCAAGCGGATGAGCGACATTGCACTTGCCCAGCCGGGCGTGGCTCACGCCATCGCCTTTCCGGGCCTGTCGATCAATGGTTTCACCAATTCCTCCAATGCTGGCATTGTCTTCGTCACCCTGAAGGATTTCGACGAGCGCAAGACGCCTGATCTGTCCGGTGGGGCGATTGCCATGCAGTTGAACCAGAAGTTTTCCTCCATCCAGGATGCCTTCATCGCCATGTTCCCGCCGCCGCCCGTCCAGGGTCTCGGCACGACTGGCGGTTTCAAGCTGCAATTGGAAGATCGGGCGGGACTGGGGTATCAGGCGCTGGATGAAGCCACCAAGGCTGTGCTGGCCAAGGCCTACCAGACTCCGGAGCTGACCGGCCTGTTTTCCAGCTTCCAGATCAATGTGCCGCAGCTCTATGCCGATCTTGATCGCGCCAAGGCCGAACAACTCGGTGTCTCCGTCACCGATGTGTTCCAGACCCTGCAAATCTATCTGGGTTCGCTCTACGTCAATGACTTCAATGCTTTTGGGCGCACATACAGCGTTCGCGCCCAGGCCGATGCAAAATTTCGGGCCACGTCCGACAATATCGGTCAGTTGAAGGTGCGCTCGGCATCGGGCCAGATGATCCCGCTGTCTGCTCTGCTGCGGGTTGATCCGACCACGGGGCCGGAACGCACCAACCGCTATAACGGCTTTCTGGCTGCCGACATCAATGGCGGCCCAGCACCCGGCTTCTCGTCCGGCCAGGCCCAGGCGGCAATCGAAAAGATCACAGCCGACGTCTTGCCGAAAGGCATCGGCTACGAATGGACCGATCTGACCTATCAGCAGATCCTGGCGGGAAGCTCAGGCTTCCTGGTGTTTCCACTGGCTTTGCTTCTGGTCTATCTTGTGCTTGCCGCGCAATATGAAAGCTTGACCCTGCCTTTGGCTATCATCATGATCGTGCCGATGGGGGTATTGGCGGCGCTGACCGGGATCTGGCTGACCGGAGGAGACAATAATATCTTCACCCAGATCGGCCTGATTGTTCTTGTCGGGCTCTCGGCCAAAAACGCGATCCTGATCGTCGAATTTGCGCGGGAGCTGGAATTTGAAGGCAGGACACCGGTTCAGGCGGCTGTTGAGGCCAGCCGGTTGCGTCTACGTCCGATCCTGATGACCTCCATGGCCTTCATCATGGGCGTCGTTCCGCTGGTCACCTCAACCGGTGCCGGGGCCGAAATGCGCGCGGCCATGGGTATTGCGGTGTTTTCCGGCATGATTGGCGTGACGTTCTTCGGCATTTTCATGACGCCGGTCTTTTACGTGCTGATCCGCAAACTGGCCGGCAATCGTCCGCTGGTGCAGCATGTCAACGATGACCATGATCAGGACAATGACAGGCCAATGCGTATGGCGGCCGAATAAAAGAAGGGTCATTCGAGACTTGGTATAAGGCAAACGATGTGCCGTTGCGCTTTTGAGGCGCAGCGGCACTTCACTGTTTATCCTCTATTTTTACGGCTCGACGACAGCGCTTAGCCGGAAACCATGTCATGCTCCCTGTCCCGGTCGGGTTCCACTTTTCCCTGGCAAACCCTCGCTGCTGCCTCGTGCATCTGGGATCGGAACCAGACCAGTGCGGGATCGCGAGTGCGATAGCTATGCCATTGAAGGCACTGTTGTAATGGTGGCAGAGGGAAAGGCGGGTCCATGATGCGGATACCGCCCAGATTGAGCATGCATTCCGCCAGGCTGCGCTGAACCATGGCAATGCGTTCCGAGCCACGGATAAGGAAGGGCAGGGACGCAAAGGAAAAGGTCGAAATCTCCACCTTGATCTTCAGGCCGAGCTTGTCGCAGGCGCGCTGGGCAAAGGTCTCGCCACCATTGGGCGGCTGCATCACCACATGACCTGCGGCAAGAAAATCATTTTCCGTCATAGGCCCTTCGGCCAGCGGCCCGTCCGCATCCACCACGCAACAGATCTGGTCTTCCAGAAAAGGCTCGGATGGATGATTGGTCGAGCAAAAGTCGCTTGGCGCCACCAGAAGATCCGCTTCTCCGCGCTCAAGAAGGAGATGGGGATAGTTCTGTTGTGGCTGGAAATGGATTTGCACACCTGGGGCCAGCGCCGACACCTGTCGCAAAAACGGCGGTATGATCGTGTTGAGCGTATAGTCGGACACGATGAGGTTGATGCTGCGGGTTGATTCATGAGGAATGAAGGACGGCGTCGACACAACGGCGGCCTCGATGCGCACGATTATGTCGCGCAAGGGCAGTTCCAATGAGGCGGCGAGCGGTGACAATTCCATGGATCGCCCGACCTGAATCAAAAGCGGATCGTCGAAATAATCGCGCAGGCGCCCAAGGGCATTGCTCATCGCCGATTGGGTGATGAACATTTCGTCTGCGGCCCGGCTGACATTGCGAACCCTGATCAGCGTGTCGAGCGCCACCAGAAGATTAAGGTCCAGATTCTTAAAGCGCATGATTATCCCCCTCCCAAGGAATTCCTCGAATGACCAGCCAAACTATCGGTCGATCTATCGTTTGATGTATTTATTTTAAAAATACAGATCATTCATCAATGCAATTTGTAAACGATTTTTTCTTGGGTACATCTTGGTGCCGGGAGGATTTATCGTTGCCTGGTCTTGATGCTGGCAGCGCTGGTCTCCCATCGCCTAAATCGCCCGAGGAAGCGAGTTCGAGGAGACCCGATGTTCAAGTATTTTCCGACCAATTATGTCTGGAACCTGTCTGTTGATCTATCAATCGAGATGGGTGCCCGGATGGGCGAGATCGAAGAAATGTGCGCCCCGTTGCAGGACGCGGCCAAAGCGCCTGATGCAGCCGGCACTCAAGCGTTCCGCGAGACCTGGATCAAGATGGCGGACAAGCTGGTGTCCCTCGCCGAGGAAGACGAAGCCAAGGGCCGGTTGATTTCTGCGGGTGACAAATTGATCCGTGCCGCCAATTACATGCTGACTGCGGAACGTCTGCTGGCCCATGGTTCCGAGGGCCGGGTAGCCTTGTATCAGCGCGTTCTGGATGCGTTCGAAAAGGGCTTGAAACTGTCCGGCTCATCCTGTCGCCGGGTAGAAATTCCCTATGAGGGCAAGCATCTTTCTGCTCTTTACGTACCCGCCGAAGGCGTCGAAGGTGCCGCACCGCTTCTGGTCCAGGTCAATGGTCTCGACAGTACCAAGGAAATGAAGTTTTTGGTTGGGTTGCCGGTCTGGCTTGCCAAGCGCGGCGTCGCTTCGCTGATCGTCGATCAGCCAGGGACGGGGGAAGCCCTTCGCCTGCAAGGACTGACGGCCCGCTACGACAGCGAGCATTGGGCAAGCCGTGTGGTCGATTGGCTGGAGGACCGGCCGGATATCGATGCCAAGCGGATTGGCATGGAAGGGGTGTCGCTTGGCGGTTACTATTGTCCCCGCGCGGTCGCCTTCGAGCCGCGCTTTGCCTGCGGTGTTGCCTGGGGTGCCAATCACGATTGGCGCGATGTTCAGAAAAAGCGTCTCGCCCGTGAGGGCAATCTCCCCGTTCCGCATTACTGGGGCCACGTCATGTGGGTCTGGGGCGCCAAGGATATGGACGACTTCATGGAGATTGCTGAGAAGGTTCATCTCAATGGCATTCTCGACCGGATTCATGCGCCTTTCCTTGTCACCCATGGTGAAAAAGACAGCCAGATTCCTCTTCAATGGGCTCATGCCACCTATGATCAGCTGGTCAATAGTCCCAACCGCGAACTGAAGATTTTCGACGAGCGTACCGGTGGCGTCCAGCATTCCAGCTTCGACAATTCGGCAAATGCCGGTGCCTATATTGCCGATTGGGTGGCGGAGGTCCTGGGTGGACGCATCGCAGTCAGGAAAAACCCATGACCATTAAACTCATGATCTGTGGACGCCGTCGGCTGGGCCAAACGCTTACCGAACATCGCGCACATATGAAGGACCATCACGGCAAGCTCGTGCTGGATTATATCGCGCTTGATCCGGTGAAAGCACCGCAGCGCTATGTTCAAAATCATGCTTTCGATGGTGTCTATTTTGGCGGTACGCCGCAGGTCAAGGCATTGTCGATTGGTCTGGATTTCGTCACCGAGGTCTGGGCTCAGGATCTGGCAGGGTTGAAGGCGTCACGCGAGACGCCGTTCTATCTGCAATATCTACAGCCCGACGAGCCGGAAATGGTCGATGACGCCACTCTGATCGGCACGCCTTGCTCGGAAGAAATAATCATTCCGGTGCAATCGCGCGAAGGTGCTGTGAAGGTATTCCTGGCCTGGTTTGGTGAAAAGCCGCATGCAAGCGCTGTTACGGATGTGATCAATACGGTCTCTCACGGGTTGCTTGGATATTGCCGCAACACCCCGCTGTTTCCCGGCCCGGTCACAGCCATCGACGAATACTGGCTGCCGAATGAGGCTGCCGGTGTCGCTTTCGCAACAGCCTGCCGCGACGCCATCAGCGGACTTCGCCTCGGCGATACCGGCTTTAGCCTGACCATTGCCCGCGAATACGTTCTCCACGCCGGTCACGTAGACCTCGCCAAATAAAAGCCAGACGTCATGAAAGAAAGGAATGTCCCATGAACATCATTGGACCCGATTATCTTGTCTTTGGTGTCGATAATGTCGCCGCCAGTTGCGAGTATCTTACGGCTTTCGGCTTGAAGCCGGTTGATGTGACGGATGCCGGTGGGCTGTTCGAAGCTTTGGACGGCACGGGCGTTATCGTTCGCCATAAGTCCGATCCGTCCCTTCCGCCGCCGTTGCCGACCTCGAACATGTTGCGCCAGCAGGTATATGGGGTGCGCACAGCCGAAGATCTGGATGCGATCGAAGCAGAGTTGTCCAAGGACCGCCGCGTCACGCGACTGTCCAACGGGTCGATCGAAGTGAAGGATAGTCATGGCTTCGAGCTCAAGTTCCAGGTGTCGATCCGCCGGAAACTCGACATGCCAGCCGAAAAGATCAACGCGCCCGGCGCACCCGCCCAGCGCAAACCGAATGAAATCGGCGTTTGGGAAGACATGCCGGCACTGCCACGGTCGCTCAGCCATGTGGTGTTGTTCGTACCCGACATCCAGGTCGCAACCGAGTTTTATTGTGATCGCCTCGGCTTCGTCGTCACCGATACATTGAGCGGAGCAGGTCCGTTCCTGCGGCCCAAGGCCAATGACGATCATCACACACTCTTCTTCATTCGCACGCCGGATTACATGAAAGGCTGTGAGCATCTTGCCTTCCATATGGGTGGCCCGACGGAGTTGATGGTTGCGGGAACGCGCTTTGTCAAAAAGGGCTATCAGAGTTTCTGGGGGCCTGGCCGCCACAAGTTCGGATCGAACTGGTTCTGGTATTTCAACAGCCCCCTTGGCTGTCACTTCGAATACGACGCCGACATGGACAAGCACGACGATACATGGGTGGGCCGCGACGTGCCGATCAGTGCCGAGGCGTCTCAGCTCTTCCTGTTCGAAATGCGCGAGAAGTGGATGCCCGGTGGCGGTCCGCCTCCCGGTGCCAAGTCCTGACGTGATGGAAAGAGGCCATGTCATCCCGACAATTCCTCTGCCGACAGGACGCCGTTGGCGAGGGTGAGGCTAAAGGTTTCGGCCCGCTTGAAGGCTTCCGTCGCAAGATCATCGTGGTCAGACGCGACGGCAAGCTCCATGCCTGGCTCGATGCTTGCCCGCATTATTCCAGTGGAACGCCGATGGCCTGGAAGACGGATGCTTATTTCAACGGCGAGAAAACGCATCTCGCCTGCCATTCCCATGGCGCCTTGTTCGATTTGGAGACGGGAGAATGTGTGCTTGGCCCCTGCCTGGGGCAAGGACTGACACGGGTGGATATTGCAGTGGGTGAGGAAGGCGAGGTTTTCGCTTTGGTAACTGCGGAGGAGGAGTGAACATGAATTCGGGTATCAAGAAGATCCTGATTATCGGCGGTGGATTTTCGGGAATGACGGCGGCACTTCAGCTGTCGCGAGAGGGGTTTGAGGTCGATCTCGTGGAGATCGATGCAGGATGGCGCTCCTATGGGGCAGGCATCAGCCTGCACGGCTCGACGCTCAGGGTGCTGCGCCAACTCGGCCTCCTGGATCGCTTCATGGAGGAGGGTTATGCCAGTGACGGCGTGCAATTGCGCGGGCCTGATGATGCCGTGCTCTTTACACTGCCAACCCCCCGGGTGGCTGGCGACGATATTCCCGGTGGCGGCGGCATCATGCGCCCGGCGCTTGCCAAAATCCTGTCAGAGGCTGTGCGGGCTTCAACAGCCAAGATTCGCCTGGGCGTGACATTTACCGATATCGTCCAGAGCGAAGACGGAGCACAGGTCAGCTTTAGCGACGGCAGTTCAGACCGATTCGATCTTGTCGTTGGGGCGGACGGGCTGTTTTCCGCTGTTCGTTCCAAAACCTTTCCCCATGCGCCAAAGCCCCGTTTCATCGGCCAGTCGGTCTGGCGCGCCGTTTTGCCAAGACCGGAGGAACTGGAAACCATCACGATGTGGATGGGTCCGAAACTCAAGGTCGGTTTGAATGGCGTCAACAAAAGCCAGGCCTATCTGTTCCTGACCGAAGATCGCCCCACCAATGATTTCGTGGCTCCGGAACTGTTCGTCGAGACCCTGCGCGGCTTGCTGGAGCGTTTTGCCTCGCCGATCATCCGAGGAATTGCTGCGCAATTGTCAGCTGAGCACAAGATCATTTACCGGCCACTGGAACAGATGTTGTTGCCCCGTCCATGGTTTCAGGGGCGGGTGGTTCTGATCGGCGACGCCGTTCACGCCACGACACCGCATCTGGCCGCCGGTGCCTGTATCGGTATCGAGGATGCCATGGTGCTGGCCGAGGAACTGGTGAAGGGCAGCGATATCGATGGTGCGCTTGCCACTTTCGAGGCACGGCGCTGGGAGCGGTGTCGGATGGTGGTCGAGAACTCGGGTCGTCTGGCCGATATCGAGATCCATGGCGGCAGCCGTGAAGAGCATGCCTCGATCATGAAAGTTTCGATGAAAACCCTGGCGGAAGCGATCTGACCTCGGGGATTATCGAGCATGGTAGTCAATACTAAAATTAATTAAATAGTTGATTTTATGTAATTATTTTCGACGGCGTTCCGATTGGGAGATCGGACGCGTTTGTCGGCGCATGAAAACAACCGGAGGAGATGGAATGTCAGGACAGAAATTTGGAGTGGCCGGGTCGATTGCGCTCGTCATCGGTCACTTCTCGGGCATGCTTGACTTGATTGCTCTTCCCGTCTGGGTTGGTGCGCTTGTCGAACGCTTCGGGTTCAGCCCGCAGCAGGCGGGCGGTATCGTCACCTTGTTCCTGGTCGGTGCAGTGGTTGCGAGCCTTATTGTCGCGCCTCGTTTCAACCAGATGAACCAAAGGCTCTGGGCCTCCATGGGTTTTGCCGTTGCCGCTGCCGCTTTTTGGGGCGCATCGAGACAGACGGCTTTTGTGCCGCTTGCGCTTTTGCATCTGACCGCCGGTGTCGCGGTCGGCACGGCCCTTTCGATGGTGCATGGAACTATAGGGCAAGCGGCCAATCCGCACCGGCTATACGCCATGGCTGGCATAGCGCTTGGGCTTTTCGCCATTGTTTTGCTGGCAGCCATACCGCAGCTGTTGATCGTCTATGGTGGCTCTGTTCTTTTCTATGTATTCACCGGCATCATGGTGATTGCCGCCCTCAGCTGTGCGTTTCTGTTTCGCAATCCCGTCCATGCCGTTGTGCCAGAAAAAAAGCCCTTTAGCCGGGCAATGTGGTTCACAATCTTTGGCATCAGCATTCTGACCTTCAACCAGTCCATGGTGTTTTCCTTCGTCGAAGTCATCGGTAAATCGCGCGGGTTTTCCGCAGAGAGCGTGCTGGCCGTTCTCATCGCGCTGGGCTTCGTCAATTTCATATTGCCATCTCCGCTGGCTGCTTTTTTGCAGACGCGCGTCTCCGCCACGACCGTGACCCAGATTGGACCGGCGGTACAGGTCATCCTGGCGATCATCGTGACCTCGGTGACCATTTTTCCGGTCTGGGCGGTTGCGGCCTCCCTGTTTGTCTCCGTGCAGATCTTCACCCATAACTTCGCGTTCGGCCGCCTTGCAAAACTCGATCCGACCGGACGTGCCGTTGCAGCGACCCCAGCGATGCTGATGGTGGGTGCCGCACTTGGGCCGATTGTCGGCGGTGCATTGGGTGAAAATTTTGGCTTCGCGGCGCTGGGCGTGACGGCCGTGGCGGTCGGCGCTGCATCTATCGGCTTCTTTACCAAGGCGAAAACAGCATGACACAATTTCCTGACATTACCCGTATCGTCACCGGCCATGCGAGCGATGGCCGCTCCATCCTCAGCGAAGTCGGACCTTTGCCCAAAGTGGTTGAAATCAATGCCATTCCCGGCACCATGTTTCACGAAGTGTGGGAGACTGGCGAAAGCCCTGCGCGGATCGATAATGGTGCCGATCCAACCCTCGGGCCTCTTATCCTTCCCCCTCCAGCTGGCGGAACGCGCATCCGTTTTGTCGATATTCCGCCGGATACCGAGGATTTTTTGAAAACCGGTGCAGAGCGAATGAATGTGGCCTTCGAGCAATTGGGCGACACAGCTGCATCGACGGTGGAGGAGCATTCCCCGCATCCGCTGATGCATCGCACGGAATCCGTTGATTACGGCGTTGTCATTGAAGGCGAGATGACCCTGGTCCTTGATGATGGTGAGGTGCTGTTAAAGCAAGGTTCCGTCGTTATCCAGCGCGGCACCAACCATGCCTGGGCCAATCGGTCCGGCAAGACGTGCCGTATGCTCTTCATCCTTGTCGCAGGGGTCTACGATCCCGCCATCACCGCAAGCCTTGCCGGACGATGATAGCCGGGTGCCACCAATAACAGCAGGAATGAGGTCATCATGAAGTTTGCAACCTATCACGATGGAAGCCGCGACGGCCAACTCTGGATCGTTTCGCGTGATTTGAAGCGGGCAGTTCCGGCAACCGGCATTGCGTTGTCCCTGCTTGCCGCGCTGGAAGATTGGGATGCCTTAGCTCCCCGCCTTCTCGAACTGTATGAACGGCTCAATGCAGGAGATGAACCCTTTGCCACCAGCTTCCAGCCGGAACGGTGTCTGGCGCCCTTGCCGCGGGCACCACAATGGCTGGATGCCTCCGCCTTCCTCAACCATGGCCGGTTGATGGATAAAGCTTTCGACAATCCGATCAACCCGGATTTTGAGACGGTACCCTTGATCTATCAGGGGGCAAGCGATGATTTTCGCGGTCCGCTGGCAGGCGTGGAGTTTCTTGACGACGCGCTGCTGATCGATATGGAAGGCGAGTTCGGCGTTATTCTTGCCGATGTGCCGATGGGCGTGACACCGGAAAATGCCATCGATCACGTCCGTCTGCTGGTACAGATCAACGACTGGTCGCTGCGCGCTCTTGGGCCGCGCGAAATGCGGGCGGGTTTCGGGTTTCTCCAGGCCAAACCATCGACGGCCTTTGCACCGGTCGCCATCACGCCGGACGAGATCGGGCCGCATTGGTCCAACGGTCGAGTTGGCCTGTCGTTGCATGTGGCGATCAACGGGCGGCGGGTTGGTGATGCGCATGGAAGCGAGATGCATTTTTCCTTCGGGGAATTGATCGCTCATTGCGCCCGCAGCCGGCGTTTATCAGCTGGAACCATTCTGGGTTCCGGCACGGTGTCCAATGCAGACCGTGCCGCCGGTTCATCCTGCATTTCCGAAATCCGGGTGATCGAGCTTCTGGATGAAGGCAAGGCGCGGACACCTTTTCTGACCTGGGGTGACCAGGTACGGATGGAGGCGCGGCTGCCGGATGGGACAACGCCTTTCGGGGTGATCGATCAGGCGGTGGTGAAGGCCTGATGCGTATTCTCGTCACCGGTGCTGATGGCTTTCTGGGGCGCGGGCTCGTGGCGCGGCTAGCATCGTCTTATGGTCAGGCAAAGCGGATCGTTGCCACCGACCGGGTCTTTGCCCAATCCGTCCCCGACGGGATCGAGGCCTTGGTCGGTGATCTCGGCGATTCCGGTTTTCTGCATACATTGCTGGAACCCGGTTTCGATCTTGTCTTCCATCTGGCCAGCGTTCCCGGAGGACTTGCCGAGCGCGAACAGGCGCTGGGGCATGGTGCAAACCTGCTGGCGCCGATTGCTTTGGCGCAAGGCGTGGCACTTCGCCAGCCCGGTGCCAGGCTGGTTTTTGCCTCTTCCATCGCCGTCTATGGTGCGCTTGGAGCGGCAACCGTCACGGCGCAGACGCTTGCCGCGCCGCAGCTGACCTATGGCGCCCACAAGTTGATGAGTGAAATCCTGTTGTCCGACATGACACGACGCGGTGCGCTTTCAGCCATCAGTCTGCGGTTTCCCGGCATTGTCGCACGGCCTGCGACCGATAGCGGGCATGGTTCGGCCTTTATGAGCCTGCTTTTCCACCGGATTGCTGCTGGGGAAGCCTATGGCTGTCCGGTTCCGGCCAGCAGCACCTGCTGGTGGGTGTCGCGTCAGGCGGCGGTGGATATGCTGCTGCATTCAGCTGAGCTGAAGGATAGCGCCGTAACCGTTGTCCAGCCGCCGGTGCTGTTTGCAACGGCTGGCGAGGTGGCCACGGCGGTCGCCCGTCATGTGGGTAAAACCGCAGTGGTCGAATGGGGCGAGGATGACACGCTCCGCCGCCTGTTTGGTGCCATGCCGCCACTTGATGCTGCTACGGCGTTGGCGGCGGGATTCAAGGCCGATGCCGATCTCGATGCGCTTGCCAAAGCCGCACTTTCAGGAGAGCCATGATGAAGATTATCGATCTGTCCGTTGCTATCGAAAACGATGTTCCCGCCGATCCGCCGGGTCTTGGTCCCAAAATCACCTACACGAACCATGCGGAAGGCTCGGAAGAGGTTTTGCGCTTCTTCCCTGGCCTCGACATGGCCGATGTCCCCGGTGGGGAGGGTTGGGCCGTGGAACAGTTGAACCTGACCGCCCATGCCGGTACGCATCTTGATGCGCCCTGGCATTTCGCATCCACGATGAATAATGGTGACCGCGCCTGGACCATTGATGAAGTGCCGCTCGATTGGTGCATCCGCCCGGGTGTGAAGCTGGATCTGCGGCATTTGCCGGATGGCTCAATCGCAACGGCAACCGATCTTCAGTCAGCCTTGGCAGTGGCCGGTCATACGCTTCAGCCTTTCGATGTGGTGCTGGTCAATACCGCTGCCGGTGCAGCCTATGGGCGACCGGATTACCTGGGCCGTGGCTGTGGCATCGGACGTGAGGCAACCCATTGGCTGATGGCGCAAGGCGTTCATATCGCTGGAACCGACGCCTGGTCCTGGGATGCGCCCTTTCCGGTCACGGCCAAACGGTTTGCGGAAACCAGGGATGCAGGATTGATCTGGGAAGGCCATAAAGCCGCCCGCGAAGGCATTTTCCTGCATATGGAAAAACTGACACGGCTGGAGGAATTGCCCGGCTCCGGCTTCACCGTCTCCTGCCTGCCAGTGAAGATCAAGGGCGGCTCGGCGGGCTGGTGCCGTGCCGTGGCGATTTTCCCGGAGGGTTAACAGTCTATCCAAGAATTGCCGCTGGCCGTCTGCAAATGGCAATTTCTGCGCTTCCAGTGCTCACGTACTTTAAGTACGCTCCGCGCCGGTTCTCGAAATCACCATTTTCGCCAGGCCAACAGCAATTCTTGAACAGACTGTAAGACAATTTCGTCGTATGCCAATCTGCTGCGCCCGCCGTTATAAAAAACACGGGCGCAGCGTTTCAAATCGTAGCTGTTCAGCCTATTCCGGGTTTTCCAGGCTGAACATTTCGGTGCGTTCGTCATAGGCGAACAATTCGGCATAGCGCGCCCAGGAAACGATGGTCTTCAAGGTATCGTCGGCGTAGGATTCGCTCATGTAATCCTCCAGCTCGTTGCGGAACCGCGCTGCCGGTGCGGTGTGGCTTGGGCGTTCATCCAGAACCCGGCGGATCAGGCCCATCAGCGGCACATAGCTGACCAGATGCTCGGCAAACAGTTTCTTGCGGGCATCGGTTTCCAGATGGGCAAAGCGCGTTCCGGCCTCGGTCAGCACCAGATCGCCTTCGCTCAGATGGGCAAAGCGCAAAAGCTGGAGCGCTTCGCCAAGATGAAACAGCTCATCGGCCTCCAGTTGCAACTGTCCGGCCAGTACCGGAAGATCGGCGCGGCCATGATAGGGTGCGCCTGCGAGCGCTTCGATCAGGCCCGACAGGATATTGGTCGAAACCGGCTCCAGTACCATGCCCATGCCGGTGCCGGGAATACCATCCATGGCGGGCAGGCGCGGTTCGGCGCGCGCTGTCATCAGCGCGTAGATGCTGTCCACGAGCTGGCGGAACACCGGGTCAAGCCGGTTGCGCGGATGCGGCAGATCGACCTTCAATTCGCGCGCTACCCGGCCTGGGTTGGAGGAAAACACCAGGATGCGGTCGCACATAAGCACCGCTTCCTCGATATTGTGGGTAACGATCAGCACGGATTTGATTGGCAGACGGCCTTCGATCCACAGATCGATCATGTCGGTGCGCAGGGTTTCGGCGGTTAGTACGTCGAGGGCGGAAAAGGGCTCATCCATTAACAGCAGATCAGGATGGACCACCAGGGCGCGGGCAAAGCCGACGCGCTGGCGCATGCCGCCGGACAGCTCTTTCGGATAGGCGTTTTCAAACCCGTCGAGGCCGATCAGGTCGATGGCGGCCAATGCAAGCGAGCGGCGCTCAGTGCGGTCGACGCCCTTGGCTTCCAGACCGAGTTCGACATTCTGAAGTACGGTCAGCCAGGGAAACAGGGCGAAGGACTGGAAGACCATCGAGATGCCGGGCGGTGGCCCATCGATTTCGGTGCCGCGATAGCGGGCGCTGCCCGAAGACGGTGACAGCAAGCCGGCAATGATGCGCAGCAACGTCGATTTTCCGGAGCCGGAGCGGCCGAGCAGGCCGACGATTTCGCCTTCCTTGATGGCGAGATCGACATTTTCGAGCACGACAACATCATTGCCGCTGGCCTTGGGAAAGGAACGGGAGACCTGGGCGATATCGATCAGCGGGGACTTCGTGATAAGATCAAGCATGGGAACAATCCTTTTGTCGGATGACATCATGTCTGTGGTGTTTGGGAATGCCGAAACATTCGCGATTGATGGTTGATGGTATCAGCCCAGGCGCAGGCGGCTTTCGCCATAGGCATAGAGCGGGCGCCAGACCAGCCGGTTGAACAGCGTCACGAAGGTACACATGACGATGATGCCGAGCACGACCCGTGGGAAATCACCTGCCGTCGTCGCATTGGCGATGTAGGAGCCAAGGCCCGGCGTGGTCAGTTGGGTGTCGCCCCAGCTTGCCACTTCTGCGACGATGCTGGCATTCCAGGAGCCGCCCGATGCCGTGATGGCGCCGGTGATGTAATAGGGGAAGATGCCGGGCAGGATGACCTTGAACCACCAGCGCCAGCCGGTGATGTGGAAACTGCGGGCCGCTTCCTTGAGATCGCTTGGAAAGGCGCTGGCACCGGCGATCACGTTGAACAGGATGTACCATTGCGTCCCGAGGATCATTAGCGGGCTCAGCCAGATATCGGCATTGAGACCGAAATGCACGATCACCACCACGAACACCGGAAAGGCGATATTGGCAGGGAAGGCCGCCAGGAACTGGGCAAGCGGCTGGACCTTTTCCGAGAGTTTCGGACGCAGGCCGATCCACACCCCGACCGGCACCCAGACCAAGGTTGCGATGGCCATCAGCACGATGACACGCAACAGGGTAATGGAGCCGTAGAGGATAACGGTCGGTATTTCCGACCAGCCGATGCTGGCACGCAGATAATCGAAGCTGATATAGGCGGCCCATGCGGCCATGCCCGCAATGATGGCAATCCAGATCCAGTCGATGGCGCGTGATGTGGCGGGGCTGGCAACCTTGGAGCCGAGGCTTGGCAGTTTCGGCAGGCGCAGGGTCCAGACCTGACGAGCCAGCCAGTTCAGCGGAGCGACCAGCAGGCGGGTGACGCGGGCCTTGCGAAACAGGTCGAGCATCCAGGAACTGGGAGCGACGCCCGAGGCCGTGGTTTCGAAACGAAACTTGTCAGCCCAGGCCACCAGCGGACGGAACATCAACTGGTCATACAGCAGGATAATGGCCAGCATGGCGATGACAGCATAGAACACCGCGAGGATATCCTGTTGCTTGATGGCCAAAGCAACGTAAGAACCGATCCCCGGCAGGGTGATCGTGGTGTTGCCGACGGTAATGGCTTCAGATGCGACCACGAAGAACCAGCCGCCGGACATCGACATCATGGTGTTCCAGACCAGGCCAGGCATGGCAAAGGGCACGTCAAGCCGCCAGAAGCGCTGCCAGCCGCTCAGCTGGAAGCTACGGGTGGCTTCTTCCAGATCCTTCGGCTGGCTGCGCATCGACTGATACATGCTGAAGGTCATGTTCCAGGCCTGGCTGGTGAAGATCGCAAACACCGATGCCAGTTCCGCACCGATGACCCGTCCGGGAAACAGGTTGAGGAAGAAGGTGACCGTAAAGGTCAGGAAGCCGAGAATCGGTACCGATTGCAGGATGTCGAGGACCGGGATCATCACCATTTCGGCGCGGCGGCTCTTGGCGGCAACCGAAGCATAGATCAGCGTGAACACCAGCGAAAACAGGATAGCTGCCAGCATGCGTAGAATGGTGCGCAGCGCATAGATCGGCAGATTGGTGGGATCGAGCGACATCGGAGCGGCATCGAGCACCGATAGCGGAACGGTCGTCACCCGCTCACCATAGGCAAACAGCACGATGACGCCGATAATCAGTAGCAGCGCCATCAAGTCCCAATGGTTCGGAAGATGGGAGCGGCGGATGGCAAGCGGAGCGAATTTTGGATGGATCATGGGACGGGCCTATATTTCGCGAAGCGTCACAGGGAGGGATGACACTGCAATTTTAGGGGTAGTCTATTTTGGGCTGGCAATTTCAGGCTGGACGGCTTGATCCGTAGATCCCCGAAGCGCCTGATAATCCTATAGAATGGTGCGCGACCTCGTGCCACCGCGCTTAAGGAAAGGCAGACAAGGCTTAGGCATAGGCAAGATATACTTTTGTATATTCAGCCCTGCGGGACTGTCGCTGCGGCGCTTTCCTGCGTAATTTGGAGTGGGCCGATCCGGCCCTCGATGTTTTGCGAGAGGGCGTCTACCTTTTGCGCAAAGAAACAGCCATGGCCACTGAAGGATGAAACACATTCTGTTTTCGCAGCACCAGAACCGGCCAAAACTCAGGGCGGTGTTTATCCTGTTCCTGCTAGTCTGTATTTTTGCTGCCGATACGATCACCAATTTCGAGATCGCTTTTGCGGTGTTTTATATCGCGGTCATTCTGATCGCTATCGGCTTCCTGTCGATGCGCGGCGTCGTCGCGCTGGCCATGATCTGTATTGGTCTGACGGTGCTCAGCCTGTTCCTGACCCGGCGCGGATCGTTCGAATCCGGGCTGCTGAATTGCGGCATCAGCACGTGTGCTATTGGGGTGACGACCTATCTCGCCTTGAAAATCGTTGCCGCCCAGGCGGCTATTTATGATGCGCAGGCGCAGTTTTCCCGCATGGCGCGGCTGACACGGCTGGGTGAGTTGACCGCCTCGATAGCCCATGAGGTCAATCAGCCGCTGGCTGCCGTGGCCACCAGTGCCGATGCCTGCCGCCGCTGGCTCGATCATACGCCGCCCAATCTGGATCGCGCCCGTCAGGCGGCGGAGCGGATCGTCGGCGAGGTGAAACGTGCCAGCGATGTCATCGTGCGGGTCCGGCGGCTGGCCAGGAGCGAACCGCCGCAACGCGAAAGCTTCGACCTCAATGCGGCAACGACCGAGGCCATCGGCTTGGCCGAACACGAACTTGAGCGCAACAGCATCGCCCTTGAGATGGCCCTTGCGGACGATCTGCCGCCGGTGCTGGCCGATCGTATCCAGATCCAGCAGGTGATCGGCAATCTCCTGCTCAATGCCATCGAGGCCATGGCGGCTGTTCCCAGTTTCAAACGGGAGCTTTTGGTCTCGACCTTTCTCGATGGCGATGACAGGATCGTGCTTGCCGTCGCCGATTCCGGTCCCGGCATGAAACAATCGACGCTGGATCATCTGTTCGAAGCGTTCTGGACAACCAAGGAAAGCGGCATGGGCATCGGCCTTGCCATCAGCCGCTCCATCATTGAGGCGCATGGTGGACGTATTTCCGTGACGTCGGCGCATCGCATGGGCACGGTCGTTCAATTCAGCCTGCCCCTAAGCGAAGAGAATAAGGCATGATGGCCAACCCACCGCACCAGGATGAACATGAGCCGGTTGTCTATGTGATCGATGATGACGCCTCGGTGCGCGCCGCCTTGGAGGATCTGCTTGCCTCCGTCGGCCTTGCGGTTTGCGCCTATGGGTCCACCCAGGAATTCATGGCGACGCCGCTTGCCAATGCGCCCGGGTGTCTGGTGCTTGATGTACGGATGCCTGGGCAGAGCGGCCTTGAGTTTCACCAGCAGATGGCGAAACTGGGTATACGGCTGCCGGTGATTTTCATCACCGGTCATGGTGATATCCCCATGTCGGTCAAGGCGATGAAAAATGGCGCTATCGAGTTCCTGACCAAACCGTTTCGCGACCAGGATCTGCTGGACGCAATTCAGCAAGGCATCGAAAATGACCGCGCGCAGCGACGGCTGGATCACCTGTCCTCTGGCCTGCGGGAGTTATGGCAAACGCTGACGCCGGGCGAGCGGGAGGTCATGGAACTCGTTGTCCAGGGGCGTCTCAACAAACAGATTGCCGGGGATCTCGGTGTCAGTGAAATCACCGTCAAGGTTCGCCGCGCCCAGTTGATGCGCAAACTCAATGCCAAATCCGTTGCCGATCTGGTGCGGATCTGGGATCGGCTTGCGGTGCCGGATTGAGAGGATAGCGCCGCGCACTCAAGATGCACGGCGCTATTATTAGCAATAACCAAAATCAGCGCAGGTTCACCAGCTTCGCCAGTTCGCGGGCGCGGTCCAGGCAGCGGGGCTGCTGGTCGAGGAAGCGTTCGGCGCCGATTTCCATGATCAGCATGGTGTCGGGCAGGAAAGTGAGTTCTGCAAAGATCTCATCCCAGGCGATATCGCCCCAGCCAAGCGGCAGATGCAGGTCGCCGATGCCGAGTGCGGTTGCTTCCGCGTTATGGAAGAATTCCTTCATCGTGCAAGGCAGGCCAAAGCTGTCATGGACGTGGAGATGGCCGGTTACCGGTGCCATGGCGCGCAATTGGTCGCGGAAATCCAGTCCCTTGAAGGTGGATTCGATATAGGCATGGGAAAAGTCGATCAGGGCGACGACATGGTCATGGCCGATGGCCTTGACCGTTTCGGCCACCTGGCTTGGTGTCTGGCGATATTGGCCGGTCTCGGTGGTGAAGATGTTTTCAAGCGCGATGCGCACGCCATAACCCTTGGCGATATCGGCCATTTCCAGCAGAGCCTCGCGCTCCATCTTGTCGAGATCCGCACCGTCAACGCCGTCTACCGGCTGGGCTGCACCCGAATGGTGAACGAGGATACCAGCACCAAGCCGGTCGCACAGTTCCAGCATGGCGCGAACCACGTTCTTTTGCAGATGCAGATGCTCGCGGTCCATGAAATTGGAACTGACCTGGCCGTGCAAGGACAGTTTCTTGAAGCTGTATTGGCTGACAATGTCAGCGACGCGCTGGGTGCGATCTTCGATAATACGGCCACCAGAGATGATTTCTTCGCCATAGATACCGATTTCGCAGGCCGTCGCGCCGGAATCGGCGATTTCACGCAGTGAAGCGTCCAGTGTCGTCAGATCGCCCTTGCCGGTGCGATTGCAAAAGCCAATGGCGGAAATAGTGTCGGTCATGAAAGAACTCCAATGGTCTGTGTCGATGAGGTCTGGTTATGGGCGGAAGGGCTGTTTGCGGTGCCAGTCATGGGAGAAAAGTCGATCCGCTTCTGGCTCTCGCTGTCGAAGAAGTGCAATTGCTGCTGCGGGAGAAGCAGCCCGATCGTGTCACCAGCCGTCACCTGCGCTTCTTCGGGGACAGCAATGGCAAAAGGCTGGCCAGCCAATTCGCAATGGACGACGCGGCCAACACCCAGTTCTTCGACGAATTCGATGAGTGCAGGTACGCCCTGGCCGTGGCTGGCAAGACGGCATTGTTCCGGGCGGATGCCGACGATCACATCGCGGCCGCGCAAAGTATGGGCGACGACCGGATCGATTTCGACCGATGCACCGCTGATGCGAATGGTGGAGGTTTCCACTTCGACGCGGGCGTCGAACAGGTTCATGGCCGGGGAGCCGATAAACGAGGCGACGAACGTGGTGGCCGGGCGATGATAGATGTCGAGCGGTCTGCCGACCTGTTCCACATGGCCACGGTTCATCACCACCAGCCGGTCCGCAAGTGTCATCGCTTCCACCTGGTCATGGGTCACGAAGACCGAGGTTGCCGAGAGGCGCTGGTGCAGTTTGCGGATTTCGGCGCGCATGGTGACGCGCAGCTTGGCGTCGAGATTGGACAGTGGCTCATCGAACAGAAAGACCTTCGGCTCGCGGATAATGGCGCGGGCCATGGCGACGCGCTGGCGCTGGCCACCGGAAAGGGCGGCGGGCCGACGGTCGAGATAGTCCTGCAAGCCGACGATTTTTGCGGTCTCAAGAATGCGCCGGTCACGCTCGGCTTTGGCAACGCCAGCCACTTTCAGCGCATAGCCGATATTGCCGGCCACCGACATATGTGGGTAAAGCGCGTAATTCTGGAACACCATGGCGCAACCGCGCTCGCGTGGCTCCAATGTGTTGACGACACGTCCATCGATAGCGATTTCGCCTGAGGTAATGTCTTCGAGCCCGGCGATCATCCGCAGCAGCGTGGATTTGCCGCAGCCGGAGGGACCGAGAATGACCACGAATTCACCTGAGCCAAACAGCAGATCTATGCCATGCAGGGTCGGCGTCTTGCCGTAGCTTTTGCGCACTGCGCGGATGTCGATATCAGCCATTGTCTTTGAACCTTGTTGTTCTTGCAGGCGCTTTTCAGCGTCACTTTTCCGTGGAGACCAGACCGCGCACGAACCAGCGTTGCAGCACGGCAACCACAACCAGTGGCGGGGCCATGATCATCAGGGAACCGGCGAGCGTGACGTTCCAATCGGGGATGCCATTGTCAGACGGCAGCAGTGAGCGCAGCGACATCATCACCGTCTTGTAGTTCGGGTCGGTCACCATCAGCAGCGGCCAGAGATACTGGTTCCAGCCATAGACGAACATGATGGTGGTCAGCGCCAGCATGTTGGTGCGCGAGAGTGGCAGCAGCATTTCAAAGAAGAAACGGATTGGCCCGGACCCGTCCATGCGTGCTGCCTCAGCCAATTCATTGGGCAGGGTCATGAAAAACTGCCGGTAGAGAAAGGTACCGGTTGCCGTGGCGACCAGCGGTAGGGTCAGGCCCGCATAGGTGTTGAGCAGGTTCCACTCGATCTTGATGTCGATGCCAAACAGCGTGGACAGGATGGATTTGACCGGCTGGAACAGATCGGCTGCTACCGCATAGGTCGGCACGACCCGGACTTCGAGCGGCAGCATTAGGGTGATGAACACGCCCCAGAAAAACACGTGTTTCAGCGGCGTGCGGAAAAACACGATGGCAAAGGCGGTCATGGCCGATAGTGCGACTTTTCCGAGCGTCACCAGGGCCGCCATGATCAGGCTGTTGGTCATGGCCGTGCCGAGATCGGCCCGCGTCCATGCCTGGCTGGCATTGGTCAGGAACTCGCCCTGCGGCAGGAAGCTGAAGGGAACGGCATTGACCTGCGGCATCGTCTGGCTGGCGCCAGCGATCACCACGATGAATGGTCCGATCAGCAGCAGGAGTCCCAGGACCATGATGGCATAGGTTACGGCGTTGGCGATTGGTGTGCGCTGGATCATTCCGGCCTCACTTGTAATGCACGCGCTTCTCGATGAAGCGGAACTGGATGAAGGTGCAGATCATGATCAGCCCGATCAGAATGATGCTCTGGGCCGATGCGCCGGAATAGTTGAGACCTTTGAACGCCTCGTCGACGATCCTGTAGACCATGACTTCTGTACCGTGGTTCGGCCCGCCGCCCGTCATCGAATGGACGATGCCGAATGTGTCGGCGCCAACGAAGCCTTCCGTCATCATGGTGACGAGCAGAAAAAACAGGGTGGGCGCAAGCAGCGGCACCTGCACGTCGAATGCGCGGCGCAAGGGACCGGCGCCATCCATGGCGGCGGCTTCGCTAAGCGCACGCGGTACAGATTGAAGGCCTGCCAGCAGGAAGATGAATGTATAGCCCGACCATTTCCAGATGAAGACGATGATAACAAGCGCCAGCGCATGGCTGCCGTATTTGGCCGGGTTCCAGAGATCTGGAGAAAAGGAATTGACCATGGCCGCCAGCCCGCGGTCGGGCGCCAGGATGAAGCGGAAGGCAATACCCGCTGCCGGTCCGGCAATGGCGAAGGGCAGGATGTAGAAAAACCGGAAGAAACCGGTGCCGGGCAATTGCCGGTCGACCGCAAGCGCCAGCACAAGGCCGATGAGAATGGCGAAGAACGGACCGACGGTGGCAAAGATCAAGCTGACAGAGACCGAATTCCAGTAGAATGGATCGGTCAGTGCTTCCTTGAAATTGGCAAGACCGACGAATTCCGCAGCACCACCAAACGGTGGTTCAAGGGTGAAGGCCCAATTCACCACCGCAGCCACCGGCCAGTAGAAGAACAGGATGATCAGGATGATCTGCGGCAGCGCAAACAGGATAGGAAGCCACCAGTTCTTGAAAACGGCGCGTTGTTCCATGTCGTGACCAATATGCTGGAATGAAGGAGGAAGCCCGCCGATCCGGCAGGCTTCCGGGAGCAATGACCGCCGAGGCTTAGTTCAGCTTCTGACCGGCATAGGTCTTTTCAAAGCGGCGCAGGATGGCGTTGCCACGCTCGACCGTCTGGTCCAGCTGGGTCTGCACATCGGCATTCTGCATGAAGATCGCCTCAAACGAGGTCGAGACTTCCTTGCGGATCTGGGTGAAGCTGCCCAGGCGGATACCGCGGCTGGTATCGGATGTCGGCGTGTAGGTCAGGCTGGCAATGGCCAGTTCACGGCCCTTGTAAGGTGCCTTATCGTAGAAACCATTGGCTTTCATGGCATCGAAACCGGTCTTGGTGACAGGAATATAGCCTGTGACCGTTGACCACCATTGCACCATATCCGGCTGCCCGAGGAAGTTGAGGAAGGCAGCAGCCCCCTTGTATTCGGCTTCCGGACGACCGGCGAGAACCCAGAGCGAAGCCCCGCCCACCAGCGAATTCTGGCGCTCGGTACCCTTCCAGACCGGCAGCATGGCGACATCCCATTTGACGTCAGCGGGCAGCGTCTTGCCGACGGTGCCGTGGTCGGCAATCGACGACTGGATCATCTGGCAGGTCTGCGAGGTGAAGGCCGGGACGACATCCATGCCGAGCTGCTTGGTCTTGACCACGAACAGCTTCTCGTCCTGCATCTTCTTGAAGAATTTCACATGGTCAACGAACTTGGTTTTGTTGAAAACCAGTTCAGCATCGAGACCCTGATAGCCATTGGCCTTGGTGGCGATTGGCTGGTTGTGGATGGCGGAAAACTGTTCCAGCATCGACCATGGATCGAAATTGAAGCCCAGCGGGCATTCATAGCCAGCGGCTTTCAGCTTGCGGGCTGCTTCCTCGACATGTTCCCAGGTATCCGGCTTGAAGGTAATGCCAGCCTTCTCAAACGCGCTGACATTATAATAGAACATCGCGGTCGAGGAGTTGAACGGGAAGGACTGCAATTCGCCGCCAGCCGTGGCGTAGTAATTGGCGATGCCGCCGAAATAATTATTCCAGTCGATCTTGTAGCCATTGTCGGCCATCAGTTTCTTGGCGGGAATAAAGGCCTTGGACAGCATCAGGTCCAGCGTGCCTGCATCGTAGATCTGGGCGATGGCTGGCTGCTTCTTGGCGCGGTAGGCGGCAATGGTGTTTTGCAGGGTGGTATCGTAATCGTTCTGCGAGGTGCAGACAATTTCGAAATTGGCCTGGCTGTCGTTGAACTTGCGGCAGGCGTCCTGGACGCGCTCGCCAAGGTCGCCGCTCAGGCCATGCCAGAACTCGAACTTGACCTTTTCGGCCATAGCCGGTGCTGCCCCCAGCGTCGTAGCGGCCAATAGGCCAGCCAGCAAGGTTTTCAAAGCGTAGATTTTCATCGCAAATGCCTCGTTTTCAGGAAAACAATTCCGCTTTACCCCCGGAAATTGAGGGGGTTCTAACGGGCATTTATGATGGCTCGACTACGCTTCCGTGACGTTGGGGTGAAGATTTTTCGTCTGATTGATGACAGGCTAATACGAAGAGCCATTGAAAATGACTCTTCGTATTCCACTTTCGAATATCTCAAGCCTCTAATGCATTTGAGATATTCGAAACTCCTTCAAGTCGAGGATGCACAGCATCTTCGAGACTTGGTATAATCGACAGCGCCGCGCTTTCTATAGAGCGCGGTGCTGTTTATCGGTTCACGCCGCTGGTTGCTGTTTTGCCCTGGCAACGATTTGCGTCGGGCTAACGAATTGCAGGGCGATGACCAGCCAGAACAGGGTGGTGACCATATAGACCACGGCCATGGCATCGATGGATTGCGATGCGCGAACCCCGGACGCGAAGACCGCATAGTAGAGCGATACTACCAGCGTTTGCGTCGTCGGCCCGGCAATCAGGAAGGTCAACTCGAACATGGCGATGGTGCGCACCAGCACCAGCAGCAGCGCGGCCAGCATGCCAGGCAACAGCAGCGGTAGCAGGATGCGGGTGAACAGGCTCCAGGTGCCAGCCCCGAAGACCTTGGCCGCGGCCTCAATGCGCGGGTCGATCTGCTCGATGAAGGGGATCATGACCAGAATGACGAAGGGCAGGGACGGCACGAGATTGATCAGCACTACGCCCCAGAAGGTACCGCCAAGGCCGACCTGATAGAGAACCGTGGCCAGCGGAATGCCATAGGTAAGCGGCGGCACCAGAAGCGGCAGCAGGAAGGTGAGAATGACCAGCTTTTTGCCGGGAAAATCCCGCCGGGCCAGCGCATAGGCGGTCATCACTCCGAGCAGGCCGGAAATAATCACCACCGTAAAAGTGATCTGGAAGGTGACGGCGACGACGCTGGACAGCTGAAACTCGCTCCAGGCGTCGGAATACCAGCGGGTGGTCCAGCCGGTCGGCAGCCATGTACCCAGCCAACGCCGGGCAAAGGAGTTGACCACGACGGAGGCAATCACCGCCACGAGGTTGAGGATGAACAGCCCGGCGAGCGCCCAGACCGCCATACGCCAGAGTTTTGAGCCGATGCCCTGATCGCGGATCATGATCTAGCCTTTCGTTCCGGCGACGGGGCCGCGATAGAAGAGGGAGCGCAAGGCCAGGATGGCCGCGACGATTGCCAGTTCGATAACGCCCATGATGATGGCGATGGCCGAGCCCAGCGAGTGATTATATTGCTCGAAGGCGGCCTGATAGGCAGCAATCGAAATCACCCGCGTTGGCCCGGCGGGTGCACCGAGCAACACAGCCGAGGGAAAGACCGCAAACGCTTGCACGAAGGACAGGCAGAAGGTGACGGCAAGGCCCGGCACCAGCAGCGGCAGAAACACGTTCATGAAGCGCTTGCGGGCATTGGCCCCCAATGTTGCCGCCGCCTGTTCGATGGCTGGATCGATGCCGGTGACGTAGGACAGCGTCAGCAGGAAGGCGAAAGGAAAGCCCGAAATCAGCAGCGACGCAAATACGCCCCAGTAATTGTTGGTGAGCTTGACCGGCGTATCGAGAATGCCGATCAGGATCAGGCTGCGGTTGAACCAGCCTTGGGGGCCGAGAAAAGTCAAAAGACCGTCCGCGATAAAGACGGTGCCGAGTGTGACCGGCAGCACGAGAATGGTGGTCAAAAAACGTTGGCGCGTCATGAGCCGCACCCGGAAGGCAATCGGCAAGGCCAAAGCCAGATTGACCACCGTGACCGGCAGCGCCAGCCAAAGCGTGGCGGAAATGGTCTTGTATTGAAACGGGTCGGTGAAGAAGGTGACGTAATTGGTGTACCAGGCGCCCTCTGCTGGTGTCAGCGAGTCGATTACGCCGAAGATGAACGGATAGATGAACAGCGCGAGGATGACCAGCAAGCCTGGCAATACCAGGAGCGTCGTGCCGTCTATCCCCCTGGCTGCAAGCGAGACACGAAGCGAAGACTGGCTCATGCATCACCCTTAAAGATCAATGCACGGCCTTCTGCCGGACGAACACTGGTGGCGGTGCCGCGTGGCAGCACTGTATCCGAGCGAAAATGAACCTCTGCGCCGTCGCTGGCTTCTGCGGCGCCAAAATAGGCTCTACCACGATATTCCATGGATTTGACCGTCACTGGAATGCCGCTGCCATCCTGAACGGCGATCATATCCTCCGGTCTGACGCTGAGCACAGCCGCATCGCCGACCTGTACCGATTGGCGGGGCGTGCCGACAGTGGTTGCGCCCGCGGCTTCGATCTGGGCCTCATTGCCGGATACGGCTGTGATACGCCCGGCAATTCGGGTGCGAAAACCCATGAAATCGGCGACATCCACATGGTTCGGGCGCATGTAAAGATCTTCCGGCGTACCGATCTGGCGGATGTGACCCTGGCTCATCACCACGATCCGGTCTGCCATCGACAGCGCTTCGTCCTGATCGTGGGTGACGTAGATGGTCGTGGAGCCGATCTGGTCGTGAATGGCGCGGATATCGGCGCGCATTTCCAGGCGCAGCTTGGCATCGAGGTTGGAAAGCGGCTCATCCATCAACACGACCGGCGGGCGAATGACGATGGCGCGGGCAATGGCGACACGCTGCTGCTGGCCGCCGGAGAGTTGTCCTGGTAATTTATCCGCCTGCGAACCGAGCCGCACCAGCTCAAGGGCGGCTTCGATGCGGCGGTCGGCTTGCGTGCCTTTGATGCCTTGCATGGAGAGGCCGAAGCCGACATTGCGCCGCACGGTCATGTGGGGAAACAGCGCGTAGCTCTGGAAAACCATGCCGAAGCCGCGCTTTTCCGGCTCCAACTGATCGATGCGCTGGCCGCCGACCCGGATTTCGCCACCCGTCAGCGGCAAAAGCCCGGCGATACAGTTCAGCGCGGTGGATTTTCCGCAGCCGGAAGGGCCGAGCAACGCGATGAATTCGCCCGGCTCGATAGCGAGATCGATACCGTCAAGCGCTTTATAGGCCCCGAAGGCACGGCGAAGGCCGACAAGCTCAAGACGCGCGCCTTGTTTGGGCTGTGTACCCGGTGTCGATAATGGGGCTGGCGAGACCAAGTTAATCTCCTGTCTGCGGAAAAATCATAAGTAAGCCCTCCCGGACCCGGAGATCCGAGGGAAAAATATGTGAATGATTGCGTATAGGCCCCGCCGCGCCAAAGGCTCCGCGGGGCAAAGACTCAGCCCTTGGCGGCGCCGATCTTTTCGTCCCAGATGCGGAAGGCATCGACGATCTTCGATGGATCGAGCGGCACTTCCAGCGGGTTATTGGCGATCCAGCCGTCATATTCCTTGCGGCCAAATTCGGCGATGGCGTCCTGGCTCTTCTGGGGCGCCATGGAAATCGTCACATCCTTGACCGCCGGGCCGGGATAGAAATAGCCGTCGTCAAAGGCAATCGCCTGTTGCTGGGGCTGAAGAATGAAGTTGATCACATCCAGCAGGACCGCGAGCTTTTCTTCCGAAACACCCTTCGGAATAACGGCGTAATGGGCGTCAGTGACCCAGTGGAAGCCCTTGAGGGTCGCTACCTTGGCCTCTTCCGGCACGATGCCGAGCACGCGGGGATTTATGTCCCAGCCGGTGGTAGTGACGACAATATCGCGGGTACCCTCGCCAAGCTCCTTCATCACCTGCGTGGTGCCGGTGCCGTAATATTCGACGTTTTCGCCGATTGCCTTCAGGTAATCCCAGGTCTTGGCCCAGCCGTTGACAGGATCTTTGGGGTCCTTATCACCCAGCAGGTAAGGAAGACCCATCAGGAAGGTCCGGCCCGGACCGGAATTGGCGGGGCGCGCATACATGAAACGCTTTGGATTGGCCTTGGTCCAGGCCAGCAGTTCCTCGGCAGTGCCCGGCACCTGCTTGACCCTGTCAGGCATATATTCGATCAACGGCCCGGATGGATAATAGGTGACAACGACGCCCTGGTTCTGAGCAAGCGCCTGCATCTTGAAGGCTTGCGGCAGCAGGATTTTCTCAAGATCCGGCAGGTCAGCCTTATGGGCGGACAAATCAACCCAAAGCCCTTGCGAAAGGCCAGCCGCCAGCGCATCCGTTCCGGTCAGCACCAGGTCGATATCGACCTTGCCTGCGGCCTGCTGCGCCTTGAGTTTTGACGGCAATTCCGGGGCAGGGGCCTTTGTGAAGGCAAAACGCGACACCCATTGCGGCTTTGCCGCAGCATATTTCTCAAACATGCCCTGGGTCAGCGCCAGGTTGCCGGCCACGTCAGCGACAGTGATGGTGACAGGACTAGCCGGTTGTTTGGGGGCAGCCATGCCAAGGCGCGGCAACAGGCCGAGCCCGGCAACACCAGCGGCCGTACCCATGAATGTTCTTCTATTGATCGTCACCAACATATCCTCCCAGATTTCCACCCTCGGAAAGGGCTCCCGAAGATAGTGATATGTTAGTATGCGACTTGATGTCAACGTATAGATGCAGGCATATTATCGTGACGACATGCATCCTGCTTTTCAGATCTGTCCCGGAAGAGGGCGATGGGAGCCCCATAAGTCCGGAGAGCCATTGTTAATGGTTCCTCGTCTTAGGCGATGTGGCCAGCGGCAATCGCCGCTTCAACCTGCGGCCTGTATTGCAGGATGGCGGCGGCGTGCATTCCGGTCCAGCCTTGGAGCAGCGAGCCGCGCCCGAAGGGTGGTGAGAAATATTCGACCGAGCCGATCCAGCCATTTTCAAGACTGGTCTGCCACCAGCGCAGCATCGGATAGTCCCAGCCGTCCATACCGTATTTCAATCGCTGTTCAGCATAGAGGCCGGAAAGATAGGGCCAGTCGGAGCCATTGTGATAGCGATAGGCAAAGGCGGACTTGGCACGGGTATCGGCGGGCCGCTTGAAAGGCGGCCAGGCGCACATCACACCCCAGTCGCCATAGGGTTGGCGTGCATTGTTGCGGGTTTCCAGCAGGGCCGCGACATGGCCAAGCACGTTTCTGGCCCGTTCACCTGACACGGCATCGAACCGCAGCAGCGTCAGGCTGTCGAGCGTCAGGTGGTCCTCGACGAAATCGCTTTTCAGGCCGTAATCGGCATACCAGCCATGGGGGGTGAGAAGCGCTTCATCCAGCGATGCGCGGGCCTTGATTGCCGTCTGTTTCGCCTCTTTGGCCACAGCCTCGTCCTGATGGGGGCCGAATTCTGCTATTGCATCCAGCGCGCCGATCCAGAGTCCGAGATCATAGGCGACATAGCCATGGCGATAAACGTTGTCTGCCCAGTCGCGGTCGTGCCGGGGTTTGACGGCCAAGCCGTTTCCAGCAGTGTCGAAGCCTTGATAGCGGCGGAAAATCGCTTCGATGGTCTTCCAGTGACGGGTAAGGACGGTTTTGTCGCCGGTGGTGCGGATATAATCGCCAATCGTCAAGATGAAGAACAGCGGACTGTCGAAATGATCGCTCCACCAATCGGTGCGCCGCAGGTGTTCCATCCTGTAGTCATCGGAGGTGGTGCGGAATTTCTCCCACTCCTCGCCCTGTTTCGGACCGGTCAGAATGACGCCGCTCGGGCTTTCGCCATCAGGTTGGATGCCGGTTGCCAGCAGGTCGATCTGACCCCGTACCGCATCCGGTTCGAGGTGCAGCAAGGCCTGCAAGGTCCAGTAGCCGTCGCGGTAATAGGTGCGCGTCGGGGCGCTATAGGCCTGGCCTGCGGCAAGCCCTAGAAAAGAGCCGTCTTCGGCGCGGCGAATGCTGGAGAGCGAGGCATGGGCGCTCTGAATTGCCATGCTGCGCATCAGCGGTGGCGCTTGGGGCAGCAGATCGCAGCGCGTCACATGGGCCTTGCTCTCGGCGATGATCGTCTCAACGGGCAGGGCCATGCCCCGTTCGGCTTCCGCGTCGCTGGCACCCGCGGCAACGACGATCACGCCGTCGCCCTTGTCTTCGACAATGGCCACGCCCCATGGTGTGCGGATGATCCGCCTTGCGCCGCTGCGCGTCACTTTTTCCGGCTTGGTCAGCGTTCCCCACCAGGCGCAGCGGCGTGCCGGGCGTGTGGATTTCAAATGGCTGCCGGTCAGCACAAGGACTGGGGCGGATTGGGCGACATAGAGGCCATGGTCTTTGCCGGTCATCTGGTTCGGCGCATAGACGAACGGGCCGCTCCAAGAGTGAAGGGCGATGTTTGCGATCCGGCCGCAGCCCCAGAGTGACAGTTCAAGCCGTCCTTCCGGCAGAAAATCACCTTGCAGGCGCGGTGCCATGAACGCCAATTGCAGGGGCAATTCGCTTTCGACAAGGCCGTCTGGCCGTGCATTCGCCTTGGCTTTATCCATGTCTCTCCCCTGTCTGTTATCGGTTTTTCGTATCGGATTGTCCCGGATGAGGGACGCGGTTTTTCAAGGCCAGTGCCACGGCACCAATCATGCCCGCCTGCATGCCGAGCCGGCTTTGTTTCAGCGGGCTTTCGAACGGCAGCAAGGGTCCCAGATGCGCCTGGAGAAGGGTGAAGAATTCCGGCTGGGAGCCGATGCCACCACCAATCACCGTGACAGCCGGGTCCAGCAGCGCATGGACGGCGGCGATACCGATCGATGCCTGTTTTGCCACACTGTCGATGGCAGACCGGGCCTGTTCATTGCCTGATCGTGCCAGTGAAAACAGGTCGGCAACGGTCTCGCCGTCTGTTGTGAATCGTTGGCGGATGCCGCTGGTGCCGACGCCATCTTCGTAAAGTCCGTTTTCTGACAAGGGTGCTGTCTCATGGGGAGATGCGCCGATCGGCAGATAGGCAATTTCGCCAGCCCGGCCAGCCGCCCCGCGCCATGGCTCTCCATCCAGGACTATGCCCATGCCAACGCCGGTTCCGAACGAAACGAACACCAGTGAACCAAGCCCTTGACCGGCGCCAACCCATGCTTCGCCATAGGCGGCGAGATTGACATCATTTTCCACCGTCACGGGGCAGGAGATGAAGCGCGACATCAGGTCCGCGAGGGGCCTGTCAACCGGCAGAGCCAGGTTGGGAGAAAGAGAGGAAAGGCCGGTTTTAGGATCAACGGCGCTGGGAACGCCAATCACGATATTGTCCAGCTCTTGCGCCAAGGCGCCCACATCCGAAAGGAGGGTGGTAATTAACCTTGCCATTTGCGCGAGAACGGGTGCATCTTCGCCGTGCAGCGTGGGTTCTTCCCGTGTGGCAACAATCTGCTCCTGGCTGCGGGCAATGCCGGCCAGAATTTTTGTGCCGCCAAGGTCGATGCCAATGACCCAGCCATTGCCGGGGCCACGACCAGAGATCCGCGCACGGCCCGATTCATCTTCCCGAGGGCTTGCGGTGTTTAGCAAATGCTTCGCCGAGCTGGGCACAATTGCATTTCCTGTTTTGTTCGGTGTGTTGACGAACTATTATGGACTGGTATCTGCCCTGTCAAGTCTCTCTCGCCAACAGGCAGAACGTCGTGGAGTTGCCGGTCAAGGAGCGGCTAACCTCAGGCTCAACCCCTGCAATCGCCCTGTTTGGCGGGCTTTTATCCTTCTCCACGAATTCGCTTGACACATAGCGGCAAATCCTATTTCGTTCGTCATGTCAACGAACCAATTAAGAAGTTTCAGGGCGATTTCGATCCGGTTCTGACTGGCGGAGGTGGCCGGACAAGACGATGACATACTGCATGATTGCATCGGGTTTTCAGGATTCGAGCGGGAAATTATGCAGGCAAAAGAAAATGCTACAGCGATTTTGTGGATGTGGTGACCGCACGGCGCTGTATTTCCCATCATCCGCCGTCTCGCCTGCAAGGGAACAGCAAGGTGAAACCGGCCCGCGCAATTGCGTGAACCAAAGCTTGAGTTCACCGGTGGCCATCAGGAGGAAAATTCGATGCAGAAAAGCGTTTTGAAATGGGTTGGCGGTGGTTTTGGCGTCATGCTGTCGCTGACCAATGCCTATGCGTTCGGCGAGGCGCCGATGTTGAAGAGCCAGGTCGATGCGGGCAAGCTCCCGCCGGTCGAGCAGCGCCTTCCCAAGAAGCCTGCCATCATTCCTGTTTATACCGAGATCGGCACCTATGGCGGCACGCTCCGGCGCGCCTATAGCGGCATCGGTGACCGCATGGGGTCCACCAAACTGATCGAAGAGCGCGCCTTGAAGTTGCAGCAATCGTCCGACGGCAAGGTCGATCTGGTGCAGCGTTTTGTCGAAAGCTGGTCGGCCAATGCCGATTCAACCGAATTTACCTTCACGCTGCTCGATGGCATGAAATGGTCCGATGGCGTGCCGGTCACCACGGAAGATGTGAAATTCTGGTATGAGGACCTGTTCCTCAATACCGATCTCAATCCCAGCCCTCCCGGCTTCCTGTTTTCCGGCGGCAAGCCGATGAAGCTCGATATTGTCGATGCGCATACGTTCAAGGTCAGCTTTGCCCAGCCTTATGCGCTGTTTCCTTATGTTCTGGCGGTTCAATCGACGGGATGGCCGGGCCTCGACAAGCCGAGTTTTATTCAGCCGGCTCATTATCTGAAGAAATTCCTGCCGAAATACAGCACGCCGGCAGAGCTGGACGCCATCGTCAAGGCCAAGGGTGTTCCCAACTGGCGGGCGCTCTGGGATCTGAAAGGCGTGATCCAGGCATGGTGGTTGAACCCGGATCTGCCGGTCGTGACCGCCTGGAAGGTCGTGACGCCGCCACCGGCCAGCACCATCGTTTTCGAGCGTAATCCTTATTACTGGGCAACCGACAAGGCTGGCAACCAACTCCCGTATATCGACCGGATCGAAGCCAAGCTCTTCCAGGACCACCAGGCGGTTAACCTGATGATCGTTCAGGGCCAGATCGACTTCCAGTCGCGTTTTGTTGAGGCGCGGGATTACCCGCTGCTCAAGGAAAACGAACAGGCCGGAAATTACACCGTTCACCCTTGGAAGAGCGGCGAAAACCTGGCGATCATTCCCAATATCAACGATACCGACGAGGTGAAACGCAAGCTGTTTGACGATATTCGCTTTCGCGAAGCGTTGAGCATCTCGATTGACCGCGAAGCCATCAACGAGACAGTGTTTTCTGGTCTGGCCATGCCAAGAGCCGCCGCGCCAGCCAAGGGGTCGCCTTACTATGACCCCGAATTCGAGACCAAGTGGACCGGTCTCGATATTGATCGCGCCAATACGTTGTTGGACGAGATCGGCCTGAAAAAGGGTAGCGATGGGTTCCGCACCGGGCCGGATGGCAAGCGCCTCAGCCTGGTGATCGAGACGATTGACGAGAATATTCCGCCTGAGATGGTCGAGGTGATCCGTCAGGGCTGGCAGCAGATTGGCATTGAAGGACTGATCCGTTCGGTCGATGAAACCGCCAGCTTGCAGCATATCAAATCTGGCAATTTCGATATCATCACCGCCTATGCCGACCGGTTGCTTATGCCGCAGGCCGATCCAACCCTGCTGCTTGGCCGGGAATCCTACGCCAACGCCTATTTCGAATGGTACAATTCCGCTGGCAAGAGCGGCACGGAGCCGCCGAAGGATCACCCGATCCGCAAGCTGTTTGCGGCCTGGACTGCCGCGTCAAGCTCCAAGACCGTGGATGAAGCCAACCAGCATATGAAGGACATGATCAACGTCATGAAGGACAATGTCTGGATGATCGGTCTTGTCGGCGAATCTGTCACGCCCTTCGTCGTCAACAACAAGATCGGCAATTTCCCCGATGTGATGACCAACGAAGAAGCCCTGCGCAATGAAGGCAATGCCATTCCGGCGCAGCTGTTCTTCAAGAAGTGATCGATGACGGCGGCCTTGCATCTTTGCAGGCCGCCGCAAATTTCCTTGTGGGCGAGGACGCGATGGAACAACGCCCTATCAGGGCTTGACGATGCTCACGTATCCTCGCGCGCAAGGGAATGCACATATCTCAAATCTATCAGCGGTTTAAGGTGTCTGCAAAAGGAATAGGAAGGGTCATTTTCAATGACACTTCGTCGGAATGGTCGGGAGAAAGTGATGACATCCTATATCTTGAACCGGTTTGCCTGGGCCATTCCCATGCTGTTCCTGGTTTCCATCGCCGCCTTTACGGTCATCCAGCTGCCTCCGGGTGATTATGCCACAGCGCTTGTCGCGGAAATGCGGGCGAATGGCGATACCCCGCCTGAGGGCACCGAGGAGCGGTTGCGCCATCAGCTTGGCCTCGACCGTCCGATGTATGAGCAATATTCGCAGTGGATCGGCAATATCGTTCTGCACGGTGATTTCGGCACTTCCTTGACCTATAACCAGCCGGTCTCCAACCTGATCTGGGGCCGGTTGGCCTTGACGCTGGCAATCTCCTTTTCATCGCTGTTGCTCACCTGGGTGATCGCCATCCCGATTGGTGTCTATGCAGCTGCGCGCCAATATTCGTTTCTCGATTATTTCTTTACGGTTTTTGGCTTTCTCGGTCGGGGGTTCCCGGAGTTTCTCTCGGCCCTGATCCTGATGTGGCTGGCCTATTCCTGGATGGGAATGAATGTCGGCGGGCTGTTTTCACCGCAGATGCAGGACGCGCCCTGGAGCATCGCCAAGGTCGCCGACATGCTCGGCCATTTGTGGATACCGTTGCTGGTGCTTTCGACCAGCGGTGCGGCTGGCCTGATCCGCATCGTGCGCGCCAATATGCTGGATGAGCTGAACAAGCCCTATGTCGAAACCGCGATGGCGCAAGGCCTGACGGAATGGAGCGTCATCTGGCGTTATCCAGTGCGGGTGGCGCTTAATCCGTTCATTTCCACCATTGGTTGGGCGCTGCCAGCGCTAATTTCCGGCGATGTTATCACATCCGTGGTCTTGAACCTGCCGACCACCGGACCGCTGCTGCTGCGTGCGCTGCAAAGCCAGGACATGTATCTGTCGGGAAGCTTCATCCTCATTCTCGGCGTCTTCACCATCCTCGGCACCATCGTGTCCGATATCCTGCTGGCGGTCTCCGATCCGCGCATCCGCTACCGATAGGAGCAGACCATGACCAATGTAACGCTCAACGACATGGATGAAGCCCGGCCCGAAGCCGGGCGCGCGGAAAAGCTCTACCAGGCCAGCCCCCGGCAATTGATGTGGTGGCGCTTCAAGCGTCATAAGGTGGCGATGGTTTCGGGGATGATCCTCATCCTGGCCTATCTGGTCACGGGGCTAGCCGAATTCACGGCACCCTATGATGCATTCCAGGGCAATGCTCGTACGACATTGCTGCCGCCCCAGGCCTTGCATCTGTTTGACGAGGAGGGAAATTTCCACGGCCCCTTCGTCTATGCGACGACCCGCACGCGCGATCCCGTAACCTTGAGGCCGATGTACAAGCCGGATACGTCGAAGATCGTGCCGATCCGGTTTTTCGTTCAGGGACAGACCTATCGGTTCTGGGGCTTGATCGAGGGGAACCTGCGTCTGTTCGGTGCTGCCGGGCAGGATAAGATCAACCTGCTCGGCACCGATACGCTGGGACGCGATGTGCTGTCGCGACTGATCTATGGCGGGCGTATCTCGCTATCGGTCGGGTTGATCGGCGTTGCCGTCAGTTTCGTTCTCGGCCTGACGCTGGGGTCGATTTCCGGTTATTTCGGCGGGATCACCGACAATATCGTCCAGCGCGGCATGGAATTCCTGCGTTGCATTCCGACCATACCCTTATGGATGGGCCTTGCCGCAGCGCTGCCGATCACCTGGGACCCGCTGTTTGTCTATTTCCTCGTGACGCTGCTGTTGTCGCTGATCGGCTGGACCTATGTGTCCCGCACCGTTCGGGGCCGGTTCCTGTCGGTGAAGAATGAGGATTTCGTGCTGGCCGCCCGGTTTTGCGGCACGTCGGAATCTCGGATCATCACCCGGCACATGCTGCCATCGATGACCAGCTATATCATCGCCGCGCTGACGCTTTCCGTGCCGGACATGATCCTTGGGGAGACGGCGTTGAGCTTTCTTGGCCTTGGCCTGCGTCCGCCAGTGGTCAGCTGGGGCGTGTTGCTGCAAGAGGCGCAAAACCTGCGCACTATCTCGCAGGCGCCCTGGCTGCTGGCGCCGGGGGCGGCCATCGTCATCGTCGTCCTTGCCTTCAATTTTCTCGGCGATGGCCTGCGTGACGCAGCCGATCCCTATAGCAAATGAGTGACGTCATGCCCGAAGAGAGCGTAAAGCCTGTCATCGAGATCGATAATCTCAAGGTTCACTTTCAGGTCCGTGAAGGCGTGGTCAAGGCTGTCGATGGCGTCAGTTTGAAGCTGATGCCGGGTGAAGTGCTTGGCATCGTTGGCGAAAGCGGCTCCGGAAAATCGATTACGGTGCGGGCAATTATGCAATTGCTGCCCAAGGTTGGCAAGATTTCCGATGGCCAGATCCTGTTCAACGGCGTTCCCGGCAAGACGACCGACATCGCCAAGCTGGATCGCAATGGCCGCGACATGCGCGCCCTGCGCGGTGGCCGGATCGGCATGATCTTTCAGGAGCCGATGACGGCATTGTCGCCGGTGCACACCATTGGCCATCAGGTGATGACGCCGATCCTGCTGCACAGCCAAGGCAGCAAGGCGGATGCTGAAAAACGGGCACGAGAAGTGCTCGACATGGTCCGGCTGCCCCGTATCGACGAGATGATGCGCAGCTATCCGCACCAGCTTTCCGGCGGCATGCGCCAGCGCGCCATGATCGCCATCGCGCTCGCCTGCCGACCCCAGGTGTTGATTGCCGACGAGCCGACAACGGCGCTGGACGTGACCACCGAGGCGCAAATCCTTGATCTGCTGAAGGAATTGAGGGCAGAGCTTGGCATGTCGATCATCTTCATCACCCATAATTTCGGCGTGGTCGCCGATATCGCTGACCGGGTCTCGGTGATGTATCTCGGCAACGTCGTGGAAACCGGGAGGACCGAGGATATTTTCTACGATCCGAAACACCCTTATACGCGGGCCTTGCTCAATTCCATCCCAAGACTTGGGGCTGCGAAACAGCACCGGCTGAACACCATTCCTGGCATGATCCCCGATCCCTTCAACCTGCCTGACGGTTGCGTGTTTCACCCCAGATGCGAGCTTGCCAGGGATGGAGACTGTCGTCGGATATACCCAGCCGTAACCCGGATTGATGACGAACGCATGGCCCGTTGCCATGTTGTCGCGGAAGCGATGCAAGCAGGGAGTGCCGCGCAATGACGGAGCTATCCATGGCACCCGAGCTATTGATGGATGTCGCTGATCTGAAGAAACATTTTCCGATCCATTCCGGCTTTCTCGGACGCCAGACCGGCGCCGTGCGTGCGGTGGAGAATGTCAGTTTTCAATTGCGCAAAGGCGAGACCCTGGGACTGGTCGGCGAAAGCGGTTCTGGCAAATCCACCGTCGCCCGGCTGCTGCTGCGGGCCTTTCCGGTCACTGAAGGACGGGTGACATTCCGCCGCCGCAACGGATCACTGATCGACATCGCCAAGGCGGGCAATGCCGAGATGCGCGAATTGCGCGATGAGGTCCAGATGATCTTTCAGGACCCGTATTCGTCGCTCAATCCGCGCCTGCGATTGCTGGAGATTATCGGTGAGCCGCTGATCAACAAGAAGGTGGCGAAATCGGAAATCGAGGACCGGGTGGCGGAGCTATTAAAGCTCGTTGGTCTTCGTCCCGAATTCATGAGCCGTTATCCGCATGCCTTTTCCGGCGGCCAGCGCCAGCGTATCGGCATTGCACGGGCGCTTGCCGTCAACCCCAGTTTCATCGCTGCCGACGAAGCGGTTTCGGCACTGGATGTCTCGGTCGCAGCCCAGGTGGTCAACCTGATGCAGGATTTGCAAGAACAGTTCGGCCTGACCTATCTGTTCATCACCCATGACCTGTCGATGGTCGAGCATATCGCCAACCGGGTTGGTGTGATGTATCTGGGCAGGCTGGTGGAAATTGCCGATACGGCAAGTCTGTTCGACAAGCCACGCCATCCCTATACCGAGGCCTTGCTGTCATCTGTGCCGCAGCCAGATCCCCGCGCCAACGCCGCCAAGAAGCGGATCATCCTCAAGGGTGAAATCCCCAATGCCGCCAAGCCGCCGTCCGGCTGCGTTTTTCATCCCCGCTGTCCCTATGCGACCGATATCTGCCGTCAGGTGGAGCCACAGCTGGAAGCGCTAGATGGCAGCGACAATGCTGTGCGCTGTCATCGTGCAGCGGAACTGGATCTGGCGGGCGTTCGCTGAAAGGTGCACGAAGGGCGATCACTCTGCGCCGATGCAGGTCCTTGCGCAAATGTGACTCGATTTGCAGCGCAAACTGTGCAGTAGAATGCGCGATTGGGCTGGCGCGGACGTTTGGACGGTTCTGTGCTAGGCAAAGCATATGTGAGAGTATCGGCATTGCGGATTCTGGTTGTCGAAGATGATGTCATTCTGGGTTCTTCCCTGAAGAAGGCCTTTGAGAAACACGCCTATGGCGTGGATCTGATGCGTGATGGCGAATCCGGGCTGCTTGCCATTCAGGATAATGACTATGCTGTTGTTATTCTGGATGTGAACCTGCCGAAAGCCAGCGGTTTCGAGGTGGTTCGAACCTTGCGCGCCAGCGGCAACAAGGTTCCGGTCCTGCTGCTGACGGCGCTGGACAGTATCCGCTCGCGGGTCGAGGGCCTGGATGAAGGGGCCGACGATTACCTGGTCAAGCCTTTCGATCTGGACGAGCTTCTGGCGCGCGTGCGGGCGCTTGCCCGCCGGTATGAAGGGCGCACCGAGACATTGATCCGGTGCGGCAATGTCGAGCTTGACCCTTCCGCGATGATCGCCCGCCAGAATGGCACGCCCCTGCATGTGGCTGGCAAGGAGTTCCATCTGCTCAAGCTGCTGATGGAGCGTGCCGGGCGCTATGTGACCAAAAGCGATATCGAATACGCCCTCTACGATATTTCGGCGATGGTGGAGAGCAATACGATAGAAGTAACGATCTACAGTCTGCGCAAAAAATTAGGCGCCGATTTCATCAAATCCATCAGAGGCGTCGGCTATATGGTCGAGCGGTGACACGTGACACTCAGTCAAAGACTGTTCCTGAGAATTCTGCCGACGCTGATCATTACCATCGCGCTTGTCGGCGCCTTTGCGTATCGAAGCGCCGACCGCGAGATCGAAAATATCTATGATGCGGAGTTGATCAACGACGCCAATACGCTTTGGGTCCTTCTCAACCATCCGCTCGCCAAGAATTCGGACAAGCCGATTGTCCAGATCCCGGATCTGGATTTCAACATGGACGATCAACTGTCCCTGAACGAAGATGCCGATGATTACGCCGACGCCCATGCCTTCCGGGCCTGGAAGAATGGCCATCTGGTCATGGTCAGCAGCAATTCCTTTCCGGAATCGGTGCCGGAATTCAAGCGCGGCTTTTCCAATTTCAAGATCAACAACGAAGCCTGGCGGGTCTATTCCCTGCCCATCCCCAATTCCGAAGTCACGATCGAAGTGGCTGAGAAAATGGCGCTGCGCGACGGGCTGGTTGCCAATATCATTCTCAACCTGTCCTTTCCATTGATGATCCTGGTGCCGGCCATCGCCATTGTTGTGTGGTTCGTCATTCATAATGGCCTCAACCATATCCGGGTGCTTGTCCGGCAGATCAGGTCACGGACGCCCGACGATCTTTCGGCAATTTCCACCGATGGTCTGCCGCGCGATCTTGTGCCGCTGGTCGGCTCGCTCAATCAGTTCATGGAAAAGCTGCGTATATCCCTGACGCTTGAACGCCGCTTTGCCGATCTCGCCGCCCATCAGTTGCGCACGCCGCAGGCTGGCATAAAGCTGCTGCTGCAATTGATCGAGCGGTCGGATTCGGAGGAGGAGCGACAGGCGTTGATGAAGGATCTGACCGCCAGCAATGAGCGGGCGATGCATCTGATCGAGCAGATGCTCAATCTGGCCCGCGTTAGTCATCAGCCTCTGAACCTGCAACAGGCCAATCTGTTCGATCTGGTTGCCAAGGTGCTGGCAGATTTCGGTCCGGTCTTCAACGAACGGCGTTTGCAGGTTGAACTTTCTGGAGATGAAGAGGCACTGGTGGCCACCGACAGCAGCTTGTTGCGAATGATGATCGACAATATCGTTGACAATGCCATCAAATATTCCCCGGATGCTGGCGCAATCCAGGTTACGATTACCTCGAAAGGGGCCTGCTGGTGTGTTTCAGTCAATGACAGCGGCCCGGGCATTCCCGTTCAGCATCGTGACAAGGTTTTTCAGCAATTCTACCGGTTGCCGACAACCGAGCCCGAGGGGACCGGGCTTGGCCTTGCCATCGCCGCTGCAATTGCGGCCCGACTGTCGGTCGATATCGAACTGGGTATGCCTGATTGGGGCTATGGCTTGCGCATGGACCTGCTTGTGCCAGCGGGGACGCTCACTGCGGCTTGACTGGCAGCTCACAGTCATAGGCTGTAAATAAATGATTATAAAACAAAATTTTTAATGCGCTGAAGACGCCGCATGGCCGAGCGGTAAAAAATCGACATTTAAGTTTCACTTCATTTTCGCCTAATCCAGCTTTCAGTTCGCGGTTCTAGGGTTGCTTCACAGATTGAAGGAACCACCATGCAAGCTTTCTGCGATTTTGACGGCACGATATCGAAACAGGATGTGACCGACCTGGTGCTGGAGCGCTTTGCTCTGCCCGAGTGGACGGACCTGGAGGCGCAATGGGATGCAGGAGAGATCAATTCCGCTGAATGCATGCGGGCTCAGATCCGTCTGCTTCAGGCTTACCGGCATGAGATCGACCGGTTTCTCGGCGAGGTCGAAATCGACGCTGGCTTTGCCGAATTCCGCCGCTACTGCCTGCAGAACCATATCCGCCTGACCATCGTCAGCGATGGCGTCGATTATTTCATTCGCCGTGTTCTCAGCCATCACGGCATCACCGATATCGAGGTGATCGCCAACCGGATGCTGGAACCGTCTTGTGGCAACCCGACGGTCTTCGACCTCGACCATCCCTTTGCCCGCACTGGCTGCCTAACCGGATCGGGTGTCTGCAAATGCAATATCATCCGGTCTGGCGATGCGGATCACATCTATATCGGCGATGGCCGCTCGGATTTCTGCGTCTCCAGCCATGCAGCCAAGCTGATCTTTGCCAAATCCAAACTGGCGATCCATTGCCAGGAAAACCGGATCCCCTTCATCGCTTACCGCGATTTCACCGATATCACAGCCGCACTCAAGACCTTGAAAACCAAATCCCTGGCGATCGGGGCTGGTGCTGCTGTGACGACTGTTCCTGCATCGAAAATAGCATAGGAAAAATAAGGACATGCGTGCAACGCTCAAGATTGCCGAACCACCCGTCGTTTCGCGTTCGGAAGACGAGTTGAGAGAACTCGAGAACCTCTATTGTTCTCACGGTGATACCGTCCACTATACGGATAAGCCGAAATTCTTCGAAGGCTGCGAAGGCTCCTTTGTCTACGACGCCAGCCAGACGCCATTTCTCGACCTGCAAATGTGGTATTCCGCCGTCAATTTCGGCTATCGCAACGAGCGGCTGAACAATGCGGCCCATCGGCAGCTCGACCAGCTTCCGCAGGTGGCATCCCAATATCTGCACCGCGAGAAAGTCGAGCTTGCCGCGCTGATTGCCCGCGATGCCGAGCAGAAGTTTGGCCATAAGGGCCGCGTCCATTTCAATGTCGGCGGCTCGCAGGCTGTCGAGGATTCGCTGAAGTTGGTGCGCAATTTCACCGGTGGCAAAAGCCTGATGTTTGCCTTTGAGGGTGGCTATCATGGCCGCACGCTCGGCGCGAGTGCGATCACCTCAAGCTATCGTTATCGGCGCCGCTACGGCCATTTCAGCGACCGCGCCCAGTTTATCGAGTTTCCCTATCACTTCCGCGGCCCCAAGGGCATGTCGAAGGAAGAATATGGTGAGGTCTGCGTCCAGAAATTCGCTCGCCTGTTCGAAAGCGAATATAACGGCGTCTGGGACCCCAAAGCCGGTAAATCCGAATATGCCGCTTTCTATGTCGAGCCGATCCAGGGCACGGGCGGCTATGTCATTCCGCCAATGAATTTCTTCACCGGTTTGAAGAAAGTGCTTGACGATCACGGCATCCTAATGGTTGTCGATGAGATCCAGATGGGCGTCTACCGCACCGGCAAGCTGTGGTCCATCGAGCATTTTGGCGTATCACCTGATGTTCTGGTGTTCGGCAAGGCCATTACCAATGGTCTCAATCCGCTCTCCGGCATCTGGGCGCGCGAGGAGATGATCAATCCGACGATCTTCCCCCCCGGCTCGACCCATTCGACCTTCGCCAGCAATCCGATGGGGACCGCTGTTGCACTGGAAACCATGAAAATGGTCGGCGAGGGTGATTTTGGTGCCAGCGTCATGGAAAAAGGCGCCCGCTTCCTCGATGGCCTGAAGGTTCTCGAAAAACGGCATGCCATCGTCGGTGATGTCGATGGTCTCGGCCTCGCCCTGCGGATGGAAATCTGCAAGGAAGATGGGTTTACCCCTGACAAGGCAACGCTCGACTGGATGTCGGACGAAGGCATGAAGGGTGATATGGTTGTCGATGGCAAGACCTATGGTCTGGTGCTTGATGTCGGCGGCTACCATAAGAACGTCATCACGCTGGCTCCCAACCTGATGATCAGCAACAGCGAAATCGATCTGGCGCTCACCCTGCTTGATCAGCTGCTGACCCGCGCTGCACGGAGATAGAGCCGTGCAACTCCTGCTTCTTCATCTCGACGACGCGCTGGAGTTGCAGCCTGAATTCATGCGCTCTTGCAAAATGGCTGGCGCGCATGAACTCAACGAACAGCAAAGCGGCAGGGCGGTGCGTCTCTGGGGTCGGCAAGCCGCGCTCGATACGCTCTGGCGGAAGATCAGGCAGGCGGGACGGCAGGGGTCTGCCGAACCGCGCCTCTGCTTCATGGGGTCGGGCGATTTTCACCATGTCACATCACTGCTGATCGATCAGGCCCTGGAAAGCCGCAGCGAGCGGGTTACCGTCATTCATATCGACAATCATCCAGACTGGGTGCATTTCGACGGTGGCATGCATTGCGGCTCCTGGGTGAACCGCACCCTTGCCAATCCGCAGGTCGATAAAGTCATCACCATCGGCGTCTGTAGCAATGATCTTGAGACGCCAGAGCGCAAGGGCGCAAATCTCGACCTGCTCGCCAGTGGTCGGCTGGAGCTTTATCCGTACATGCATCCGCCAAGCCGGGTGAAGGCCAGTTACGGTTCCGGGCAATCCTACAGGCAGCATGCCCGCGATCTCTATTGGCAAACCATCGCCGAGATCGGCGAGATGAATTTTATCGACCGATTGCTGGCCAGCATTCAGACCGACTGCGTCTACATCACTCTGGACAAGGACGTTCTGGTTCAAGGCGATGCAGTAACCAATTGGGACCAGGGGCAAATGCAGATGCCCTATGTCCTGTCGATCATCAGTGCGATCGGTGAGCGTCATCGGATCATCGGCGCCGATGTGACGGGGGATTATTCCCGTCCTGACTATAGCGGCACTCTCTGGACCCGGATGTTGAAAAAGGGTGAGATCCTCATCGATCAACCCCGCCATACATGTCCCAGTCCGCAAATCTGCACCATCAACAGTTCCGCAAACCTCGCGCTGCTGGATGTCTTCGGGGAGCACATGCGATGAAGCAAGGGCTCGACCTGTCAATGCTGGCGCTGATCCTGTTTTGTATCCTGACGGAGACAGGCCGCGAAATCTGCTTCAAAAAAGGCGCAGGTGAGGGGGATGCCAGACATATGGTCCTGCGGCCTGTCGTCTGGGCCGGGATCTGCTTCTGGCTCATCGAACTCCTGGCCTGGAGCCGGGTGCTTGCCAGTGTCTCGCTGTCCATCGCCTTTCCGATCATGGCGATGAGCTATGCCACCATCACGATTGCCGGTGCGGTGATCTTCAAGGAATCCATCAACCTTCGCCATGCCGTCGGGGTCGCGCTTGTGACCGCCGGTGTGGTCTGTGTCGGAGCAACAGGACTATGAAACTCTTTGCCTATTCAAAATGGGATAGCGTGTCTGTCGCAGCAGCATTGCTGCATCTGGCCTTCAACATCTATCTGATCGCCGGGTTCGAGAGCCGACCGTTGTGGCTCTCCTTCGTGCTTGCCTGCATCTATGCGCTGTCAATTTCCTGGAACATCAACAGCATTTCTCATAACTTCATTCACACGCCCTATTTCAAGCCGCGCTGGATGAATTATGCCTTCAGCCTGCTGGAATCGATCACCATCGGCTTTTCCCAGACCTATTATCACTGGGTCCATATGCGCCATCATTCCGGCAATAGCGACCGCCCGGATGAGAGCGGCAAGACCGTCGATTTGCTGTCGATCTACAAGCATGGCAAGAATGGCGAGCCGGAAAATGTGTTTTCCTACACGTTTCTGAGCTTCTTCCGGGACGATCTGGGCGAAATCCATCGGGCCATCGCGGCAAAGCGGCCATTTGAAGCCAAGTGGGGCCGGATCGAACTGATCGCCTTCATCGTCGTCGCGCTGGCGGCCCTGGCCTATGACTGGAAGGCGACGCTATTCCTCGTGCCGTTCTATTATCTCGGCAATTGCCTGTCGTCTCTCAATGGTTACTACGAGCATCTGCATGGCGATCCAGACGAGCCGATTGCCTGGGGCGTCAGCAGCTACAAGAGCTTCTACAATTGGCTGTGGTTCGGCAACGGCTATCACGCCGAACACCATTACCGGCCCAAAACCCATTGGACGCAATTGCCGCTGCTGCATGACCGGATCAAGGATGAACAGGAAAAAGCTGGCACCCATGTGATCAGCACCTGCCACGCGCTCGGCTTCATTGCCAAGGAAAATCTGGCCAAAGAGACCTTGTCGGGGGAGGGGACCCGATGAGCACTGATGCGCTCTCGTTTTTTCAGGAAGGCAGCAATGGCAGTGGCATCCTACTTGTCCACGGTCTGACAGGGGCACCTGCGGAAATGCGGCTGGTCGCCCGGCAATTGCACCGGCGCGGATATTCGGTCTATGCCCCGCTTTTGGCAGGCCATGGAAAGGACGAAGCAGCCTTGCGCAAGACGCGCTGGCAGGATTGGCTTGAGAGCGTCGAGGAAGCCGGACAGGTTCTGGCATCACGGGTCGATGCGGCCTTTGCCGCAGGCATTTGCGCCGGGGGAAAGCTGGCGCTGATGGCGGCGGATCGCCAGCCATTGACGCTGCGGGCGGCGGCCATCTATTCGCCCTGCTTCCATTATGATGGCTGGGACATTCCCCGCCATTACAATTTCATGGCGCGCAATATCCGCTGGCTGGCGAAGATTCCTTTCCTGGACCGGCTGAGGTTTCACGAAACCCGCTCGCTCGGCATCAAGGACGACCGGCTGCGCAACAAGATTGCCGCCATGAATGGCGACGGCGTGCTGGAGAGCTTTCCTGGCAGGGGATTGGTGGAAATGGACAAGCTCGGGCGGGTGCTGAAAGCCCGGCTGCCATCCATGGAGACACCAACGCTGATCGTTCATTCGCTTGAGGATGATGTCAGCAGCCCAAGCCATGCCCAATATATCTCGTCCCATCTCGGCGGGCCGCGAGAACTGCATTGGCTGCGGGACAGCTATCACATGATCCATATGGACCGACAACATCGGCACGTCGCCGATCTGACAGCGGATTTTTTCGAGGCTCATTATGTACCGGACCGAGCATAACATGTCCGAAAACAGAGCGGTGAAATCTGCGGCCCCAGACGATGTCATGCAGAAGCGTGTCATGCTTGGTGTGGTGAGCAGTTTGGATGCCCGCATTGCAACCTCGATTGCCGATATTGATCGTGATGAGTGGGACCAGTGTTTTCCCGGCGAACCGGAGGCCTACGACTATCTGCTGACCGTGGAAACCGCGGGGATATCAGGCTTTGAATGGTGCTATGCCACGGTCTATGAAGGCGGCTACCTTGTTGCGGCCATGCCAGCCTTCATCACACGCTATGCCTTGGACACCACGCTTGAGGCGGGCGGCGTCCGTGACGCGATCGCTAGGTTGCGCCGCATCTTTCCAAGATTCCTGACCTTGCCACTGGCCTGCCTGGGCTCGCCTTGCACGGAGACCGGCAATCTCGGTTTTCACCCATCGGTCAGGCCGGAACGTCATGAAATGCTGTTTGAGGCCATGCTGAGCAGTTTTGAGGATTATGCCAGGACACGAAAATGCGTGCTGGGTGCGCTGAAGGATATTCCGCAGCCGTTGGATGCCGGGATTGACCGCGTGATCAAGGACCATGGCTATGCGCCGCTGGGCGGCATGCCGACCGCCTGGCTCACCATCGATTTCAACGATATGGACAGTTATTTTGCTCGACTGTCATCATCGACACGCAAGGACATGCGCCGCAAATTGCGGGCGCGCGAAAAGGTCAGGGTCGAATACCACACGCAATTCGGTGACTATCTGCCGCGGATCATGCAGCTTTATAACGAAACGCGCACGCGTAGCGAATGGCAGTTCGAAGAGCTGACACCGGCCTATTTCGAAGGCATCCTGAAGACTATGCCCGGCCGGTCTTTCTGCACCCTGTATTTTGTTGGCGACGAATTGCTGGCGGCCAACCTGATGGTTCATAACGATCACACCCTGATCGACAAATTTTTCTGCATGGATGAAAAGGCGGGTCGCCCCTACAATCTCTATTATCTCAGCTGGTTCGAGAATATCGGCTATTGCCTGAAGAACGGCTTGACGCGCTATCAGAGCGGCCAGGCCTATTATAGCAACAAGGTGCGGCTGGGCAGCAGGCTAACGCCGAATGAAATGTATTTCCGTCATCGTAATCCTGTCGTTCAACGTCTGTTGCGCCTGGTTGCGCCCTATTTCGCCGCAGATGAAGCGAGCGCAGTTCAACCGAGCGAGGGCGACGCATGAAACTGCTTCGCCTGTCATGGCTGGCCGTGCCGGTACTCAATACGGCTCAGCAGATGTTTTTGAAACTTGGCGCAGATCAGGCCGATACCGCGCATGGATCGGCGTTTTTCGAACATGTCTTCCTGTCACACTGGTTTCTAGCCGCTGTCATCGCGGAAATTGTCTGTTTTATCGTCTGGATGTCGGTGCTGGCCGATCTGCCGCTCAGCAAGGCATTTCCATTATCCGCTGTCAGCTATGTGCTGATCATGGCAATGGCCTGGTTCATGTTTGACGAGCCGGTCAGGCTTTTGACGCTGATTGGCACGGCGACAATCCTGGCTGGCGCCTGGTGCATTGCGACGGCGTCAAAGTCTGGGGCCTGAGGCCTGAGGCCGCGTTCAGAATGAAATATCGAAGGATTTATTGAAGGCAATTCCAACGACGTTCTGGTTTTTCGTCCCGAGCTCAGAGGAAACAGGAGAATCGGCGGCATCGCCCACCAGCCGCTCGAAGCGATCATAGAGTTGCACCGACATGTCGGGCGATATCGTATAGGTGGCCGAGACGGTAAAGCCGACGGATTTGATCCCGGCGCTCGCATCGAAAGCATTGATGCGGCCATTGCGGCTGGCCTCGGCAGCGGAGACGCCGAAATATTTGTTCATATAGGATGTGTCGCCAAAAGTGGCCCTCGGTCCTGCGGACAGCAGCCATTTTTCGGAAAGCGGTTGAAACCAGTCTGAGCCGACATCAACCACCAATCCACTGCCATTTGACAGCGCCTGACGGATTTCCGAGCGGACGCGCCAGACATCGGGCTTGATCCAGTATTGGACGAATACACCCGCATCGATATCGAATTCGACGTTTTTCAGCCCGTCGAGATTGGTCGATTTGGAGGAGCGGCTGTCACGAAAGCCAACGACCGGCCCCACTTCAAACCCATGCCCACTGAACACCGTATAATCCAGATTGTCATCAGGCGCTGAATTTTCCTCAGCCTCTCCGAACCGCCGGATATCGAAGGAGGGAATGACCCCGAACGTATATTGCTTGGAACCGGGATAGCTGGGCGCCAGTTCGACAGCCCCTCCGAGCGTGACCGTCCAGCGACTGTCCGTATTATCGGCACTCGCGTCGGCGGCATGGCTGCTACAGGCAGAAAACAGCAGGGATGACAGGCAGCCCGCCGCGATCGCACCTCTAGGATTTATCACTCGATACAAAACCATCCGTCCAGAAATGCCCTCTGTTAAACCGCAGCGGCAAAGTTACAGATCGGTCATGTTATTGAACTGTCAGGCCGACATGGTCAAGGATATTGCGTGATCCTCACCGATTCTGCTCGGTTTCCTCAAGTCGAAGTGGATTTAAAGTGACAGTTCTGTTGGTTAAATCAAGCGTTGCTGTGGCAATGGCTTTTGCAACCAATCGCGTAAATGATTAATGTCTGTCTGGCCCATGGCCGCGCCCCAGCAGCGCCATCAACGCATTGGTGGCAAGTCCAAGCAGGATCGCGCACAGGACGAGCCCGCCTGCATAGATCACAAAATTGCCTGAGAGCCAGTTTGCCGCGACCAGTCGCATATTGCTGATGCTCAAGGGCTGCATCGACAACAGGCTGACGTTGCTTGGCTCATTGACGACGATCTGCTGTTTCCTGGCATCATAAACGCTGACACGGCCAGAGATCGCGGTCCAATTGCGAAGATCGGCGATATCAATGGCGCCGGTTTGCAACAATGCAAGATCAGGGGCGCTGAATGTCGTCAGGATGGCACCGTCGGCATCGACGGATTGAGACAGAAATGCACTGGATGCCTGCGGCAATGTATAGGAGGCCTCGGCGCTCGGCCAAAGACTGACGGTCGCCAGGTTGAGATCGAAGGTTTCTTTCATCCAGGTATCGACGCTGGAAAAAAATTCCATCACCGTGCCGGAATCAATTTTGTCGCGCCAGGATTTGAGCTTTACGTCAGTGCTGAGATCGCCATCTCCGGCGCCCTTGGTGTTCAGCTGCACATTGGCAAGTGCCTGGGGTGGAAGGTCCGGTGCCGCTCCGATGAAAATCGCATTGCGACCGGCAAAACGCGGGGGCGATGACGCCATTTCGAGAGCAAGGGTTTGGCGGGCCGATGCGGCAAATTTGCCGAGCACGGTTGCGGCTGCGGCCAGCGTCACATCGTCATTCCGGCCGAGAACAACCATTGTCGGGGTCTTTGCCGCCGCAAAGGGAAAGCCGAGAGCCGCTGTTGCGGCGAGGTCGGGGGCCTGGGTCAGATGCGCGATCGGCGGCATGACGAATTGCGAAGAGCCGAACAAGGCAAACCGCGCCGTTTTGTCCGCTGTCTCACCAGGTGCGCAGACGCTGTCCTCCTGGGTCATCATCACGGCTTCCAGCCCGATGACATTCACGCCCGGATGAAAATGGCGCAGGGTAACGCGGATCGGATAGTGCCGGAGAACCGCGCCTCCCTTGGACGTGATCGGAACGGTGGTCGCCAGATGACCGTTGACCGATACCACGATCTGGCTGCCCGGCAAGACCTTGCTCGAATAGGCAGCGTCCAGCAATATGGTCGCGGTCCCATAATGGTTGGCGTAGAAATCGGCGGGCATGCCGACCGTGAAATCTGTGGAAAAACGCCGACCTGAAAATTCCTGGTCGGGAAGACCGAGTGCGGCAAAGGACAGCGTGCCAGCTTTGTCGAGAATAGGCGTATCGATGCCGCGCCAGGCCGAGGTTTTCAACATCCGCCGCTCGCCGTCTTGCGCGAACTGGACAAAGTTATCGGCAATCGCTTTGATGTCGCGCCAATCCGGGCCGCTGAAGGCGAGCACCGACACGCCTGGCCGGGCAGGAAGCGCCATGAAGCCAGCCATCGTGCCGTTCAGCTTTCTGGTGTCAGCGTTTACGGCATTGTTGATGCCGATCAGGCCCGCCATTTGCGATGTGGTGGCTGCCACGACCACAAGCTCCCCGGGGGCCGGTCGTGCTGGCATGGCTTTCGTGAAGCTGAAGGAGCCATTGGCCACGCCGCTCAGCAGTGAAAGGCCTTGGGCCAACTGGAGCAAAGCGGGTGTGGCGGATGGCTTTTCGAAATCCGGTGAAACAATGGTGAAATGGCTGCGGCCTTTTTCATCGACCCCAAGCGCACGCACATCGTCGAGACGTTTCATGCCGTTGGCATTAGGGTCTGCAAATGTCAGATAGGTTTTTGCCGCATCGAGCTGCGTCCACAATTCATAGGTGGATTGGATGGTGCAGTCGGTGCGGTGCCGTTGCTCCGCGGCAAACCCTATCCGGTTGAAGCCCGGAACAAGAACGCCTCGCGGCACGGAAATCGTGTTTTGCTGCGCAGACTGGCCGCCTCTGATCGGCAGGTTTAGAACCGGCGTGTCATTGATGGTGATAAGAAGGTTAGAGGCTTCCGGCGCAACCACGAGCGCGTTGCTATAGCTCAGCACCAGCTTTGCATCGGCTGAGGCTTGTTCCGGTGTCAGGTAAATCGACATCGCCTGCCGGGCCAGTTCGCCTTGCAGCTTGAGAGCCGGCGTCGTCAGCAGGTAACGGCGTGACAGGCTCTCGCTTTGCTGTTGTGCCGGGCGGTTGGAAAGGGGAATGCCAGGGATCGGCGTAGTGGGGACGGGGACAGGCGCCTTGGTCGCGGGCAGGCCGGGTATCGGCGCGCCCGGCGTTGTATTGCTTTCGGGGCTCATGTCGAAAGGCGCCATCTGGGCAAGTGCTGACCCAGCGCCTGCCACAAGCATCAAAATCAGGGCAAAAGCTGTTTTCACTGTTCGCCCTCCTGCTTTGCATCGGTTTTGGCTTTCGAAGAAAGCAGCAGAAGCAGATAATGCAAGCCACGCAGTGTCTGCGTCAGGGACAGGCGCAGGAACATCCAGGCTCCACCCAAAAGGCCTGGATTGTGACGACGCGACTGTTGAAACAGGCTCCACTGCTGGGCATTGGCAAAGATCAGATCGGCGATGAATTCATGGTGGCGCACGGTTTCCGGCAGATAGCGGCAGCCGATTGAGACGATATCGCCATTGAACTGGAAATGGCGGATATTGACAGGCAGTTCGGCCCATCCCGTTGTGCCATGCGGTTGAAAGGTTACCGCGCCCAAGATGTCCCGTTTGAAGATTTCGCGGTCGCGGGTGAAAATTTGCAGGCTGGCACCGTTGACCGACACATCGTCGATCATTGCCGGATAGGTTTTTCCACCCACGGAAAACTCGCAGCGCCGGCTGACCTGGACACGACGCGACGACTGTCGCTCTCCCCGCTCCGAGACGACGCCCAGTGCGCATCCGGCCATGATCAGATTGACCAGGTTCCAGCCACCGACCACCAGTGTCACGTCAAACCGATAGGGATCGCTGTAGAGCCTGTAGACAGTCACAGCAAAGGCAAGCAGCAGGATAAAGAAGATCAGGAAAAACGGCCGGCTGATTTCCGAAAGACGGCTTTCCGTCACGCTTTCATCCTTGGCGGTGACCTTGAAAGTCGGTCGCCGTGGGTCCCACATCACCGACAGGATCGCTGGCAGCAGATGTATTGATTGCACATATTCGTAAAGCTCCGAAATCCATGGCCAGCGGAAGGAACCATAGAGGTAGTTCTGAACCATCAGGTTCACGAGCATATAGGACAGCGTATAGGCCATGAACTCGCCACCCGAGCCCATGAAAATCTGTAGATCGAAAAACAGATAGAACAGCGGCGCCATCAGGAAGATCGCCCGGGGAAAGGGAAACAGCCAGAACATCGTTGATGACATGTAGCAGAGCCGCTGCGGCAAGGTCAGGCCGCGCTTGAGTGGCGGAAAACGGAACCGCATGATCTGCATCATGCCCTGAGCCCAGCGGCTGCGCTGGCCGATAAAGCTGGCAAAGGTGGCCGGTTGCAGCCCGGCGATCAGTGGCATGTCGACGAAAACACTGTTCCAGCCGCGTGAATGCAGCTCAAGCGCGGTTTCGCAATCCTCGGTAATGGAAAGGCCGCTGAAGCCCTTGGTTTCAAGCAGCGCTTCGCGGCGCAGCACGGCGGCTGATCCGCAGAAAAATGCCGCGTTCCATTTGTCGAGGCCGCGCTGGATAATGCCGTAGAACATTTCGTTCTCGCTCGGCATCTTGTTGAACGTGTTGAGGTTGCGCTCGACCGGGTCCGGGTTGATGAAGAAATGCGGCGTCTGGACCAGGAAAAGACGCGGGTCATCCCCGAAATAGCCGACGGTTTCCTTCAGAAAGCTGCGGGCCGGAGCGTGGTCGGCGTCGAAGACGGCGATCAGTTCTCCGCTGGAATGGTCAAGACCATTGTTGAGATTGCCGGCCTTCGCATGTTCGTTACGCTCGCGGGTCAGATAGCGCACGCCAAGCTGGCTACAGAGCGCCTGAAGCGCATGATAACGTTGCTCGGCGAATTTTGCTGCCAGCAGGTCGGTCGACTGACGCTTCTGCTCTGTGGAGCCGTCGTCCAGCAGCCAGACGGTGAATTTTTCAGTCGGATAATCGAGATTGCGGGCCGCAGCCAGCGTATTGGCCAGCAAGGCTTCGTCTTCGTTATAGCTTGGTACGAAGATATCGACGATTGGCAGTTCTTCAGCGGCAAGGGTGCGAAAAGGCTTGCGCGGCGGTAGCGGCATGGACACCACGAACAGGCTGAGAAACAGCATCAGGACGCTGTACATCTCGGCCAGATAGACAAGCAGGCCGGGGATGAAATTTTCAAGCTGGTTGACCGGCGGCAAGGTACTGCTGGTGCGCCAATAGACATAGCGCAGAACAATGGCTGTCGAGAGCGACAGAAAAACAATGCGGCCGCGTCCTTCGATCCGCATCATTCTCATCACCGAAACGATGATGAGAATGATGAATGTCGTCACCAGCTGTGTCCGGGTGTCGATGGGCAGAAATGTCAGGGCCAGCATCGCCGCCGCGCAGATCAGCCAGAGCAGGAAGCGGACCAAAAACACCATTGTCTAATCCTCGAAATCCCGGTCATGGGGGACGCGTTGCGGCCAAAGCGATGCAGCGGATTTTTTGCCTGTGGCCACCAAGCTCATGGGTGCCATCCATCTCATGGGCATTGTCCAGCTTGGGTCGCCCCAGATTGGGCCGAAGTTGCGCCAATGCAGGCGGGCGATGGTACGACAGAACCCGATCTTGTGGTCTGTGAGGACGGCGACGGGCTTGTCGCGCCCGATCGGGTTGGCGAAGGCACCGCTGCATGGGCGCCACCGATCTGGCTGGGTGACGGAACGATCGTGCCTTGCGCACCTGCCGGCAATGGCCGAGGATTGGATGTCACCGAACCAGGAGAGGCAGACTGTGATATCGCCGCATTTGTCTGGGCCGGACGCGGGGCTCGGCGCTCGGTCGGATATTGAGGCTGAGTGGCAATTGGGGCCGAAGGGACCGGCAGAATGGGCGTTGCCGGAGGATAGATCGGCGCGCTGCTACCGCCCAGGCGCGCGTCGAGCGGCGGCGGGCCACCGTAAGGGTTCCAGCCGGGGCTATCGACGGTGCCGGCAAGGGTAAAGCCATACATCAGCGATAGAAGCTGCTGTTCGCTTGCCAGCCTGTCGCAAAGGCGCATGCGGATCTGAACAGTTCCGCCATCGACAAAGGGACCACGCTGGCCTTGCCGGGCGCGCAATTGCTGCCAGGCATAAAGGCAGAGATCGTTGCCGCTGGAGCGGCCCACCGCATAGCCGAAAGGTCCAAAATCATTCTGCACCACGTAAGGCGCTCGGGTCATGGCGAGGCCCGGCAGGGTGCCGCGCATTTCCGAATTGATCCGGGCATCGGTCAATGAGGCCGAGGAGAGGGCGTTGTCGCCGTAGCGATTGGGATTTTCCGTTCCGTAAAACCGCACCTGCACGACATTTTGTCCCGGAACCGTCGAATTGGTCGACAGGGCAATTTCCTGCTGCACCGCATTGCTGAAGCGCTTTTGCGTGACGCCGACGATGGAGAAGTCGCCAGGCGGTGGTAAAAGCATGGCTTGGTCTGCGGAGAGCGCCCGCGTTTCGTCGTTCAGCCGCACCGGATTGCCGGCACAGGCAGACAAAAGGGCCACAAGAACAAAAGCGGGTGAGCAGAGTGTGCCCCGCAACAGTCCCGCTAGAATCGGTCGGTCTAGAATCATGGACTCGTCTTACGCCAGAAATTGCACTGACGAAATTTAAAACCTTTCAAAGTGCAAGACTTCCCTGCCGATCCGAACAAAATAAACCATTTCTTTACCCTAACGGTTAAAAGTCAGATCTTATTGGCTTTGCATTTCGGCCGATAATGCGGACGGAGTTCTCATGCGTACATCACTCATAGCGCTTATAGCGATTGCGGCCGGAGCCGTGGGTGCCGTGGGGGTTTTTCCGGGCCATGAGGATCTTGCGACTGTTTCGAAAAATTCGCAGGTCTCTGGCCAGGATGGCAGTGAGGGCGAGGTGGCTGGCGAGCAGGTGCAGGCTGGAAAGTCCGAGCGTCTGCCCGCGCCGCGGACCATGCCCGTGCAATTGCTGGCAGAGGCGCCCGCGCCCGACCAGTCAGCTCCCACCCGCGCCAACTCGCCGCTTGTCCCTGTTGCCGGGGAACAGTCTGCCGCACCGGTAAAGCCCAACGAGGGTGGAGGGTCTGGAGAAACCAGCCGCCCGTCGGTCGATGCCAGCGGCCCATCGGTTGATGAAAGCGCGTTGCGTTATTTTGCGGCCCGTGGTGATACGGTTCGGTTGCAGGCTGAGATTTCTCGCCTGCGCATGCTTTATCCCGGCTGGCAGCCGCCGGAAAATCCGATGTCCATCACAACCGGGGTGGATAGTTTCGTCCAGTCTCTCTGGCAGACCTATGCCGACGGTCGCTATGAGGAAGTGCGCAAAGCCATTGCCGGGCGCCAGCAAAGTGAACCCGGTTGGATGCCACCGGAGGAATTGCAGGGAAGCCTGAGGCTTGCCGAGGCCCGCCAAAGCCTGGTCAAGGCATCCGATGATAAGCGTTACGACAGTGTTATTTCACTGGCCTCGGGCGCGCCGGAACTGCTGACCTGTACGGAGGTCGATGTTTTGTGGCGTGTTGCCGAGGCTTTCGCCAGGACGAGCAAGCCGGAACGCGCCCGCGATGTCTATGCCTATGTGCTGAAAACCTGCCGGACCCCACAATTGCGGCTGGCATCCATGCAGAAGGCAAGCACTCTGTTGCAGCCCGCTCTGCTCGAAGACCTCCTGAAGCTGGAACAGCCCAGTGCTGACGGACATCCGGAATTTGACGGCATTCGTGACGATATTGCCCGCCAGATCGTGGCGCGCGCCGGGCAGGATGCCGGGATTGCCGTGCAGGGCGTTGAGCTGGAGCGGTTGGAAAAGGCTGCCGAACGCGAAGGCAAGGCCAGCGATGCCCTGCTGCTCGGCTGGTATCATTACCGCCGCAACGATATGGCCACTGCGAAGGAATGGTTTAACCGTTCCTACGCAAAAGAGCCGATTGCCTCTGCCGCCCAGGGATTGGCCCTGACGCAGGTGGCGCTTGGCACACCGGGCGAGGCGGAAAACACCATGTTCCGCTTTTACGGCGCCGATCAGCAGGCGCGGGCTGTCTATCTCTCGGCGGTTGCCGCATTGCTGTCGCAGGAGCCGCCAAAGGTCATCGACAATGGCGTGCTGTCCCGCATGGCGCCGGTGGTCATTGCAGCCCGCAATTCAGCGGCAGCCGAGCAGTTCGGCTGGTATGCGAGAGCGCTGCAACAGATGTCGACGGCGGCGGACTGGTTTCGGCTGGTTTTGTCCTGGGATGCCACCTATGAACCCGCGGCCTACGGGCTGGCCCTGTCGCTCGACACTCTGGGCGACAAGACCGGCGTAGCGCAGATCAAGGCGAAATGGGCCAGCCAGTCCGACCGGATCGCCGCAGTCGGCGAAATCAGGCCATCCCGAGACCGGCTTGCGGAAAAACAAGCCGTGCGGTCTCCCGATCGCCCGGCTGTTGCCGAAACGGGAAGTTCCACGTCCGAGGCTGTCAGCCGGACACGCTCAAGGCCGACCATGGTTGCCTTGCAGCAAAATACCGGGGCAGCAGCGGCCAGGCGGCCTGGCTGCTCTTCGACCCTTCCTGCCGGGCAATTGTCGCCGCCGGAAGCTTTGATGCGCGGCTGGTGCCTGATGGATCTCAAGCGTCCGATGGAGGCGGTCGAGGCGTTCGACCGGGCATTCAGCGGCGGCGACCTGCCGCTTCGCCAGGATGCTGCCTATGGCAAGAGCCTGGCGCTGCTGCGGTTGAAACTGACCGATAAAGCCGCCGCCGCCGCCGCGTCCGTGCCGCTTGGCAAGGAGCGGGCGCGTGAACTGCAATTGGCGATCCTGGCCGACAGGGCTGTGGGCGCGTTCCAGCTTGGTCGTGCCCGTGAGGCGCTGATTGCGCTCGACCAGCGCGCACGCCTGATGGCGGAACCACAGGATCTGCTTTTGCTGCGGGGCTATGCCTATCAGAAACTCGGTTATGTCGGTGAGGCGCGCCAGATTTTCGAAACGCTATCGGATATCGGTAATACATCCGCTCTCAAGGCCTTGGCCGATATCCGCGCCAACGATCCCGGCGAACCGCATGGCTGATATCAGGATTGGGTAAACCACGCCTGAAAACGCTTATGTCCAATACCTTAGGTTCAATCTGAACCTGATAAATTTAGTCTCCGGTTTCCTGGATTGTGGTGAGCGGAGCATGGAAGGTTGCCGTCAGGCCGGAGGGCCGATAGTCCTTATGGGCATTGCCTGTTCCAGCCAGTCCCATGCGGATCAGGCGGGAGCCGAAGCCCTTGCGGGTCGGTTCGCTCACGGTCGGCCCGCCGCTTTCCGTCCATGTCATCGACAGGGTCGGAATGGCGTCGTTGTCGGCGATCCACCATTTGATGGAGACACGACCGCTATTATTGGAAAGCGCACCATATTTGAGGGCGTTGGTTGCCAGTTCGTGCAGCAGCAGAGATAGCGACAGACCGGCCTTCGGGCCAAGCGCCAGATCGGGACCATCCACGTAAATACGGTCGCCATCGGCATGCAATGCCAGCACCTTCTCGATCACATCGCGCATTTTCGCCGCCGACCAGTTTTGCCGCAGAAGAACGTCATGGGCGGCGCCGAGGGCATGCAGGCGGGCCAGGAAAGCGTTGACGGCTTCCTTTTCCGTAACGTCCTTCAATGTCTGCCCGGCAATGGCCTGTACCATGGCCAGCGTATTTTTCAGCCGGTGGCTCAGTTCGTGGTTGAGAAGTTCCTGTTCTTCCTCGGCCTGAACTTTGGCAAGGGCTGCATAGGTTCGGTCGGCAATGCCGCGTGTAAAGTCCAGTTCGTCCTGGCTCCATGTACGGGGTTTGTCGTCATGGGCAAAGAGAATGCCGACCAGGTTTCCGCCTTTGAGGATCGGGACCTTGATCAGCGACGAAACCCCGATGGAGGCATAGGCGTCCTTTTCTGTGATCAGCCGTTTGCTTGAAGCGACGTTGGGAATCGACAATGTCTCTCCCTTGCACAGGTGCTCAATCGTTTCTGAAAACCTTTGGAGAGAATGGCGCCCTGCCAGCGAGACCGTGCCAGTGGATGTCCAGTCGAAGGCGACGGCAAAACTGTTGTCCGTCCTGTCCAACACGGCGTAGCCTGCGCGGGCAACACCGAGACCGTCCGACAGGATGGCGGCGGCGCTTTGGGTGATCTCTTCCACGGTGCTGGCGGCGCGAAGTTCGTCTCCCAGCTTTAACAATGCGGCCTTTTTCGCTTCTTTCAGCTTGGCATCGGTGGTGTCGAAGACCACGCCGACCATGCGGGTGATCTCGCCTGCCTCGTTGTGAACGAAGCGGGCTCGCCGCGAAATCCAGCGCAACTCATCATCGTCGGCGCGGATGATCCGATAATCCACGTCAGGACTGGCTGACCCTTCTCGCCGGGTAACCGGGTTCGAACGTAGGCCACGATCGTCCTCATGCACCAGAGCCTCAATCTCCGAAGCGGGATAGGACGTCTGCACCGGAATGCCGAAGACCCGGCAGAACTCGCTGGAAACTGTCATCGTATTGGTGGCGATGTCCAATTCGAACGTGCCGACCCGACCGGCGGCTTGAGCGCTTCGCGAGCGCTCGTCCTGTTGTTCCATGGCCGTGACGCGCGCCAGCCTGCGCTCGCTCAACCGGCGCTGCACCTCTGCTTCACGCGCTTTTTCCTTGAGCGCCTTGCGTAACTCCAGCTGTACCATCACCTGTCGGGCAAGAAGCTTCAACGTGTCCTGCTGAAGTTCGTTCAGTTGCTTGGGTTCGAAACCCAGCACGCAGACCGTGCCGATCGGTAGATTATCAGCGGTTTTCAGGACGGCTCCCGCATAAAACCGCAGATGCGGTTCGCCGGTGACCAGCGGATTGCGATTGAACCGGCTGTCCTGGCTTGCATCCGGTATCATCAGGAAATCGTCTTCCAGGATCGCCTTGGCGCAGAATGAACTGTCGAACGGTGTCTCGCGCACGCCAAGACCGACTTCTGCCTTGAAGAATTGCCTGCTGTCATCGATCAGATTGACGACGGCGATCGGCGTTGCGCAGATCCGAGAGGCGAGGGCGGCAATATCGTCAAAATCCTTCTCGCGCGGCGTGTCAAGCACGTCATAGGCCCTGAGCGCCTCAATGCGCCGTCTCTCGCGCAGCTCGGCTTGGTCGTCGTGTAATGAGTGGCGCATGGATCTTGTTCTGTCGTGCCGGTTCAAATTCTGGACCGGGGGGGATTTGCCGAGTGGGTTTCATTCTTTAAGTTGAAGATGGGCTCACATCTTCGACGCACTGTTTGTCGCGAAATTCTTGTCCATGCCGTCCGAGGGGCCCATCCTGGTGGCGCCATCCGCGGGGACAAAGCAGGACGTGAATATGCGGAGAGGGTAAACTTTCCATGACGCTTGCCCGTTGCCCTGGCGATTCATTGCTTGTCGGGACTTTATCTGGGCATATTTCCCAGCATTTGCAAGATTGGAAATGCAGGTCCTATTGTGATGCTTTGCGCTGCATCATGACGGAAATTTTATTTTTAGCCGGTGGAACATATAGGATTTCTTGTCGTTTCGCGTTCCTGGAGTTTGTAAGGGAAAAGTGGAATCCGGTTTCCCCGAAAAGACAAGCGAATACAAAAGAAGTTAGAGACTGTCAGGTTCAATCTGAGCCTCACAGTCTCTAACGATAACAGGAAGTTTTATGACGGACAGCTCAGCTAGACGCGGTGCCGAAGCAGCCGGGCGCAGACTTCTGGCAGAGCATGCATCGGAAGATCCATTTGCTGCCGCCTTCAAGGCGACCCGGATGCCGATGATCATCACCGATCCCAGGCAGGACGATAATCCGATCATTTTTGCCAACAATGCTTTTTGCGAGCTGACGGGCTATGGGTCCGATGATCTGGTCGGCAGAAATTGCCGCTTCCTGCAAGGCCCTGAGAGCGACCCGAAAGCTGTGTCGCAGATCCGCAAGGCGATCGAGGCCGAGCGGGACGTCTCGGTCAATATTCTGAATTACCGTAAGGACGGCACGACGTTCTGGAACGCATTGTTCATCAGCCCGGTACGCGATAGCCAGGGAGAGGTGATCTATTTCTTTGCCTCGCAACTCGATTTTACCGATGTCAAAAGCAAGGAAGTGCAACTAGCCTCGGCAAAATCGCAGGCAGAAGCAGCCGTTGCCCAGCGCACGCAGGATCTTGTCGATGCGCTGGAAGCGAAAACCACGCTCGTCCATGAGGTCGATCATCGCGTCAAGAACAATCTCCTGACGATTGCCTCGATCGTCAAGTTGCAGGCGAGGATGACCAGGGACGATACGGTGCGCCATACCCTGCGCTCGGTGCTTAACCGTGTCGAAGCGCTGAGCACCGTACAGCGAAAGCTGTTTACCTCCAGCGATGTCGGGCGTTTTGATGTTGCGGATTTTGCCCGCGAACTGGTGATTGACATTGTCAACGCACTGAAGCGGGACGACATCCATATTACCATGGATCTTTCTCCGGTGTTCGTTCCTGCCGTGAAAGCGTCGCCGCTAGCGTTGATCGTCAATGAGCTGATCGGCGACGCGGTTCGTCGTGGCTTGAGCGATGGCGGCGGCGAGATCCACCTGACCGTCAACCGGCCAAACGGCCATTTCGTTATTGAAGTGCGCGATACCGCTGACCCGGTGCCGGTCAATAGCGAGGATGACGATTTCGGTCGCCTGATGCTGGAAACCTGTATCCGGCAGGTCGATGCCAAAATTGAACGGAAGACTGAGGGCCGCCAGACCATCGTGCGGGTCACCCTGATGGTTGATAGCTGATCTGGAGCATAAAATTGGAAATCATGATCGTCGAAGACGAGGCCCTGCTTGCGCTCGAACTTGAGGCGGAAGTGGAGGCAGCTGGCCACACTGTCGTGGGACAGGCGATGAGCCGTGCCGAGGCCATTGAAATCATCGACCGGGAAAAGCCGGAATTCGCCTTTGTCGACGTTCATCTTCTCGATGGACCGACCGGGATCGAGGTTGGGCGGCATCTGACTGAGCGCGGTATTCCCTATGTTTTCGTCACGGGCAATCTTAGGCGGATACCGTCGGATTTTGTCGGTGCGGTGGGCGCTATTGAAAAGCCCTATACCATGAATGGCTTGCAGAATGCCCTTGACTATATCGGCAAGCGGCTGCGGGGCGAGGCTAATGTGCAGGCCCCGCCGAGCCTGGTGATGGCGCCAGAAACCCAGCACGGGTGATGGCATCGACCTCAAATCTGCGTTGCGGGTTTGAGGTCGCCAGACCAAATGCCAATGTCATTGTGACACGTGGCTCGTATCAGACGCTGACGCGACGGCCTTCCTTGTCGGCATTCTTGCGGTCGGCGCCGTGTTTTTCGATGATGGTGCGGGCATCCTCGACCGATATCCGGTGTTTCTTGGCAAAGGAAATGGGCTCGTAAGGTTGTTGCGCGCTCGTATCGTTGGTTTTCTTCTCAGCCATGATGGGTCCGATCTTGCTTGCTCCGGCGCAGCGCCAGAGTGTGGGTTGAAATCTGTGACATTCTGAAGAGGGAGAATGTGGGCGTCTGGACCGAGAGACCGGCAGTGGAGCGGTCATGGTCGGTATTTTGCCCGGATGGTTTTTATATGGCGATGAATGGCGCGAATTTCAATGCGTATACCAAGGGTCATCGAAAATGGCAGTTGGTATTAGATGCGTCTAAGCGGGCCAATAGACCATTTCCGCCTGTCGCGGACATGCGGAAATGGCTTATTTTCCTTTGCGCGGGATTTTATTGCCACGTGGCCCGGTTGTCACCGGCGTCCTCTTGCGGCTCTCTGTCAGCAGGATACGCCAGCGCTCCAGGCGTTCCGGTGCCAGTTCGCCCTTGGCAATGGCCGCCTGCACGGCGCAGCCGGGTTCATGGGCATGGGTGCAGTCGCGAAACCGGCATTGCGGCGCAAGATCGGTAATTTCGCTGAACAAGGTATCGAGCCCATCCGTTACATCGCTGACGTAGAGCGTGCGAATTCCCGGCGTGTCGATGACCCAGCCGCCACCGCTGATGGCATGCAGGGATCGTGCCGTTGTCGTGTGACGTCCCTTGGCATCATGCTCGCGGATGCCGCCAGTTTTCTGGGGAAGGCTATTTTCCAAACCAGCCAAAGTGTTGACCAGGGTTGATTTCCCGACCCCTGACGAGCCGACAAGGGCAACTGTCTGGCCGATGCCGCACCAGGGGGCAAGCGCTGCTGCGGCATCCGGAGCGCGGGCATTGACCGTGATCACGGGCAGGTCGCGTTGCAGGCCTGCTGCCTCATCGACGAATCTTTGAGCATCGTCAATCGTATCGCCCTTGGTCAGAACCAGCACCGGATTGGCGCCGGACTGGTTGGCCATGACAAGATAGCGTTCCAGCCGGGCCGGATTGAAATCGGCATTGCAGGAGGTGACGATAAACAGCGTATCGACATTGGCAGCAGCAAGCTGTTGGCCGTTTCGACCCTCCGTGCGCCGCTGCAAGACGGTCTTGCGCTCCAGCCTGCGGACGAATTCCCCCGTTGCAGGATTGGCAAGCACCCAGTCTCCTACCGCGAAATCGGCGGTATTGCTGTGGTGAGGCAGTCCGAGATCACCGTGTCCGCGAGCATGGATCGCCTCGATACGGGCTCGGTGAACGGAGGCAATACGCCAGGGCGTCAGGGCCGTTTCATCTGGGCCGATCTGGTCTGCAAAAAACTCCGACCAGCCGAGCGTTGCCAGCAAAGGGGCGGTCAAAATGCGATACCGCAGCGGGCTGGAGCGATCATCTTGCTTGCTTTCTATCAACGAGTGCCGGGCTATCAACGCTGTCTGACGACTACATAAGGCGATGTCGGACGCGGGGGAAGGGAAAATAAATCCAGGAGAATGCTCACGCGAAAAATCCACGAAACAGGATCGGATTCTACGATAATATCCGATGTTTGAAAGCGCAATTTCCACCTCCTTTACGACAGGTGAGGAAAGCCTGAGCAGACCGGACGACATTGATTGACAGAGGTAGTTTAGCATGTCACGAAATCCTATGATCAGTCGCCCCCTGCGTAACGTTTCGCTCACCCCCGAACTCGAGGGTTTCATTCATGCCAGTCTTGCGTCCGGCGACTATGCCAACGCAAACGACATGGTATGCGCAGCCCTTGACGGGCTGCGCAACGCGGTCTCGCCCATAGGCGTGCAAGATATGGGTATGCAAGACGTGGAATGGCCAAAAGGTGGCGGTGATTGTGGCGATCTTATCCGGGGCCGTGATTGGCGCAATTCCAGCCTCGGGCCGGTGTGTTCGTGGTCGGGAGAATTGCGGGGGACGGTCGCCAATGTGGTCAATTCACCGGTTGCGACCGTATTGATGTGGGGAAAAGACCACATCATGATTTATAACGATGCCTATCGTGACATTGCCGCGGATCGGCACCCGATGGCGCTCGGCATGTCTGTTGCCACCGCCTTCCCGGAAGTGTGGGATTGGAACCGTCCTATCCTGGACGCTGGTTTCAGGGGTGAAACGGTGGTGCATCGGGATCAGCCGATCATTCTGAACCGCCCGGCAGGACCGGAAAAGCTGTTTCTCGATCTTTTCTATACGCCGGTTTACGATGCCGACGCCAAGGTCGGTGGCGTGATGTGTACGATTGTCGATAACAGCGCCCGTCTGTCGGTGGAGAGGCGGCTGGCCGAGCGCGAGACGGAGTTGAGGCGGGTTACGGATGCCGTGCCCATGCTGATTTCCTATGTTGATCGGGATCACATCTATCGTTTCGTCAATGCCACCTATCAAGACTGGTTCGGTATTGCGCCTGAGCGAGTGGTTGGGCGGCATGTGCGCGAACTGCTTGGCGATTTGTCCTATACCAACCGCCGGTCTTCCATTGAGCGTGGCCTTGCGGGTGAAAGCTTCACCTCGCAAGCTACCATTCTGCGCAACGGGGCAGAGCATCGGCTGGAAATCCGCTATATCCCGCATGTCGAGGCGGATGGTTCTATCCCGGGGGTTCATATCCTGTGCATCGATATGCAGGACCATGCACGGCGCGAAGCGGCCCTGATCATCAGCAATCGCCGGTTCCGCACCGCCATGGATGCGGTTCACGGGGTGTTGTGGACCAATGGCCGCGATGGCAGGATGGAGGGAGAGCAGGCCGGCTGGTCGGCGCTGACCGGCCAGTCCATGGACGAATACCAGGGCTATGGCTGGTCCGATGCCGTTCATCCGGATGATGTTACCGACACCATCGGTGCCTGGCGGGCCGCGGTCGACAGTAAAAGCATGTTTATCCATGAGCACCGTGTCCGGCGGGCCGATGGCGTCTGGCGCCAGTTTGCTATCCGGGCGCTGCCGCTGCTGGACAATGCAGGTGAAATCATCGAATGGGTTGGTGTTCATACCGATATCACCCACCAGCGGGCTGCTGAAGCGACCTTGCGTCAGCAGGCAGAGACCCTGGCGCGGCAGGTGCGCTACCGCGAGTTGGCGGAAGAGCAATTGCGCAATCTGAATGAGACGCTGGAAGCCCGCGTCGTTGCGGAAATCGGCGAAAGGCGTCAGGCCGAAGCCAAGCTGGCGCAGGCGCAGAAAATGGAAACGGTCGGCAAGCTGACTGGCGGCGTCGCCCATGATTTCAACAACCTGTTGCAGGTGATTTCCGGTAATCTTCAGCTATTGTCGAAAGATGTGGCGGGCAATGAGCGCGCTGAAGTCAGGGTTGCCAATGCGATGGCGGGTGTGTCGCGCGGCTCAAAGCTTGCCAGCCAATTGCTGGCCTTTGGCCGGCGTCAGGCACTGGAGCCGAAGGTGGTCAATATCAGCCGGTTCATCCAGGCGATGGATGACATGCTGCGGCGTGCCGTTGGTGAGGCGATCAAGCTCGAAACGGTGTTTCCAGGAGAGCTGTGGAATACATTCATCGATCCGTCACAGATTGAAAACGCCCTTCTCAATCTGGCCATCAATGCCCGCGATGCCATGGACAGGGTCGGCATGTTGACCATCGAGCTTGCCAATGCCCATCTGGATGATGACTACGCAAGGGACCATGATGAGGTCGCCGCCGGTCAATATGTTATGCTGGCCGTCAGCGATACCGGGTGTGGGATCGCACCTGACCTTATCGAAAAGGTGTTCGAGCCGTTTTTCTCCACCAAGGCGGAAGGCAAGGGCTCCGGCCTCGGCCTGTCCATGGTCTATGGCTTTGTCAAACAGTCGGGCGGTCATGTGAAAATCTATTCGGAGGTCGGGCAAGGTACGACGATCCGGCTTTATCTGCCACGCGCCATGCAGGCTGAAGACGTGGAAATCGCCGTTGATACCGGGCCGATTACCGGCGGCAGCGAGACGGTGCTGGTGGTGGAGGACGACGAGGCTGTTCGAGAAACGGTCGTGGCGCTTCTGGCCGATCTCGGTTATCGTGTGTTGAAGGCTGTCGATGCCTCCAGCGCCTTGAGCGTGATTGAAAGCGGCATCCCCATCGATATCCTGTTTACCGATGTCATCATGCCGGGTACCCTAAAAAGTCCGGAACTGGCCCGCAAAGCCCGCGAGCGCCTGCCCAATATCGCCGTGCTGTTCACATCAGGCTATACCGAGAATTCCATCGTGCATGGCGGCAAGCTGGATGCGGGCGTTGAGCTGTTGTCCAAGCCCTATACGAAAGAGGCGTTGGCGCGAAAATTCCGGCACGTTCTGGCCAATCAACGTCAACGGTTGACGGGCAGGGTAGCTGATCCGAAACCGGCTGTGGCAGTGGCCCAACCAGATATAGCCGGGCCGCTGACCGTTCTTCTGGTCGAGGATGACGCGCTGATCCGGATGGATACGGCGGAAATTCTTCAGGATGCCGGTTTCGTGGTGATCGATGTCGGCAGCGCAGAACAGGCGATGGCCGCGCTCGAAACCCTGGCAATCGACGTGCTGGTGACGGATGTCAACCTTCCGGGCATGTCGGGTCGGGATCTTGCTGCAAGAACAAGGCAGATCCGGCCGGCGGCAGGCATTGTCTTTGCCACGGGCGATGCGTCTTGCGTGCGCGACGAAGCGGACGCGCGTGTGCTCACCAAGCCCTATGGGGCCGAGCAACTGGTCTCCACGGTTCGTCTGGCCTGCATTGCCGCGCCCGCGCCGAGCGCATAAACATGTGCGCCAAAAACGCCGGGAGATCGTTGTCCTGACACATCTGTGTGGGACACATCCGCGTCCGAAAATAAGGGAGAGAGATTATGAACAAGCGTATCGTCTTTACGGGCGGCACCGGCAAGGCTGGACGCCATGCCGTTGCGCATCTGCAAGCCAAGGGATATTCGATCCTCAACCTTGATCTGAAGCCGCTCGACTGCCCTGGCGTCAATACGCTGATCACCGATATCACTGATAGTGGCCAGGTGTTCAACGCGCTGACGACGCATTTCGGTTTTGATGGATACGATCACGGCGCCCCGCCATCTGCGCCCGATGCCGTCGTGCATTTCGCCGCCATTCCCAGGGTGATGATCGAGCCTGATAATTGCACCTTTTCGGCCAATGTCGTCGGCACCTATAATGTCATCGAGGCGGCCATGAAGCTTGGCGTGCGCAAGGTGATCATCGCCTCGAGTGAGACCACCTATGGCGTCTGTTTTGCCGAAGGCGACAAGGATTTCCATAGTTTTCCGCTTGAAGAAGACTATGACAGCGACCCGATGGACAGCTACGGCCTGTCCAAGGTGGTCAATGAAAAGACCGCCCGGGCTTTTGCCATGCGTTACAGTGCCGATATCTATGCGCTTCGGATTGGCAATGTGATCGAGCCGCATGACTACGCCAATTTCCCTGGCTATCTCGACAACCCGATGTCGCGCAAGCGCAATGCCTGGAGCTATATCGACGCCCGCGATCTCGGTGAAATCGTCCATTTGTGCATCGAAAAAGACGGCCTCGGCTTCCAGGTGTTCAATGCCGTCAACGACACGATCACCGCCGATCTGCCGACAGGTGAATTTCTTGCCAAATACTGCCCTGACACGCCGGTTCTACGGGAGATGGGGGAGAATGAAGCGCCAATTTCCAACCGGAAGGCTCGCGAGGTGCTTGGCTTCAAGGAAGAACATCCGTGGCGTAAATATGTGACGCGCTGATACTCTCAGCCAAAGGCATCCGCCGCCGGTTTGGACCGGCGGCGTGACGTTCGGGTCAGGCGAAGCGCTCAGGCCTGAACGTGGCCAGCATCGGATGGCGTTCACCACTGGCGATTTCATAGGCGAGAAGTTCGCCGACAATCAGGCCCAGCGTTGCACCGCTATGGCTGAAGGCAACAAAATAGCCGGGGATGGCTTTGAGTTCGCCCAGAACCGGTTCACCGTCGCCGGGAATGGGTTTGCGGCCAACGCCATAGCTCGCAAGTTCCAGCTTCGGATTGCCTTCCAGCACTTTGGAGGCTTCCGCCAGCAGGCCATCCAGGGTTTCCTGCTTCACCTGATAGCTGCCATCCGCCGAAGTGCCGACTTCTTCCTCAGACCATGCCGAATCCAATGCAAAGCTGTTGTCTGGGCCGGGGCGGATCGCGATGCGGGGAGTGTTCAGCACGGCTTTCAGGGCCAGATCGACGGGCTTGGTGGTGACCAACAGCGAGATGGGCGTGCCGTCGTCAATTTTCTGGCCCGCATCGGCGGCCATTTTGGGAACGGAGGGTCCGGTTGCGACCAGGACTGCATCGGCAGGGAAAACCGTACCATTGGCTGTACGGGCCCCAACGGCGCGACCGTTTTCAATCATCACGCTGGCCGCTCCGGCATCGGTCACCAGCGTGCCGCCGCGCTCCCTAAATTCCTCGATGAGAATTTTGATCAGGGCTGGCAAATCCACCCAACCCTCGGCTGCGTTGAAAATAGCCCCCTGTGGCGTGACAGCGCCCGCATCGACGCCTGGCGTCACAGCCTTGACCTCGTCTGCGGCCAGATGAAGGGCATCATAGGCCAGCTTGACCTCATGGTCATAGGCGGCATCAATCTCGTTGGTGGCGTCATCGGCATCCCAGGTCAGTCCACCCTTGAAGGACAGCCAATCAGCCCCCGGGAAGCGCTCCGCCAGTGTGCGGTAACGATCGATGCCTGCCATACGCAGGCGATGGTAAGCATCAGAGCGCATCCGCGATGAGTTAAGCCATGACAAGGACCGCCCGGACGCCCCATTGGCAACAGGTCCGTCATTGATCAGGGTGACATTGATGCCCTTGCGGACAAGCTGCACCGCCGTGGACGTTCCAAAAATGCCGCCGCCGATAATGACAGCGCTTGATATCTTGTTTTTCGACATGTTTTTCTCTCAGTCTTCAATCATGATGATGTGAATTGGTTCAGGGCTGTTCCCAGCCATTGCTCTTGGCGGAGCGGAAAAACGCATCGATGACCTTCATATTGGCCACCGCATCGCCCGGTCCTGATAACAAAACCTCGCCCGCCAGCACGGCACGGGCAAAGGCATCGCATTGCAGGCCATATTGATTGGCGGCGCTGATCTCGATCACCTCGTACCCGCCGCCCGTCAGGTCGCGGCCATCATCAATGGTGATGGTGGTGGGCGCATCCACTGGGGCGTTGAAGGGTATAGCAATCTCAATGCGGCCTTTGGTGCCGAGTAGCGTGACCTTCTGGCATAAGGACAACTGCGTGGCGCAAGTAAACGTCAGGTGGCGATTGGCGGAAAATTCCGCGAGACCACTCATCATCCTGTCCGTCTGGAATGTCTCATCCTGATCAAACAGGCCAATCACCCGCTCCGGCTCACCATCAAACACAAAACGGGCGGTGTTGATGGCATAGCAGCCAACATCGTAAAGCCCGCCGCCGCCAATATCTTTCTGGTTTCGCACATTGGCTGGGTCATCGAGATAATAGGAGAAGATGGTCTGGATGGCGCGCACCTCGCCAATCCGCCCGGCTTTCACCAAATCCCGCACCTTCAGCCATTGCGGATGATGGCGCACCATGAAGGCCTCTGCCACCAGCACACCGGATGTGCTGGAAGCTGAAGCAATCTGCTCTGCTTCCTCCGCTGTCAGCGCAATAGGCTTTTCGCACAGCACCGGCTTACCATGCCGGATGGCTTCCAGCGTCATCGGCATATGCAGGTGGTTGGGCAGCGGATTATAGATGGCATCGATATCGGGATCATCAAGCAATTCCTCATAGCTGCCATAGGCTTTGGCAATGCCAAGGTCTGCCGCCACACTCTGCGCTTTCGCTAGAGCGCGCGACGCAATTGCTGCGACAACCCCCGTTTCGCCCGCCTGAATGGCCGGGATAACGGCCTTGATGGCAATATTGGCGGCTCCCAGCACGCCCCATCTGAGCTTTTTCATAACTGTTTCTGCCTTTTATTTATCACTTACAAAACCTCCGCCAAAAAGTGCTTCAACCGCGCACTTTGGGGATGGTCAAAAATCGCTTCGGGTGAGCCGGCTTCCACCACCTTGCCCTCGTCCATGAAGATCACCTGATCGGCGACGCGGCGGGCAAAGCCCATTTCGTGGGTGACCACCACCATGGTCATGCCCCGTTCACCCAGATCGGCCATCAGGTTGAGCACGCCCTTGACCAGTTCGGGATCAAGCGCTGAGGTGACTTCATCAAACAGGATGACTTCCGGCTCCATGGCCAAGGCTCGGGCAATGGCCACGCGCTGCTGTTGGCCGCCAGACAAACCACCGGGACGATGATGTTTGCGGCTTTCCAGCCCGACATCGCGCAATCTCGCCAGCGCGATCCGCTCGGCCTCCTGCCGCGACATTCCTTTGATCTTGGTCAGCGACAGCATGACATTGTCGAGCGCCGAGTGATCGGGAAACAGGTTGAAATGCTGGAACACCATGCCGACTTTGCGGCGCAGTTTTTCGGGCTTCATAGCCAGAATACTGCTTCCATCCAGCAGGACATCGCCGCCTTTTGGTTCCACCAACCGGTTGAGGCAACGCAGCAGCGTCGATTTGCCAGAGCCGGATGGACCAATGATGCAGGTGACCGTGCCGGGTTTAACGGTAAGATTAACGCCCTTCAACACATCCAGCGTGCCATAGGCCATGGTCAGCCCACGCACATCCAGACTGCCGCCGGTAAAGGTGATTTCTTTCGTCGGCGCATTCGTGCCATCCACAGCCTTTGCCAACTCGCTCACCTCGGCAAGCCCACTCACGGTTTCGCTCGCGGGCTTTTTGCCAAGCCGCAGACGAGTATCGATGGTGTTGACCAGATGGGTCAGCGGCACGGTAATCACCAGATAGAACATGCCCGCCAGCAACAGCGGCGAGAGATTGCCTGTCACAACAGCCTGATCCTGCCCAACGCGGAAAATTTCGCGCTCGGATGCCAAGAGGCCGAGAAAATACACAAGGCTGGAATCCTTCACATTGCCGATGAACTGATTGACCAGCGCTGGCAACACGCGGCGCACGCCTTGCGGCACAATGATCAGCCGCATGCCCTGGCCATAGCTCATGCTCAGCGCCCGGCAGGCTTCCAATTGGCCGCGATCCACACTCTGAATGCCAGAGCGAAAGATTTCGCCGATATAGGCCCCGGCAATCAGGCTGAGCGCCAGAATACCGAGCGGATAAGGCGACGGGCCCCAGATTTCACGGGCGATGCGGGCAAAGCCCTGACCGATCAGCAAAATCGTCACAATCGCAGGCAGGCCGCGAAAGATGTCGGTATAAAGCCGTGCCGGAATGCGCAGCCACGGCGAGCGCGAAATACCCATAATGGCGAGGATCATGCCAATCACTACGCCAATCACGGTGGAGGCGAAGGCGAGGATAAGCGTATTCTTCAAGCCGACCGTAATCATGGCAGGCAAGACCTCGGCCATCGCGTCCCAGTCGAGAAAACTGCGACGCAGTGTTTCAAGCCATTCCATTCAAAAACCCTTCCCAGTTATGATCATGTGCCCGAAAGCCACCCGGTTGGCGCTCATGGCCAACCGGGTGAAGCCGCAATCAGGGCTTGGGAAGATAGTCGGCAGGCATCGGTGAGCCGGGGAACCATTTTTCGTAGAGCTTCTTCCAGGTGCCATCCTGCATGGCGGCGTGAAGGCCCTTGTTGAAGGCCTCGCGCAGCCCATCATTGCCCTTGCGGATCACGAAACCGGCAGGCGCATCGAAGCTTGGAATATTGACGGCAATTTTCAGCGCCTTGAAACGATCCGTATAGTCCTTGGCGGCCTCATAATCGAGGAAATGCGCATCAACCGTGCCATTGTTCAGGGCCGAGACGGCGGAGTTGTTGTCGGGGAATTTGACGAGATCGGTGTCCTTGAAATTCTTGGTCGCATAGATTTCCTGCAACGTGCCCTGCACCACGCCCAGGCGCTTGCCCTTCAGGCCGGCGGCATCGGTGATTTTCGCATCCGGCGTCAGCACTGAGAGATAACCGGCTAGATAGCCATCGGAGAAATCAACGGTTTTCTTTCGTGCGTCTGTCGTGCCAATGGCCGCCACAGCCACATCAAACCGGCCATTGGCAACAGACGGCATCAGGGCCGAAAATTCCTGACCGGTAAAGACAACCTGATCTTTCTTGAAGCCCATGCGCTCGGCAACATTGAGAAAGAGTTCAATGTCAAAGCCGGTAAACTGGCCATCGGAGGTGATGAATGTATAGGGCTTGGAATCGCCCATGGTGCCGACACTGATGACCTTCGGGTCTATCAACCCGTAGGGATTGTCGGCTGCAACGGCCTGCTGCGCCATCAATCCGGCACAGGCAAGAGCCGCCGCGATGACCGCGCCGCGCGCCTTCTGTGAAATTGCTCTGGTTATACTCATTGTCGTTGTTCTCCGCTCTGGTGATTGTTTTTCTTTCCCGTGCTGGCCTTGTGATGACGCGCGCGGTTTCCCATCCGAATGAATGGCGGCAACCATTCATTCGGCAAATGCTTGTCGCATGCCGTTTTCTTGTTATTGGATATGAGACCGGTCTCTACATTAAAGAGACCGGTCTCTTTCGGTTTGACAATTGTTATATTCGCATTGACCGTCCGTCAATATCCCTTATAGAGCTAATGTCATGGAACAACCCGCGAACAGGAAATCATCCGCCACCGTTGCCGATGTGGCCAGAGCCGCAGGCGTTTCCAAGGCCACGGCCGCGCGCGTGCTGGGCGGCTATGGCACCGTCAGCGATAAGGTGCGGACGCTGGTTCTGGAGGCTGCGGCCACATTGGACTACCGGCCCAATGAACTGGCCCGCAGCATGACAACGGGCCGATCCGGCACCATTGGTGTTGTGGTGGGGGATATTGAAAATCCATTTTTCAGCTCAGCCGTACGCGGCATTGCCGATGTCGCCCGCATGGCAGGCTATACTGTCATCCTCACCAATTCCGGCGAAGACGTTGCGGCGGAGAAGGCGGCGGTCAGGGCGTTGCTGGCAAAACGGGTCGATGGGCTGATTATCTCTGCTGCAAGCACACTGGACTTCGAGCACCTGCAGGAGATCCGGCAATCGGGATGTCCCCTCGTGCTGCTTGACCGCGCCCTTCCGGCCCTGGGTGTCGACACGGTGACGACGGATGACCGCGAGGCGGCCCAACAGGCCACGGAAATCCTCATTCGCAATGGTCATCGTGATATCGCCTATATCACCGCCTGCGATACGGCTGATCATCGGATGAAAAGTCTCGACGATCTTCATACCGCATCGGTCCGGCATCGTGTTGAAGGTTTTATCGCTGTGTGCAGTGCCGCAGGCCTACCTGCGCCTTTTGAGGCCGTGCGTCTCGGGGCAAATGGCCGGGAAAAATGCGAGGCGCTGGCGCTTGATCTGCTGCAATCGGCGCACCGGCCAAGTGCCATCATCGCCTCGGATAGCCTTATTGCTCTGGAGGTATTCAAAGTCGCCCGGCATCTCGGCCTGACGATCCCGCAGGATCTTTCGCTGATCGCCTTTCATGATGCCGACTGGACGGCTGTGACCTCTCCCCCGATCACCGTTATCCGCCAGCCGGTCTATCATATGGGAAAAACCGTGGCGGCCCATTTGATGGAAAGAATAAAAGGCGCCAGCCACCCGGCTCGGCATGTCATCCTGACGACGGAGCTTATCGAGCGCAGTTCCATTGCATCAAGGCTGGCTTGATTGTTTGACTTATATTTCTGAGATTCGCTCTTTTTGGATTTTTTTCGCCAATTTTCTGAAAAATCAGGGCGAAATGCATTTTATTCTCGGTTTTTTCTGCCTTTGAAAATTTCGGAATCCATGTATTTCCCGATCAACGCGTGAAAATAATGGAGTACACTATTTCAATAAAATCGATGTCTCAATTTTATACATAAATCATTAAGTATAGGCGCAACTGTGCAGGAACCAGATCGGTCATGGTGAATTATCGCGCCAGAAACGAAACAAAACTGGATTTCTGCGATGAAAAACCTGCCAATCATTGGTAAATTCTTAACTATAATGGCGCTGTTCGGTGTGTTTGCACTGGGCGTTGCGGGCTATGCTGGAACGCGCATTATGGATATCGACACATCCTATAGCGACCTCATCTCTCAGGATACTGCCGCTGCAACAGCGATATCGCGCGCCAACCGGGCCTTGCAGGGTGCACGCTCGGCAATCGCGGAACTGACGATCGCTCGCTCCGACAAAGAGAAAGCCGCGTCTCAGCAGGACCTTCAGTCGTCGCGGGCCGCTTTCGTAAAATTCATCGACATTGCCATTGCCGCGGTTCCCCAGCGCCGTGATGTCGCCGATGCCAAGACGGAAAGTCTGCGCATCATCGACAATACCTGTGCCAATACCATTGCTCTTGGCAATGCCAGTAATTCGCCAGAGGGCGTGGCGCTCGCGCAGGCCGCCTTTATCAATGAATGTCAGTCGGCGTTTCGCGTTATTACGCCAAAAAACGTGCAATTGGTGGATGATTTGAACAATTCCACCGATCAGAAAAGCGATGCATTATCCGTGAGCTCAAGCCATGCCGCTATGGTCACGGTGGTCAGCATCGTAGCCGGTCTGGCAATCGTCCTGACCATCGGCTTCTTTGCAATTCGCTCCTGGCTTGTCCTGCCGATCCGCAAGGTCGCGGCGACGATGGAAACTCTGGCCGATGGCGATCTCTCTGTGGATGTTGCGGGAACCGAACGTCGTGACGAAGTCGGCGGAATGGCCAAGGCCGTGCAAGTGTTCAAGGACAACGGCCTGCGTGCCCGGGAACTGGAACGGGAAGCAGAAAGCGTGCGCAATTCCAGCGAGGCGGAACGGGCTCGTGTTGCAGAAATGGACCGCAAGCGCGCGGAAGAAATGGCAGAGGCGACGTCTGGTCTCGCCGATGGCTTGAAGCGTCTGTCGAATGGCGATCTCGGCTTCCGTTTGAGCCAGCCGTTCGCCACCGAGTTCGAAGCGCTTCGCAATGACTTCAATGCCGCCGTTGCGCAATTGTCCGATACGCTGGGCGCTGTCGCCAATGCGACCAGCTCTATCGACAGCGGTTCGCGGGAAATCAGCCAGGCTGCCGAAGATCTGTCGAAGCGCACCGAACAGCAGGCCGCATCGCTGGAAGAAACCGCCGCCGCCCTCGACCAGATCACCACCAATGTCGCCAACTCGTCCAAGCGCGCCGAAGAAGCCCGGCATGTAGCGATCGAGGCCAACCAGTCGGCCCGCGAATCCGGCATTGTCGTCTCCAATGCTGTCGATGCCATGCAGCGGATCGAGCAATCGTCCAACCAGATCTCCAATATCATTGGCGTCATCGACGAAATTGCTTTCCAAACCAACCTTCTCGCTTTGAATGCTGGCGTGGAAGCGGCGCGTGCCGGCGAAGCGGGCAAAGGCTTTGCGGTCGTTGCCCAGGAAGTGCGTGAATTGGCGCAGCGCTCTGCCGGTGCTGCCAAGGAAATCAAGGAGTTGATCCGCAATTCCGCTGGCGAAGTCAGCAATGGCGTGACACTGGTGCGGGCAACCGGCGAGGCGCTCAAGGCCATCGAAGCGCATGTCGTTACCATCAATAGCCAGCTCGACGCCATTGCCCTGTCGTCACGCGAACAATCGGTCGGCCTTGCCGAAGTCAACACCGCGGTCAACCAGATGGACCAGGTGACCCAGCAGAATGCCGCCATGGTCGAGCAATCGACGGCAGCCAGCTCTTCGCTGGCATCGGAAGCGGGCCGGTTGCGTCAATTGATTTCGCAGTTCCATCTCGAAGGCACCCAGACCATGCCGGCCTCTTCGGCTGCTGGCTGGACATCGAAAAAGCCAGCTGCTGCGCATGAACAGCACCGCCCGGTTGCGTCTCCGGCCCGGCGGATGGTGGGGCAGGTGGCCCGCGCCATGGGTCTCCAGACGGCGGCCAAGGCCGATAACTGGGAGGAGTTTTGATGCTGATGGCCTCGACCAGCCAGGCGGATGCGCTGGAAATCCTGGCCTTCAGGCTGCATGGACAGGAATTCTGCGTCAAGACCACGTCCATCCGCGAAATTCGCGGCTGGGCACCGGCCACATCCTTGCCGCATGCCCCTGCTGAGGTTGTCGGGGTGATCAACCTGCGCGGCACGGTCATTCCCATCGTCGATCTCGCGGTTAAATTGGGAATGCAGGGCATGGTGGCCAATGAGCGCAGCGCCATCATCGTTGCGGAAGTGGACAGCGCGGTCGTCGGCCTGCTTGTCGATGCGGTGTCCGACATATTGACGGTTCCCGCTGACAGCCTACAACCCGTGCCGCAAGCCACCAGCACCGGCACGGATTTTTCCGATGGCATCATTGTCCAGGGGGCGAGCATGATCTGTTTTCTCAATCTCGAACGGATGTTTGCCCACAGCAATTGCAGCGATTGGGGGATTGCGGCCTGATCGCCTGAAATTTGCAGCAAGTTCAAAGCCCGGAAGTTTCTTCCGGGCTTTGGCGTTTTCACCCCCTTGTCGCCTTCGCAACATTTGGAATGCGGTTCTCGATAACCCGGTGTTTTCAAAGATGTGATTGGCTTGTCTTTATCCTGTAGGACAGTTTGATGAGCGAGTGCTATGAAGCCGGGCCTGTTCTTCTGTGGGGAAGGCAGGATTGCTCCCGGATGGGCTATCCCCTCCGGACAATCCCTGACGGGCCATGAACAATGCGTGAGCGAAGCTTATGAAGAGAATGACGAAGATCGTCCTGGTCGGCCTTGTGGTTGTGGGTGCGGGCCTCGCTTATGCCGCCCGCCCGCCGCAGGTTGCCGCGCTCACCGCGGGCTGGTTGGGGAAACCGCAAGGCGACCGGCAGCGGGGCCGGGATATGGCCATTCCAGTCGTGGCAGCTCCGGTGATCCAGGCCGACGTGCCCGTCTATGTGACCGGCGTCGGCAGCGTCAAGCCGTTGAACACTGTTGTTATCCAGCCGCAGGTCAGCGGGCGGATCACGAAGATCGGCTTTCAGGAGGGCCAGGACCTGAAGAAAGGCGACCTGATCGCCACGCTGGACGACGCACTTTACAAGGCGCAGCTGGATGAAGCGATTGGCAAGAAGGCTCAGGACTCGGCCCAACTGACCTATGCCATTCTGGAAATGGAGCGTTTGCAGCGCCTGATCGGCAATTCCGCCACCACCCAGCAGCAACTGGACAATCAGGTGGCGCTGGTGGCGCAATACAAGGCGCAGGTCCAATCCGACCAGGCAGCCATCGAGGCGGCCCAGGCCCAGCTGGATTACACCGTGATCAAGGCGCCGATGGATGGACGCACGGGCATTCGCAATGTCGATGTCGGCAATATCGTCTCGACCGGTGATACGACCGGCATCGTCACCCTGTCGCAGATCAAGCCGATCACCATCCTGTTTTCCATTCCGCAGCAGGATCTGGCCCGGGTCAATACCGCCAATGCCAAGGGCGCTCTTTCGGTCGATGCCCTCGGCGATGACGGCAAGGCGGTCGTTGCCAATGGTACGCTGACCGTGGTCGATAACCAGGTTGATACCACCACCGGTACTGTCCGCTTGCGGGCTGAATTTCCCAACGAAGATCTGCGGCTGTGGCCCGGCGCTTTCGTCAATGCCCGGCTTCTCGTCGAGACAAAGAAAGATGTGCTGACGGTTCCATCTTCAGCCATCCAGCGCGGTCCTGCGGGGACTTACGCCTATATTGTCCAGCCGGACCAGACGGTGAAGATCCAGGCGGTGACAGTCGAGATGCAGGACGACCAGACGGCGGTGATCGCCAAAGGGGTCGGAGCCGGTGAAACTGTCGTGACGACCGGTTTCGCCCGGCTACAGGATGGCGCGCAGGTGCGGGTTTCGACGCCGCAGGAGGCCGATCCGGCCCACATGGCCGTGCCGCTGGATGATAACAAGCCGCGTCAACGCCATGGCGGCAACCGCAACAATGGCCAGGCTCGGCCAAACGCTCATGACCCCGCCTCGCGGAAAGAGGGCGCTGAAAAGCCTCCAGCTGGACCGGACGGCAAACCGGCTCCCGCCGCAGGAGACCAAAACGGCACCGGCGCACCTGCAACCCCACCGGCTGACGCAGCGAAATGAGTATTTCGACGCCCTTCATTGCGCGCCCCGTCGCCACCTCGCTGCTGGGGATCGCCATCTTGCTGGGGGGATTGCTGGGGTATGTGTCGCTGCCGGTTGCGCCGCTGCCGCAGGTGGATTTTCCGACGATCCGCGTCACCACGCAATTGCCGGGCGCCGACCCCGAGACCATGGCAGCCCTGGTGACCGCGCCGCTGGAGAGGCCGTTGGGGCAGATCCCGGCGCTGGCCTCGATGACCTCTTCCAGCGCCTTCGGCATCAGCCAGGTGACGCTGCAATTCAACCTGGACCGCGATATCGATGGTGCTGCGCAGGACGTGCAGGCGGCGATCAATTCGGCCAGCGGCAGCCTGCCGAAAACGCTGCCTTATCCGCCAACCTATGCGAAAGTGAACCCGGCGGATACGCCGACCATCACGCTGGCGCTGCATTCCGAGACCTATCCCATTCGTGATCTGAGCGATTTTGCCGATACGATCATGGCGCAGCGGCTGAGCGAGGTTTCCGGCGTCGGCGATGTGCGCGTCCAGGGTGGCGTGCGGCCCGCCATCCGCATCCAGGCCGATTTGACCCGGCTTGCCTCCTACGGACTGTCGCTGGAGGATCTGCGCACCGCGATTACCAATGCCAATGTCTCCGGTGCCAAGGGGGCGGTGGACGGCACTTCCCAATCCTTCACGCTCTCGGCCAATGACCAGATCCAGGACCCGGAAATCTACCGCGACACCATCGTCACCTATAGCAACAGCGCGCCTGTCCGGCTGCGGGATGTCGCCGATGTCGTCGAAGGGCTGGAAAACAGCCGTGTCGGTGCCTGGTATCAAGGCCATCCGGCGGTCATTGTCGATATCATGCGCCAGCCAGGGGCCAATGTTATCCAGACTGTCGAGGATGTCCGAAAACAGCTACCGCGCCTGAAACAGGCGCTTCCCGCCGGGGTCTCGCTCGATATCGTCAATGACAGGACGGACACCATCCGCGCCTCCATTCACGATGTGCAATGGACGCTGGCGCTCAGCGTCGGGCTGGTCATTCTCGTGGTGTTTCTGTTTCTGCGCACGCTGACCGCGACGATCATCGCCGCCGTCGCCTTGCCGCTGTCGCTGATCGCCACCTTCGGTATCATGTATTTTGCCGGCTTCAGCCTCGACAACCTGTCGCTGATGGCATTGACCATCGGCACTGGCTTTGTGGTGGACGACGCCATCGTGATGATTGAAAATATCGCCCGTCACATAGAGGAAGGTGAACATCCGATGCAGGCTGCCCTGAAGGGGGCGGGTGAAATCGGCTTCACCATCATTTCGCTGACGGCCTCGCTGATCGCGGTCTTCATCCCGCTGCTGTTCATGACCGGCATTGTCGGGCGGATGTTCCGCGAATTTGCCCTGACACTGACCATCGCCGTCGTGGTATCGGCGGTGATTTCGCTGACGCTGACACCGATGATGTGCGCGCGCATTCTGCGAGCCCCCAAGGAGCGCAATTCCGGCGTGCTCGGCATGGTGGACCGGGGCATGGACTGGATGAACGAAGGCTACCACCGCAGCGTCGTCTGGGCTGTCAATCGCGGCTGGCTGATGCTGGTGCTGACGGGGATCACACTTGTGATCACCGGCCTGCTTTACGTCACCATCCCCAAGGGCTTCCTACCGGTGCAGGATACCGGGCTGATTTCCGCCGTGGTGGAAACAGAGCCAACCAGCTCGTTCGACGCGATGAAGCAGACCCAGGCTCTTGTCGGCAACCGACTGCGCGCCGATCCGGCGGTGCAGAGCGTCATTGCAGTGATCGGCACCAGCGCCTCCAACCTGACACTGAACACGGCAAGCTACAGTATCGTGTTGAAGCCGCTCGACCAGCGCGATATCTCGGCGACGGATTTGATCGACCGGCTGCGGGCGTCCGTTGCCGATATTCCCGGCATCCATCCGACATTCCAGAGCATTCGTGATATTTCCATCAGCACGCGGGCCAGCCGTGCGCCCTATCAATATACGCTGACGGGCAACAATACCGCGACCGTCGCCGATTGGGCCGACCGGCTGGCCCGGCGGCTACAGCAGAACCCGCTGCTGATCGATGTGACATCCGAAGTGGAAATGGGCGGCGGGCGGTTGGCGATCACCGTCAATCGTGAGACCGCAGCCCGCCTTGGCGTCTCCATGCAGGCGATCAACGATACGCTCTACGATGCCTTCGGCCAGCGCCAGATCAGCACTATCTACGGACAGGCGAACCAGTACCGGGTCATTCTTGAGGCCGCGCAGCGGTTTCAGGGCGATCCGAAATCTCTGGAACAGCTCTATGTCAAAGGCACGAGCGGTGCCATCGTGCGGCTGAATGCGGTTGCGTCGGTTAAGTTTACCACGGCACCGCTGGTGATCAGCCGGGACGATCAATTCCCCGCCGTCACCATCAGCTTCGATCTGGCCAGAAACGCATCGCTGAGCGAGGCGATTGCCGCCATCAAGACCGCGGAGCGAGAAATCGGCATGCCCGCCTCGATCCAACGGCATTATAGCGGCGATACCGAGGAATTCGACCGCTCGCTGGCGGGAGAGCCCTGGCTGATCCTGGCGGCGATCATCACCATCTATATCGTGCTCGGTCTGCTGTATGAAAGCACCATCCACCCGATCACCATTCTGTCCACACTGCCTTCGGCGGGGGTCGGGGCGCTGGTGGCGCTGATGCTGTTTGGTCAGGATCTGTCGATCATCGCCTTGATTGGCATTGTTCTTTTGATGGGGATCGTCAAGAAAAATGCGATCATGATGATCGATTTCGCACTGGACGCGGAGCGCAAGGAGGGACTTTGCGCCCGCGATGCCATCATCAAGGCCGCCGTCATGCGCTTTCGGCCCATCATGATGACCACGCTGGCGGCCCTGTTCGGGGCGCTGCCGCTGGCGCTTGCCCAGGGAACCGGCGCGGAACTGCGCATCCCGCTCGGCATCTCGATCATCGGCGGTCTGCTGCTCAGCCAGTTGCTGACGCTCTATACCACGCCGGTCATCTATCTGGCGCTGGATGGAGTGCGCGCCAGGATGCAGGGAAAGCGTGCTGCGTCCGAGAGCGGAGGCCCGGTATGAATATCTCAAGCCTGTTCATCAGCCGTCCGGTCGGCACTACCTTGCTGGCCATCGGCCTGATGATGCTTGGGCTGGTCGCCTACCGGTTCCTGCCGGTCGCAAGCCTGCCTGCCGTCGATCTTCCGACTATCCGGGTCACGGCCAGCCGTCCCGGCGCCGATCCGGAAAGCATGGCGTCCAGCGTTGCCGCGCCACTGGAGCGCCATCTCGGCGCGATTGCCGGTGTCACCGAAATGACCTCGACCAGCGGGCTTGGCACGACCAATATTTTTTTACAATTTGACCTTTCCCGCAATGTCGATAGTGCCGCCCAGGATGTCCAGGCCGCAATCAATGCCGCCGTTGGCGATCTGCCGAGTGACCTGCCGTCGCTTCCGTCCATGCGCAAGGCCAATCCTGCCGCATCGCCAATCCTGACGCTGGCACTGACCTCCGATACCATTCCCGCCAGTGCCATATACGATGCCGCCGATAGCGTCGTCGTGCAGCGGATTTCGCAGGTGGAAGGGGTTGGCGATGTCTCGGTCAGCGGTGCCGACCAGCCCGCCGTTCGCGTCCGGCTCAACCCGGACCGGCTGGCGGCCATCGGGCTTTCGGCGGATGACGTGCGCACCGCCATCGTCAACGGCAATGCGCTTGCGCCGATTGGTGCCATTGACGGAAGTCAGGCTTTTTATGCGCTGTCGGTCAATGCGCAATTGATTACGCCTGAAGATTACGGCCAGCTTATCATTCATGCCGCCGACGGCATTGCCGTCCGGCTGGCCGATATCGCCACCGTGGAGCCCGGCGTGCGCAATCGCCGTTCCGATGCCTGGTTCAATGGCAAGCCCGCCGTTCTTCTCAACATTACCAAGGCGGCGGATGCCAATGTGATGTCGACGGTCGATGCGGTGAAGGCGCTCATTCCCGAAGTCAAACAACTCATTCCCGCCGGTATCGAAGTCGATATTCTCAACGACCGCACCAAGACCATTCATGCCAGCGTTGAGGATATGCAGTTTACCCTGCTGGCGACGGTGGCGCTGGTCATGGCCGTGGTCTTTGTGTTCCTGCGCCGGTTGGTGCCGACGCTGGCTGCCGGTTTGACGGTGCCGCTATCGTTTGCAGGCGCGTTTGCCGCCATGTGGCTGACGGGATTGTCCATCGACAATCTGTCACTGATGGCGCTGGCGGTGGCCAGCGGTTTCGTGGTGGACGATGCGATCGTGATGATCGAGACGATTTACGCCAATATTGAAAAAGGCATGAAGCCGCTTGAGGCTGCCCACGCGGGTGCCCGGCAGATCGGCTTTACGGTGATCGCCATCAGCATTTCCCTGATGGCCGCCTTCATTCCCTTGTTTTTCATGGGCGGCATCGTCGGCAAATTCTTCCTGACCTTTTCCCTGACGCTCGCCTTCACCATCGCTGTATCGACCGTGGTTTCCCTGACCCTGACGCCGATGATCTGCGGCCACCGGATCAAGGCTCGAGATCTCGACGCTCGACAGGGCCGCGTTGATCGCGCCATCGAACACGGCCTGGAGCGGACCGTTGCCTTTTACGACCGCACACTGAAGGGCGTCCTGCATCACCGTGTCCTTGCGGTGGTCATCACCATCGCCTGCATCGTGCTGACCGGTTTTCTCTACGCCAAGGTGCCAAAGGGCTTCATGCCGCGCGACGATACCGGCTTTGTGATGGGCAATAGCCAGGCGGCCAGCGACATTTCCTATCCGGCCATGCTGGCATTGCAAAAACGGGCCTTGGCCATCGTCGAGCGCGATCCGGCGGTGCAGAGCATCGGTGCCTCCGTTGGCGGCGGGTTTTTGGGAACAGCCAATCGCGGCCAGATGCTGATCGCGTTGAAAGCGCCAGATGAAAGGGAGGCAACCGACGTGGTGATCGAGCGGCTGCGCCGTGCGGTTGCCGTCATTCCCGGTCTCGATACATCGTTCTTTTCGCCAAGCGATATCCGGGTCGGGGCGCGGACATCGGATTCGGAATTTCAATTCACGCTTTGGGATGCCGATTATGACGAACTGGTGGCCTGGGCACCGCGCATTCTCGCACGGTTGCGCCAAGAACCCTTGCTGACCGATGTCAACAGCGACCGCCAGCCGAGCGGTCTTCAGGCCAATGTCGTCGTTGACCGGACCGCCGCGTCTCGTCTCGGCGTTAAGATGACGGCGGTCGATGCGGCGCTCAACAATGCCTTTGCCCAGCGACAGGTGACCATCGTCTATGGGGACCGTAACCAATACCGGGTTATCCTTGAAACCTATCTGGATTTCGCCAAGGACCCGGAACATGTGTTGAAGATCTATGTGCCTGGAAATAGCGGTACGCAGGTGCCGCTCAGCGCTTTTGCCAGGATTGAGCGGACATTGGCGCCGATCGGGGTCAACCATCAGGGACAATTTCCGGCAGTCACGATTTCCTACAATATAGGGCCGGACACCACGCTGTCTGAGGCCAATGATGCGGTCAAGGCCGCCGTGGCCGGCATGCATCTGCCCGATACGCTGCATGCCGAATTTGCCGGTGACGCTGCCAATGCATCGAGTTCCTCAGGCGGCCAGCCGCTGCTCATTCTCGCGGCTCTGGTGGCCGTCTATATCGTGCTCGGCATTCTCTATGAGAGCCTCATTCATCCCCTGACGATCATTTCCACGCTTCCTTCGGCGGGACTTGGCGCGTTGTTGGCACTGTGGATCAGCGGCACGGAACTGACCATCGTCGCTTTTATCGGCATTATTCTGTTGATCGGCATCGTCAAGAAAAACGGGATCATGCTGGTGGATTTCGCGCTGGAAGCCGAACGCCAGCATGGCATGTCGCCCCAGGATGCCATTCACGAAGCCTGCCTGCGGCGGTTCCGGCCGATCATGATGACGACGCTCGCCGCCTTCATGGGCGCGCTGCCGCTTGTGCTGGCGACCGGTCCTGGTGCCGATCTCCACCGTCCACTCGGCGTGACGATCATCGGCGGCCTCATCGTTTCGCAGGCACTAACCCTTTACACCACGCCAATCATCTACCTGATCTTTGCCCGCCTGTCGGCGCGCTTGAGCGCGCAAACCACCGCCGGGAAGAATCTGGAGCACCGTCCGGCTGTTTAGACATCTCCCGTTGCGAACAGATATGATCGTCATTGCAGCTTTTCCATGTATACATTAAATTAGAAAAATTGCGTCTGCTGCTTGCCGCTGCGCGGCAGCGGGTCGGGGGAAGTGATTGGTTTGGAAAGGGGCTTTATCAGGATGCAGAAGGACAATAAGGCCTCGGTAAAACTGGTGGACGCGGCCACCCATGGTCGCCGCGCCGTGATTGAATTGCGCGAGAAAATCATCAGCGGACATCTCGCTGGCGGGACGCGGTTGTTCGAGGTGTCGCTGGCGGAGGCGCTCGACATTTCCCGCACGCCGGTGCGCGAGGCCTTGTCACGGCTAGCCGAAGAAGGACTGCTTGATCGCTTGCCGAGCGGCGGGTTCACAGTGCGCCGGTTTGGCTATGACGATGTCATCGATGCGATTGAATTGCGCGGTGTTCTTGAGGGAACAGCGGCAAGGCTGGCCGCAGAGCGTGGGGCCGATGCGAAGGCGCTCTCTGAAATATGGGAGACAATATTCAAGCTGGATCAATGCTTTGGACCCTATGTCGATGATGTGGAATTCGACGCCTATGCCGATCTCAATGAGATATTCCATCGCCAGCTGGCGGCCCTTTGTGGAAGCGAAGTGATGCGCCGTGAGGTGGAGCGGGCAAGTGCTTTGCCTTTTGCCTCGCCCTCCGCCTTCCTGCCCAACAGGTTGGATATTGCTGCATTTCGCCGGTCCCTGCGCTCAGCGCAGGAGCAGCATCGCGCCCTTGTGGAGGCTATTGCTGCGCGCGAAGGGGCCCGCGCTGAAGCCATGGCTCGTGAACATGCCAGAACGGCGCGGCGAAACCTTGACTATATTTTCAAAGAGGACCCGGAGCTGATCAACAAGATTCCCGGCATGGCGCTGATCCATCGTTGAATTTTCTCCATGATTTCTGTGGTCTTGTTCATGGCCACAAAAAAGCTTCAGAAACGGGCTTGCATTCTGCTCACGGGCTGGCATCAATGTATACACACTGAACACCGCCTTGGGAGGAAACGATGGCAGCGAGCAGTCTCCACGATATTTTGCAGGCTAATCCCGACATTGTCGGCCGGCTGCGCAATTCGCCGGTCGGCATGTATGTATACCCGGTTGTGACACCCGAATTCAGCAATTGGCGCTCCGAACAAGTGGCTTGGCGCAATTCCGCCGTGCTGTTCGATCAATCCCACCACATGGACGAATTGATCGTCGAGGGACCGGACGCAGAGAAATTTCTGAGCCATCACGGCATCAATTCGTTTGCAAATTTTGATCTCAACCGCGCCAAGCATTTCGTTCCGGTCACGCCGAACGGCCATGTGATCGGCGATCACATCATCTTCCGCGAACGGCAGGACAAGTTCATCCTGGTGGGCCGCGCCCCGACCTCGAACTGGCTGATGTTCTGCGCCGCCTATGGCAAATGGAACGTCCGTCTCAAGCACGACCCGCGCTCTCCGTCCCGCCCGGAAGGCGAGCGCGTGTTGCGCACCCATTATCGCTATCAGATCCAAGGGCCGGAAGCTCCGAAGATCTTTGAGAAGATCAATGGCGGGCCGGTTCCGGAGATCAAGTTTTTCCATGTCGACTGGATCAATGTCGGCTCCAAGAAGGTGCAGGCGCTTCGCCATGGCATGTCCGGCGCGCCAGGTCTGGAGATCTGGGGGCCTTACGAGGACAAGAATTACATCCTGTCGTGTATTCTCGAAGCGGCAAAGGATGCCAATGTCGATCTGGTACGGTGCGGCAGTCGCGCTTATTCCACCAACACGCTGGAGAGCGGCTGGATTCCCTCGCCGCTTCCCGGCATCTATACCGGTGACGGCATGCTCGCCGAGTATCGTCAATGGCTGGGCGCTGACAGCTATGAGGCCAATGGTCCGATTGGCGGCAGTTTCGTTTCCAGCAATATCGAGGATTATTACGTCAATCCATTCGAGCTTGGCTATGATTTCTACATCGGCTGGAAGAAGGAAGATTTCATCGGCAAGGCAGCGCTTGAAAAGTTCAAGGGCCAGACCAACCGCAAGAAAGTCACCTTCGAATGGAACGCCGAGGATGTGGTCGAGGTGATCGCCTCGGCTTTCCGTCCCGGTGAAGACAGCTACAAGTGGATCGATTTCCCCGTGCTGAACTACGCATCGACCAGCGCCGACATGATCGTCAACGACGAAGGCAAGACGGTGGGCCTATCGATGTTTGGCGGTTATTCCTACAATGAGCGCTGCATCCTGTCGCTTGGCATTGTCGATGCCAATGTCAAGGAAGGCGACGTGCTGACATTGATCTGGGGCGAGCCGGACGGCGGCAGCGGCAAGACCTCCACCGAGCGCCCGCACAAGCAGGCGAAAATCCGCGTGCGGATCTCGCCTACGCCTTACGCGCGTCAGGCCCGCGAGACCTATGCCGAAAGCTGGCGCACGAAGAGGAAATGATCTGCCTGATATCACCAACTGATCACATCAATGCCCCGACAGATTATTGACCTGTTGGGGCATTGATCTAGCAGACCGGTATTTGGTGTTTTCAGTCAGGCGGCCTTAGCGCTGCCGCGCCAGCGCAACATGCGCATGGCATTGGCGGTGACGAGAACGGTGGCGCCGGTGTCTGCCAGGATTGCCGGCCAGAGACCGGTAACGCCGATGATTGTCGTTACCAGGAAGACGGCTTTCAGCCCGATGGCAATGGTGATATTTTCACGGATATTGCCCATCACCTGCCGCGACAGCATGACCATGTCGGCGATATCCATCACCCTTCCATGCAGAATGGCCGCGTCGGCGGTTTCCAGTGCCACATCCGTTCCGCCGCCCATGGCAATGCCGATATCGGCGGCGGCCAGAGCCGGGGCGTCGTTGATACCGTCACCGACCTTGGCGACCCGCTCGCCTTTCGCCTGCATATCGCGCACGATGGCCTGTTTGTCCTGCGGCAGCAGATCGGCACGCGGCTCGATGTCGAGCAGGGTTGCAATGGCCCGGGCCGTGGCGGCATTGTCGCCGGTCAGCATGATCGGGCGAATACCGGCCGCTTTCAGCGCGTCCAACCCTTGGCGGGCATCGGGGCGCGGTTCGTCGCGCAGCGCGATCAGCCCTGTTACAGCCCCGTGCTTCACCAACAGCGAGACGGATTTTCCTTCCGCACTCAGCATTTCGATCCGGGTGCTGACCTCGGCGGAAACCGGGGCCAGTTCGGCGGCGGCACTGGCCGATCCGAGGAAAAGGCTGATGCCGTCCACCGTGCCGCGCACGCCCTTACCAGCGATAGCGCCAGTCTCGTTTGCCGTTGGTACGGAAATGGCGCGGACGGTGGACGCCTCGATAATCGCCCGGGCCAGCGGATGGCTCGACCCCATTTCAAGGGCTGCCGCATCGGCCAGCACGGTCTCTTCAGCGTCACCGCCAAAAGCGACGATATCCGTCAGCTTCGGCTTACCCTCTGTTAGCGTTCCCGTCTTGTCGAGCGCGATGGCGGTGATCCGCCCGACATTTTCGAGAACCGCGCCGCCCTTCATCAGCAGGCCGCGACGCGCCCCGGCGGACAGACCGGCGGCAATGGCGGCGGGTGTCGAGATCACCAGCGCGCAAGGGCAGCCGATCAGCAGGATCGCCAGACCCTTGTAGAGCCAGAGGCTCCAGTCCCCATCCCAGAACAGCGGCGGCAGAATTGCCACCAGCGCGGCCAACAGCGTTACAGCGGGTGTGTAGTATCGCGAAAACCTGTCGATGAAGCGCTCGGTCGGTGCTTTGCTTTCCTGGGCTTCCTCGACCAGACGGACAACGCGAGCAATGGTGTTGTCGGCTGCGGTTGCCGTTACCTTGACCCGGAGTGTTCCTTCGCCATTCACCGTTCCGGCAAAAACAGCGTCTCCGACACCCTTGGTTTTCGGCAGGCTTTCTCCCGTGACAGGGGCTTCATTAATCGCGCTGGTGCCATCGATAATTTCTCCATCGGCAGGAACCCGGTCGCCGGGCCGCACGATAACGATGGTGCCGAGTGTCAGGCTGGCGGCGACCACGTCTTCAATGCGGCCATTCCGCTCGATCCGCGCCGTATCGGGAACCAGCTTGGTCAGGCCTTGAATACTGGCCCGCGCCCGCCCAGCCGCAAAGCCTTCGAGCAGTTCACCGACCAGAAACAGGAAGACGACGGTGGCTGCTTCCTCGGTCGCGCCGATGACGATGGCGCCGATCGAGGCGATGGTCATCAGCATTTCAATGGAAAACGGCGTCCCGGCGAGGGCGGCCATCACAGCACGGCGGGCAATCGGCACGATACCGATGGCGATGGCGACCAGAAACGCCCAGAAGGAGAGGGACGGCACGACATGGCCGATGAGCATGGCAAGAACGAGAGCAATGCCGCTCGTTGCGACCAGCCGAGCTTTTTGCGTGCGCCACCAAGGGCCTGTTGTGGGGCCGGCATCATGCTGATGGCTGTGCAGGCCGTCGCCATGCGGGGCGTGATCATGTCCTTCGTGACTATGCCCTTCATGATTATGGTCATGCGCCTCGCCATCATGATGGCCCGTGCAGGTGGAGCCATGCACGTGATCATGCGGATGATCGTGTTGCGGAACGGACGCGGCGAGGCGGGTGGTCTTGTAGCCAAGGCCGGTCACCTTATCGGCAAGCCTTATCAGATCGGCCTCGCCATTATGAACGACCGCCATGGTCTGCGCCGTTACCGAAACCCGGACATCGGTAATACCGGCCACACGGCGTGCGGCGGTGTCGATCTTTGTCGCGCAGGAGGCGCAATCCATGCCCTCGACGCGGAAGCGGGTGGTCTGTTCGGTTGCCATCGGTTCGTCCTTGTCATTGTATCGAACCGATCCTACATTCTCTAGTGACTAGAGGAGCAAGGGCAAAATTGATGAATATTGCAATTGGCGAGGCGGCGCGGATCAGTGGCGTCAAGGTTGCGACGATCCGGTATTACGAACAGGTCGGCCTTGTGCCGCAGCCGCCGCGCACCGATGGAAACCGCAGGCTTTACAGCGCTGCCCATTTGCAGCGACTGACCTTCATCCGCCATGCCCGCGAGCTTGGCTTTGAGGTCGATGCCATTCGCACCCTGCTCGATCTTCAGGATAAGCCTGGCCAGTCCTGTTCACCCGCCGATTCAATCGCAAGACAGCGGCTTGCCGATGTCGAGGAGCGGATCGACCGGCTCAGGGCGTTGAAAACCGAGTTGGAGCGGATGATTACCGGCTGTTCGCACGGGACGATCGCCGAATGCCGGGTCATCGAGGTTCTAGCCGATCACGACCAATGCCGCCATGACCGGCATTGATGTCACTACTGCATAATTTTCTCTTTAAACCGGAATCGGTTTAAAGAGAGAATTATGCTTTAGATATAAAGGGCTACAGCGAACCTTTGTGCGCCATATATGGCGCACGGCGCTGTAGAGCATCTGTCCGATGCTTTCAGTTTTTGTTTGCGCATCGGATTTATCCGAAAACCGGTTCTTAACTTTCGGTCCGATGCTCTAGTGGAATGAATTTGACATTTGATACCCCCTTGCCGCACCCTCGAGGATCAAATGTCAAATTCTTAAATTCCACTAGAAAACATAGGCTTGCTAGTGGTCCTGGAGATTCCGACATTTGCTCTCGAGGGTGCTGCAAACGGAGGCAAATGTCGGAATCGGACCACTAGGCCACCCATTTCAGATAGAGTGTCGCCAGCGGTGGCAGGGCGAGGTTTATCGAAAATTCCCTGCCATTGGCCGGGATCTGCTCCGCTGAAACGTCACCCTTGCCTTGCCCCGATCCTCCAAATTCACTGGCATCGCTGTTGAGGATTTCCGTCCAGCGACCCTGCCTCGGCACGCCAACGCGGTAGTCATGGCGCAACATCGGGGTGAAATTTGAGATCGCCAGAATGCAGCTCTCATGGTTTTCGTCATAGCGCAGCATGGCGATGACCGAGTTTTCGGCATCGTCGGCAATCGCCCATTCAAAACCGGCAGGGTCGAGATCACTGAATTGCAGAGCTTTTTCCTGCTGATACAGCCCGTTCAGCTTGGCGACCAAAGTCTGGATACCAGCATGACCCGGTCGGTCCATCAAATCCCAGGAGATCGATTGATCATGGTTCCACTCGATGTCCTGGCCGATCTCGCAGCCCATAAACACCAGTTTCTTGCCGGGATGCGCCCACATGAACCCATAATAGGCCCGCAGATTCGCTAGCTTCTGCCAGTGATCGCCGGGCATTTTACCCAGCAACGAGCCTTTGCCATGCACAACTTCATCATGGGAAAGCGGCAGCACAAACCGCTCGGAATATTGATAGACCATGCTGAAGGTCATCGTGCCGTGATGATATTTGCGATAGACCGGATCTTCTTCAATATAGGACAGGCTGTCATGCATCCAACCCATGTTCCATTTGAAATCGAAGCCCAGGCCGCCGTCTTCCGGGGATTTGGTCACGCCCGGCCAGGCGGTTGATTCCTCGGCAATCATTAGTGCATGCGGGCAGCGGCTGTGAACAACGCTGTTCAGATGCTTGAAGAACTCGACGGATTCGAGGTTTTCCCGGCCGCCGAATTGGTTGGGAATCCATTCGCCGTCATTGCGGCTATAGTCGCGGTAGAGCATCGAGGCGACGGCATCGACCCGCAGCCCGTCGATATGGAAATGCTCGAGCCACTCGAAGGCGCTGGCAATCAGAAAGCCCTTCACCTCCTTGCGACCGAGATTGTAGATCAGCGTGTTCCAATCCCGATGAAAGCCTTCGCGCGGATCTTCATGCTCATAAAGCGCACTACCATCAAAGCGCGCCAGACCCCAGACATCAGTCGGAAAATGGGCAGGCACCCAATCGAGAAGGACGCCGACACCGCTGGCGTGGCAACGGTCGATGAAATAGGCCAAATCCTCTGGAGTGCCGTAGCGTCCCGTAGGTGAAAACAGTCCGAGCGGCTGATAACCCCAGGAGCCGCCAAACGGATGTTCGGTGATCGGCAGCAATTCGATATGGGTGAAATTCATGGATTTGACGTAAGGCACCAGCCTCTGGCTCAGTTCCACCCAGTCGAGCCAGCGATTGCCATCTTCGGCGATCCGCAGCCACGAGCCGAGATGCACTTCATAGATCGAGATCGGCTCGCGCGCGGCAGAATCGGCGTTCTGCCGTGTCATCCAGGCCTGGTCCGTCCAGGCAAACGGCGTGTTTGACGCGACGATGGAGGCCGTTCCCGGTGCCGCTTCGCTGGCCTTGGCGACCGGGTCGGCCTTTTGCGGCAGCACATTGCCTTGCGCGTCGATCAATTCATATTTGTAGCGCTCGCCGGGGCTGAGACCCGGAACGAACAATTCCCAGATACCACCGGCTTGGCGCAGGCGCATCGGGTTGCGTCGCCCATCCCAGGAATTGAAGTCACCCACCACCGAGACGCGCTGTGCGGTTGGCGCCCAGACGGCAAAGCCAACCCCTGATACCCCATCCATCTCTCTCGGGTTGGCGCCCAATGTGCGGGCGAGATCATAATGGGTGGCCTCGGCGATCAGATGCAGGTCCATATCGCCCAGCAGCAGGCCGAAGGCATAGGGGTCTTCGGCAATCTGCACCGCATCAGGCCATTCGATCCGAAACCGGTAGTGTGAGGAGGAGCGAAGCTCTCCCGCAAACAAGCCGCCCGGATGCACCAGATTCAGCCGGCCCACCGGGGCACTGCTGTTTCTGTCGAGCATTTCCACGCCGAGCGCACCCGGAAAGATTGCCCGGACCACCGTTTCCCCATCCGCCCGATGTGGTCCAAGGATGGAAAAGGGATCGCCGTGCCTGCCGTCGATCAGGGCTTGAATCGCCTGGGCATCGATGCCGGATAGCAAGTCGCTCGTGGCAATCGTCATAGGGAAGTCTCCGTCAGCCGTTCGGCAATGTCGGCAAAGCCAGCGAGTGGAATGGCGATCCAGCCTGGCCGGTTGCTGGCTTCATAGCCGATTTCATAGGCGGCCTTTTCCAGCAGGAACAGGTCGAGAATCCTGCGGCGCTGTTCGGGGTCCATCGCCAGTGTGGGCTCTCCGTCCACTGCCGCGAAATAGCTTTCGAGGAAGTGCGTCTCGGCCTTCTTGCGAAAGGCTTCGATCAGCGCGGCTCTTGCTGCACTGTCGCCCTGGACGACGATCTCGCGGCCCGTATCGGCGGAAGCAGCAAGATAGCTCAGCGAGCGGATCAGTCCTGCCACGTCGCGCAGCGGATTGGTCTTTGCCCGCCGTTCGGCGAGCGGGCGGGCCGGTTCACCTTCGAAATCGATGATATAGACATCGTCTTCGGCAATCAGGATCTGGCCGAGATGGAAATCGCCGTGGTTGCGGATCATCAGCGTGTCCTTGGCAACGCTGGCCAGCGTACCGACCGCGCTCAAGATCTGCTCCCGGCGGTCCGCCAGCATGGTGCTGACCCTGTTGGTTTCAGTGTCGAGACCATCACTGTCGCTGCCACGAGCAATCGCAGACACTCTGTCCAGGCAGTCGGCAACGCGGGCCATGACCGAGCGCGCCCAAACGGACACGTCCTCATCACGCATTGCGACTGGCGCGAACGCCGGGTCGTCTGTTGGCTTGGCCAGTGCCACATGCAGTTCACCAAGCCGTTTGCCGATCACAGCGGCTTGATTGAACAGCGGGTTGAACCGCTCTTGCTCGGCATCGTCATCCTGACCGGCAACCATGCTCTGTTCGAGCGTCTGTCTGAGCGTGTCGAGCATCCAGGTCCAGGCATCGCCCTGGTTGCGGATGGCGCCCTGGATGATGATCAATGTCGAGCGCTCATCTTCAGGTGAAACCCTGACGACCTCTCCCAGCAGCGGGGCCGTGTTGGCATAGCCAAGCCGCGTCAGGTGGCGGGTCATTTCCACTTCCGGGTGGATGCCCTGATGGATGTGACGAATGAGTTTGATCATCGCCATGTCGCCGATGATCAACGAGCTGTTGGATTGTTCAGCCGAGAGCCATTTGACCTGCATGTCTTCAGACAGGTCCATGCCGTCGAGCTGCTCGGTGCCGATGAAATCGATGGAACCGCTCTTGCTGGAAATGCTGGAGCGTTCGCACAACGCCTTGATGACGCCACGCGCCATGCTTTGCATGGCAAAGCCATCCGTCAGGAAGCCAACCCGGCGTCCTTTACGCACTCTTGCAAAGGCCAGCTGCTGGGCAAGCGCATGGGGTGTCTCATCGTCCCAGGCGATGGCGAACGGTAGAAAATACCGTTCAACACGATCTTCCAGCTCGGTTTCCAACTCACCCAGCAGCAGGTCATTGCCGAAGGGCATTGGAATGGTCGAGATCAGCGAGGCGCGTTTCACCCTTTCGCCCTTGGAGGCAAACCAGCGGCGCTTGGCAAGATAGGAAGGCAGGATTTCACGCGAAATCGTGTCTTGAATATTAGGCTCGTCCAGCAATTGGGCAAGTTCGCGCCGCATGACGATGGTGACGAAATCCGGCAATTGCTCCGGTGGCTCGGTGCGCCAGACCGGCCCATCCGCATCCGTCTCGCCTGAGAGCTTGAACCAGAAGAAACCATAGGGGGGCAGGGTCAGGAGGTAGGTCAGCTGGCCGATCGGGGGAAAGGCCGACATGCCGGTCAGCTCAATGGGAATACGCTTTTCGAATTCGGCCAGATCCAGCTCGACCGCCTGCGGCAGACGCGACAGATTGGCGACGCACAGCAGCACTTCGCCCTCATATTCGCGCAGATAGGCGATGATCTTGCGGTTGGCCGGTGACAGGAACCGCAATGTACCACGTCCGAACGCCGTAAATTTGCGCCGAAGCGCCAGCATGTGACGGCTCCAGTTCAGCAGCGAATGGGCGTCAGCCGACTGTGCCTCGACATTGACCGCTTCATAGCCATAGAGAGGGTCCATCAGCGGCGGCAGCACCAAGCGGGCCGGGTCGGCGCGGGAAAATCCGCCATTGCGATCCGGCGACCATTGCATCGGTGTGCGCACCCCGTCACGGTCGCCGAGATAGATGTTGTCGCCCATGCCGATCTCGTCGCCGTAATAGATCACCGGCGTGCCGCGCATTGACAGAAGCAGCGCGTTCATCAGCTCGATGCGGCGGCGGTCACGCTCCATCAGCGGTGCGAGGCGCCTGCGGATGCCGAGATTGATCCGCGCCCGACGGTCAGCGGCATAGGTGTTCCACAAATAGTCCCGCTCGGCGTCGGTGACCATTTCCAACGTCAGTTCGTCGTGATTGCGCAGGAAAATCGCCCATTGGCAATTATCGGGAATCTCCGGTGTCTGGCGCATGATGTCGGTGATCGGAAAACGATCCTCCTTGGCAATCGCCATATACATGCGCGGCATCAGCGGGAAGTGGAAGGCCATATGGCATTCGTCACCCTCGCCGAAATATTCCTGGGTATCTTCAGGCCATTGATTGGCCTCGGCGAGCAGCATCTTACCAGGATGGCCTTCGTCCATTGCCGCCCGGATCTTCTTCAGGATCGCATGGGTTTCCGGCAGGTTTTCGTTATTGGTGCCTTCGCGCTCAACCAGATAGGGAATGGCGTCGAGCCGGAAGGCATCGATGCCGGTATCGAGCCAGAACCGCATGACCGTGATCAACTCGTCCAGCACAGCCGGATTGTCGAAGTTGAGGTCCGGCTGGTGGGAGTAGAAGCGGTGCCAGTAATAGGCGCCAGCCACCGGGTCCCAGGTCCAGTTGGACTTTTCCGTATCGAGAAAGATGATCCGGGTTTCCGGAAACTTCTGGTCGGTCTCCGACCAGACATAGAAATCCCGTTCCGGCGAACCAGCGGGCGCATTGCGGGCTCGCTCAAACCAGGGATGCTGATCGGATGTATGGTTGATCACCAATTCGATGATGACGCGCATGTCACGGGCATGGGCGGCATCCACGAAGGCGCGGAAATCGTCCATCGTGCCATAGTCCGGGCTGACATTGCCGTAATCGGCAATGTCATAGCCATCATCGCGCCGGGGCGAGGGAAAGAACGGCAAAACCCAGATGGCGGTAATGCCAAGCGAGGCGATATGGTCGAGCTTTTCCGTCAAACCCTTGAAGTCGCCGATCCCATCGCCATTGCCATCGTAAAAGGACTTGATGTGCAATTGATAGATAATTGCATCCTTATACCAAAGCGGGTCCGTCTCGGCCTGCTGCTGCTGTTGTTGTTCCATCGGAAATCTCCTCACCTGACGCGGTAAATGCTGAACGGCAGGACATGCGGGTTAAAACCGACCGTCTGCCATTTGCCTGTCCACGTGAATTTTCTCATTGTCACCAGATCCTCGAGCGCGAGACTGCCGCTATCGGGCAGGCCCCAGCGCCACAAAGGCAGCTCGACTGTGCTGGTCTGGTCGCTGTGCGGGTCGAGGCTGACTGCCACGAGCAGAACGTTTTCGCGGCCCGGACTGGCCTTTTCGAAAAACATCACCTGGTCGTTGGAAGAGGGCAGCAGCGTCAGGCCGAGATGGGAGTGAAGCGCCGCATTTTCGGTGCGAATGCGGTTCAGCATGGTAATCTCGGCAATGATATTGCCGGGCCGGTCCCAGTCCCAGGCGGTAATCTCGTATTTTTCGCTGTCGGCATATTCCTTGCGCTTGGCGTCGGGCCTGCCTTCGCACAGTTCAAAACCGTTATAGACGCCCCAAAGCCCGGAAAGCGTCGCAGCCAGACCCGCCCGGATCAGATAGGCCGAGCGCGGCGCGTTTTGCAGAAAATCCGGGTTGATGTCATGGGTGTTGACGAAGAAATGTGGCCTGAAGAATTCCTTCGGTGCCTGGGTCGTCAGTTCGAGCATATATTGCTCAAGCTCCCAACGCAGATTGCGCCAGGTGAAATAGGTATAGGATTGCGAAAAGCCGATCTTGGCCAGCCTGTACATCACCTTCGGCTTGGTAAAGGCTTCCGACAGGAAGACCACCTCCGGGTGACGGGCGCGGATATCGCCGATCAGCCACTCCCAAAACGGAAATGGCTTGGTGTGCGGGTTATCGACACGAAACAGTTTGACCCCTTCGCCTACCCACATCTCGACAATGTCGCGCAAGGCCTGCCAAAGCGCGGGAACAGCGTCCTTGGCGTAGAAATCGACGTTGACGATATCCTCGTATTTTTTCGGTGGATTTTCCGCATAGCGGATCGTGCCATCCGGGCGCCAGTCGAACCAGCCGGGATGCTGCGTCAGCCATGGGTGATCGGGTGAGGCCTGGATGGCGAGATCAAGCGCGATTTCCAGCCCCTCATCGCGGGCCGCAGCGACCAGAGTTCTGAAATCCTCGAATGTGCCGAGCTGTGGATGGATGGCATCATGGCCGCCATCGGGAGAGCCAATGGCGTAGGGGCTACCGGGATCGTTCGGCCCTGCCTTCAGGCTATTGTTGCGGCCCTTGCGGTTGGTCGTGCCAATGGGATGGATCGGCGGGAAATAGACCACATCGAAACCCATGGCACGAATGGCGGGCAAGCGCTTGACGACATCGGCGAATGTGCCGTGACGGTCTGGATCGCCGCTTTGGGAGCGGGGGAAAATCTGGTACCAGCTGGCAAAACCCGCCTCCAACCGTTCCGCATCGACGGGAAGGGGCTGCGAGCGCAAGCGGAAGGGCCTCGCATCGGCACGGTCCATCAATGCAAACGTATCGGCTTGCAGCAACAGATCGGCGCGTTGCTGTTCCGGGGTCTGTTCCAGGCGGGCGATCAACTGTTCGAGGTCTGAAGCCAGTTGGCTATCGGCTCTTGCCAAAGCCTGGCGCACAAGGGCGATGCCCTCCTGCAATTCCAGCTTCAGATCCAGCCTTGCCTCGTGTTTCTTGGAAAGCTCGTAATGAAAAATCGCAAATGGATTGCGCCAGGCCTCGACGATAAATTCATGCCGTCCGAGCCGTGACACTGAAAATTCACCCCGCCACCGGTCGTTTTCGATCAGTTCCATGCGGACTTCGCTCCAGTCATCCCTATCGCAGGGCCGCCAGAGCACGGCGGCAGAAAGCGGGTCATGACCATCCCCAAAAATATCGGCCTCAACCGTGATCCGGTCGCCGACAACGCGCTTGATGGGGAAACGCCCTTCATCCACGCAAGGCTGGATATTTTCAATCGCCAGACGGGCTGAGGCCGCGGCATCGCTTGCCGTTGTTTTGGGCTCAAACACGATGGCATCGGCCCGTGCGCCGGTGAGCAAGCAAAGCCCGCCCGGGCCGATTTTCCCTGTCTCCAGAATCGCGGACGGCGCTTGGCCCGGGTCGAGCGTCAGCGGCAGGAAGCCCGAGGCGAGTTCGTGAAGCGCATGGAGCGGTAGGGTCGCTGATGTGCGCAGATCGCGATTGAAGGCGACGATCCGAATGCCCTGCGACGACCGAAGGTCTTCCCGGTCGGATTGCACCAGGGCGCAGGCTGGTGAGCCGGCTTTGGCGACGATCCGCAAGGGTTTTCCGAGAAAAACCTGCCGTTGTCCGGCTTGATCGTTGAGGGCGCGAATGTTGGCGGAAAGATCGAAGCTGCCCTGATCCTTCAGGCCCCTGATACCTTGACCATCGCCATGCGTCGGATCGAGCGGGGTGCTCACCCCGAATTCGAAACCCATCGGCACCATCAATGGACCGAAGGCGGCGGCAAGGTGAAGGGCGCGGATAGCCTTTCGCTCCGTGATCTCACGGCTTTCCATGCCATGGGCGATCCGACGGGCAAAAGGGGCTTCGGGAAAGGCAATCTGAATGCCGAGGGCGCGTTGCAGCGCGTATTCCTCGGCAAACCACGGTTCATCGAGATTCCACCAGGCAAAGGATGAGAAACAGCCGTCAAAGCCTGTGCCTTGCAAGGCGCGCCGCGCCTCAAAACTCGTCCCCGGCGTCCAGGCGAAGAACCGTGCCGATGGACCGGCTGTGATCAGGTCTCGCCAGAAGGATGAAGGTGCGGCATCGATGCCAATACAGCGGAAACCAGCCACGCCCGCAGCGGTAAACTGTGCAATACGCGCACGCCATTCACCCAGCAGATGGGTTGTTTCATCGCTGCTGGTGAAATCGACGGGGCGGCTGCCGGAATGAAAGGGCGAAATCCTTGGATCGGCAATCTGTCCAGGTGGCGTTTCTGTCGCAACCCGGTCAATCACCAGATCCAGCATAAAGTCCAGGCCATGCGCCCGGGCAGCCTTGGTCAGCTCTCCCAGGCACTCATCGCTGCTGCCTGGGAGATCAAGGGCCGGGTCGAATGTGTCGAAGGATTTGGATATGAACAGGCTCGCACCCGCTGCACGCGCAAATGGCGGCGCACTGAGGACTGTATCGAAGCCCAGTCCACGCACATGCTCAAACAGGGTGTTCCAGTCCGCCATGCCTTTCAGCAGCAGCGGATGGATATAATAGATCTTTGGCGCGCTGGACGAGACCGTTTCCCTGATGATGTCTTGTTGTTCGGCAGCATGTGATTGCGTCATCGTCCACCCGCATAATTTGTTTACCAAGGCCAAACACCTCACGCGGCAGGTGGTTCCATTCAATAAAACATATGCCGTTGAGAGTGCAGGCGAAGGGCGGGGGGAAGCCCTTTGCAGGCGTTGGTTGAAACGCTTTGCTGCTCCGGCAATGACAATCGTTGCCGATGGATGGAACCGTACCCTTGAGGATGGGTTGGTGGTGTGACTGCCCACATCGCGACGCTGTCTGCGGCACGGCCTCTGCCGCAGACAGCGTCTATCGCTCAGGATGGACCCGATCATGACGTCAATAATCAGCAGACTTGCCAAGAGACATGGGATCAACCTCGCCAGACCGGGAATAGAACAGGCGGAAGTTCCAATTTCAGACGCCACAAAACGTCGGCTGTTGGCGGCTCTCAACGTGGAGGCGGGTGAGCCTGGCCGCAGCTATCTGCCCGATTGCCTTGCTCGGGATCGTGTTTGGGGCTTCAGCCTGCAACTTTATGAACTGCGATCAGTGCGCAATTGGGGGATCGGCGATTTTGCCGATTTGCAGAGCATGGTGATGCTTGCCGCCAATCAGGGGGCCGATTTTATCGGGCTTAACCCGTTGCACGCGCCTTTTCTGGCGGACCCTGCCCGGTGCAGTCCTTATGAGCCATCCAACCGGCGCTTTCTCAACCCGCTTTACATCGCCGTCGATCTGGTGCCGGGTTTTCACCCGGATATGGCCGACAGCGAGACGCTAGAGGCTTTGCGGCGATCCAAACTCGTTGATTACAAGGCGGTTGCCGGTGTGAAGCTTGAGGTGCTGCGGCGGATCTGGGACGGTTCGAGACGGTTGGAGCGAAATGACGATCAGGACAGAGCCGATTTCAGGCGGTTCTGCGATGAAAGCGGTGATGCTTTGCAAAATCATGCTCTCTTTGAGGCTTTATCCCGATTCATGAGCGGAGGTGGGCATGGGGCGGGCTGGATGGCCTGGCCTGCGGAGTATCAGGATATCGATCATCCCTCCGTTCGGGCCTTCCGTAGCCAGAATGCCGAAGAGATCGCGTTTCATGTCTGGCTTCAATGGGTCGCGCACCGACAGCTTGAGACGGTTGCAGCGCAAGCGCACAAAGCGGGCTTGAGGATCGGTCTTTACCTCGACCTTGCGGTCGGCGAAGCGTTGGATGGCTCGGCGACCTGGAGCGAACCGGACATCTATCTGCGCGGCGCCAGCATTGGCAGCCCGCCCGATCCCTGGGCGGTGAATGGCCAGGATTGGCGGCTGGCCGCCTTGCAGCCGGCCTTGATCGCCTTTTCCCGCCGGTCGCCCTATCGTCAGATGATCGATGTAGCGATGCGCTATGCGGGTGCAGTGCGGATCGATCATGCCGCCGCTATTCAGCGATTGTTCCTGGTGCCAGCCGATAGGGGGCCGGAGGAGGGGGCCTATGTCGATTATCCCGCCCGCGAGATCCAGGGCGTGATTGCTGAAGCCTCCTTGCGCAACCAATGCCTGGTCATCGGCGAGGATCTCGGTCTGGTGCCATCGGGACTACGCCAGCAGATGGCGGATGCCAATCTCCTGTCCTATCGCATCCTGTCTTATGAAAGAGACAAACGCGGTTTTATCGCGCCGGATAAATATCCGGCTATGGCGCTTGCCTGCGTCTCGACCCACGACCACCAGACGCTGGCGGGATGGTGGCGCGGTGCCGATATAGAAGCGCGCGCGGCACATGGTCTGGTGCCGGAAGCGGCAAGCGAGCAAGAGCAAACCTCCCGCATACAGGAACGTGCCGACCTGCTGCGGGCCTTTAAGTCGGCAGGGATAGAGTTGCACGATCATGGTGTCGAACAGCCGGATCTGCATGAGCGCGTCGTGGCCGCCTATCGGTTTATGGCGAAAACAGCCTCCATGCTGGTCTCTGTCCGGCTTGCCGATCTCACTGACGAGGAAAGCCCGACCAATATTCCGGGAACCAGCAGCAGTTATCCGAACTGGCAGCCGAAGCTTTCGGTCTCCTGTGAAGACCTCACCCGGTTCAGCCTTTTTAATCGGATTGTTGAAGCGATGAGGCAGGAAAGACCCAAATCAAAATTCGGCAGCAAGAATTTGGCTGGAGAAGAAAGTGGCCAATGACTTTCCCGAAAACAAAGATTCTCGGACCAGTCGACATTTATCAGCAGGAGCCCGGATTTGACTTGAATTTATGCCCCTAGATTTTGAGGGATTAATCCTTCGGTGCCGAATGTGACACCGATGAAAACCGCTATTCCCGAGGGTATTTAAGCAGAAAAAACGCATAAATGCTTGCCGCTTTGGCCGCTTTCCTGTAGATAATTCCCCGTTCGGGTATTTATGATCCCGGAGACTGGACTGATTGTATCTCCGCGCTTAATCTTCTGGATTGCTCGGCTTTGGGGGCTTAACCTCCGCTGGTAGACGTCTTTTCCCCGTTATCGCGACTTACCGACCTGTCTCTTCGCGAAGGGACGATGCATGCTTCGTCCGGCCGCCGCCGGGCGTGGCGAAACTAAAAACTCAAGGGATAAGGACTTCTCCCATGGCCATCAAGGGCACCGTAAAATTCTTCAATCAGGACAAGGGCTTCGGCTTCATCACCCCAGAAGGCGGCGCGAAGGACGTTTTCGTTCACATTTCCGCTCTCCAGGCTGCTGGCATCCAGACGCTTCGTGATGGCCAGGAAGTTACCTTCGACACCGAAGCTGACCGCATGGGCAAGGGCCCGAAGGCTGTAAACATCCGCGCTGCGTGATTGTTTCGCCTCCGTCCTTCACGGCGGATGACTTTGAACGGCGTTCCGCAAGGAGCGCCGTTTTTCGTTTATTGCGTCTGGTTTTCATTCCTTCGATGAGGCCTGTGTAAAAAATCCGAGGTGAGACTTCAAGCGGCTCGCACAGGACCGGCATCGATATCCACGGCTGCAAAGGCGGCCGCGATGACATCGGGGCCAGCACCCGGTTTGGGTGCGTCTGCCGAAAGGATCTGGCGAAAGCGCCGCGCTCCGGCATAGCCCTGAAACAGCCCGACCATATGGCGGGTCAGATGCACCAGACGTCCTCCCTCGGCGATATGGCGGGCGGCATAGTCCATCATCGCATCGCGAACGAGGTCCATGCTGAAAGTCTTGACGGGTTCGCCATAAATGCGTGTGTCGACTTCGGTCAGCATCGTGGCATTGTTATAGGCGGCTCGTCCGACCATGACGCCATCCATGACCTGCAAATGCGCGCTGGCCTGATCCAGATCGGTAATACCACCATTAATCCCAAGAAACAGATCCGGGTTTTCCTGCTTCATCAGGTGAACCAGTGGATAATCCAGTGGCGGAATGTCCCTGTTTTCCTTCGGGCTAAGTCCTTGAAGCCAGGCCTTGCGTGCATGAATCCACAGGGCGTCCGCACCCGCGCCGATCATCCGCTTGATGAAATCCGGCAGAACGTCACCCGGCTCCTGGTCGTCGACGCCGATCCGGCATTTGACGGTGACGGGAACGGTGGAAACGGCCTTCATTGCCTGGATGCAGGCCTCGACGGTTTGCGGTTCGCGCATCAGGCAGGCGCCGAAGGTTCCGGCCTGGACCCTGTCCGATGGACAGCCGACATTTAGGTTGATTTCGTCATAGCCCCAGTCATTGGCAATCCGCACGGCTTCCGCCAGCTTATGCGGATCGGAGCCACCAAGTTGCAATGCCAGCGGGTGTTCGCTGGCGTCAAAAGCCAGCAGGCGATCCCGCTTGCCATGCAGAATGGCATCAGCGACGATCATTTCCGTATAAAGCAGCGCATGGCGGGTCAGCAAACGGTGGAACCGTCGGCAGAATGTATCCGTCCAGTCGATCATCGGGGCAACAGCGAAGACTTTACGGGATTGATAGCCGAGTTTCAGCGGCTCAAGCGGCTGTTGCATCTTTACACGCTCTCTGTATGAAGTGGTAAAGCAGAAGATCGACTTCCAGAAGATGCTGAACGCGGCTGATTTTTCTCAGCACATCGGCCAGTTGATGGATGGTCTCCACGGGTGGCTTCATCTGCACCACATTTTCCGGCACGCCCAGGCTGGCCGCAATCAATTTGGGGTAGCTGGTATCGTCCTGACCGGGGTCGAAAACTGTAAATTGCGACAGAGAATCGAGGGCCTAGAGCCCGAGCGCCATCAACGTAAACCCACGGCAAGATTTCGGTTTCCCTGTCCTCGTCATTTATCCGGACGCGAATGCAGGGTTTCGTGGAAAAGCCGTCAGGGACTATATAGCCCTGTATCTCCGCTCCAGTATCTTGGTAAACGCAGAAATTCATTTATCTACGGGCATCTCTCGTTGTGACGACACTCTATAAGAGCCAATTTTAATTCCGTCCAGCCTTACTCGGCAGGCTGGACGTGAGGATCGGCGTGACGTCGTCATAAAAGCAAGGCAGTCATGCCGGTCAACCCGATGATACCGCAGCCAGCGACGGTGCCGCTTCGAAACGGCGAACGGAATGCTCGCGCCGCTCCAACTCGGTCACCATGGCCAGATCCAGCACTTTTTGCAGGTCTGCCGCATGTCGGAAGTCCGGTTCGCGGGTTTTACCTTCCAGTACTGCGGCAACGAAGCGTTGGTAATTGGTGGCAACGGTGCCGGCATCCAGTTCCGTCCAGATGCCTTTTTCCACATCGTCGCCCATGCAGGCGCGCAATGTATTGCCGGTCGGGGTGTGGGTCACCTCCAAGGCTCCCTTGTCGCCATGCATGCGCAGGCGCAATTCGTTGAGATGGCCAGTTGCCCAGCGCGAGGCATGCACAACACCAATGGCGCCATTGCTGAATTCCGCCGTCATGGTGAAACTGTCATTGGCATCGAGATCGTAATCGCCAATCCGGTTGCCCGGCGCTTTCTCGAATGTCTTCAACCGGGCGAAAATATGCTCGACATCGGTTGCCGCGCCATAGCTGGCGAAATCGAGAATGTGGATACCGACATCGCCGAGCACCCCGTTCGAACCGTGCTTGGTGGACAGCCGCCAGAGCCATTGATCCTCGGTGGCCCAGTCGCCCCAGGCCTTGGAGACCAGCCAGCTTTGCAGATAGGAAGCCTCGATATGGCGGACCTTGCCAATCTCTCCAGCCTGAACAAGCTGTCGGGCCTTCTGCACTGGCGCGACATTGCGATAGGTCAGGTTGACCATGTTGACCAGCCCGGCTGCATTGGCCTTTCGGGCCATCTCGTCGGCTTTTTCAAAGCTTTCCGCCAGCGGCTTTTCGCAGAATACATGCTTGCCCGCCGCGATCAATTGCAATGTCGTCGGGTAATGTACCCGGTCGGGCGTAACATTGGCGACGGCATCAAACTCACCCCAGGCAAGCGCGTCGTCCAGCGAGGTGAATGTATTGGCGATATCATGGCGCAGCGCAAAGCCACGCACCTTGGCGATATCGACATCGACGGCGCCGACCAGTTGCGCATCGCTATTGGTGGCGAACTCGATGGCATGACGGTTCGCCATGCCGCCGGTGCCGAGAATGAGAATACGGACGGGTTTGTTCATCGATATCCGGCCTCCCCGGCCTTATGCAATTTCGGACCCCGTTCCTGGATCGGCTCGAGAGCCTGATCGACCGACACATTCGGGGCGTCATGAATGGATTTCAGCGCCGGGCGGGGATTATACGCCCATTTCACCGCGTTGGAGATCACCTGTTGTATCGTTTCGTTATGGTAGGTCGGGTAGGTTTCGTGGCCGGGACGGAAGTAGAAAATGTTGCCGGCACCGCGCCGCCAGGTCAGGCCGGAGCGAAAAATCTCTCCGCCGGAAAACCAGGAGATGAACACGGTTTCCAGTGGCTCTGGTACGGAAAAGAACTCGCCGTACATTTCCTCATTTTCCAGCACGAATTGTTCGGGTATGCCCGCCGCGATCGGATGGCCGGGATTGACGGTCCAGACCCGCTCGCGTTCACCGGCTTCACGCCATTTCAAGGCGCAGGGCGTGCCCATCAGCCGTTTGAACGGCTTGGCGAAATGGCCGGAATGCAGGACGATCAGGCCCATGCCTTCTTGGACGCGGGCGACAACCCGCTCGACGATCTCATCACGGACGCTGCCGTGATCCTTGTGGCCCCACCAGATCAGCACGTCGGTCTGCTCCAGGCGCTCGGCGCTCAGGCCATGCTCGGGCTCCTGCAAGGTTGCGGTCGTGGCCTCGATGTCACTATCCCGGTTCAAAGCCTTGGCGATGGCTGTATGCATGCCTTCAGGATAAAGATTTCCCACCACTTCATTGAGGTGCTCATGAATATTCTCACCCCAGACAACCGTCTTGATCGTCACGCGCTTCTCCTATCGGTTGAAATTTCCATCCGTGAAAAATCCGCAGCCTGATGGCTGCAAGCCCCCGTTTATCCGTCGCCGGCTTCCCTTGGTGCCGTTTCCCCCTGTGACACCTCATCCAAGCCCAAATCATCAACGATAAGGCACCGAATATATTGACGCATCTTAGTGCGAAGCTTGGCAATTTCGAGACGATGAGATGTCCCGTTCCTCCAGAAAGTTGGATGCCAGATCGTCAAATCAAGTGGGACAAATGCAATTCGGGCTTTTTTCGGCGAAAATGATAGATTGAGTGAATCAGCAGCAATCGGGAACAGGCTCTTGGACGATAAAACGGTCGACGCGGAAAAACCAATCCACAGGCGTGGCTATGGGGTCTCGACAGTCTATGAGACCTTGCGCAACGAGATCATCGAACTGACGCTGGCGCCCGGCAGTCCTGTCGATGAGCAGCAATTGTCCGACCGCTTTTCCCTGTCGCGCACGCCGATCCGCGAAGCCCTGGTGCGGCTTGCCGCCGAAGGCCTGATCACCACGCTGACCAACCGCGCCACCATCGTCTCTTCCATCGACTTTCTGGGCCTTTCGGAATTTTTCGATGCACTGACCTTGATGTACCGGGTAACGACACGGCTTGCCGCGCTCAATCACACGCCTGATCATATCGAACAGATCCGCCGGTTTCAGGAGGTTTTCGCGCAGGCGGTCGAAAGGCGCGATGTGCTGGCGATGATCGCCAGCAATCGGGATTTCCACGTTGCCATCGCACGAGCGGGCAAGAACCGTTATTATGAGGATCTGTTCACGCGATTGCTGGATGAGGGGCGCCGGATTCTCCGGCTCTATTATTCCTCCTTCAACGATGTGCTGCCACGGCAATATGTCACCGAGCATGAAGATATGATCCAGGCAATCATCGAGCGCGATGCCGAGCGCTCCGATGCACTGGCCACCGCCCATGCGGACCAGATCGTGCGGCAGATCCGCTCCTATATCACCGCCGATGGCCGCCAGACCGCAAATCTCAAGCTTTGATCCGAAGCCGATATCAAGACGAGAAGGGTTTTTACGGGCTCGTACTTTGTATTTTATTTGTCGACAGGACGTCATGAAAATGGTAGTTCGCTTCCATTGGCTATGGACCGCGCCCTTTGCCTGCGGTCAATCTGGGAGAGTTCAATGACCCAACTGGTTTTCAAGGGATGCATTCCCGCTTTGATGACGCCTTGCAAGGCGGACCGAACCCCCGATTTCGACGGGCTGGTTCGCAAGGGCAAAGAGCTTGTCGGTCTCGGCATGTCGGGCGTGGTCTATTGCGGATCGATGGGGGACTGGCCGCTGCTGAGCGATGACGAGCGCCAGGAAGGCGTGCGCCGGCTGGTTGACGCCGGTGTGCCGACCGTGGTTGGAACCGGCGCGATCAACACCCGCTCAGCCGTCAGCCACGCCGCCCATGCGGCGAAAGTCGGGGCAAGTGGCTTGATGGTGATCCCTCGGGTCCTATCGCGCGGGTCTTCGATTGCGGCCCAGCGCGACCATTTCTCCGCTGTTCTGGAGGCGGGCAAGGATTTGCCCTCGGTGATCTATAACAGCCCCTATTACGGCTTTGCGACGCGCGCCGACCTGTTCTTCCAGCTGCGCGCCCGCTTTTCCAACCTGATCGGGTTCAAGGAATTCGGTGGCAAGGGTGACATGACCTATGCGGCCGAAAACATCACCTCCGGCGATGACGGACTGATCCTGATGGTCGGCGTCGATACCGGCGTCTATCACGGCTTCGTCAATTGCGGCGCGGCTGGCGCGATCACCGGGATCGGCAATGCTTTGCCAAGAGAGGTTCTGCACCTGTTGGCTCTCTGCAAAGAGGCGGCCACGGGCGACCCGCGGGCCCGCCGCGAAGCCAAGGAGTTAGAAGAGGCGCTGATGGTGCTTTCGACCTATGACGAAGGCCCGGACCTGGTGCTGCACTATAAATATCTCATGGTCCTGAATGGCGAGACCGAATATACGCTGCATTTCAACGAGACCGACGCATTGAGTTCTTCGCAGCGCGCCCATCTGGAAAATCAGTATACGCTGTTCAAGTCCTGGTACGAAGCCCGCTACCCGAGCCAGCGGTGATCGTTGTTTTAGAGTTTGAAGCAGCACCCTATTTGTAGAGCTTCAGCGTCAGTATTTCGAAGGGCTGGAAGGCAAGATCCAGCCCTTTTTCATTGATGTCTACCGCCAACGGATTTTCCTCGAGCAGATCGACAAGGGCTGCCTGGGTGATCCCGTTGCCGAGTTTAATTCGGGCGTGACGCTGGCTTCCTGTGGTTTCCCAGAGGCGGACGATATAGCCATCACCTGCCTCTGCCTGCTTCACCGCTTCTAGCGTAATGCCATCTGTTTCTATCGACAGCAGTGGCGGCGCTTGATCTCCTGATGCGACATTAGCCTGTCCGGTCGCGACGATCTGCAAGGGCATGTTGAAATTCTCGGCGGCCTCATGCACCACGGCCTTGTCGCCATTATGCAGCAGCAAGGCGTAGCGCAGGCGATGCCCGCCCTGATCGGCATCCGGCCAGGGATAGGTCGGTGAGCGCAACAGGGTCAGGCGAATATCGCTGCCCTTTGCGTCATAGCCATATTTGCAATCGTTGAGGAAGGCGATGCCGAAATCCGGTTCGCTCACATCGATCCAGCGCTGCATGGAGCATTCGAACCGGGCGCGGTCCCAGGATGTGTTGCGATGCGTGGCGCGGCGGACATGACCGAACTGGATTTCCGCATCAATTGACGCGGTGTTGAGCGCCATCGGGAAGCCGGTTTTGACCAGCGTATTGTGCTCATGCCAGTCGATGAACGTATCGAAGTCCAGCTTGCTGCTGTCGGCTTCCAGCGAAACGACCTGAATAATACGCGAGGCCTCATAGCGCCATTCGAACCGGATTGCAGCGCGCAAAGGCCCGGTTTCGACGATCTCGGCGCTGACGAGATCATCGATCTCGAAACTCTGGTCTTCGAAATCCGCATCGATATCCCAGGCGTCATATTCCGCAGGCATGTCGCGGAAGGCCTGGAGGCCATTGGCTGTGTGGCCGGGCTTGAAGACATGGCGGTCTCTCGCCTTGTCATGCAGCGACAGGATGCGACCTTTGGGGTCGAACACCACATCCAGAAAGCGGTTGGCAAGCCGAAATGGTTCTACCTCAACAGCACCGGGCGGTGTCGGGCCACAGGGCAGGGCGGCGGACAGGGACAGCGGCGGCACGGTTTCCAGCCGGACGGCGTGGGTTTTCGATCCATCCGCCAGAACCAGGGTTTGACCCGAGGCATGAGGTTGATGGGTCAGAGCCAGACCGGCGCGATGGCGACCGGTCACATTCAACACGGCATCGCTGCCATGGGTTGGCAACAGCGCCAGGAGTTCGGCGCGCAGGCTTTCAGCCTCGGCAAATAGCCTGGCGTAATCGCGGTCACTGTCTTCATAGACAGCACCGATCGATGATCCCGGCAGGATATCGTGGAACTGGTTGAGCATGACGATATCCCAAAGGTCGCGCAATTGCCGGGTGGGATAGGCATGGCCTGCCTGCCGCTCCGCCATCACCGCCAGCGTCTCCAACTCCCGCAGTGCGATTTCGGCCTTGCGGTTAAAGCGTTTGTTCTTGGCAACGGAGGTCAGCGTGCCACGATGGAATTCCAGGTAAAGCTCACCGACCCAGACGGGGTATTGATCCGGATGGGCCTGCATCTCGGCAATCAGCCGCTCGAAGAAAGGCCGCATCTGCCCGTGCTCCACCTTCGGGCAGCCGGGTATGCCGCGCTCCATCCGGCGGATATTATGAAGCATTTCCCGGGTTGGGCCGCCGCCGCCATCGCCATGGCCATAGACCAGGAACAGTTCCTTGCCCAGCCGCTGCTGGCCGTGGCGTTTCCAGGTTCCCATCACATGGGTCGGCTTCAGATTGGGGCAATAGGTGGTGTTGATCAGCTTGGAATCATAGGGCTGGGTGGTGAGGAAATAGGCGACCACCTTGCTGCCATCAATGCCCTGCCAGAACAGCTTGTCGTCAGGCATCCGGTTGGTGTCGTTCCAGGACAGTTTATGGGTGACGAAACTGTCGAGGCCTGATTTGCGCATCAATTGCGGTAGTGCTGCCGAATAGCCGAATGTGTCCGGCAACCAGACCATGCGCGGCTCGACGCCAAAGGTTTTGCGATGATAGGCGACGCCATAGAGGATATGGCGCACCAGCGCCTCGCCACCGGCAATATTGACGTCAGGCTCCAGCCAGAGCGCCCCTTCAATTTCAAACCGCCCGGTCGTCACATGGTTGCGGATGCGCTCGAATAATTGCGGATAGTCGTCAGCCAGATACTCCAGCAACACGCATTGGTTATACATGAAGCGGTAGTCGGGAAATTCCTCCATCAGGGCAAGGGCGGTCGCCATGGAGCGCGCCATCTTTTGCCGGGTTTCCCGCACCCGCCAGAGCCAGGCGACATCGATATGGGTATGGCCGGTTGCCACTACGACCGGCTTTTCCTCGAAATCAACGGCATTGTAGATGGCCGCCGTGATGGCCCGTGCCGTGGCAAGTGAGGTCTGGAACCTGTTCTCATTACTCTTTCGAAAATCCACGGCGTTGATGGCGTCGTCCAGGGTGCGCAATATGAAATGGCGGCGCGGATCGTCTTCTGCCAGCAGGCGGGCCACGTCCAGTGGCACGCGCATGTCGTAATAGGCCTCTTCAACTTCGAGGTCATGGCGATGCAGGCTGACGGCAAAGCCGAGTTGCCGCCGATCCTCAATCGTGCCCGCCTCGATCAGAATGTCGAAACTCTGACCGGCATGGGCCGATGGTGTCAGCAGGAATTCACGGTGGTTTGCATCGCCGCCCTGGGTGATTGTTCCATCGATCCGCACCAGGCATTGCGGATCGCTGCGGCCCATGACATTGCCAAACGCCGCCTCGATGCGCCCTATGATCCGCTGCCCATCCACGCCCTTTGGCAGGGTAGCCTTGCCGCCGAACCAGTAATAGCCATCCGGCTCGCCCCAGATATGGTCCGGTGTCACCATGGCCCAATGCTCGCGGCTTTCGCTGAGCACGCTGGCACGCTCGTCATAATGCGCCGCCCGAAACCGCAGCGGCACCGACACGCCGAGTGGCTGGAAGATAAGGTCGGCCAATCGGGCGAGCAGGCTATCGAGCTTTCGTATGGTTTTCATGGCGGCGTCTGTATCCGATGTTGTTCTGCTGGCCTGAGGCGTGCGGTGCCTTTGTCCTATCGATTTTAAACCGTCTGCTCCAGAAGGCCGATCCCTTCATCCTCACCCCAGACATCGGCAACAGCGACGGGCTTGCCGCTGCGGCTGCTTTCCAGGGCGGCGATCCCGCAGAGAACCGACATGGCCCCGGCTCTTGCCCCGGCGCGCTGGCGCAATTCGTCGTTCATGCCGGGTTTCAGCAACATATTGCGCAGCCGGTCATCGCCGCCGTAATGGCCGCCGGAGGAATGTGGCACCCAGATGCGCTCCACCTCGCCGAAATTGCGCATCAGCACGATTTCATCGGCAGGCGGCTCTGTCCATGGCTGTTTTTCATATTGGCGAAGCTCGATACGCCCCTTGTGGCCATTGAAGGCAATATGGTGGCCCTCGATGGGCATATAGGTGTTGAGGGAATAGGAGACGTGGACGCCGTTCTTGTAGCGGATATTGGTGACCATGGTGTCGGGAATGTCGATATCCTCCCGGTAGACGCAGGCATCGCGCACATAGCCATCCTCCTTGGAGGGCGCTTCGTAAAGCGCTTCCAGCAGGGGCTCTTTGCGCATGTCGAAATAATGATCGCATTGCTGCGCATGGGGACAGGTGCGACAGCGCTCGCCGCGAAACGGCCCGTTGCGTCCGTAATGCTTCAGATCGGCAAAGGCGGACACCAGATCCGGGTCCGAATCGAGATACCAGTTCAGGAGATCGAAATGGTGGGTGGCCTTGTGGACGAACAGGCTGCCGGAATTCTCCGTATAAGCATGCCAGCGGCGGAAGTAGTCGGCCCCATGGCTGGTGTTGAGATACCAGTGGAAATCGACAGAGGTGACATCGCCGATGACGCCTGAATTCAGCAATTCCTTGATACGCGCTGCGGTCGGCGCAAAACGGTAGTTGAAGGAGATATCCAGCCGCCGTCCGGTGCGTTTTTCGGCTTGCAGAATGCGCTTGATCTTGGCGGCGGTCGTGGTCATCGGCTTTTCGCTGATCACGTCAGCACCAGCTTCCATGGCCTTGACGATCAACTCGTCATGGGTGCTGTCACGGGTACAGACAATGACCAGATCAGGCTTTTCAACGGCCAGCATCTGGTCGAAATCCAGGTAGATCGGCACCGAGGAGCCGATATGGGCTTGCGACTGTTCGGCGCGCATTCCGTTCAGGTCGCAGATTGCCACCAGCTCGACCTGATCGCCCCAGCGTTCGACAATATCGCGCCCCCACATGGTCGTTCCCCGGTGACCTGCGCCGACCAGGGCAAAGCGTCTCTTGCGTATGACTTGCATGCCATCCTCCTTGGCTACAGCCTTGGTGTCCTGCAGGCGCTATCACGCCGTCTCCGGCGGACAGGGCGCCCACAAACCTCCTCCATGGGCTGCGTGGTTGTTCAAGACTCAATCATTGTGCCAGGGCCGGTTTTCTGCACGAGAGTGCCGAGCAATCCGGCGCGCAAAATACCCTCCAAGGGCTGGTGCGCCCCTGTCCGCCTCCACTCTTTTGGTGATGATGCAAAATCATTTCCTTCGACCTGACTTAACTGCTATGCTAGCATATCATTTGTCGTTGTCATGCTGAGATTGTTTGCCTGCATGAAATTTTCACGGCTTGACAGGCGATGGAAACATCGACAATTTGGAGAGGAAAGGCCGATGTTTCGGGAGAAATCGGCAGATTAGGGAACGTATATAAGTTGAGGTTATGAAAATTTTTTCATTTCCTTGCGGGTTGCCAGATGACCTCGGGAGGGAGGTTTGGGCTTTAGCGCAAGCGATTTGAATTCATCTGGACGCGAATTCATCTGGATACTGGGGAGGAGACCAGAATGATGACAAAATTGAGCAGACGAGCCGTGCTTGCTGGCATGGGTCTGACAATGCCGCTGATCTGCATGGGTGCAGTTGGCGCAAGGGCGGCCACGAACCTGCGGTTTTTATGGTGGGGCTCCAAGGAGCGCAACGACCGAACGTTCAAGGTCATAGAGACCTATAAGACCAAGAACAGCGATACAGCCATCGCTGGCGAGTCTTTCGGCTGGGACAATTACTGGACACGTCTGGCCACCCAGACGGCAGGCGGCAATGCGCCCGACCTGATCCAGATGGATTATCGCTATATTTTCGAATATGCGCGGCGCGGTACGCTGCTTGATCTGACGCCCTATATGGGGAAATCGCTGAAAATCGACGATTTCGGCGCCGCTAATATCGATGCCGGCAAGGTCGGCGGCAAGCTCTATGGCGTCAATCTCGGCGTTAATTCCGTCACCGCACTCGTCAATAAGGCGGCTTGGCAGGAAACCGGCGTTGACGCGCTGCATGAGGGCATGACCTGGGAGGAATTCGGTGAGGCCTGCGCCAAGGTTTCCGCTGCCAAGAAACGTCGTGGCTTTTATGGAACGCAGGACGGCAGCGTCGGCGAAAGCAATCTGGAATGCTGGCTGCGTCAGCGCGGCAAGGCTCTGTATACGGCGGATGGCGCCATCGGTTTCGACCAGGCCGATATAACCGAATGGTTCAAATTCTGGGCCTGGATGCGTAAGATCAAGGCCTGCGTGCCGGCCGATATCCAGGCGCTTGACCAGCTCAATGTCGAAAACAATATGGTGACATTGAACAAGGCGGCTGTTGGCTTCGTCAATTCAAATCAGTTCATCGCCTTCCAGGCCGTCAACAAGGACCCGTTGACGCTGATGAGCTATCCCGAAACCAAGGGTGGCAAGCCTGGGCATTATCTGAAGCCGTCAATGCTGATTTCGGTTTCCGCCGCGTCCGCCAACAAGGACGCTGCTGTCGATTTCGTCAATTTCCTGGTCGAGGACAAGGATGCGGCATTGGCTCTGGGGATCGAGCGAGGCATTCCGGCATCGACGACCATGCGCGAGGCGCTGGAACCGACGCTGAACGACCAGTCCAAGGAAATTCTTGACTATATCGCCCGGCTGACGCCGCATGTCGGTCCGCTGCCGCCGCCACCGCCAAATGGCGCGGGTGAAAACCAGATGCTGATCAAGAAGATCGGCGAAGAAGTCGGCTTTGGGCGACTTTCGCCGGAAGACGGCGCGGCGAAATTTGTCGATCAGGCGGCTGCCAATCTGAAACGGGGTTGAAACCGTGAACACCACTCGCGATGGAATGGCCGGCACCTCTGGTGCCGCGCCAGTGATGCAGCATATCTCAACACCGTCGCCGTTCAGGGCCAGTCTGGCGCGCAATGCGCCGGGCTATCTGTTTCTCCTGCCCTGGTTCATCGGCTTTTTCGTACTCACGCTCGGCCCGGCCCTGTTTTCCTTCTGGCTGTCGCTGACCGATTATAATCTGCTGCAATCGCCAAATGTCGTCGGCCTGGACAATTATATCCGCATCGCCACGGCGGACGAAAAATTCATGTCCTCCATGCGGGTGACGCTGGTTTATGTGGTGCTGTCGGTGCCGCTGAAGCTGACCTTCGCATTGCTGGTCGCCCTGCTGCTCAACAAGGGTATTCGCGGCCTGCCGCTCTACCGGGCGGTCTTCTACTTGCCATCGCTTCTGGGCTCCAGCGTTGCGATTGCTGTGGTCTGGCGGCAATTGTTCGATGGTGACGGGGCGGTCAACGTTCTGCTTTGGAATACCTTCGGCATCGAAGGGCCAAGCTGGATCTCCAATCCCGATTACTCCCTCTATACGCTGGTCATCCTGGCTGTCTGGCAATTTGGCTCGCCGATGATCATCTTCCTGGCCGGTCTTCGGCAGATCCCGGTCGACATGTATGAGGCGGCCAGCCTGGATGGGGCTTCCAAAGTGCGGATGTTCTTCAAGATCACCCTGCCTTTGCTGACACCGGCGATCTTCTTCAATGCCGTGGTGCAGACCATCGATGCCTTCAAGGCCTTTACGCCGGCCTATGTGATCTCGTCAGGCACCGGCGGCCCGATCGATTCGACGCTGTTTTACACGCTCTATCTCTACCAGGAAGCCTTTGGCTATTTCCGGATGGGATATGCTGCAGCGCTTGCCTGGATCCTGGTGATCATCATCGCGCTGTTCACGGCCTTTTCCTTCCTGTCCTCGCGCTATTGGGTGCATTACGATGACTGATGCAGCACTTGCTTCCTCCCCGGACATCCATGCGCAGGAAAAACGGCGCTGGCCGGTGTCCCTTCTTCTGCATATCGTGCTGGCGGCAGCCTCGCTGGTGATGCTCTATCCGCTGCTGTGGATGCTCTCCGGCTCGATCAAGGACCAGAGCGAGATCTTCGGCCAGGCTTCACTGATCCCCTCGAAAGTGGATTTCAGCGCCTATATGCGGGGCTGGTTCAGCACCCAGGTCAGTTTCGGCACCTATTTCTGGAACTCGCTGGTCATTGCCGTGCTGACGGTGGTGGGCAATCTGTTTTCCTGCTCGCTGGCGGCCTATGCCTTTGCCCGGTTGGAGTTTCGGGGCCGCAATATCTGGTTTGCGCTGATGCTGGGGACGCTGATGCTGCCCTATCACGTCACGCTCATCCCCCAATATATCCTGTTTCTCGAATTGGGATGGGTGAAGACCATTCTGCCGCTCGTCGTGCCGAAATTCCTGGCGGTGGATGCGTTTTTCATCTTCCTGATGGTGCAGTTCTTCCGTGGTATTCCGCGCGAATTGGACGAGGCGGCGATGATGGACGGGTGCAGCCCCTGGCGGATCTATTGGCGGATCATGATGCCGCTCTCCCTGCCGGTGCTGGCAACGGCGGCGATCTTCTCCTTCATCTGGAGTTGGGATGATTTCTTTGGTCCGCTGATCTACCTCAGCGACATCAATACCTACACGGTACAGCTTGGCCTGCGGTCCTTCGTTGACTCCACCGGCACTTCCGACTGGAGCGGGATGTTTGCCATGTCCAGCCTGTCGCTGGTGCCGATTTTCCTGATTTTCCTGTTTTGCCAACGCCTGCTGATCGACGGTATCGCCACTGCCGGTCTGAAGCGTTGAGATGATTTTCTAATAGGAGCTTGCGACTATGAGTGCCTTGCGTTTTGCCGTTATCGGCATCAATCACGATCATATTTTCGGCCAGATCGCTTTCATGCTGGAGGCTGGAGCGGAGTTTTCGGCGTTTTTTGCAGAAGAAGATGTATTGGCCCAGGCCTTTGCTGCCCGCTACCCACAGGCGCGGCGCGTGGCCGACCGGCGGCAGATCCTTGAAGATCCATCGATTGCCCTGATCCTGTCGGCGGCCATTCCCGCCAACCGCGCCGAGATCGCCATCGCCGCCATGCGTCACGGCAAGGATGTGATGCTGGACAAGCCGGGCATGACGACATTCGAGCAATTGGAAGCGGTGCGAAAGGTCCAGGCGGAAACGAAGCGGATCGTTTCGATCCTCTATTCCGAGCATTTCGAGACGGCCTGCACGGTGGAAGCGGGCAATCTGGTCAAGGCCGGGATGATTGGCGAGGTCATTCACACGACCGGGCTTGGTCCGCATCGGCTGCGCAAACCACATCGGCCCGGCTGGTTTTTTGACCGGGCGCATTATGGCGGCGTGCTGATCGACATCGCCTCGCATCAATGCGAACAATTCCTGTTTTTCACCGGCGCCAAGGATGCGCAGATCCTGTCGGCCAGCACCGCCAACCGCGCCAACCCCGACACGCCCGGCCTTGAGGATTACGGCGATATTCACCTGACCACCGGCAAGGCCACCGGCTATATCCGGGTGGATTGGTTCACCCCCGATGGCCTGCCGACCTGGGGCGATGGACGGCTGTTTATCGTTGGCACGGAAGGCACGATCGAGCTTCGGAAATACCTCGATATCGAGGGCCGCCCCGGCGCAGACCATCTGTTCCTGACCGACAAAACCGGCACGCGCTATATCGATTGCAGCAAAACCGAGCGGCCCTACGGACGGCAATTGCTGGCCGATATCCGGGATCGCACCGAGACCGCCATGGGGCAGGAGCATTGCTTCAAGGCCATGGAACTGGCGCTGAAAGCCCAGGCTTTCGCGGATGCGGCAAAGCAGAAGGGCGCTGGCAATGTCTAAGATCTTCAACGTTGCCGTCATTGGCCTTGGCATCGGCGCCCGTCATATCCGCGAGGGCTATATGCCGAACGCGGATCTGTTCAAGGTCGCAACGATCTGCGATCTCGATCCTGCCCGTCTCGCCCAATTTGGCGAGGAATTTTCCGTTGATGGCCGGACCGATGATTTCGACGCCGTGCTCAACGATCCGTCCATCGACATTGTCGATATCTGCACGCCGCCTTCCACCCATTACGACCTGATCTTTAGGGCGTTGGATGCGGGCAAGCATGTGATCTGCGAAAAACCGCTTGTCGGCTCGCTTGCGGAGATCGACCGGCTGATGATCCATGAGAAGACCGCCAAAGGCCGGTTGATGCCGATTTTCCAGTACCGTTACGGCGACGGTGTCCACAAGGCGCGCCGGATTATCGAGGCGGGTCTGGCCGGTAAAGCCTATATCGCTACGTCTGAAACCCACTGGACACGGCTGTCGGACTATTACGCCGTGCCGTGGCGCGGCAAATGGGCGACAGAGCTTGGTGGCGTGCTGATGACCCATGCCATCCACATCAACGACATGCTGAGCTATCTGCTGGGGCCGGTCGCCTCGCTCTATGCCCGGGTCGCTACTCGCGTCAATCCGATCGAGGTGGAGGACTGCGTCAGTCTCAGCCTGGAAATGAAAAGCGGCGCCCTGGCAACCGTGTCGGCGACGTTGGGTTCGGCGGAGGAAACGTCCAGACTCAAGCTGTGCTTTGAACACGTGACCTTCGAGAGCAGCCACGCACCTTACCATCCCGGCGGCGATCCCTGGCGGATCATTCCGGCCAATTCGGAGGTCGGGCAAAAGGTCGACGCCCTGCTTGAGGGGTGGGTGCCGATGGCCCAGCTGTTTTCCGGCCAGATGCAGGCTTTCCATGCCTGCCTTATCAATGACACGCCGACGCCGGTCACGACGGAAGATGCCCGCCGTTCGCTGGAATTCCTCACCGCCTGCTATTGGAGCGCCAAACATAAGCAGGAGGTGCATTTCCCTGTTGGCAGTGACAATGCCTATTACGACAGCTGGAGGCAGAACTGATGGCGACAAGCGTCACACTGCAAAAGGTCTTCAAACGATATGGCGCGCTTGAAGTGATCCATGGTGTGGATCTCGAGATCACGCCTGGAGAATTCGTGGTGTTTGTCGGTCCGTCCGGCTGCGGAAAATCCACACTGTTGCGGATGATCGCCGGGCTTGAGCCGATTTCCGGTGGCACTCTGCTGCTGGATGGGCAAAGGATGAACGAAGTGCCAGCGGCCAAGCGTGGCATTGCCATGGTTTTCCAGTCCTATGCGCTTTATCCGCATATGACGGTTTACAAAAACCTGGCCTTCGGTCTGGAAACGGCAGGCATGAAAAAGAAGGATATCGAGCCCCGCGTCCAGCGGGCCGCCGATATCCTGCAGATCCAGCCGTTGCTGGGGCGCAAGCCCAAGGCTTTGTCCGGCGGCCAGCGCCAGCGCGTCGCCATCGGGCGCGCTATTGTGCGCGAGCCGAATATCTTCCTGTTCGACGAGCCCCTGTCTAACCTCGATGCCGAATTGCGGGTGCAGATGCGTGTCGAGATCGCCAAGCTCCATCAGAGCCTGGGCAATACTATGATCTATGTGACCCACGATCAGGTTGAAGCCATGACCATGGCCGATACGATTGTGGTGCTGAAAGGCGGTTATATTGAACAGGTTGGCGCGCCGCTTGATCTCTACAACAATCCGAAAAACAAATTCGTCGCGGGCTTCATCGGCTCGCCCCGAATGAATTTCATCGATACCCGCTTGGTCGAAGCCGGAGACAGAACCGCTGTCGAGCTGAACGGCAAGCCAGTCGATCTCGCTCGGACAAGCCCCGGCGCTCAGGTCGGGCAAAAAGTCAGCGTCGGGGTCAGGCCCGAACATCTCAGTCTGCGACCGGCCGAAATTACCCTTGGTGAGGCGCATGTCGATCTGGTCGAGCATCTGGGTGGGCAGACCATCCTTTATCTGTCCATGCAGGATGGTCAGTCGATTGCCATGGTGATGGAAGACCAGCAGGCGATCCGCAAGGGTGAGAAGGTGACGATCCATATCGATTCGAAACGTTGCTATCTGTTTGACGAAGCCGGTAACCGGGTGAACGGCGGCGTGAACCGATAGGTAGGATAGGAAGCAAAGGCTTTGCGCCTTGGTTGGCGGGCGTGGCTATGCTATTGGGCGGCTTTTAGAGGATAAAGAGACGCCCGATGCTTCCCTGGATACAGCTTGACAGTGCAGCCATTCCCGATGGCGGCGGCGATCTGCGCCTGAAGCAGCGCGGCCAGGAATTCTCGATCATGCTGGGCGCCAACGAACTGATGAACAGCCGGTTGAGCGGTTCGGAAGAGGCGCTGGCGACGCTTGCCTGTGAGAATATTGGGGCCTGCGAGAAGCCCAGCCTGCTGATCGGCGGGCTTGGCATGGGGTTTACCCTGCGTGCCGCCCTTGGCGTGTTGCAAGCCGATGCCCGCGTTACCGTTGCCGAATTGGTTCCGGCTGTGGTTGCCTGGGCGCGCGGGCCGATGGCGGAGGTTCATAAGGGCAGTCTCGATGATCCGCGTGTCGATATTCATATCGGCGATGTTGGCGCGCTGATCCGCTCAAAGCACGCCGCCTATGACGCCATTCTGCTTGATGTCGACAACGGTCCGGACGGATTGACCCGCGCCTCCAATGACAGCCTTTATAATGCCGCTGGACTGCGTGCCGCAAAAGCTGCCTTGCGGCCAAAAGGCGTGCTGGCCGTCTGGTCTTCTGCCCCGGATGCCGCCTTTACCCGCAGGTTGCGGGAGGCGGGGTTCGTGACCGAAGAAGTCCAGGTGCGCGCCAACGGTAAACGCGGCGGGGCGCGCCATCTGTTGTGGATGGCGGTCAACGGGTGACGTCAAGAGAAGATGCCAAAGACGAATGTCGTTGGCACTTTCAATCCATCGAGCAAATCATGTGCAATTGAAGTGCAAAAACCAAAAAAGCCTGCCGCGGGAGGAGGTGCGGCAGGCTTTTTAAAAAGGTGAACAGCGGCTGGGAGGAGGAGTGCCACCGTTCCATCGGACGCCCCTAGGGAGGAGGAGTGGGTCGTCCGAGAGACGAAGCTTTGCGGGAGGAGGATGCATCGCTTCGTTGAGATAGATAATACGCGACAAATGCCCAATTCATAGTCATTTTGTTGCAGTGCAGATATGCGCAAAATGCATGGGTATTTTGCGATGACGTGAGATCCAGATTGGGCGGATCTGCGTATGTCATTATCCCAGACGCAGAAACGCCCGCGTCATCGGCGGGCGTCGTTCAAGCAGCAATGTCGATATCGATCAACCGGCAACGGAGGCCCGGGCAACGCGACGGATGTCGCTACGTTCAATGCCAAGATCCTGCAACTCGCGGCTGGTCATGCGGCCAAGTTCGGAAACGGTCTGACGATACTTGCGCCAGTTGTTCAGGGAGCGTGCTACGTTCATGATAATGCCCTTTCTGAGGCCTGTCTGACGTCAGCAACCTTGGTTCGGTTCCGGCGTCGTTTCGATGTTTGGAATATAGGCGTTCTCTCACCTTCCTAACAGAGACAAGGTCTCACGCCACCCATGCGCCAAACGCATGAGTAAGCAATGGCGTTCTCTTTCGGAAATGTGGGGTCGGCTATCCTCAATGGTTCATACCCACATCGTTTATTCAGGTCACGAAATATTAAAATTCGGAACGGTGGCGCTTTCGCTTTGTTTTTAAGCTGTGAGCTTTTGAGAGTGCGGTTTTGATCCGCGCACTCGATTATCCAGCAATGATCTTTATAAATGAGAGGTGATCCGATGATCGATAAACCGACGCCGCCCTTTTCCAGGCAACAACAGTCTATTCCTGGGCTGACCCGAGACATGGACCCTGTACCGGATCATGGCGAAACCACCTATCAAGGTTCGGGGCGGCTTGCTGGCCAGAAGGCGGTGATCACAGGCGCGGATAGCGGCATCGGGCGGGCTGTGGCCCTGGCTTATGCCCGCGAGGGCGCCGATGTGCTGATCTCCTATCTCAGCGAACACGAGGATGCCGAGGAAACCAAGCGTCTTGTGGAAGAGGCTGGTCGCAAGGCCGTGCTGGTGGCGGGCGACTTGCAAAAGACCGACCATTGCCGCCTCATCATAGACAAGGCGGTTGCCGAGCTTGGTGGTATTGATATTCTCGTCAACAACGCCGCCCATCAAAAGACCTTCGAGCAGATCGAGGATATCAGCGATGAAGAATGGGAATTGACGTTCAGGGTCAATATCCACGCGATGTTCTATCTGACGAAAGCAGCCGTCAAGCACATGAAGCCCGGTTCGGCGATTATCAATACCGCCTCGATCAATGCCGATACGCCGAGCCCCACATTGCTGGCCTATGCCACGACCAAGGGTGCCATCCAGAATTTCACGGCGGGTCTTGCCCAGCTTCTGGCGGAAAAAGGCATCCGCGCCAACACTGTTGCGCCCGGCCCGATCTGGACGCCACTCATCCCGTCCACCATGCCGCCGGAACGGGTCTCGAGCTTTGGTGAACAAGTGCCGATGAAACGACCGGGCCAACCGGCTGAACTTGCAACGGCCTATGTGATGCTAGCCGACCCCCTTTCGAGCTATGTTTCCGGCGCCACCATCGCGGTCACCGGTGGCAAGCCTATTCTCTAGAGCATCGGACCGAAAGTTAAGAACCGGTTTTCGGATGAATCCGATGGCGAACAAAAACTTAGAGCATTGTTCCGATTCCTATTTTCGGTCCGATGCTCTAGCGGTCGTGGGGTGAGTTGAAGTCAGGTTTCCTGGTAAAGACAAACGAAAACAAGAGTCGCTTTCATCGGTCAGGTTCAGATTGAGCCTGGCCGAGCGTCGTTTTGGGGGGTGCTATTAACGGCGGATCGCCCTCTGCTGGCGGGATGACGGAAATGCATTGCCCCTCTATTGTCGCGGCAGGAATACCCGATAAACTGCGGCCTGATTCCTTGAGCTGAAAACTTGAGAAGAAAACCGTGCAGCGGGTATAAATCGGGGTGACGGGTTCTGTGCGTCCTGTGGAAGGCTTGAAGCGGTCGTGTCTTGGAGGGACGCCGTTTGTGCAGGTTCACTAGGCTTTTTGCGAACGGGCCTTTGTGCAGACGAGCCTAGTGCGAAGCAGGGGCCGGAAAGCGACTTGATCTCTTGGGGTGGGGAGGGGTGGCGTGAAAAAGAGACTGGTCGCTGTGGTCTTGACGGCGTTGTCACCGGCATTGGGAATGCTGGTTTACAACGAAGTGAGCACGCGTGCGGAACGCTATGCCGAAGTTCATCGTCAGGTATTCGAAACTGCCCGACAGGCAGCATCCGAGGTGAACAGCGTCGTGGAGGGCGTCAGGGCGCTTTTGATTGCCACCGCAGTTATTCCCGCCGTTGTCGGAGAGGATAAGCAGGCGTGTACCGACGTCCTGAAGTCGGTTGCCGCCAGGGTGACGCAGGTCCGCAATATCGTGGTTCTCGATCGCAACGGAAAACTGGTTTGCGATAATATGGGCTGGGAGGTCGGCAGCGACTTCAGCGATCGCGACTATGTTCGGCAAGCCCTTCGTTCCGATGCGTTATCGGTTGGCGATTACACGGTCAGCCGGATCTCGAATGCACCAATCGTGCCAATGGCACTGGCCATCAAGCAAGGCTCCGAGACGGTTGGCGTGCTGGCCACGGCGGTGCATCTCGAGTGGCTGGAACAGCGCATCGTTCAACGCGGCCTCCCGCCGGGCGGATGGATCACCATTGCCGACCGCAACGGTATCGTGCTTGCCCGCAACCCAGGGCCTGAAAAATTCGTTGGTACTCAGATAAGACCACCCTATCACACGCTGGTTCAAGCCCAGCAACCAGGCACGACGGAGCTTGTCGGTCAGGATGGGCTGCGCCGGATTATGGGTTATGTTCCTGTTTCAGCCGACAATCCATTTTATGTTAGTGCAGGGTTTTCGGCGGAACAGGCATTCGCGCCGATTGACCGGGCTTCTCTCTTGGGATTGGCGATGATCGCTGTGGGCGCAGGTCTCGCTCTTCTGGCAGCGTTTTTGATCGGAAATCGTTTCATCCTTGGTCCGATCAACCACATTGTTGCCGTTCTTCAGCGATGGCGCCAAGGGGATCTCGCGGCCAGAACCGGGATGACCGGGCGCTCCAGCGAATTGGGACAGGTTGGCGCCACGGTCGATAGTCTTCTGGACGAATTGGAAGCGCGCCGATGCGAAGCGGCGCGCGCCGAAGAAAACCGCAAACTTGTGGCCAGAGAGCTGGCGCACCGTGTCAAGAACACGATGGCGATGATCCAGGCCATCGCGAGGCAGACATTCAAGGATCGCTCCCAGGAAAATGGCGTTTTTGCCCGGCGCGTCGCAGCGCTTGCGGGAGCCTACGATATCCTTCTGTCGGAAGACTGGAAAAGTGCCGGTTTGCGCGATGTTCTTGAGCGGGCGCTTCAGCCCTTCGATAGCGAGGGCGACAGGCGGATTATTCTCCAGGGGGCACCCTGCACCTTGCCGCCGGAGGCTGCTGTCGCGCTATCGCTGATCGCACACGAACTTGCCACAAATGCTGTGAAATATGGGGCTCTTCGCGAACGGGATGGACGTGTCGAGGTAGAATGGTGGCAAGAGCAGGATCGGATCGAGCTGGAATGGCGGGAAGTAGACGGACCGCCGGTTGTTGATCCCACGCTTCAAGGGTCTGGTCCCCAAGCCTCTGGTCACAAAGGGGCCGGTGTCGAAGGATTTGGGTCGCGGTTGATCCGCAGTGCTTTCCCTCGCAGCCTGTCTCCCAGGATCAGCAGCGATTTCCGGCCCGATGGTCTTCGTTTCCATCTTTCCTTCGCTGTGGTCCAGTCGGGTTTGGTGTCGCAGAGGCCAGAGCGGTCCGAGACATCGCAATCCGATGCTCTGGGTACGCAGCAGACCCTCGCCGGCTTGGAGGCTTGAACAGCGGTCTGCGTCCGCCTGAGAGGTGGTTCGTCCTGAATGATCCGCCAAGCGGGGAGGGTTGTTTCCTCGATCTGGTTCTCCTCATTGGCCGATTTTGCGGATTTTATTGAAATTTTGCGCAAGACAAATATAAAGTCCCTACATCGCTCATCGCGGGCGGGTTTGGATCTGGGTGGACATTGACTTAAAGCTAAAAAATCCTGCCATAGAATTCCCGCAATCGTCCCGGGTTAAAGGAATTATGCGGCATCGAGATATTATTCCCCCTCTTTTGAACGATGCATTTGCCTGCATGGTCATGGAAGACAGATATGCCACCACGCAAAAAAGCTGCAGTTGCCAGCACGGGCATCGCAGGATTGGACGAAATTCTCCGCGGCGGATTGCCCTTACCGAACCTGTTCATGCTTCAAGGCGCTCCCGGATCGGGTAAAACCACCGCAGCCATACAGTTCCTGCGGGCCGGTGTTGAAGCGGGCGAGAGCTGTCTTTATGTGACGCTGTCCCAAAGTGCTGCCGAATTGCGCTCTATTGCGGTTTCCCATGGCTGGACGCTGGATGGTATTCATGTCGAGGAACTGTCGACGTCGGGCAGTATCGACGAGGCCGACGAGCAGAGCATTTTCATGACCGCCGACCTGCGGCTCGATGAGACCCGCAAGGCGATAGAGGCTGCTATCGATGAGCATAAGCCGCAGCGTCTGGTTTATGATTCGCTGCTGGAAATTCGGCTGATCACGGGCGACTCCCCCCGTTTCCGCCGCGAATTGATCGGCTTCAAGTCTTTCCTGTCGAAGCGAAAGGTTGTGGCGCTGCTTCTCGACACTCAATCGCCCGGTCTCGACCGTAGTGGCGAGGAGGTCGAAGGACTGGCCCATGGCGTTATCCGGTTCGACAAGTCGCTGGAAGAATATGGCGGTGTTCGGCGCCGGATCGAAGTGTCGAAAATGCGAGGCGTTCCGATTGCCGACGGTTATCATGACATGGCGATCCGCGAAGGCGCAGGCGTTGTCGTGTTTCCACGCATCATGCCCAGCACGGCGACAGAAGCGACCAAGCCGCAATTGATCAAATCCGGCGTGAGCGAGTTGGACGACATGTTCGGCGGCGGCCAGGAAGCGGGAACGACCACCCTGGTGATCGGTCAGGCCGGTACGGGCAAATCCACCATGTCGTCGCTCTATGCTACGGCAGCCCTTGAGCGCGGCGAAAGTGTCGCTCTCTTCCTGTTTGAGGAGCGGTTGGAAACGTTTTTCCGCCGGTCTGAAGGCCTCGGCATGCAATTGCGGCAGTTCCACAAGGATGGCAAACTGATCCTGCGCGATTTCAACCCGAATGAAGTCTCGCCCGGCGAGTTCGGCCAGATCGTTCAGGATGCCGTCGTGCAGAACAAGGTGCGTGTCGTGGTCATCGACAGCCTGACGGGCTATCTGAATTCATTGCCGCATCGGGAAAAGGCAGTGCGGGATATCCAGTCCCTGCTGAAATATCTAGCGAGATCTGGTGTCCTGACCATGCTGATCGTCGCCCAGCACGGGCTTTTGGGCCAGAATGTCGGCATTGACGTTGATGTCAGTTTCCTCGGCGATACGGTGCTTCTCTTGAGAATCATGGAGCATGAGGGCCGGCTGCGGCGCAGCATCACCGTGGTAAAAAAGCGCCACGGTCCGCATGATCTGGATGTCCGGGAACTGCTGATCGAAAGCGGTAGTGTCAGCGTCGTTTCCTATAACCCACTTCCTGATCCGAAATGACAATGCCATTGCCCCAGGAGGAACTGGCACAACGGGAACTGGCCCAGAAGGAACTGGCCCAGGAGGAGCTAGATTGGGTGCTGGTCTGCGCACCCTTTCGCAAGGATGCCGATTATGTCAGCGCGCTTTTGCGCGAACATCTGATCGAGGTTCGGGCAGTAACGGAGGCCAAATGCTTCGCCCAATTTCTGGAGGCGTCACCCGGGATTGTGATTGTTTCGCATGAGGCTCTGACGCCGCAGATCGTCGCCCTGACCGCCGAGCATCTTAGCCGGCAGCCGAACTGGTCTGAAGTGCCGATCATCGTTTTGTTGGAGCGGGGCGCACCGCTGATACGCATCCGCAACCAATTGCTCTCCGCCTGGCCGGGTGCACGGCTTTTGTTCTACACACGGCCGGTGGCGCCGCTGGAACTGGTCAGCGGTATCCAGTCCAACCTGCTGGTGCGCTTGCGCCAGCGGCAGGTGCGCGATTCCATCGAGCGGGAGCGGGAATTACGGGCCGAGCTTAATCACCGGGTCAAGAATATCCTGGCCACCGTGACATCGATCTTTCGCATGACACGGCGCGGTGCCGAAAGCCTTGACGATCTTGCGACGGATTTCAATGGGCGGCTGCTGGCGCTGTCCAATGTCCATACGGCAGTTTTCGAGGCAGGGGGCGAGGATGTGTCGCTGTCGGCTGTGGTTGATCTGATCGTCTCACCCTATGGCACCGAACGGATTGCCGTCGATGGCAGCGATCTGCTTGTCAGCCGCGAAGCCGGAACGACGCTGGCGCTTTGCCTGCATGAATTGATCACCAATGCGATCAAATATGGCGCCCTGTCTGTCCCGGAGGGGCGTGTTTCCCTTCGCTGGGCTGTTGATCGCGGTGAGAAGCCGACCTTCCACTTCCATTGGCAGGAAAGCAATGGGCCGTCTGTCCGTACACCGGCTCGGCAAGGCTATGGGACACGCTATGTTACCTCTGCCCTTGCATCGCTGTTTGCAGCGACGCCGGATATCCAGTTTGCCGAGAATGGTCTGGTTTGCAGCGCTGCCGGACCCTTTGCGCGGATCTCGCCTGCTTCAGTCTCCAGCTAACAGATATCTGCGTTCGCAGTCGTGCCGATATGCTCTTCGTCAAACCTCAGGCGGCAGATCTCTCAATGGCCCCAATAGCCGTTGATATTCCTGTTCCACGGGGCCATAAGCATCGGCGGCAAAGGCTTCGAGACCTGCTCTATCGCGAATGCGGATTGCCTTGCGTTCCGCATAAATCAATCTTTCGCCTTCCAACACATGCAAGGAGGCGGTGACGCTCGAGCGCCGCACGGCCAGCATGATCGACAGAAATTCATGGGTCAGCGATAATTCATCCCTGTCCAGCCGGTCGTGGCACATCAGGATCCAGCGTGCCAAGCGCTTGTCGATAGAGTGAATGGCGTTTGACTGGGCAGTGAAAGCCATTTGCATATTGACCACATAGGCCCATCGAAGCAGCAGGCGGCGCATGGGCGGCCTGCTATCCATCAGGTCAACCAATCGGCGTGTTTCCAGGCGCAACCCAGTGCCTGCGACCTGCATGATCACCCGGCAGGGATTGCGATCGCTATCCAGCAGCGCAGAGGCCGGCGACATGCCTTCGCGGCCAAACAGTCCGACCTCGCTCTGGTTACCAACCGGAGAAACGATCACCGTCGAGCCGACGCCCGAAACAGGGAAGTAACAGTATTGGTCGATGTCGTGCGGCTGCGACAAGACCAGCCCTTGCGGTAAATCGACAGGCTCGAGAGCGGGCGCGATGGCGGCGAGCTCATCCGGCGCCAGCAGCCCCAGAAGACGGTTACGCATAGGCATGTCTGTCTCCGTACCTGTTCGGGCACTATGGTCAGGGGCAAGGATCGGCAAGATTGAAACGGCGCGATCCTCAGCTGCGCGGCCATTTTTCAAAATTCTGTCATTCATCAATAGATCACCAGTGCTTTCATGAATCCATCCGGCTGGTCATGGGTGTCGATCAGCGCCTGACCCAACTCCTCCAGTCGGTAGCGATGGGTATAAAGGGGGGTGGGATCGAGCCTCCCATCCATGATTGCCGCCACCGCTTCAAGCATGCCATCGACGCAGATTTCTGGACTGATTTCTGGGCCGATTTCTGTGTTGCCTTCATCTGTCTGGATTACCGTGGCTCCGCGCGCTTTCCACCACTGCGAAACGCCTTCGCGGGGGTCGACCTGTTGGCGACCGGCCATGATCAGGCGGCCCTGCGTGTTGGTCAGTTGACCCGCCAGAGCAATCATCCTGGTCTCGCCGGTAATGTCGACGGCTCGGTCGCAAAGATATCCGCCCGTGAGCTTATTGACGGCTTCGATGATCCGCACAGGATCGTCCGTCGCGCCACGCTCGTCTATGGTAAACGCCTCTGCCGCTCCCATGCTCTTGGCAATCGTCACGGATGTCGGACGGAGCGAAATGGCAATAACATGCGCCTTCGCCCTCGATGCGAGCTGGATGAGGAGAGCGCCGACAAAGTCTATGCCGATAATGGCCACCCTTTGTCCGGCCTTGATGTCGCTACGGCGAAAGATGTTCATCGCTCGGCTCAGGGACCTGCCTGGAAACGGCATGCCATCCAGACGTGGCGGAAGGGAAATGACACTGTCTGCATCGGCCAGATGGTGGCTGGCATAAGCGGACCGGACAAGTGACGCAACCCGGTCTCCGACCGACAGGCTCCTGACATTGGGACCAATCGCGTCGATGATGCCCCATCCTTCCCCATCCAAGCCCACCGGTTCGACAGAGGTCAGCATCCGCCCTTTTCTATCAGGAGCTTGTCTATCATGAGAGAGAGGGGCGCAAGCGAGGACACCAAAGCCCTCCAGCCTCACTCGCACTTGGCTCCATCCGGGTTGGGGCAGAGTATGGGATACGATGTTGATCTGTCCCGGCCCGGTGACAACCGCTGCCTTCATCTCATAGGTATCCGGTTTTTCGCGATACGCTGCGGAAATCCTGTCCATCCGGTTCCTTCCTGTCATTCGCCCGGGCCTGCGACATTTACCAAGGGATTTGACGCTCTCGTCTTTGAGGCGCGGTCTTGGTCTGGACGCATGGTGTGGCGTGCCTGGTTTCCCATTGAACTTAGAAAACCCGCTCGGGTTCCCAAATCCGGTCAAACAAGTCCTGTCAAAGAAGGTGTTATTGAATATTTCGGTGCCATTGCGTTGAGCAGCTATTTACGGTGCCATTTCACCCGTTGGATCGTCTGCTGGATATTTCGGGGAACTTTTAGGTTGCAACCCTGGTTTGGGAAGGGTGGCTTACATGGAAGCCTTCAAAATGCTTCCCGATTTTTCACGCAGTTCCAGACGAAAGCCACAGCAAAGACGCCAAGGAATTGCACCATTCCCCGGAGGAAAAAATGGCTGAGAAAACATTGAACGACCTGTTCCTGGATACGCTTAAGGATATCTATTTTGCTGAAAAGCAAATCTTGAAGGCGCTGCCGAAAATGGCACGCGCAGCGCAATCGGAAGAGGGCCGGAACGCATTTCTTCATCATCGTGAAGAAACCCAGGGCCAGATCGAACGGCTTGAACAGGTCTTTGAACTTCTGGGCAAGAATGCCCGCGGCAAGACCTGCGAGGCAATCCAGGGCATCATCGCCGAAGGCGAGGAAATCATGGAGGATTTCAAGGGCTCTCCCGCTCTTGACGCCGGCTTGATTTCGTCGGCGCAGGCAGTCGAGCATTACGAAATTGCCCGCTATGGTACGTTGAAGGCCTGGGCATTGCAGCTCGGTATGAAGGAGGCCGCCGCCTTGCTCGATGCGACCCTGAAGGAAGAAATCGCTACGGACGAAAAGCTGACGGCTCTAGGCGAAGGTAGCGCCAACAAGAAAAGCGCACGCAAGGCAGCGTGATCGTTGGACGAACCTTTCGCCGTTGCGAAAGGTTTCTTCCCCAGAAAAGGCCGCCGGTGTGCGGCCTTTTTTGTCTTCATGAAAAGGATCCTGGTGGCAAACGTCACATTTCTTTGGTGCGGTAGCGTACAGAAACAACCTGGCCCTGTGCTCGTTGATGCCCGCAGAAGGAGATCTGTTTCATGGCAACTTTCGAGAACAGCGCTGGTACCGGCGGCGCGATGGCATTTACAACGGCTGTTCACACGGAAATAGAGGCGCATCTACCTGCATTGCAACGTTTCGCCAAACGGCTTGTCGGCCCCAATGGCGATGTCGAGGATCTGGTTCAGGATACCATTCTCAGAGCCTTGAACTCTTCCTCCCAGTTTCGAGCCGGTACGGCGTTGAAATCCTGGTTATTCACAATCATGCGCAACGCCTTCTATACGGCCTATAACAGGCGCAAGCGCGAGCATGTGGGAATGGATGAGGAGTTGAACCTGCGCATGGTGATGGAGCCACCACAGGAATGGGTGGTTTTATACGCCGATCTCGGTCTGGCCATGCAAGATTTGCCGGAGGCCTCGCGGCGTTCCCTGCTGATGGTGGCGAGCGGCGCAAGTTATGATGAAACCGCTCTTGCCTGCGGTTGCGAGGTGGGAACCGTAAAAAGCCGGGTCAATCGAGCCCGGAAAGCCCTGTCGGTGCATTTCAGTTTAGCGTAACAGATCCGGTATTTTTCAATCGCGCCCCAATTTGCGAGGAGAACTCAATTTATCGGCACAGTTTGAGTGCCGGTAGCTGGCAGGGTGCCACGGTTTTGCAGGAAATCAGAGGGCATTTCAGGCTGGCGATTGACTTGCCAGGCCTGAAATGCGAGTCAGAAATTGCCTGATAGTGGGATTCTTTCAGCTTTCTGAGGAAAAGCATGGCCGGACTGGGACGCTTTGTCGATATTTTGAGGCTATTCGACGAGAAGACGTCCGAGTGGACCATACAGGATATCGCTGAGCGGCTGGATGTGCCGGGCAGTACAGTCTACCGCACGGTACGCGAGTTGGTTGGGCAAGGGTTTCTTGATCCCTCCCGGGAAGGTCATTATCGCCTCGGCGCGGTTTTTATCGAATTTGATCGACGTCTTCGCCTTTCCGACCCGCTGATTCGCGAGGGCGTGCCTTTGCTGCGTGACGTTGTGTCGGCCGTTCAGTTTCCTTGTGTCGCGGTTATCGCACGGCTGTATCGCGACCAGGTAATTTGCGTTGCCGATGACCGTAGCCCCGCCACCGATATCGCCACCAGTTATGAGCGAGGCAGGCCCATGCCATTGTTGCGGGGTGCTACGTCGAAAACCATTCTGGCGCAATTGCCCCGGGCAAAGCTGAGCAAGATCATAAAAGGCGCGGAGGGCGTGGACCGGGCGTTTGACGATATTGCGTCTGAATTGGCCGCCATCCGCAAGCGCGGCTTTACAGTGACGCGTGGCGAAGTGGATCAGGGGCTTGTTGGTATTTCCGTGCCCGTCACCTGTGCGCAAGGGGCAATCAATGCCAGCTTCAGCCTGATCGTCCGTGCCAGCGATTTCGATGACTCCACTGAACGGCGGCTGGCGATGCTTTTGTTGCCAGCATCTTCAATCCTTGCTGACAAGCTAAATTCCCGTTGGTTTTGAAAGTTTTATACCAGCTGTGCTTGCCTCATATATTCGAAATAATGCACGTATAGTTAGAAATCCTTTCGATATTATCAAAATATAATAATTTTTGTTGACTAGCGATTTGATATTCCTCAATATGCAAAGAAATGAGGAGGTCCTGACGCAGTTGCGTTGGGAAGGGGAGGAGATTACGTCGCAGCACTGCTTAGCAATCGTATTCAACTTGATGGCCATGTTCACAATTCCTGGAGCCGGATTAGGCTTTAGGAGGGGTTGTTCATCAGCTTGAGAATGTTGCGGCGTCTTTGGTGTGACTGGTGATGCGTTCGGTGCGGTAGCTTCTGCAAGAGAGGTGGATCTGGTTTGGTCAACCCCTCAGCTTGGAGGCGATTGTGCAAGTTGAACTGGATCACCTGAATTCGCGGAACCTCATTTCAAAACAATACAGATTGTAGGGCAGGCTGCCCCGCATCGAATTTCTGTGTGCGGATTGCGGACCGGTCTTCAAGATCTGGTTATTTATGGAGGAGGATAGACATGCAAAGAGCCGCCGGTATACCTCAAGGCGTACTACTCATCTCAATGGCCTGGCTGGCGCCGATCGGATCGACATTGTTCGCGCCGGTCCTACCGCAGATCATCCAGCATTTTTCTTCGGTGGCGAATGCGTCGCTGCTTGCTCCGATCGCACTTGTTACGCCAGCTCTTTTCGTGGCGCTGCTTGCCCCGCTTGCCGGGATACTCGCCGACAGAATCGGTCGCAAGACACTGCTGTTTTATTCGATGCTGTTTTACGCCATTGCCGGCGTCATGCCAGCTTGGCTGGATAGCCTTTATACAATTATCGCGTCGAGAGTTGTGGTTGGCATCGCCGAAGCGGGGGTGATGACCGCAGGGACGGCCCTGATCTGCGATTATTTCGCAGGTGAACGTCGGGCGCACTGGCTATCTCTGCAATTCGGGTCGGCCTCGTTTGTCGCAACCGTCTGTTTCGTCCTGGCAGGATTTCTGGGTGGTTACGGCTGGCGCGTGCCGTTCCTGGTCTATGGTGCCACGGCGCTATTTATTCCGCTTATCCTGATGGTATTGTTTGAGCCGTCACGCACGACCACATCGAGCCGTCCGGCTGACATGCCTGCGGATGCGCGGGAAGCTGAAGGCAGGCTTTTCAATACGCGGTTTATCGTTTGCCTCGTCCTGACGATGATCTGCGGCATACTCTTCTACGTGATGCCGGTCCATGTGTCCCTGCTGCTTGCCGAGAGGGGCATTGTCGAGCCAAGCGTGCTTGGTCTTGCCAGCGCTGCCGGTTCTTTCGGCGTCGTCGCCGGAACCCTGTTGTTCCGGTCTCAGGCGCGGCGCTCCATCGGTGTGCTCTTGTCGGCGGCCATGGTGTTGCAGGGTGTCGGTTTCATCCTGCTCTACACCCAGACCTCATTGATGGGTGGAATCGCTGGCATGTTCATCAACAATATTGGTTGCGGTATTTCGCTGCCTCTGGTCTTGGCCTTCACCATGGCGCGGTTGCCGGATGTTTATCGGGGCAGGGCCTCCGGTATCTGGACGTCGATGTTTTTCATCGGTCAGTTCATTTGCCCCCTTGTTGTTGGCGGTGTCGTCGCAGCCTCTGGCGGAATGGTTGGGGCAATGGCGAGTTTTGCAGGCTTTACGCTGCTAGGAGCCGGCGTCTTCGCCATCTGGTCGATATTCGGCATGGCTTTGAAGGAGCCTGTCACCATCAAGCGTGAATTGGTCGGTCTTCATTGAGACGAAGCGAACCAGGCGAGGCTGAGTGCGCCCTTTGTGACGCGCTCAGCATTGCTTTAACACCCTTCTCCATACGCAACCTCTTAAATATATTTCTACCTTAAGGAGTTGCGATGTTTCTTTGCAAGCTTGGAGCAAGAAGAGGCGGTTAGGGTGCTCTGGGATTTACTATGGAGCGAATCCCGGAGCGATTCGACGGTGCCGGATTTGGGGTGGCCTATTATTTTGGCTGGGAAAGTGGGACAAGTTTATGGGAAATAGACGGTTAGATTTTGCGGTTCTGCTGATGGGCTCTTGTCTATTGGCTTCTCAAGGTGGGCAGGCCTTTGCTGCCGAATTTTATCAGACGTCCACACCGGGCGCTTCTACGGATATCAGGGCTGCCGAATTGCCGCCTGAGGCTGGCTTCTATGCGGTCGGCGGCAGTTGGGGCAGTTGGCGGAACTCTCTGCGAGACAATAGCGGAAATTCGATGTTCCCTGATACAAGCGAAAGGCTTTTTCAGGGGCAGTTGGGTGGGCTCTACGTCTATGACGGAGAGATTTTTGGCGGGCGAGTGGCGTCGTCTCTGGTCTTCGTTTACGGAGAGCACGATCTGACGATTACAAAAACAACGCCAGCCAATCTGTCTTCCAAAAATACCGGCTGGTTCGACGCCTATTCCGATATCTTCTTCTGGTCGAAGAGCTGGTATGAAGGCCCGCCTCCTGGCGCTCCTGGCCAACCCAAGCCCGCTGCTGATTTCATTCCGCCGATGCCGGTTGGCTTCACCCTGGGTCTTGGTGTTGGGGTCACCATACCAATGGGCTTGTTCGACAATGAGAAGGTTGGCAATCCAGGTTTCAGCAACTGGGTTCTGTCTCCAAACATTGCCATGACCTATCGAACCCGTCCTATTCTTTTGGAAGGGACGGAGTTTTCGACCCGTATCTTCTACAATCACAATTTCGACCGCGATGACTCGACGGGTGGTTACACTTATCGCGACGGTGATTATCTTTCTGCCGATTTCGCCGTCACGGAACGGTATAATCGATACCAGTTGGGTCTTGCCGGCAATGTCAAATGGCAGGTTCAGGATGATGATGGGTCTCCAGCCAATCCAGCCACAGACGGACGGCGGCATAAATCCATACGCCTCGGTCCCATCGTGGCGGTTGATTTTCCTTCACAGCGTGCGACCGTGACTATCAAATACCTGACGGATGTCTACAATAGGAATTCATTCAAGGGTGATTATCTGCAAGTGAACTTTATCAAAAAGCTCTGGTAATTGGCAGACGGCGAAGATCGTCCGAAGATCTTCGCCGTTTCTATCCTCTGAAGTTTTTCAGGGGAAAATGCCAATTCTTGGGCTTCGGAATCAATCCTTGTGAATACAGCACGACAGTCTCTTTTGGGAATTTATCAAGCGCCCATAAGAGACTGTCGTGCTTTAATTTTCTGCCTGCTTCTGTGAATTATAACCGATACAAGGAATTCACAGGCGGCCAGACCGAGTCGTTCGTTGATCACAAGATATTATGTGTAATTCATGCCGATGGTAGAGCGGATTGCCCGCCATTCGAACGCACGGACTAGCAGGTCATTCTGCTCAGAGATCATCATTCTTGTCACGTCAGGACATTGCTTGGATTGCCTCGTACGCTGGGGAGCGCTCAGCAAACCGTCTGTCAGTCGCTGATCTGAAAAATTACCGTCGCCAATCGGTCGGGCATGCAAATCAACGACCCCTCTGGTACATGCGAATTTTCTCATATAGTATTCGAACTAAGTAATTACCGATGAATCGAGATCGCATCTTGCTGGCTTTAACTTTGATGACGGGAAACTGATTTTTCTCGTGAAGATGCGCTTCAATCTGCAATACGCTGCGTTGCGGCCTGTCATCGTTAAACACCCTTGGATGCTTTATTGTACTTGTAAACTCTTGTATGAAATAAGCGAAAAGTTACCGAACCAGCATGCCGGACGATCACAATTGTGGCAAAACGCTCTTCGAATTTCAAATGGCGTTGTCGTCCTTGCGTTAGCGCTTGATCGTCAGGAGAATGATAATGAGATTCGTCCGCCTTTGGGCCTATATCGTGCTGTCGGTCGCTCCCATTTCTATGGCGCTGGCGGGAACATTCGCTGAACCGAAAGGCAAGTCGATCCTGGTGATTTCCGGCAATATTGAAAACCGTAACACGGCGGAAGGGGCTGCATTTGACCTTGGCATGCTGGAAGCCATTGGTTCTACAGTGATTAAAACCACGAACCCGTGGTATGAAGGGCGTACGGCTTTTGAGGGTGTGCCACTTAAAACGCTGATGAATTTTGTTGGTGCCAAGGGAACGAAGGTGACAGCTGTTGCTCTGAACGATTATGTGACAACAATTCCGCTTGATGATTTCAATAGGTTCAATGTTTTGCTCGCTTTCAAGCGAGACGACAATTATATGCCAGTGAGGGATAAAGGACCACTTTTCATTGTCTATCCCTATGACAGCGACCAACAGCTTCAAAGTCAGGTATATTACATGCGATCGGCATGGCAGGTTTCAAAGCTCATTGTGGAATAGAGGCGCGGCGTGAGGCGTATTCTTGGGACGATCATATGTTGTTTCGTCATGGCAACCGGGTATATCGCCTATGTCATAGCCGAACGGCAAACGACGCTTGAGAAATTCGCCCGTTACAATGATTCCTGGGCCGTCAGTCAAACCCTCTCCGAATATATGAGGCTTGAGCACCGGCTGGCGACATCCGCATTCGACATGGGTGAGTTTGACCGGGATGATTTGCGTCTCCGTCTGGATATCATGCTGAGCCGGCTGGAATTATTCGAGCAAGGCAATTTAAAGAGCTTCATTGATGCCGATCCGCAGCGTGTGGATCTGATCGCCAAGCTCAGCGACGTTCTTGAAACTCTCAACAGGCGGTTCGGAACGCTGGACCTCGAAGCCATCAAAGCGCTGTTGCAGAAAATGGAACTTCTGGATGGTCCGATGACAAGGCTGGCATCGACTGCTCTCGAAGCCGACGTCAGCAAGATTGGTGCCGCCCAGGCCGAGTTGCGGCACCTTCATCTCATCTATACCGCCCTTGCTGGCGGTCTTATCCTGTGCGGCATTGTGCTTGTCGGCTTGCTTCTGCGTCACAACAGTCTTCTGGATAAAGCACATCGGCGTATGCAACGATTGACAGACGATTTGCGCGCGGCGTCCTGGGAGCTGAAATCGCAAAATAATCGCCTTGAATATGTCGCTCACCATGATTCCCTGACAGGTCTGCCCAATCGCATCCTCTTTCGTCAGGATCTGGAAGCAAGGCTGGTATCGGCCAAAGCTGGCGGACCGCCGGCCATCATCTTGCTGTTGGATCTCGATGGGTTCAAGGATGTGAACGATACGCTTGGTCATGACATCGGTGATGCCTTGCTGCGCATGGTCGCGAGCCGGCTGGTCGATATCAAGGACCATGGCGATCTTGTCTGTCGTTTGGGAGGAGACGAATTCGCGATCTTGTCCACCGGTCTGACCGAGAACCAGGCCATGGATTTTGCTAGGCGTCTGATGAATGAACTTGGTCTTGTATACCTTGTCGGAGACCAGGCGATCAAGATCGGCACCTGTGTCGGCGTGGCAATCTTCAATGACGAGCCGGACACCGACGAACTCTTCAAGCGTGCTGACCTTGCTCTCTATGAAGCCAAGGCTTTGGGGCCGAGCCATGCCTGTGTGTTTGAAAGCCAGATGCAGACACGGTTGAAGGACAGAAAGTCGTTCGAAGCGGATTTGCAAACGGCTTTGCAAAACGGGGAAATGGAAGTCTACTACCAACCATTGGCGACCACCGCGACGCGCGAGATTTGCGGTTATGAAGCATTGCTCCGCTGGACACATCCAAGCCGCGGTTCTGTGTCGCCGGTCGATTTCATCCCTGTCGCCGAAAAAATGGGGGTCATTGATGGGCTTGGGGATTGGGTTCTGCGTACCGCCTGCGTGGAAGCGGCAAGCTGGCGCGGCCATCTCAAAATTGCGGTCAATCTGTCGTCGGTGCAGTTTCGCAGCACGACGCTCGTGCAAAAGGTTTTGGATGCCTTGGAAATCAGCGGCCTTTCTGCGGGCCGTCTAGAGCTTGAGATCACCGAATCCGTCTTGCTTGACAAAAACGAACTGACCCTGAAAACCTTGAGGGAACTGAAGGCGATCGGGATTCAGATTGCCATGGATGATTTCGGGACGGGTTATTCTTCGCTCGGCAGCTTGCGGGGCTTTCCTTTTGACAAGTTGAAGATCGATCGGTCTTTCATCCGCGATGTGACGACAAGGGCGGATGCCCTGGCAATCGCAGAGTTGGTGACAGGGATTGGCGCCAGTCTTGGCATGACCACAACGGCTGAAGGTGTGGAAACGGAAGAACAATTCGAATGCGTGAAAAGATTGGGTTGCGATCAGGTGCAGGGATACCTGATCGGCAGGCCACAACCGGCGAGCTTTCTCTCCCACCTTCGTCAGGAGGATGACAACAAGGAAGTAACCTTCGACCAGTCATGGTAATTGGCGCAATTCCCTATGGTTGGTAAAGGTTATGCTCGGAAAGAGACAGGGCTGGGACAGGCACCTGACATTTTCCTTTGCATCCTTGGCAATTTCAGGAATGATGTATTGGCAACCGGTCCAAAACCAATCGTCTTAATCCCGCGACCGAAACTCTTTGGATAAAAGTGAACAGTAGCGTGTTTCAGGTGAAATTCTGGGGTGTTCGCGGCAGTATCCCGGTCTGTGGCGCGGAATTCGATGTTTATGGCGGGAACACGCCCTGTATCGAGGTGCGCTGCGGCGAACATAGGCTGATTTTCGATGCCGGCTCCGGCATTCGTCAGGCCGGTCTGGATATGATGGGAGACAAGACCAGCAATGTCGACCTGTTTTTTTCCCACTGTCACTACGATCACATTATTGGCTTGCCTTTTTTCAAGCCGATCTACAATCCCGAGATCACCGTCAATATCTGGTCCGGCCACCTGGCCGGTAGCATGACGACGGATCAGATGATCCATCAATTTGTCAGCCCGCCATATTTTCCCGTGAAGATGGATATCTGCAAGGCCTCGCTGCTGTTTCATGATTTTCGGGCCGGCGATATTCTGACGCCTCGTCCTGGTATTTCCATCGGCACATTTGCGCTTAATCATCCGGGCGGATGCATCGGCTACCGGGTGGAATGGGCAGGTAAGGTGTTGGCACTGGTTTTTGACATAGAACATCAACCCGGTGAACTCGACCCGACAGCGCTGGCGCTGATGGCCAGTGCCGATATTGCGGTCTACGACGCCGCCTTTACCGAAGCGGAAATGCAGCGGTATCGCGGGTTTGGCCATTCAAGCTGGGAGCAGGGCGTGAAATTGGCCCAGGAGGCAAATGTGGACCGATTGTTGTTGTTCCATCACGCCCCCTGGCGGATCGACAGCGAAATGGCGCTGCTGGAACGGTTGGCGCAGGAGGCGTTTCCGGCGACGCTTATGGCTCGTGACGGAATGGTTCTCGATATCTGACAGCACTCGATACCTGTCAGCATGGGCAAAAACGCGAAACCTGATTTCCGTGTTGGTCATACAATCGATAAAATCAATCGGGAAACTTGGCGGTGATTTACAGGTCCTGTGAAAACTGCCATTGCTGGATCTTCGGGAAGTGGCTTTGAAGAACTGAAACTTATGGCCGTGGACGTCAAAAAAAGCCTCTGGTCGGAACGCCGGATACGCAAGGCCCGGCTCGGTTCGGGGCTGGTGATTTTCCTGTTCCTCGCCATGCATATGGCCAATCATGCCACCGGGTTGATTTCGGTGGATTTCGCCGATCGCGCCCGTTTGTGGTTTCTGGGTGTTTGGCGTACCCCCCCCGGCACAGTCGCGCTTTACGGTTCTCTCCTTACGCATATGGGTCTGGCCCTGCGCGCCGTCTATATCCGCCGCAGCTTTACTATGCCCAAATCCGAAGCGTTGCAGATCGTGCTTGGTCTGGTGGTGCCGCTGCTGATCATCGACCATATTGTCGCGACCAGGATTGCCTCCTCGCTCTTTCATCTGCGTGACAACTATCAGTCTGTTGTCCATTCCATGTGGAGCACGTCGCCTGTCGATGGATGGCGGCAGTCGCTGGCCATCGTCATTTTATGGCTGCATGGATGTATTGGAGTCCATTTTTGGCTGCGCTTCCGGCCATGGTATGAAAGGTCCAAAACGGGTTTCCTGACGGTGGCCATTCTGCTGCCGATCCTGTCTCTGCTCGGTTTTGTCGAGATGGGCCGCACGATTGCCAGTCCAACCTTCTGGTTGAGCGGTTATCCGGGAGGCTATTACGAACCGGCCGCCTTGACATCAAGCGAAGCGGGATGGATCCAGATTATCCGTCTGGCACTTTATGGATTGTTTTTCCTGTCTATCGGCGTGGTTGTCGCCTTGCGCATTGCCCGCAGACTGACCGAGCGGGCGCATCTGATCACCGTCCGTTATCCGAACGGCGAGACGGTCAGGGTGCCGCGTGGCTTCACCCTGCTTGAGGCCAGCCGTCTGGCTGGTCAACCGCATTATGCCGTATGTGGCGGCAAGGGCCAATGTTCGACCTGCCGTGTCCAGGTTATCGATGGAGAGCAACAGCTGCCGCCTGCTGAAACGCTGGAGCAGGGTACGTTGAACCGGATCAAGGCTGGCCCCGGTGTGCGACTTGCCTGCCAGCTTCGCCCCAAGGCGAACCTCACAGTCATGCCGCTTATGGTGGCGATGCCGCAAAGCGCCACGGTGGATAGCAGTCATGAGGTAATACCCGGCCGCGAACGCGATATTGCCGTGCTGTTCTGCGACCTGCGACATTTCACGATGCTGACGGAAAGCCGGCTGCCTTTCGACATCGTCTTTCTGCTGAACCGCTATTTCGCCGTGGTCGGCCATGCCGTGGAAGAGGCAGGAGGGCGACTGGATAAATTCATCGGCGATGGCGCCATGGCGCTTTTCGGTGTCACGGGCTCGCCCGAGGTGGCGTGTCGCCAGGCGTTGAAGGCGGCAAACGGTATTATTGCCGGTCTGGAGGAGTTGAACCGGCAATTGGCCAACGAACTGACGGTACCGCTCAGGATCGCCATTGGTATTCATACCGGTCCGGCCGTAGTGGGAACGTTGGGTTACGGCAGCGTTCGTAATCTCACAGCCATTGGCGATACCGTCAATGTCGCCAGCCGGCTTGAATCGGTGGCCAAGGAATTCGAAACGCAACTGGTGATTTCCGAACCCGTCGCTACTCTGGCGGGGCTTGCGGTGCCGGAAAGCGCCGGCCGGGAAATTTCCATTCGCGGTCGTGCGGAGCCGTTAAAAGTCTTCATCCTGAATGAGGCGACACGCGTTGCGCTCAACCTTTCCGAGGTTGGCAAGACATAACCTGCGCCGACAGAAAACCCGATGCGAAAACAAAACGACAGCATCGTCCCGATTCCAGCGTGTTGAAGTATATTGTATATAAGGCATCGTGGACGTTGGCTGCCATTGTCTGGAGTGGAGGAGATCCCTATTTCAGTATCGTGAACCTGGCCATGGCCTGTTTTTTAACGACGCGTCTTTTTGATAGGACCTTTCATGGCGACTGCATCCGCACCGGTCTCGGCGATCTTCATGGAGAAAGTCGCCGATTGGCTGACACAGGCTGCCCTTTCCGGCAGCACGCTCGAAGATATCGTTCGGGGCTTTTGCGACCGGATCGCCGCCGCCGGTCTGCCGATCGTTCGGGTCCATCTGTCCTTTGCCATGCTGCATCCTCTTTACGAAGCTGTGGGCTTTACCTGGCGGCCACAAAGCGGACTGATGATTGAAGGTTATCGTCACGATGCCGACAATACGGATATGTTTTTGCAGAGCCCCTATTATCAATTGCTGAGCCGGGATCTCGATTATTTGCGCCGGCGCATTCCCGCCGAAGGCCCCGTTGAATTCGAGATCTTCGAGGATTTGCGCAAGGAGAATGTCACCGATTATCTTGCCTTCATGCAGCCCTTCGGGGACCAGTCCGTGCAGGGCATGTTGGGTTCCTGGTCCACGGATGCCAAGGACGGCTTTAGCGAGGAGATGATTGCCGCGCTGCTGCGCATTCAAAACCATCTGGCGGTTGCCGCCAAAATGGCTGTTCTCAGCAAACTTTCCAACAATATGCTGACCACCTATCTGGGCGGCGATGCCGGCAAGCGGGTGTTGAATGGCCAGATCCGCCGGGGTGACGGTGAAACCATCCGGGCCGCACTGGTGGTTGGCGATATGCGCCAATCGACCATGCTGGCCGAAAAAGAGGGCCGCCAGGCCTATATCGATACGTTGAATGATTTTTTCGACGCGATCGCTGCACCGTTCAACCGCAATGGCGGGCAGATCCTCAGTTTCCTGGGCGATGGGTTTCTGGCCGTCTATCCTTGCGACCGCCACAAGGACCCGTCCCGTCAGGCTTGCGAGAAAGCACTTTCGGCCGTGCGTGTCGCCCAGGCTCGGTTGGCGGACCTGAACAAGGAGCGCCGGAAAAGAGGGGTAGCCGTTATCGGCTATGGCCTGGGCCTGCATGTCGGCAATGTGATGTTCGGCAATGTCGGGCTGCGCGACCGGTTGACGTTTTCAGCCTTCGGTTCGGCGGTCAATGAAGTGGTCAGGCTTCAGTTGCTGACCAAGAAATACGCAAGTGACGTGGTGGCCAGCCATGCCTTTGCCGGATACTGCGCCGGCGACTGGATAACCCTTGGCGAGGAAAAGCTGCGGGGGGTTCGCCAGAGGGTGACGATTCTCCAACCCGGCCCGCGGATGGCTGAACTTCGGCGTGACGAAGCTGAAGCGGATCTGCATCGCACCGGCCTTTCGGAAGCCGAGCGCTTGATTCTCCTACATCGCGATGCCGTACAACTGAACGGGCAGAAAAAGTCCCAAGCGATGATGGACCGGTTCCTGCAATAAATCAGGGGGATGCAGGACAATAGGTTCCATAGAGATCCAGTCGTCAACGTGAAGGATTGTTGGCAACGGATCTTCGCTTGACCGCTTTACAGCGAAGAGAAGTGCGCCATATATGATGAAAGGCGTTGTCGTGCGGCATGGGGCGTGGGACGACAGGCGCTGCATTTCACGAGTGACGATGGAAAAAAGCCTGGGGCGTTACATCTGGTCGAATACCTATCTGCAACAGGTGTGGATCCTGTGCATCGTCGGTCTTTCGATGATCCCTTATTTTCTGTCCTTCGATCTGCCCAAGCAGATCGTCAATGGCCCTATTCAGGGCCAGGGCTTTGAAGAGGCCGGGGCCACAAAGCCGTTTATGCATGTCGCTTTCGACTTGCCATGGCTTGGCCATATGGAAATCTTCCGCGGTTTCGAGTTGAACCGAGTGCAAATGTTGATAGCGCTCAGCGTCGTCTTTCTGTGTCTTGTCGTGCTGAACGGTTTGTTCAAATTCTATATCAATACCTATAAGGGGCGGCTTGGTGAGCGGATGCTGCGCCGGATTCGCTTCGAACTGATTGATCGGGTTCTGCGGTTTCCGCCCGTGCATTTCAAGCGGGTCAAATCCGCTGAGATCGCCACGATGATCAAGGACGAGGTCGAACCGCTGGGTGGTTTTACCGGCGATGCCTTCGTCCAGCCCGCACTTTTGGGTGGGCAGGCGCTGACGGCGCTGATCTTCATCATCCTTCAGAATGTCTGGCTGGGAATGATCGCGGCCGGCATGGTCTGCGTTCAGGCCATTATCATTCCACGCATGCGCAGACGGCTTCTGGAGCTGGGTCGCCAGCGCCAGCTGACGGCGCGCCAATTATCCGGCCGGGTTGGCGAAATCGTCGATGGCATCCATACGATCCATGCCCATGATACATCAAATTTCGAGCGCGCCGACATTGCTGCCCGTCTCGGCCTGATTTTTTCGATCCGCTACGATCTCTATCAGTGGAAGTTTATGGTGAAATTCATCAATAACTTCCTGGCTCAACTGACGCCCTTCCTGTTCTATGCCATTGGCGGTTACATGGCGCTGGAGGGGCGGCTCGACATTGGCCAGCTGATCGCCGTTATTAGCGCCTACAAAGACCTGCCGGGCCCGCTGAAGGAGTTGATAGACTGGGATCAGGCCCGCCAGGACGTGCAGGTCAAATATGCTCAGGTGGTCGAGCAATTCGATGTTGAACGATTGGTCGATGCGCGGGTTCACACGGTTGCAGCCACCCCGGTCGGCCCGCTTTCCGAGGCACTGGTGGCCTCGAACCTGGTGCTGTGCGATGATAGCGGCGCACGCCTGCTCAATAGCGTTTCGCTGGATATTGCCCCAAACGAGACGGTTGCGATTGTCGGCCAGAACGGCGGCGGCGGTGAGGCGCTTGCGGAAGCTCTTGGGCGTATTCTATGGCCGGAATCCGGCCATATCAGCATTGGCGGCCAGGATATTCTCACCATGCCGGAATCGGTCACCGGTCGGCGGCTTTCGTTCGTGTCCTCGGATGCTTATTTCTTCCATGGCACTCTGCGGGACAATCTTCTCTACGGGTTGAAACATGCACCTTTGACAGATGTCACCTATGACGGACTGGCGGCGCGCAGAAACAAACGTGACCTTCTGGAGGCGCAGAGATCCGGTAATCCGCTTCTCGATCTCAACAGCGATTGGGTGGATTATCGATCGGCTGGAGCCGAAGGGCCGGATGGTCTGTTGAAAGTGATCCGTCCGGTTCTGGATGCGGTGACGATTTCGGAGGATATTTTCGATCTCGCCCTGCGTTCGCAAGTGGATACGCTTGCCCATCAGGCGTTGACTGAACGAATTGTCGAGATCCGCCATGCCCTGCGGCGTCGGCTGAATGAGGAGGATCTGGACGACATTGTCGTGCCCTTCGAGGCCGATGCCTATAACAGCCAGGCGACGGTGGGTGAAAACCTGCTGTTCGGTAAGATGAAACCCATGATGATCAATGGTCAAGGGCTGGCGGCTCATCCCTATTTCCGCAAGGTGATGCGCGACACCGGCATTGGCGACGCGTTCTACGCAATGGGACTTGAAATCGCGGCGAATGCAGTCGAACTGTTTCGAGACCTTCCGCCCGACCATCCGTTTTTCCAGCAATTGACCTTCATGAGCGCGGAGGATCTTCCCGACTACGAGGCTTTGCTGCAAAAGCTTCAAGGCACGTCCGCAACGCAAGCCTCGGCCAGCGAGCGCAGCAGCATTATCCGCCTCAGCTTTGCCTATATCGAACCCCGCCACCGTTTCGGCCTTTTGACGCAAGAGTTGATGGACAAGATCGTCGATGCACGCCAGCAGTTCCATGCCGCAATTCCTGAAGATCTGGCGGAAAAGATCGAGCGTCATGATGCAGAACGGTTCACCCTGTCGGCATCGTTGATGGATAATGTCCTGTTTGGCCGACTGGCTGTGCGTGAAGCCGATGCTTCCGACAGGATACAGGCGATCATCCGCGACATTATTGCAGACCTCGGCCTTGCCGAAAGCGTGCTGTCGATCGGGCTGGATTTCGACGTCGGCTCGCAGGGGCGGCGGTTGACCGCTGTTCAGCGCCAGAAGCTCAATCTGGCGCGCGCGCTGCTGAAGCGGTCGGATTATTTCATCTTCAACAGGCCCTTGTCGGCGCTCGATCAGCGGGCGCAGGATAAGATCGTCGGTCATATCCTGCAGAACCTGCATTGCGACGGTCATCGGCCCTCGATCATCTGGGTTTTGCCAAATGCGGATATAAGTGGTCTTTTTGACAGGATACTCGTCTTCGACAAAGGAAATCTTGTCGAAACCGGGAGTTTCGATGAGCTTTCCGCCAAAGACGGGATGTTCAAACAGTTTCTCTCGTAATATCGTGATCAGGCGCGATAGGGGGTAAGACGCAAATGCTACTGAAGGACGAAGTTGAAATGTTGCGGCGTGTGCCGCTGTTTTCCCAGATTGCTCCAGCCAAGCTGAAGCTTCTGGCTTTTGCTTCCGACCGGATGACCTGTCGCGAAGGCCAAAACCTGTTTCGCCAAGGCGATGTCGGTGACGCAGCCTATGTCGTGCTTTCAGGGACCGCCGATGTCCTGGTCAATTCTGATGCCGGAGAAATCAAGGTTGCGGAAGTCCAGAGCAATTCTATCGTCGGGGAAATCGCCATTCTCTGCGATGTGTCGCGAACGGCAACCGTGCGGGCGGCTTCCCGGCTTGAAGTCTTGAAAATCAGCAAGGAAAATTTTCTGAAATTGATGAGCGATTTTCCCGAAATTTCCTCGGAGATCACCCGGGTTCTGGCTGATCGTCTCAATCACACCACGTCTGAACTGTCCGCGGCCCGCAGCCGCGAGCAACAATTGCTGAACTGATACCGAGAGCGGTTATCTCAGCACCTGGCATATCGGATAGCCGGGCTGTCATATATCCTTTACTTGCTTTTCTTCCCATTTCCGCGAAGTTTCGGCATCCATTCGACCTCGTTCTGCCCTGAATCGAGGCTATTGTCCCAAACATCCCGGAATGTGCCATGACCGATTTGAGCGCCCACGACCGTCTCGCGCCTGACAGTTCTCCACGCCTGTTGACCCTTGCCAGCATTGCTCTTGAAGCCGGAGCGCTGGCGCGTCAGTCGCTGCGCCGCCGTTATGCTGACCAGATGGTTCACAAAGGTCCGCGCGATTACCAGACCGAAATCGATGTCGCCGTCGAGCGCCTGATCGTTGCCCGTGTTTGCGAGGCCTTTCCGGACCATGCCATCCAGGGCGAGGAAGAGACTGGCAACCGTAGAGGCGGCCCAGATGCACCGGTTATCTATATTGATCCCATTGATGGCACGACCAATTTTGCCTGGGGTCTGCCGCATTTCGGCATGACCATCGCCATCGCCGAACAGGGTAAAATCACCTGCGGGGTGGTCTATGACAGTATGCTCGATGAGCTGTTCAGCGCTGAAATTGGCAAGGGCGCCTGTCTGAACGGCGAAAAACTGCATTGTGCCGCGGTCGCCGATGTCCAGAATGTGCTGGTCGGGGCGGGCCTGCCGGTTCCCGGACAAGTGAAAAGCGTCGATGAGGAGCTCTATCACCGCGCACTCCGCCGGTTGATGGACAATACCGCTGGCGTACGCCGTCTCGGTTCGGCGGCTCTTTCGATTGCCTATGTGGCTTGCGGTCGGCTGGATGGGTTTTTCGAGGATGGCTTGCAGGTTCACGACTATGGCGCCGCTGCCCTGATCCTGACCGAGGCCGGGGGCCTGGTCACAGGCTTTGGCGGAATGCCGGTTGACGCTGGAGGCGGCATTCTCGCCGCCACGCCCGCGTTGCATCCCTGGCTGCTTGCCGGGTTTCAGCCCGCCATGGACCGTTGATTGTCGTAGAGTGCGATCAGCGCTTGCAGTCCGACCGGATCATCCGTGGTGATCTGGTCGCATTTCAGCGCCAGCAGCCGCAGGACGCGTGGTAGCGATACCTCGTCCGCCCTGTTGATGGTATAGGCATCGATCCGTTTTCCAGCAGCATGGAAGGCGGCGACCATGTTGAAACCGCGATCCTCGGCAAACAGCACCGCCTCGTGGTCGAGATAGATCATCTCGGCGTCGGGGATGGCGGCAACGGCATCATCGATGAACGCAACGAAGTCACCACTTTCCATCAACCGTTCAATGGCGCCGCCATGGCAGGGGTCGTAGCCGAGCGGCAGGCCGGGCAGGGCCTCTGCGAGGCGGGAAACGGCTTTTGCATCACCTGCCGACAGGATAACCCGTTCACGCACCGGCCCGATGGCGGCAACGAAAGCGTCGATGTCCTGCTGCGTCAAGTCGCTGGCTTTTTCCTTCAGGTCCAGTTGCAATACGGCACCTGCACGATGGGAAATGCTGGCCAGAATACGCCCGAGATCATCGATCAGCATAACCCTATGGGCACTTGGCTGTCCGTCATGGTCGCGCAGGAACAGATTGCGCAGTTGGTCCACTGAGGCTGCACGCACCGGGCCTTGGCCAGTGGTGGCTTTGTCCAAAACCTCGTCGTGCAGCACGGCTAGGCCGCCAACGGCATGA